>NZ_JBHSIU010000130.1:305066-961251 GCF_042653625.1 Dactylosporangium cerinum | reverse complement strand
CGACCTACTACCGATGAGGCACTCAGCCCAGCACGTCTTGATCGGCCGCGCACATCTGCCGCTGTTGGTGCGCAGCGGCCGGTCGCTGCTCGTTACGATCGGTGATCGACCCGGCGGCAGTGGTGGCTTCCTGAACTGCCGATGAGCGAGCACGTGACCTTGGCCGGGTTGGGATGCCTTGTTCGTTCGTCCATCGTGTGGGTGTCGCGCTGCGCTGGCAACGAGCCGGTCATGGACCAGATCGAACGTGCCTGGCCGCGGTGCCGGGCCGGAGGCGGCGCGCCGCTATGTCGGTGACGCGCTGGGGTTCGGGTAGACGTTGCCGGTCCGTTGCGCGTAGGCCTCGACGTCCCAGGAGGTGACGCCCGCCGACCGGTCGATGGCGAGACTGAAGGGTCCGGGGTCATAGGGGCCCGTGGCGGTGCCGGGCGGGAACGACGTCCGTCCAATGGCCCACTTGCCGATGCACTTGCCTTCGTGTGTCTGGACGAAGCCGGTTTTTCCGCTCACACGCATCGACATGGTGCCGTCGCCGGCGCATCGCGCCCGAAGGAAGAAGTACCACCCCAGGGGCCTCGGGAGCTCGGGCGGCGGAGTGACGGGGAACGTGCCTTCGATGTGTGCGGCGCCGTCCGTCGTCGAGCTCCAAGCGCCGACCAGCACGTCGTCGGAGCCGGGCGTGGCCTCAGTCAGTGGCACAGCCGGGCGCGCCGCGCCGGTGGTGCAGGCGGTCAGAGCGGCCACCACCACCGCTGCCGCGAGGAACTGTGCGACCACCCTGGATGTCATGACAGCAGGGTACGGCGCGCGGCACGTTCGCGTGGCTCTCCTCCGCGCCGGTACCGGCGAGCGGCCGGCGTGCACGGTGGTGAGCGCAGAGCGACCGCTGGCGCCGACAAGCGCACTTGATCACGCGTCCGGATCTGCCGCTGGTCTCGCGCGGCGCCAGCACCGTGGTCGTCACAGCGAGCGACGCGCCCCGGCGACGCCGACGCTTCCCTGTCTTGCCGATGTGCGTATGGCCCGCCCGCCTCTGGTTCACCGGTGCACCATGCCGGAGAATGTGTGAGTGCCGCACATCCTTGATGCGCCAGGTTCGCTGAGCGATCGAGCGCGGGCCTTCCTTGCCACACATGCGCGGACGGTCCCAGTTGATACCGGTCCGAGCGATGAGGACTGCCGGGCAGCAATGCTCGCAGCGCTCGGGCGAAGCGACGAAGTCGCGCTGGCCACCCTACGGCGGCTCCAACGCCGCTACTCCGGGCTCACCTACCGCAGCCCGTTTCGAGACGCCGAGATCGTCTTCGAGCCGGTGCTGGAGGTGGACCCCGACACGGCCGAGACTGCGTTTGAATACGCCATCATGGATCGGTCGCCGGACGGGTGCCGCAGCGGCTTCGTGCTTCCTGACCTGACGGTCTGGTTCCGTTTTTTTAACGTCGATGTGCAGACGTTCCCCTCGCTCGACCACTTCATTGAGTGTGACGCGCTGCTCCACGACCTCGGCCACCAGCGCCCAGCAGCCTTGGAAACCCCGCCGGATGCCAACGCATACCTGGAAGGTCTACGCGAACGTCACCCACAGCTGCGCCGAATGACGGCGCTGAGCGGGTTCTGCGTCGAATGGTGGGGCGACGACCACAGGCTCGTGTACTTCAACGGGCTGGATGCCCAACTGTGGGCAGGAAATGGCGACGGTTCGGTGCCGACCGTGGTAAGGACCTGGCTCATCGATGGTTCCACGTAGTGCCACCGCTGGCCCTGCAACCACGAACGACCCTGGCCCAAGTCTTACACGGGCATCCGCTTCTGCCGCTGGTCTCGCGCGGCGCCAACACGCCAACTATCGTGCCAACCGCGCCATCTATCGCGCTCAGTCACATCCGGTCCGGCCGGGGGTGTCAGGAGTCGGCGGGCCGGCGGTCGCGTCCACGGAGGTGGTGTACGACTCGCCCACTATGGGCGAGCTGCTGGTCACCAATTCGGCAGCCCACTCGACGATGCTTTGCAGCATCGCGTGTTGCTCGTCATCGGGCTGACAGCGTGGGTCGAGGTCGTAGCTGTCGCGGTTGTCGAATTGGCCGGTGTCGGGGTTGTACCAGCGGGCGGCCATGTTGACCTGGCCGGTGCCGGTGTCGGCGCTCGCGGTCTGGGACCGCGCGACGGCCACCAGCGCTGCCGTGCACAGCGTCACCGTGGGCGCGGCATCACGATCCCGCTGTCGCCGTCGAGCGTGCTGTGCGCCCGCATGGTCGGCGGCGCCGTCCGCGTCCTGCTGGGTGGATGAGTGAGCAACGCCGCATCCGTGTGTCGGAGACCTGATCTACGGAATCGACAACGCCGTGCATCATTCCAAGGACGACGCCAACCACGGACGGAAACCGCCATGACCCACACCCGCAAAGCCATCATCGCCGCCTTCGCGGCCCTGCTGCTCACGCCGGCCCTCAGCGCCTGCAACCTCGTCTCGGGCGGCACCTGCGACACGATCACCATGAGCATCGCCGGCAAACCAGGCGGGAAGAGCGGTGGCAGCAGCAAGAGCAAGTCGAAGAGCGGATCGAAGTCGAAAAGCGGACACGACTGCGACTGAGGGGAACATTGCGCCCCGAGCCTGCCGGGGTAGGTCCACACCGCCGGCCCGCCGGCTAGCTGTACTGACCACGAGCGTGGTTGTCACCGCCTCCGCCGGTAAACAGCCGGTCGCTGACCTTCGATGCAGAACGCCAGTCCTCACATCCGAGAAAGGGCCCCTGTCGCAGCCTCCGTGATGCCCGGAACCTGAGTGCCCCACGGCGGCTTCAAGCAGCCCGGGTACGGGCGAAGATCAGCCCATGTACGGCTCGATCCTCCTCGGTCCCGTGCACAACACGCCGAGGCTTGGTTCCGACCGAGTCACCGTTCCGGGACTGCCTTCATGCCGGTTGAGGTCGTACGCTGAGCTGGCTACGCTATCGGCATGTGCACACGCTTTCGGCGCGTGTGCCGAGCTTCTGTGTCGGGGTCCCCCTTCGACACGAACTATTTCCCAACGGCTCATGCCCGGTTGCAACTGGGCGTGGGCCGTTTGTGATTCCGGGTGGAAGGTCAACCTGAGCCCGAGTTCACGGCAAACCTCCAGCTTCTCTTCCGGGGTTGCCTGGCCGATTGCCTTCGTGAGATCGCCGAGGCTGTCCACCAACGCAGCGACCTGTTCGACGTTCATCTCGCGCCGCAGTGACGCTCGGCGCCACTCTCAGCCCCCCACCCGCGATCGGGTCTGCGAGCGTGTGTCTGGACAGGGAGGTGTGGTGAAGGCGCCGCGGCAGCGGGCAGTACTGGTGCTGCGGTACTTCGAGGACCTGACGGAGACCGCGACCGCCGACGCTATGCGCTGCTCGGTCTCGACCGTGAAGAGCCAGACCCGCGACGCTCTGGCCGCGCTGCGCGCCAAGGCGCCCGAGTTGGCCGACCTGACGGAGGTGATGTCATGACTATGCCGTTGCAGGGCACGTTGTGGTCGACCCCGTTGGCGAGCAGGAGTCGCGATGTCTCGATCGTTCCGGCAGCGGTTTCGAGCACGACCCGGCGCCGCATGACCGACACCGGGTTCAATGCCGGCCGTCCGGGTGCGGCGCCGGCACAAGTCCGTCGACGGTCATGCTGGCACCGCTGCGGCGAGCCGCGTCCACACGAACGTGGCCAGCGCGATGTCGAGTGCGCCGAGACCGAACGGGAAGGGCACCGCCGTCCTGGCCGGGTCGCGGGGGACGGCACCACGCATCAGCTGTCCGATCGTTGCCGTGATGAAGTCACCCTGGCGACGATGGATGTCACGGTCGGCGACCCGTCCGGTTGCCTGCCCGCGGGGACGGTGAAGCTGAAGATGACCGCCGATGGTGCCCGGATCCTATGGTACGGGCCCAGCAAGCAACCGGTGATGGAAGGCCCGGCGAGGCGGGCCGGAGACGGGTGATCCGGTTGCGGCCGGGGGGATCCCACACTCGGTATGGTTCCCCGCGCGGCCGCGACTGGGACGATCCGACGAGTGATGCATGCTCGCCGTCCAATGCTGTCCGCCCTGGTCGCCCTGAGCGTGGCCGTTCCTCTGGCCGCGGCGGCGCTCAGCCGTGCCACGGCAGCCGGCGCGAGCACATCGCTGCCGAGCGGCTTCAGCGAACAGGTCGTCTTCTCCGGGCTCGACCATCCGACGAAGCTCGTCTTCGCCCCGGACGGGCGGGTCTTCGTGGCCGAGAAGAAGGGCGTTGTCAAGGTTTTCGACAGCGTCTCCGACCCCAGCCCGGACGTCTTCGCGGACCTGTCGACCAACGTCTACAACTACGAGGATCTGGGCCTGCTCGGTCTCGCGGTGCCGCCGGACTTCCCGGCGAACCCGAACGTGTACGTGAGTTACTCGTACGACGCGCCGGTCGGCGGGGTCGCGCCGGTCTACAACGACCGCTGTCTGACGCCCAGCCAGGGATGCGTCGCCAGCGGGCGGGTGTCCCGGCTCAGCGGCGGCGTGGAGCACGTGCTGCTGAACGACTGGTGCGTGCAGTTCGAGTCGCACCACATGGGAGACGTCCAGATCGGGCCGGACGGCGCGCTCTACGTCACCGGCGGCGAAGGAGCGACCGCGTCGTACACCGACTGGGGACAGGCGGGCAGCCCCGTCAACCCGTGCGGCGACCCGCCCGGCGGCATCGGTGGCGCGATGAGCCCGCCGAGCGCGGAGGGCGGCGCCCTGCGCGCCCAGGACCTGCGCACGCCGAACGACCCGACCGGCCTCAGCGGCACCCTGATCCGGGTCGACCCGCTCACCGGTGCCGCGAGGCCCGGCAACCCGCTCTATTCGACGGGTTCCGACGCGAACGCGCGCCGCATCGTGGCGATGGGGCTGCGGAACCCGTTCCGCTGGACGTTCCGCCCAGGCACGACCGAGGCCTGGATCGCCGACAGCGGTTGGCGCAACTGGGAGGAGATCAACCGGCTGCCCAACCCGGTCGCGCCGGCACCGACCAACTTCGGTTGGCCGTGCTACGAGGGCAGCCGCCAGCAGCCCGGATTCAACAACGCCGACCTGAGCCTGTGCGAGAGCCTGTACAGCGCCGGCACCGCCACGCCCCCGCAGCTGGAGTACGCGCACACCGACAAGGTCGCCGGCAGCGCCGACCCGTGCCCGTCCGGCGGCTCCGCGCCGACGGGTCTGGCCTTCTACCCGGCGAGCGGCGGCAGCTTCCCCGCACAGTACGCGGGCGCCATGTTCTTCGCCGACTACGCCCGGCAATGCATCTACGCCAGCCTGCCTGGCGCCGGAATGGTGGCGTTCGCGCCCGGCGTCGCGACCCCGGTGGACCTCGCCGTCGGTCCCGGCGGCGACCTGTACTACGTCGACCTGCTCGGCGGCACCGTCCGCCGGATCCGGTACAGCAGCGGCAACCAGCCGCCGGTGGCCGCCGCCGCGGCGACCCCGGCCTCCGGTCCGCCGCCGCTGGCCGTCAGCTTCAGCGCGGCCGGCACGACAGACCCGGACGCGGGGGACATTCTCACCTACCAATGGGACTTCACCGGTGACGGCACCTTCGACGCGACCGGCGCGACGGCGAGCTACACCTACAGCGCGGCCGGCACGTACACCGCGCGGCTGCGGGTCACCGACGCGGGTGGGCTCTCAGACACCGCGACGGTCCAGGTCCGGGCCGGCACCACCGCGCCGACCCCGGTCATCGACACGCCCGTCGCCGGCACGCGGTGGGCCACCGGGCAGACCCTGACCTTCACCGGTCACGCCACCGATCCGCAGGACGGGAACCTGCCGGCGAGCAGCCTGCGCTGGGATCTGCTGCTGCAGCACTGCTCCGCCGCCGACAACTGCCACACGCACGCGCTGCAGAGCTGGGCTGGTGCGGCGTCGGGCTCGTTCATCGGCGCCGACCACGAATACCCGTCGTACCTGGAGCTCCGGCTCACCGCCACCGACAGCGGAGGCCTCAGCGGCGCCACCACGCTGCGCCTCGACCCGAAGACGGTGAACCTGGCGTTCGCCACGAATCCGTCGGGCCTCCAGCTCACCGTGGGCCCGTCGAGCGGCGCCACCCCGTTCACCCGCACGGTGATCCAGGGGTCGACGGTCACCATGTCCGCGCCGGCCACGCAATCGACGTACACGTTCGGCTCCTGGTCGCAGGGCGGGAACGCGACGCAGGTGATCACCGCGCCGGCGACGGCCACCACGTACACCGCGTCCTACACGACGACCACACCGACCACACCGACCGGCGGCTACACCGTCGCGACGCAGGCGCGCCCGTTCGTCAGCGCCGGCACGATCCTGCCGCTCACCGGCGACGACGTCGTGACCCGGATCGCGCTGCCGACGCCCGTGAAGCTGTACGGGCAGACGTACACCAGCGCATGGGTGGACACCAACGGCGTCGTCAGCTTCACCGACCCGGGCGGATCCAAGGCCGTCAACACCGCGCTGTCACAGGCGCCGATCGCCGCCGTGTATCCGTTCTGGGACGATCTGGTGGTCGACGCGCAGGCGTCGGTAAGGATGGCTGTGGTCGATGGCCGTGTCGTCATCGAGTGGCGCAACGTCCACATCTACGGCAACACGTCGGGGCGGCTCACGTTCGAGGTGGTCCTCTCCGGCGACGGCGGCGTGGTGACGAACTACGCCGAGCTCGACAACGACGCCGAGCGGGGTGCCGGCGCGACCGTCGGCATCGGGGGAATGCAACAGTCGTACACCGCGCCCGCGATGCGCTCGGGGCAGGCGGTCGTCTACACCCCGTCGTCGTCCTCACCGCCACCGCCACCGCCACCACCGGCTTCCGGTGGGTATGCGGTGTCGACGGTTGCCGCGCCCTTCGTCACCGCCGGCAATGTCGTGCCCCTTTCCGGTGACGACAACATCCAGCAGGTCACCCTGCCGGCGCCGGTGCAGCTGTACGGGCAGACGTACACCAGCGCGTGGATCGACACCAACGGCAAGCTCAGCTTCGTCAACCCGGGCACCGCGTACGTCGAGCACAGTGCGCTGCCGACAACCGCGCAGCCCAACGCCGCGGTGTACCCGTGCTGGCAGGACCTGGTGGTCGACGCGCAGGCGTCCGTGCGGATGGGCCAGGCCGCCGGCGGGGTGGTCGTCGAGTGGCGCAACGTTCGCATGTACGGCAACAACAGCCGGCGGTTGTCGTTCTCCGTGGTGTTCGCCTCCGACGGCCGGATCACGCTGCACTACGACTCGCTCGACAACGACGTCGAACGCGGTAGCAACGCCACGGTCGGCGTGGAGAACGCGTCCGGCACGGCGGCGACCCAGTTCTCGTACAACCAGCCGCGGCTCGCCACCGGCACGGCGTTCGTGTTCACCCCGACCAGCTCCGCGCCCAGCGGGTGACCATATCGCCGGGGAATTGCCCGGGTTGAGCGGCGTCACAGGGCGGCGAGGACGCGGATCCGGTCGGCGAGACCGGGCCGGCGGCTGTGCAGCCGCCGGCGGCCGGCCCGGCGGAACAGGTCAGAGCGTGATGACGGTCTTGCCGGAAAGCGTCCCGGCGTCGTTGCGGGCGTGAACCTCGGCAACGTCGTCGAGGGTGATGTGGTCGGCGATGTGGACGTGGAGCTTGCCGGCGTTCACGCGGTCGACGAGCGCGGTGAGCTGGTCGGCGTCGGGGCGGACGAACACGCTGATCGAACGCACGCCGCGCAGGTCGTCCTGCGGACCGGGTGTGGTTGTCGTGACCAGGGCGCCGCCGTCACGGACCAGGCCGGCCAGCACGGCCATGTCGGCCGGCGCGACCGGAGCGAAGTTCAGCACCGCGTCGAACTGGCTGGTGAGGCCGTCGGCGCCGCGGCCGGGCACCTGCGCGCCGTAGCCGCGGACCCGCTCGGCGTGGCGTTCACCGGCGGTGCCGACCACGGCGGCGCCAGCCTGGACGGCCAGCTGCACAGCGTAGCCGCCGACCGCGCCGCCCGCGCCGTGGATGAGGACCCGATGGCCGGGCTGCACGTCTGCGTGCTCGAACACCGCCTGCCAGGCGGTGAGTCCGGTCGCCGGCAGCGCTGCGGCGTCGGCGAGCGGGATCGTGGCCGGGGCTGCGGTCAGGGTTTCGGCCGGGGCGAGTACGTACTGCGCGGCGGCGCCGGCGGCGGTCATCGGCAGGAACCCGACGACCCGGTCACCGATCTCAAGGCCGCTGACGCCCCCGCCCACTGCCGTCACCGTGCCGGCGACGTCGATGCCCGGGGTGTGCGGCAGCGCCAGCGGGAAGACCTGCTGCAGGTGGCCGACGGCGACCTCAGCTACGTGCAGTTCCAGATCCTCGCCCGCCGGACCGACGCCCCCGACGGCAAGCTGCGCATGACCGACCTCGCCGACGGAGTCGTCTACAGCCGCAGCGGACTGACGTACCAGGCCGGACTGCTAGAGAAACGCGGCCTCATCACCCGCTCACCCGCCCCCGACGACGAGCGCAGCGTCATCGTGACCGTCACCGACGCCGGCCGCGCGCTCGTCGCGCACGTCCTGCCCGGCCACATCGACGCCGTCCGGCGACTGCTCTTCGACCCGCTCAAACAGCGCGACCTCACCACCCTCAGCGGCGTCCTCGGCCGCGTCCGCGACCACATGCGCGCCGCACCCCCACGCTCGGCCAAACCCCGTGCCGGCCGCAGCCGGACCGCCTGACCAAGAACTCCCAACAGCATGATGAAGCGGTGAGTCGTCGGTAGCAGATGATGGCGCAAGCCAGGCTCATGAACGCTTCATGCATGTCGTCACGGATCTCCCAGCGCACCCTGAGCCGCCGGAACCAGCGCAGCAGCGCGATGGCCTGTTCGACCACCCAACGATGCACGCCAAGGCCGGAGCCGTGCTCGACACCGCGGCGGGCATCGATCACCAGCTGGGCGGCTATGCGGCTGTCGTGACGGTCGCCGGCTCGTTGCTCCAGTCGATGGCGATCCCGTCAGGCCCTCGGTCGACGGTGATGGTGGCTCCGTCGAGGACGTCGCCGGTCAGCAGTGTGCGGGCAATGCGGGTTTCGATCTCGCGTTGCAGGAAGCGGCGCAGGGGGCGGGCGCCGAAGACCGGGTCGAACCCCGCTTCGGCGATGAAGCGCCGGGCTGCTTCGGTGACCTCGACAGTGATCCGCCGGTCGGCGAGGCGGGCGCGGAGGTCGTCGAGGAGCAGATCGACGATCCGCTCGATCTCCGGCAGGGTCAGCGGCTTGAACAGCACCGTCTCGTCGATGCGGTTGAGGAACTCCGGGCGGAAGTATTCGCGCAGCGCTGTCATGACCGCGGTGCGGGCCTGGTCGGTGAGGTGCCCGTCCGGGGTGACGCCCTGCAGGAGGTGCTGCGACCCGAGGTTGCTGGTCATGATGATGACCGTGTTGCGGAAGTCGACGGTGCGGCCCTGCGCGTCGGTGAGCCGTCCGTCGTCGAGCAACTGCAGCAGCGTGTTGAACACGTCGGGGTGGGCCTTCTCGATCTCGTCGAGCAGGACGACCGAGTAGGGCTTGCGGCGCACCGCCTCGGTCAGCTGGCCGCCCTCCTCGTAGCCGACGTAGCCGGGCGGCGCTCCGACGAGCCGGGAGACGGTGTGCCGTTCCTGGTATTCGCTCATGTCGAGGCGGACGAGGTTGTCCTCGGTGTCGAACAGTGCTGCGGCGAGGGTCTTGGCCAGTTCGGTCTTGCCGACGCCGGTGGGGCCGAGGAACAGGAACGAGCCGATCGGCCGGCGCGGGTCCTTGATGCCGGATCGGGCGCGGATGACGGCGTCGGCGACGAGTTGGACGGCCTCGTCCTGGCCGACGACCCGCTCGTGCAGGATGTCCTCCAGACGCAGCAGCTTGTCCCGTTCGCCCTCCAGCAGCCGGGTGACGGGGATGCCGGTCCAGCGGGCTACGATCCCGGCGATCTCGTCGGGTGTGACGACCTCGCGGAGCAGCCGGTGGCTGCCCTGTTTGGCGGTGAGCCGCTCCTCCTCGGCGCGCAGCCGGCGTTCCAGCTCCGGCAGCTTGCCAAGGCGCAGCTCCGCGGCGCGGTCCAGGTCGTAGCCGCGTTCGGCCGCCTCCGCTTCCCGCCGGAGCCGTTCGGTCTCCTCGCGCAGGCTCTGCACCTTACGGATCGCCTGGCGTTCGGCGTTCCACTGGGCGCGCATCGCGTCGACCTCGCCGCGCAGGTCAGTGATCTCCCGCCGGATCTGGTCGAGCCGGGCGGTGCTGGCCGGGTCGTCCTCCTTGGACAGCGCGGCCTCCTCCATTTCCAGCCGCAGCAGGCGCCGGGAGGCCTCGTCGAGTTCGGCCGGTTGCGAGTCGATCTCGGTGCGCAGCATCGCGCAGGCCTCGTCGACGAGGTCGATGGCCTTGTCCGGCAGGAACCGGTCGGCGATGTACCGGTGGGACAGCTGGACCGCTGCGATGAGGGCGCCGTCCTGGATGCGCACGCCGTGGAACACCTCGAGGCGTTCACGCAGCCCGCGCAGGATGGTGATCGCGTCGTCCGGGCTGGGTTCCTGTACCAGGATGGGCTGGACCCGGCGTTCGAACGCGGCGTCCTTCTCGATGTGCTTGCGGTATTCGTCGAGGGTGGTCGCCCCGATCATGCGCAGTTCGCCGCGGGCGAGCATCGGCTTGAGCATGTTGCCGGCGTCCATCGAACCCTCGGCGGCCCCGGCGCCCAGCACGGTGTGCAGCTCGTCGACGAACAGCAGGATCCGGCCCTGCGCGGCGGTCACCTCGGCGAGCACGGCCTTGAGCCGCTCCTCGAACTCGCCGCGGTACTTCGCCCCGGCCACCAGCGAGCCCATGTCCAGCGCGAAGACCGTCTTGTCGCGCAGCCCTTCCGGCACGTCGTTGTTGACGATCCGCTGGGCGAGGCCCTCGACGATCGCGGTCTTGCCGACGCCTGGGTCGCCGATGAGGACGGGGTTGTTCTTCGTCTTGCGCGACACGATCTGCACGACGCGGCGGATCTCCTCATCGCGGCCGATGACCGGGTCGAGCCGGCCGGCACGGGCGTCGGCGACGAGGTCCCGGCCGTACTTGGTGAGGGCCTCGTAGGCGGCCTCCGGGTTCGCGGAGGTGACCCGCTGCGCCCCGCGCAGCTCGGTGAGCTGGTTGAGCAGCCGCTCCCGGGTGACGCCGAGATCGTGCAGGGCCCGGCCGGCGCCGGTGGAGCTGCCCTCGTCGACGAGCGCCAGCAGCAGGTGCTCGACGGAGATGTACTCGTCCTTGAGCCGGCCGGCCTCGCGTTCGGCGGCGTCGAGGTCCGCGCCGAGCCGTCGGGTGACCGTCACCTGGCCGGGCTGCGCTCCGGGCCCGGTCACGCTCGGCCGGCGCCGAAGGTCGCGTTCGACGCGGTCGCGCAGCTGTTCGATGTCGACGCCCAGGCCGGTGAGCAGCCGCACCGTGACACCGTCGGGCTGGTCGAGCAGGCCGAGCAGCAGGTGCTCGCCGTCGACTTCGGTGTGGCCGTGCCGCATCGCTTTCGTCTGGGCGTCGTGCAGCGCCTGCTGGGACTTCTCGGTGAGTCGGTTCAGGTCCATGTCCGCCTCCTGAGTTGCGTCTCAAGTTCGTCGATGCGGGTGAGCAGGTCGAGCACGATGCCGACCGCCGCGTAGTTCAGTGGCAGTTCGGCGTGCAGCCGGCGGATCCGGGCGAGCCGGATGAGTTGCGTCTGGGCGAACCAGCGGTTGCCGTGTTCGTCGACGTGTGGTTCCAGCAGGCCGAGCGCGACCAGCCGGGTGATCAGGTCCGGGTGCAGGCCGGCGGCGGCGGCGAACGCGTCCGTGGACAGGTAGGGGCGGCGCATCAGGGCGTAGGTCATCGGTCACCTCGCGGGTTGTACGACGACACCGTCGCCAGTTCCTCGAACAGTCGCCGCTCGGCGTCGCTCAGCCGCGCCGGCACCATGACCCTGATCTCGGCGTAGAAGTCGCCGGGGGCGCCGCGCGGGTTCGGCAGCCCCTGGCCACGCAGCCGCAGCCGCCGCCCGGACGACGTGCCTGGCGGGACGGCGACCCGCACGGCGCCGCCGGGCGTCTCGACCGGCACCGTGGCGCCCAGGGCCGCCTCCCACGGCGCCACCGGGACTTCCACCGTGATGTCGCGACCGCTGAGCTTGTACCGGGGGTGCGGCGCGATGTGCACCACCAGGTACAGGTCGCCGGACGGGCCGCCGCGGGCACCGCCGGAGCCCTGCCCCGCGAGCCGGATCCGCTGCCCCTCGGTGACCCCGGCCGGGATGGTGACCTCGTACTCGCGGGTGCGGCCGCCGGCGCCGCCAGGCAGCGTGATCCGGCGCCGGCCGCCGTGGTAGGCGTCCTCGACACTGATGGTGATCTCGGCCTCGGTGTCGGCGCCGGGCACCGGCCCACGTCCGAAACGGTCGCCGCCACCGCTCGGTCGGCCGCCGAAGATGCTGCCGAGCAGGTCCTCGAGGTCGACCTCCTCGCCGACGTCGCCCCGACCGCCGAAGCCGGCGCCCTGACCGGGGTACCCGGCGCCGGCCGACGCACGCTGCCGTGCCCCGGCGCGCTGCTCGACGTCGTCGGGCACCTGCCGCCACTGGGCGCCGAACCGGTCGTACTTGCGGCGGCTCTTCGGATCCGAGAGCACGTCGTAGGCCTCGGTGACGTCTTTGAACCGGTCCTCGGCGCCAGGCTCCTTGTTGACGTCCGGATGGTTACGGCGGGCCAGCGTGCGGTACGCACGCTGGATCTCCTCCGCCGTCGCGGTCCGCGGGACGCCGAGAATTTCATAGAAGTCGCGCCGGTCAGCCACCATCGGAGCCCCGATCCGCGTCCGACCCACCTGAGCCGTCGTGGGCCCCGCCTCTGCCGGCGCGGGCGACGGCCACGACGGCCGGGCGTAGCAGGAGCGTTTCGCCGCCGTAGCCGGGGCGGATGACCCGCACGATCGTGCCGGCCGGTACGCCCGGCTCCTCGACCGCCTCGGCCGCCTCGTGCCGGGCCGGGTCGAACGGCTCACCGACCGCACCGACCGGGCCGAAGCCGAGCCGGGCCAGGATGTCCGCGGCCTGGTCCCTGACCTGCGCCACGCCCTGCACGATCGCCTCGGGGTCCGCGCCGGCGTGGCGCAGTGCGAGGTCGAGGTTGTCCAGCACCGGCAGCCACGCCGCGGCGACCCGCTGCCGCTCGGCGGTGACCCGCTCGGCGGCGGTGCGCTCGGCCCGCTTGCGGGCGTTGTCGGCGTCGGCGATCGCCCGCTGCGCCCGTTCCCGCACCTCGGCCACCGCCGGGTCCTCCGGCCGGGCCGCCCCCTCAGCGTCGGGGCGGGGCTGGTCATCGGCGGCGGGCCTGAACCCCTCGCCGGTCGGCTCGGCCATGGCTCACCCTCCGCTGAAGTCGGCGTCGATGACGTCATCGGCGGGCGCCGACCCGCCGGACCGCCCAGCGGCCCGCCCTGCTTCCTGGCCCGCGGTCTGTCCCCCACCGGCCTGTTGCTGCGCGGAGGACTGCAGCGCGAACAGGATCTGCCGCAGGTCGTTGGTCAGGTTCTGCACCTGATCCATCGGCGCCTGCCCCTCGACGGCCTGCCGGGCCTGCTGCACGAGCATGTCGGCCCGGGCCCGCTCATGTTCGGGGACCTGATCGCCCAGTTCGTCGAGGCGGCGCTGCACCTGGTGCGCGACGCTGTCGAGCTCGTTGCGGGCGTCGATCTCCTGACGCGCCTGCTGGTCCGCGGCGCGGTGCTGCTCGGCCTCGCGCACCATCCGCTCGACCTCGCCCTTGTCCAGGGTGCCGCTCTCGGTGACGGTGATCTTCTGCTCGGCGCCAGTGTCCTTGTCCTTCGCGGACACGTTGAGGATGCCGTTGGCGTCGATGTCGTAGGTGACCTCGATCTGTGGTTCGCCGCGCGGCGCGGGGCGGATGTTCTCCAGCCGCATCCGGCCGAGCACCCGGTTGTCCGCGGCGCGTTCCCGCTCGCCCTGCAGCACCACCACGTCGACGGCGGGCTGGTTGTCCTGCGCCGTGGAGAACGTCTCGGTGCGGCGGGTCGGGATGGTCGTGTTCCGCTCGATGACCTTCGTCATCAGCCCGCCGAGGGTCTCCACGCCCAGCGACAGCGGGGTGACGTCGAGCAGCACGACGTCGCGGACGTCGCCCTTGAGCACGCCGGCCTGGATGGCGGCGCCGAGGGCGACGACCTCGTCCGGGTTCACCGTCATGTTGGGGTCCTTGCCGCCGGTGAGCCGGCGGACCAGTGCCTGCACGGCCGGCATCCGGGTCGCGCCGCCGACGAGGATGACCTCGTCGAGGTCGTCGGCCTTGACGCCGGCGTCGCTCATCGCCTGGCGCACCGGGCCGTTGGTGCGCTCCAGCAGATCGTGGGTGAGCTCCTCGAATGTCGAGCGGGTGACCGTCGCCGTGAGGTGCTTCGGGCCGGACGCGTCGGCGGTGATGAACGGCAGGTTCACCTGGGCCTGCGTCACCGACGACAGCTCGATCTTCGCCCGCTCGGCGGCCTCGGTCAGCCGCTGCAATGCCTGCGGGTCCTGACGCAGGTCGATGCCCTGATCCTTGCGGAACCCGTCGGCGAGGTGGTCGACGAGGCGGTGGTCGAAGTTGTCGCCGCCCAGGTGCGTGTCGCCGGACGTGGCCCGGACCTCGACCACGCCGTCGCCGACGTCGAGGATGCTCACGTCGAACGTGCCGCCGCCGAGGTCGAACACGAGGACCGTCTCGTGGCCCTTCTTGTCCAGGCCGTACGCGAGGGCCGCCGCGGTCGGCTCGTTGATGATCCGCAGCACCTCGAGGCCGGCGATCCGGCCGGCGTCCTTGGTGGCCTGCCGCTGGGCGTCGTTGAAGTACGCCGGGACGGTGATGACGGCCTCGGTGACCTTCTCGCCGAGGTACTTCGCCGCATCGTCGGCGAGTTTGCGCAGGATCTGTGCGGAGACCTCCTCCGGCGAGACCTGCTTGCCTCGGATGTCGAACCGGACCGCCCCTTCGGGTCCGGGCACGACGTCGTACGTCACCGTCCTGGCCTCTTCGGTGATCTCGTCGAATTTCCGGCCGATGAACCGCTTCGCGGAGTACACGGTGCCCTTCGGGTTCAGCACCGACTGCCGTCTGGCGAGCTGACCGACGAGCCGCTCACCGGTGTCGGTGTAAGCGACGACCGACGGCGTGGTCCGGCTACCCTCCGCATTCGGCACCACCGTCGGCTGGCCGCCCTCGAACGCGGCGATCACCGAATTGGTCGTGCCGAGATCGATACCTACAGCTCTGGCCATGACCGGCTCCTTTCGGGATACGGCTGGTACGTCGCCGAAAGCCTGTCGTGCTCGCAGTCGGGCGACTTCCTCCGACGCAGATGACTGGTGCTCTGATCCATCCGCCGCACGAGTACGGCTCGCTGCGGCGGTCCGAGGTCGCCGGCGAGCGCCTCGGACCGCCGCAGCGAGCGTGAGCACCCCAGCTGCGTGACGTCGCGCCACGTCGGCCGGGGTGCCCTCGCGCCGTGCCTACACACCATTTCGATGCACGTCGGCGGTACGGTCCCGGTCAGCTCCGCTTACCTGACTTCTGCCCGCCTCGCTGCGGGTCGTCGGACTGCTGCGAGCCGGACTGCTGGGTGCCGGGCTGCGCCGCCTGCTGGCCAGCGGCCGACCGGCCCGCCTGCTGCTGGCCCGCCTGCTGCTGGCCCGCCTGCTGCTGGCCCTGCTGATCGCCCTGCGCCTGGATCTCGATCCGGCGCGGCTGCGCGTTCCTGGCCTTGGGGACCGTGACGGTGAGCACGCCGTTGCTGTAGGCGGCCTGCACCTGATCGCTGTCGATGTCGCTGGGCAGGTCGATCATGTACTCGAACTCGCCGGTCTGACGCCCCTGGCGGCGTACGACGCCACCGCGGCGGCGCTCCTCGAACGCGCCGGAGATCCGCAGCTCCTCGCCACGCATCTCGAGATTGACGTCCTCCGGGTTCACGTTGGGCAGGTCGACGTCCACGACATAGGCGTCCTCGGTCTCCTCGACGTCGACCGGCGGCGACCAGCCGGCCGATCCGCCGATCCCGGCTTCACCGCTGATGAGCGACTGGATGAGTTGACCGAACCTGCTGTTGAGCTCGTCCACCTCGCGGCGTGGGTCCCAGCGGTACGCCGGCGTGCCAGCCAGCAGCCCGCCGCGGCGCTGCCGGGACGAGAAGGGTGCGAGTGTCATCGTGATCGGTTTCCTTTCCGAGCGCGAATTCTGGCGTTGCCCCATTCGCGGCCTGGACCCAGGTGGATCCACTTCCCTGGCCCGGACGACTGCCGGTCGGTGCTTCGACGCACGTCGTCAGGCATCACCGACCTCGCCGAACTCGATGAGTCGCGGTCCGCATCGCGGGCCACGACCGCGGCCGCGGCGATCTACCTCACGGAGCGATGACGATGCGGTTCTCGACGGCGGTCACGCCTGGCGCCGACCAGGCGACCCGTTCGGCCTCCTCCCGCTCGGCCCACGAACGGACCTGACCGGTGAGCACGACCTTGTCGTTCTGCACGTCGACGTTCACGTGCTCGGCGTCGGTTTCGGCGCTGCGTACCAGCGCCTCCTCGATCCGCGCGCGCAGGTCTTTCGGCGACGGCTGGACCCGCGGACGCGGACGTACCGAGAGGAGATTGGTCACTCCGCGCACACCGGGCAGCTTGTCCACGGCGCGTTGCGCGGCCTTACGCTGATGCTCCCATTCGACCTCGCCGCGCAGCGTGACCCAGCCTTTGGATACCGTCACCTCAACGTGCTCGATCGGGATGAACGCGTCCCATTCCAAGGCGCGGACGGCTGACGCGGCGATCTCGGAGTCCGGCAGTTGCGCCGCGATCGGCAACCGGACCTCGATGTCGTTGGCGACCGCCTTCACCCCGCGGATCCGGTGCACCGCACGCTCGGCGGCCAGCCTCTTCGGGTAGCTGTCGACCCATCCGGCCAATGTCACCACGCCGTCGTGTACCCCGACCGCTATGGCGTTGGGCTGCAGGCTGGAATCCCACCGCAGTTCCTCGGTCACGTCCCGCTCGATGTCGGCGTCTGCGCGCGTGAAGGTTGCGGTACTCATGTCTGCTCCTTCCGTGCTGCTGCTCGGGTTCTGCTCCTTTTCTGCTCCTTCCGTCGGACCACGGTCAACGGTTCTTCGTCCTCACCGGCGCGGAACCACCCGATGGAAGTGATGTGGGCGGCAATCCCAACCTGCAACACGACAGCGGGAAGCGCGGGTGCCGACGACTACGTGAGGGTTGCCGCCGCGTCGCCGGCAGCGCGGCCGGTGCTTTGCAGGTGCTTCCACACCAGTTGCACTGCCGTGGCGCCTTCGCCGACGGCGGAGGTGACTCGCTTGATCGACCCGCTGCGCACGTCACCGGCGGCGAACACGCCGGGCAGGCTCGTCTGCAGCAGAGGCCGTCCCTGCGGACCCGGCGCGTCGCCGTCCGGGCCGGTGAGGATGAAGCCGTCCTCGTCGGTGGCGATCTGACCGGCCAGCCAATCGGTAGACGGCCGCGCGCCGATGAAAACGAACAGCGCACGGGCGGGAATCTCCTGGCGCTGCCCGGTGCGATCGTCCTGGACCACGAGCCGTTCGAGGGTGTCACCGCCCAGCAGCTCACGCACCTCGGTGCGCAGGTGCGTCTCGATGCCCGGTGTCGCCTCGATCCGATCAACCAGGTAGCGCGACATGGTCTCGCCGAGGTCCCTGCAGCGGGCCAGCAGGTGCACGACCCGCGTGTGCCTCGACAGGAACAGCGCCGCCTGGCCCGCCGAGTTCCCACCGCCCACGACCGCGACCGGGTCGTCGCGGCAGAACAAGGCCTCCGACAGGGTCGCCGCGTAGTACACGCTGCTCGCTTCGAACTCTTCGAACCGCGCAACGTCGAGCTTGCGGTACCGGGCACCGGTCGCGATCAGGACGGTCCGCGCCGTGACCTCACCGCCGTTGTCGAGCTCGATGACGTAGTTGCCTTCCCGTTCCTGCAGCCCGCACGCCCGAGCAGGCACACTGAACGTGGCTCCGAACTTCTTCGCCTGCACGACCGCCCGCTCGGCCAGTTCCCCGCCGGAGACCCCGGCAGGAAAGCCGGGATAGTTCTCGATCCGCGACGATCGGCCGGCCTGACCGCCGGTGGCGAACTCGTCGAGGGCGACCGTCACCAGACCCTCCGACGCGCCATAGACGGCGGCGGCGAGGCCTGCCGGGCCCGCCCCGACGACGGCGAGGTCGCACACCGTGACGCCAGGTCCGGGTGCGGGCAGGCCCACCACCTGCGCCAGCTCCGCGTTGCTCGGGTTCCGCAGCACCTGCCCGGACGAGCAGATCACCACCGGGGTCTGCTCCGGTCGCACGTGCAGCCCGCGCAGCAGCGTCTCGGCGTCCTGATCCCTCTCCAGGTCGACCCACTGGTAGGGGATGCGGTTGCGAGCGGCGAACTCGCGCAGCCGCCGGTTGTCGGGCGAGAAGCGGGATCCGATGATCCGCAGCCCGGCGCCGCGGCCGATGAGCAGGGACCGGCGGCTCAGGTACGCCTTCAGAATCAGGTCGCCCAGGGTGGAGTCCTGCGCGACAACGGCCTTGAGACGGTCGACCGGCACCCTGAGGACCTCGCCGGGCTCGCGCACCTGTGAGGTGCAGAAGGCCGCCTGGCCGGTGATCAGGCTCAGCTCCCCCAGAAACCGCTTGGGGCCGTGCACGCCGATGACCCGTTCGTCGCCGCCGAACCCGTCGATGTCGGCCACCTTGCCGGCGAGCACCACGAAGAAGTCGTAGTGCTCCTCGCCTTCCCGGATGAGTACCTCGCCAGTCTGCGTCTGGTGACGACGGCCCTCCGCGGACAGGGCCTCGATCTGGGCGTCATCCAGGCGCGGGTAACCGCCATCGCGGTCCGGAGTCTCGACCAGCGTGTTCACATCCACCACCCCATAGCAGGGACACGAGCTACCCGAAGCGTCGCCCGCAAACCCCTCGTCCCGCGTCAGAGGTCCGGGTGCATGATCACCTTGGTCCAGCCGCGCTCACGCATGTCGAAATGCTCGTAGCCCTCCGGGGCCCGGTGCAGCGGCAGCTCGTGCGACACGACGTACGACGGCCGCGCCTTGTCCTGCTCGATGAGGTTGAGCAGCGCCCTGTTGTACGCCTTGACGTTGCACTGCCCGGTGGCCATTGTCTGACCCTTGGTCCAGAACGTGCCGTAGTCGAAGGCGACCCTCCCCTCCTGGTACAGGTGATCTGGGCTGCCGGGGTCCTTGGGTGTGTAGACGCCGACGACGCCGATCGTGCCGGCGAACTTGACCGTCTGCACGAGGGCGTTCACCGTCATCTCCGGATGCTCCCGCCCGGACGGGTCGTGGGCCTGATAGCCGACGCACTCACAGCCGCGGTCAGCGCCGACGCCGTTCGTCTCCTCCATCACCCGGTCGGCCACGGACTCCTTGGAGGCGTCGATCGGGATCGCACCGATCTTCGCGGCGAGCTCCAGGCGGTCCTGATGATGATCGACCACCATGATCTTGGCGGCGTTCTTGATCGTCGCGGAGAGGGCGGCCATCTGGCCCACCGGGCCGGCGCCGTAGATCACCACCGAGTCGCCGGGCTGCACGCAGGCAAGCTGTGTCGCGTGCCAGCCGGTCGGGAAGATGTCGGCCAGCATCACGTAGTCGCGCTGCCGGTCCAGGTCGCGGGCGTTCTCCGGCAGCACGAGGCAGTTGAAGTCCGCGAAGGGAACCCGCAGCATCTCGGCCTGACCGCCGTTGTACGGGCCCATGCCGGCGAAGCCGTACGCAGCGCCGGCCATGTCCGGGTCCGGGTTCGCCCGCAGGCAGAACGCGGTGAGGCCGTGCTCGCAGTTCGCGCAGTGCCCGCAGGAGATGTTGAACGGCAGGCACACCATGTCACCGACGCGGACCTTGTCGACGCCCGCGCCCACCTCGACGACCTCGCCGAGGTTCTCGTGGCCGAGGATCCGACCGGTCTCCATGTCGGTGCGGCCCTCGAACATGTGCAGGTCCGAACCGCAGATGTTGGTGGTGGTGATCCGAACCAGCACATCCTGTGGGTGCTCGATGCGCGGGTCCGGCACGTCCTTGACCGCGACGCTGCGCGGTCCCTCATAAACGACAGCTTTCATGACCGCGCACTACCCACCTGGTGGACGCTGAACTGACCTGCCGGGCGAGGCGAAGGGTCAGGCGAACCGCGGGCGTTCGAGCGTCGATTCGATCTCCGACGCGCGTTCGGGCGGCTGGCGTAAGAGCTCCCCGACGCGGCGCACGAGCGCGCGGGCATTGTCCGCCTCACCGTCGGAGCCGCTGGGCACGGCAGAGCGTTGCAGGGCAGGCAGGCGAGCACACAGTTCCGCTCACGCTGCTGAAGTACGCACACACTCCAGCAGCGCGAGCATGGTGGCATCGACAGCTTCCGCCGCCGACCCCGTGCGGAGGCCTGCTTCGTTCGCAACGTCGTGAACGATCTCGGTACGCCGCATGGCCCCTCCTGCAGATGACGTTCCGATCATTCGGGTCAACTCCAGGCCTGCCCGGCAGCTGCCGACGCAAACGTGCCGACGCCACGGGCGATGCTCCCGCCGGTGGTCAAGGTAGCCGGTTGGTTCATCACCCTCAGAGCAGAAGGTTGAATGTCCGCAGTGCGCGTTCCCAGTGTGCGGTCCGCGGGTTCTTCAGTTCCGGGTCCATGATCTTGAACGTACGTGCGAGCGCGACGCTCAGGCCACCGACGATGTCCGGCAGCCTTCGCTCGGCGTCGTCGCCGAGTGCCAGGTCCAACGGCGGCCGGGCGGTGAGCGTGTCCAGGACGGGGCGCAGGTCAATCTCCTCGTTCAGCTTCCGGAACTCATGGATGCACTCCTGCAGGCCCTTCGTCACCGGTACGTCGTGAGCCGCGATGACGTCGCGACCGTTCGCCTTCGCCGTCGCCTGCGCGATCAGCAGCAGGTCATAAACCTTCTCATCGACGAAGTCTCCGTAGCGTTTGAGGTCGTTCTTGTCCACGTCCAGGCTCGCCGCCGCCCGGAAGAAGCGCTCAAACCGATCAATAGCCACCACCGGCATCCCGGTACCTCCTGTGCTGTCGAGTTGTCGGGTGCTACCCGCGATCTGGTCGCGCATGCCGGCACGTCAACGGCTGAGCGCGTCGTCGCCTGCCTCCAACAGCGCACGCGGGTGGTCGTACACGCGGACCGCACCCGCCTCCAGCAGCTGGTGCCGCTGGTCCGCTTCCTTCCGCCGGACGACCGGCGGGTCCGGGCTGCCGTGCTGGCCATCGCCGACGACCTCGCCGTCAACGACCTCGTGCTGCGGTACCGCACCGAGTCCACCGACGACGGCTTCACAGGCGAGGAGGGCACGTTCGCGGTGCGCTCGTTCTGGCTGGTATCGGCGTTGGTGGAGATCGGCGAGGCGGAATGCGGCCACGGCTGTGCTGCAAGTTGCTGTCCTTCGCCGGGCCGCTCGGACTATATGCCGAGCAGATCGAACCCGACAGCGGCCGACATCTCGGCACTTCCCGCGGACGGCACGGCCCGCTCAGCTCTGGCGCTCGTCGATGACCTCGTCCGGCTGGTAGAGGTACGCCGCCTCCCGGACCGACTCGTCGCTCTCCAGGCCGGCGCCGAGTGCACCGCCGATCGTGGCCACCGAGCACGCCAACCAGGCGATGGCCAGAAAATCACCGGTGCCGGCCGGACGGCCGAGCGCGTCGGTCAGGCCGGCCTCGGGCACCAGCAGCAGGACGCCGCAGAGCGCCAGTACGAACAGCGCCAGATACAGGGCGAGCACGCCGATCACCACCGTCAGCAGGGTGACCATGTTGAACAGGATCACCTGTTGCCCTGCGGGCGACCTGCGCGCCGCGCCCGGCGGTGCGCGTTCCCACAACGAGGCGCCCACGACGATGGTCACCACGACGGCGAGCACCGCACCGGCGCTGAGCAGGACCAGCCGCATCTGGCTGTATCCCACCGCGAGCCGCCAGATGTCGCTGGTGACCAGTGCGAAAACTTCGGCGGCGATGGCCGCGACGAGCGCCCTCGACAGCCCGATCGTCAGCCGCCACGGCCGGTTGGCGCGCAGCATGCCAAGCAACAGCCGCAGATTTCCGGTCACCACGCCGGCGACCAGGCCGATACCGCCGTGGTCGGCCCGTACCGGGCCACCGAACTGGCGGGCGATGTGCTCGTCGTCACCGGCGAGCAGTGCGGTCACGAGCCGGACGGTCGTCTCACGCGCGCGGCTGGCGACCGCGATCGGGCCGAGGGCCGGAACGGACAGTACCGCGACCGAATGGGTGGCGCTGGCATGCGCGACAACCGGCCGCCGGGACGTCTGCAACGGCAGGTCGGTCAAGCACACCGTGAGCTGCCAGCCCCCATGCAGCATGCGGCGGCGGGCGGCGTCGATCAGCTGTGTGAGGTCGGCCGGGCGGTCGACGAGCCGGTCGATGATGACGCGAACGGTCCACGCGACGCCCGGCGAGCTTCTGGCGAGCATGTCCGGCAGTTGGTCGACGACCTGGCCGGCCAGGTCCGCGGCCGGTCCGGGCGACGCGACCAGCCCGACGATCACCGCGGGCTGCCCGGCCTCGGGTCCGCTGATGTGTTCGCCGGCGGCGCCGGGGTGATCAGCGGACGCCCGCAAGGGTCGCCTCGGCCCATTGCCGCAACGCCGGCGCGGGCGCGGCGCCGGACTTGCGCGCAAGGACCTTCCCGTCGTGCATGACCAGCAGTGTCGGCACCGCCTTCACGTCGAAGCGGCGGGACAGCGTCGGAGCGGCGTCCACGTCGACCTTGACGAGCTTCACGGTGCCGGCGAGCTCCCGGGCGACCTGCTCCAGGGCGGGAGTGACCATGCGGCACGGCCCGCACCAGGTCGCCCACAGGTCGACGATCACAGGGAGCGCCGACTGCTCGGCCACCGCGGCGAACGTGGTGTCGGTCGCGTCGGCGATCCACGGCAGGGGCTGATGACAGTTGCCGCACCGCGGGACGCCTGGGGACGCGCCGGGGACGCGGTTCCTGCGCCCGCAGTGCGAGCAGACGACGACTGCACCGCTCATCCGCGGGGCCTACCCGCAGTCATGGCCGTCATGCACCGGCCCGGGTGCTCGTCACGAGACTCTCGGTGCGGTGACCGTGGGTCAGGGCACCTCAAGCGGAGCGGGCCGTCCGGCGGCGGGAACGCGCGGTCCAGGTCGGCGAAGTCCTCGGGCCCGGCGGGCAAACCCCCGGGCGGGTTCAGGCGGTGCTCGCAGGGTAGCAATCCTGGTCCTCCGACTCGTTGCGCGAGGGAGTACCCATGTCCACGTCCTCCGCTGTCCGACACAGCCCGATCGCCACCGTCAACCCCTACAACAACCAGCTCGTCCGTGAGTTCCCGCCGATGAGCCGGGAGGCCGTCGACGACGCGGCACAGCACGCGCACCACGCATTCCAGTCCTGGCGCCAGGTCGGCGTCGACGAACGGGCTGGCCTGCTCGGCCGGGCCGCACGACTACTCCGCGAACGCGGCGAGGAGCTGGCCCAGCTGGTGACGCTGGAAATGGGCAAGCTCATCGGGCACAGCCGCGCCGAGATGGACCTGTCCGCCAGAATCCTGCAGTACTGTGCCGACGAGGGGCCCGGGCTGCTCGCCAACGAGCCGTTGGAGCTCGACGGCGGGTCGGCCGCCGTCGTGAACGATCCCCTGGGCGTGATCGTGGGCGCCCAGCCGTGGAACTTCCCGGTGTACCAGGTGGTGCGGTTCGCCGGACCGAATCTGGTGCTGGGCAACACGATCCTGCTCAAGCACGCGAGCAACACCCCGCAGTCGGCGCTTGCCATGCAGCGGCTGTTCGCCGACGCGGGGATACCGCAGGGGGTGTACACCAACCTGCTGATCACCGGCTCCGAGGTCGATCGCGTCGTGGAACTCGACGTCGTGCGTGGCGCGTCGCTGACCGGCAGCGAGCACGGCGGCGCCAGCGTCGGGGCCGCCGCCGGGCGCAGCATGAAGAAGAGCGTCCTGGAACTGGGCGGCAGCGATCCGTTCGTGGTGCTCGACGCCGACCATCTCGAGCACACCGTCGATGCGGCCATGGCGGGGCGCCTGCACAACATGGGGCAGAGCTGCGTGAGCGCGAAACGGATGATCGTGATATCCGGCGCGTTCGACCGGTTCGTGACCGCGCTCGCCCAGCGTATGCGCGCGATGCAGCCCGGTGACCCCGCCGACGAGGCCACCACGCTGGCGCCGCTGTCCTCGGAGCGGGCCGCCGAGAAGTTGTCGGACCAGGTCCTCGATGCCCTCGACAAGGGTGCCATCGCGGTCGTCGGTGGCGGGCGGGTCGATCGCCCCGGCGCATTCATGCAACCCACAATCCTCGTCGGTGTCACCCCGGCGATGCGCGCCTTCCACGAGGAACTGTTCGGTCCGGTCGCCGTCGTGCATCAGGTGGACAGCGACGACGACGCGGTCGCGGTCGCCAACGACTCGCCCTACGGCCTCGGCGGGGCCGTGTTCGGCAGCGATCTGGCGCGGGCCCGGTCGGTCGCACGCCGGATCGACAGCGGGATGGTGTGGATCAACCACCCGACGTCGTCCGAGCCGCACCTGCCCTTCGGCGGCATCAAACTGTCCGGGTACGGACGGGAGCTGTCCTCCATCGGCTTCAAGGAGTTCGCCAACCGGAAGCTGGTCGTGACCATGCCCGCGGACACGCCCATCGCCGACGCGCTCGGCTGACGGGCGCTGCCCGGCGCTGCTCATCCTGCACCTGCTGGAATGTGTCCTCGTCAACAAGCGCCGTATGTGACGGTTCGTCCGAGCGGTTCCACGCCGCCGGATCATTCCAGCGACCGATGCTTGTATGCCCCAGTGCGACGTCGTCAACGTCGACCAGAATTTCGTCAGTGCGCCGCTTGTTCCAGATCTGATACCCACCATGTGTGCGAACCCTTCGCCTCGTGGCCGCGCGCTGGAATGACCGTGCTGGCAGCGGTACGCCGGGCGCCCATGCGACCAGCAATATTCCATCCGTCGGCGGCACAGTCCGCATCGCAGCAGGCCGACCAGCTGATATCTCCGGACACCGCCACACGCCGGGACAGGCAACGCAGTGATCTCCTGCGCCGCGATGAAGTCCGCCTCCGACACCAACGCCGCATGAGCCAACTGTTTGGACATCACCCACTCGCTCGTCTTGGCCCACCGCTGCGTCTTGAACGGTCCCGGCAGATGCGCCGGCGTGTGATGCGCGGGCTGCCGGTTCCAGACCTGCCGCCCGGTGTACTTCACGTTCGCCAGGATCGCCTGCACCGTCGTCAATGCCACCCATCCGCGGACCGGTGACGGTTCCGGCCCGGATCGGCCTGCGACGGGCACGGCACCCCGTCCGCGTTCAGCATCGCAGCGATCCGCGACACGCTGCTGCCTCGCAGCCGCTCGGCGAAGATCCGTCGCACTGTCGGCGCGGTGGCTGGATCGACGTCGTACCGCTGCAGACGCCGGCCCCACTTCGCATGCATCGGGTTCGGATGCGGGCCGGCGTCCACGAGCCGGACGGCCGCCGAGGAACCGGCCCTCGTCACGGATCTGCGCCCGCATCGCAGCCAGGGCACGCGAACGCGCCCGCAACACCTCCCGCTTCGACTGCGCCCCGAGCAGCATCAGCAATGCCCGAACTGTGGGTGGCGCGTTGCAGGCTTGAGTGCCTACACGGTTTTTCACCGGTCGTAGGGCGAAGGCCAGATGCCCTCGAGCTCCGTCCGATCCTCGGGGGTGAAGCCCTGGTTCCCTTGGGTTGCCGCCATTGCCGTGTCCCAAAGTCTGCGGCTATCGGAGCGCAGCGTGAGCAGTACTCCCACGGTCCGAACGTCCTCGAGTTCCGGGATCGCATCGAGGAGCTGCTGGTGCCGCAGGCTGATGAAGGTGGCGAAGTATGCGCGGTTCGCCTCGTCGTATCGTGTCGTGGCGGCGAAGATCAGATTCACTCGCCCGACACCGTTGATGTGTCTGAAGTGATCGGCATCCTGCGGCCCGCGTGGCGCCACTGCATTGATCATGGCCGCCGGCGGATCAGTGCTCCCTCGCCAGCCGCGCGACCCGGCACGTGCTAGGACGCCTCGAATCGTTCGTATTTGTCGTCTCTTGCGTGAATTCGTTGCCTGGGCATGGCAGGTTGTTGACAACAAGGTTTCCAGTCAAGCACCATGCTGAGAGCGCTCTCACGTCCGCCACGTGGGGGCTCGAACAGGCATTTCCGCCAATCGCTCCATCTCTGCCCCTGCTCGAGAAGGGCACAATCGCTGTGGAGATCCAACAAGAACGCACACCCCGCATGCCCCGTGGTCGCGCTACGGACCGAGCGCTGTCACGCAGCCTCCGGCGCCTCATGGTCCTCCTCACCGCAGCCGCCGCTGCACTCGTCGGCAGCGCGGTCGTCCAGCAGCAGCCCGCACACGCCGCGTGGAACCTCGTGTGGGCCGACGAGTTCAACGGGTCCGGCGCGCCCAGCAGCGCCAACTGGAACTACAACGTCGGCAACGGCCTCAACCCCGGCCTCAATGCTTTCGACGGCTGGGGCAACGGCGAGTGGGAGTGGTACCGCCCCGAGAACTGCACGCAGTCCGGCGGCAACCTCGTGATGCGCGCCAACTGGCTCACGACGCCCATCACGGTCAACGGCCGCAACTTCTACCAGACGTCGTGCCGCATGACGACGGACACGAAGAGGTCCTTCCAGTACGGCCGCATCGAGGCGCGCATGGCGCTCCCGACCGCCACCGGCTCGTGGCCGGCTTTCTGGATGCTCGGTGACTCGTGCGACGAGACGTCCACGAGCGCCTACAACCCGGCGCAGACCTACTACGACCGCCTGCCCACCAACTGGGCCAGTTGCGGCGAGGTCGACATCATGGAACACGCGAACGCGAACGCGACCGTGACGAACAACATCTTCTGGGATCTCCGGACCGGCGTGTTCCCGTGGACAGCGGGTCAGAACGCCAACTACGTCGCGAACCCCGCCGTCAACAACGCCGCGGCCTTCCACGTCTATGCGATCGAGTGGACGGCCGCGCAGATCCGCTGGTACATCGACGGTGTGCAAACGCACGTGATCGACACGACACCGGCGACCCTGGAGGAGTTCCGCAAGCCGTTCCACGTCATCTTCAACCTGGCGCTGGGCGGCACGTACCCCGGACAGAACCCCGTGCAGGGCCAGTTCCCGCTCACCGCATCGATCGACTACGTGCGCTACTACCAGGACGGGGGCACGACGCCGGGCGGACCCGCGACGCAGATCAACGGGCCGGGCGGCAAGTGCGTGGACGTGGCCGGAAACGACACGGGCGGCAATGGCGCGGCCGTGCAGCTGTGGACGTGCCAGGGGCCTTCTGTGTCGAAGGACCAGCAGTGGAGCTGGGACGGCCAGACCCTGCGGACGTTGGGCCGGTGCCTCGACGTCACCGGCGCGGGCACGGCCAACGGCACGAAGGTGCAGCTCTGGGACTGCAACGGCAGCGGCGCACAGGGCTGGGTCCAGGAAGGGAACCGGTTGCGCAACCCGAACTCCAACAGGTGCCTGGACTCCCCCTCAGGCTCGACAGCGGACGGCGCGCGACTGCAGATCTGGGACTGCAACGGATCGGGCGCACAGTACTTCGTGAAGGCCGCGTGACGGCCGGCCGAAGGGCACGCTGACAGTCAGGGCGCGGGAGCGGACAGGCTCCCGCGCCCTTTCCGCGCGTTCCGGGAGCGGCTCCTTTCAGGGGATCGAGACGGTGACGGCGGCGGGCTTCTCCTCCTGCACCACCAGCCGGATCAGCGGCAGCTGGTCGCGGGCGGCGGCGGGGACCCGCACGACGGCGTGGAACGGCCGGTCGGCGGGCTCCTCGACGGCGAAGCCGGCCACGCCGGTCACCGTCTCCAGCAGCGCGCACAGGCCACCCGCGGTGCCGCGGCCGCGGGCCAGCTCGCCGGCCCGGGCGATGAGGTCGCGCTGCCGGCCGGACGGCAGCGACCGTCCGATGTGGTCCATCGCGACGCACCGCAGCAGGAACGGCAGGAACGCCTCCGGGGTGCGGTACGCGGCGAAGAGGTCGTCCACGGCGGCGAGGCGCCGCTCGATGGGCGCGTGCATGCCCTCCATGACGTCCAGCAGCCCCGCGAGGACGCTGCCGGGCTGCGCGGCGGCCTGGTAGACCGCCGGCAGCAGCCGCTCAATGTCCTGCTGTCGCATCTGCGCGCACCACCTCGACGTCGTGCTCGCCGGAGCAGAGCAGCCAGGTCGGCGGGATCGTCACCGGCTCGCGGGTCTCCCGTTCGGCGGTGAACCGCCATGTCTTCGCGTCGTCGCTGCGGTGCACGCCGCGCGCCCCGCCGGCAAGGACGGTGCCGCCCGCGGTCCCGGCGGCCAGGCACACGACCGGTTCGAAGCGGGTCCGGTCCCGCATCGGCAGGCCACTGTTGACGTTGGCCGCCTCCCACTGCGGGCTCGCCGCGGCCGGGTCCAGCCGCAGCACCCCGGCGCCCTGCGTGGCGGCCAGCAGCGCGCCGCCGGCGAAGTCGAGGTCCCAGCAGGTGCCGCCGGTCCAGCCGGCGGCGAGCTGCTCCCAGCGCACGTCCGCCTCGAACGGCCGGGCCCGGTGGCAACCCTGGCCGGGCCGGTTCGGGTCGGTCTCGCCGGTGCCGATCCACAGCACCGTGTTCGGCCCGTCGTACTGGACCTCGATCGTGCGGGTGTCGACGCCGCGCAGCCCCACGTGCTTGAACGTGCCGGCCGTGCCGCCGTCGGTGGACAGGTACACGCCGTCCTTGGCCTGCGCGGCCAGGGCCACGCCGCGGCTGCCGCGGTCGGAGACGAACGAGCGGACGCCGTAGAAACCGCGGTCCGCGTCGCTCTTGTCCACGAGGACCTGCAGCGGCACCGCGCCGGGTTCGGCGGGCACCTCGAACAGGCCGGTGTCGGTGGCGCACAGCAGCGTCGCGACGCCGGCCCGGTCCACCCAGGCGATGTCGGCGATCGCCGGATCCAGCGCCGCGACCAGCGTCCAGGTCTCGCCGAGGTCGTGGGACACGTACAGGACCCCGGTGCCGTCGGCGGTGCGGGTGGCCGCGGCGACCAGGCCGGGGCGGGCGGTGATCCCCGGCCGGTCCGGTGCCGGCGCGGCGAGCACCCGGCGGACCTCCTCCTGCGGGAACCGCCCGGCCGGTTCCCAGCCGGCGCCGCTGTTGGTGGAGCGGAACACGACCTCGCCGCAGCCCGCGTACCAGGTGCCGGCCTGGAACCGGTCGGCGACCATCGAACGCACCGAGGTGCTCGGAGCCTCGTCGACCACGAACCGGACGTCCTCGACGTAGCGCACGCCGGGGTCCGCGCACTCCAGCATCCGGTAGACGTTGGAGACGCGCAGCGGTTCGCCGAACGACCAGCCGGTCGATGTCGCGGGCGTCGGCAAGGGGCTGATCGTCGCGTACAGCCGGTCGTTGATCCGCTGGCGGACCGCGTCGACGTCCTCGTGCTCGCCGATCACGACCCGGGCCCGGACCGAGACCGGCTTGTAGCGCGCCCACCCGGCCACGACCCTGGTCCCGATGGTCCGCCGGGTGTCGAGATCCTGCTGGGTGTGCAGTCGCACGTCCTCGCGCTGCGCCTGCTGCAGCTGCGCCGCCGGCAGCCGCCAGCCGGGTCGTGACTCGGCGCCGACGTGCGGCACGAGGCCGACCTCCACCTCGCCGGGCTGGGCAAAGGACCACGTGGTGCTGCGGGTGGACGCGGTCGCCCGGGACACCGCCGCCGACGCGGCCGTAGCGAGCAGCTCGAAGTCGCGGGCGGTCACGGCCCGGCGCAGCGCGAAGAACTCCTGCGGGCCGCGGGTCAGCGCGGCGTCGACGGGCTCCAGGTCGCGGCCGCCGGACGCGGGTTGCTCGTTGTCGACCCGGACCCCGGGCACCGGGTCGCGCAACACCGTCACGGTGTGCGCGGCGACGTTGCCGGCCGCGCCGCCGCCGACGCGGTACCACACCCGCACCTCCCGTCCCTCGGCCGGCACCGCGGCGACCGCCGTGCCGGCCGCGTCTGGAGCCGGCGCGAACGTGACCGTGCCGGTGCCGCGGTCCAGCTGGTAGACCCGCGCGTCGGGGCCGAGCCCGGCGAAACCGGCGACCGGCTGCCAGATGACGAACGAACGGCCGTCGTGCTCCCGGACCGAGACGCCGTCGGCGACCTCCCCGGCGAGGACCTGCACGCCGAGTGTCACGTCTGGTGCCACATCGAAGGGCTCGGTCGTCGTCGCGATCGGCGCCCGCGCGGTGCGCAGCACCTGCCCGGGCAGCCCGGTGCCGAGCCCGAGCAGTTCCGCGGCGACCGGCTCGCAGTGATGCGCCCGGACGGTGACCGAGGCCTGCCCGTCGCCGAGGACCACGGACTCCGTGGTCACAAACACCACCGGCTGCGGGTCGGCGCCCTGCGCGGTGGCTGCGGTGCCGGCCGGGATCGTGACGCGGCCCGGGTCGTCGCCGGTGCGGGTGAACGTCAGTTCCGTCCACGCCGCCGCGGGCGCGCGCCGGGTGACGCCGAGCAGGTTCAGGAACTCGAGGTAGGCCTTGTCCGGCACGCGGTTCGCGCGGTGCAGCAGGACCTCGGTGAGATGCGCGAACGCCTCGATGAGGGTGATGCCGGGGTCGTGCGCCGACAGGTCGGTCCACTCGGGGCAGGTGCGGGCGATGCGGTCGCGGGCCTCGCGGACGAGGTCGGCGAACGTGCGGTCGTCGAGGTTGGGGATCGGCAGGGTCATGACGGGCTCCTGTCGGCCGCGGGACCGAGGTCCAGCGGGATGTCGAGGACGGCGGTGGTGCTGGTGGCGCGGACCCGGTACCGCAGCTGGATGGTGAGCCGGGTCGCCACGTCCGGGTCGGCGGCGGCGTCCAGCGACACGATCTCCGCGCGCGGCTCCCACCGCTGGACCGCCTGCCGGACGTAGTGCACGGCCAGGCCGGCGGTGGTGTGGTTGTTCGGGGCGGACCGCAGCCGGTTGAGGTGGCAGCCGTACCGGGGGCGCATCAGCCGCTCGCCGGGCGTGGTGGCGAGCAGCAGCTGCAAGGCCTGCCGGACCGCCGCGTCACCGTCCACCGTGGACAGCGACCCGGCCGAGGTGAGCGCGGGGAAGAAGCGGATCGCGGTGCCGGGCGTCTGCACCGCGCCGGCGCGGGCGTGCTCCGGCTCGTCGACCCGCACCAGTTTCAGCCGCAGCCACGACCGGCCGGGCACGCCCGTCGGCCCGAAGGCGTCGAACCGCTCGGCGATCGCGGAAATGACCCCCGGCACGTTCCATGACCGGCCCCACACCAGGCGCACGAGCGGCGGACGGGCCGTGCCGTGCTCCTCCGCGGCGTTCTCCGCCAGGTTCCACAGTTTCGCCGTCAGGTGCCGCACGTCCTGCGGCGGCACGCGCGACCCAGCCAGCGCGACGTCGAACAGCAGGTCCAGCAGCAGCTCGGTGCGCCCCCCGCCGGTGAACCGCACCGCGTCGTCGCCGGTGTCGGAGGCCCTGATCCCGGCGAGTCGTTTGACGTCAAACGTCTCGGGGTTGAGCAGGCAGTCGATCCGCTCGCCGGTGGCGTCGACGATGAACGCTACGCGTTCCATGGCAGTCCTCGCTGTTCCTCATCGAGCCGGTGCATCTGGTTGTCGGCGTCCGGTCGGGACGTGACCCGCCACTGCACGGTGTCGTCGGGCAGGGTCGGCCAGCGGTCCGGTTCGACGGCCGGCTCCGGCGCTGCGCGTTTCACCACGGCAGGTGTACGACGCCCTCCGGGCCGGGCGCCCTCCTGCAGCGGCGCTTCCGTTGCGGGCCGGTGCGGTGCGGGCTCCCATGCGATGCGGGCGGCATCCGGCAGGTCCGGCCACCGCAGCCGCACCGGTGTGAGCCGGCGGATCGCGGAATCCGCGCTCAGCAGGTGTGGCGCGCCCTGCCGGACGAGCCGCAGCCAGTGCGCCGGCGCCCCCGGCACGACCCGTTCCCCGGCGCCGACGGCGTCACGCAGCCGCCGTGCTGCCACCGCCGGCCTCCCGCTGCAGGCCCTCGTGCGCGAGCACCAGGGTCTCAATGGCCACTTCGCGGCTCATGGCGTCCAGGGGCGCGCCGTACCACTCCTGCGGCCAGGCGTTGATCAGGTTCCAACGCAGGACCTCGGTGACCCCGGCGGCGTCGAGCATGACGATGGAGACGTTGCGGCGGCTGACGTTGCCGTCCACGGCGCTCATCAGCCAGTTCCACAGGTCCTGGGAGCTGGTCAGGCCGAAGCGCAGCGTCACCGGCGGATACGTGACCCGCCCGGGGAGGGCGTGCACGACGCTGCTGTTGCCGGCCTCCCGGTAGGAGATCCGCTCGACCTTGACACCGAGCCCGGCCACCTCGGTGAAGTGGCCCTCGGTCACGTTGCTGATGATGAGCTTGAAGTTGTACGCGCGGTACGGGTCGGCCACGGTGCCGGGCTGGACCGGCGGTGTGGGGGGCTTGGCGGATGCGGGCATCGAGGAACTCCCTTACTGCGCGGGTGGGCGCCGGTTGGTGTCCGGTGCAAGCAGGACAGCCGGCGGGCGCGACAAAATACCGGTAGGCGTGTCGCCTACCGGACATGAGGGAGAAAGCCAGGGCGCCCGCCGCGCACCTTGGACCTCATCGACATCGGGGCTGCCTCGGGCGAGGGAGCCGGTTCCTGGTTGTCCGGCAACGACCGTGGCCACACCCTCGAATTGCGCGGTGCCACAACGACGACAAGCCCAGGTTCCACATCACGCCGCCGACGCTGCCGGACTGCAGGGAACCGCCCACGCCGTGCATGTACCTGAGTGTCTGGATGGTTCGGAACCACGGCGCCGAACGGTGACGCGCGGGCCCGCCGGTTGCTCCGGCGGGCCCGCGCGCTCGGGGTGAGGAGGGTCAGATGCCGGTATAGTTGTTCGCGATCTCCCGGTCGTTGAGGATGCCCTGGTACGCGTGGACCTCGTCGATGGCCCCGCCGAAGAGCGAGGGGTTCGTGGCCGAGCGTGTGCCGATCATGAGGCTGAGCGACGGTGCGACGCCGGCCGAGCCGTGGCCGGTCGACGCCTGCCGCACGCCGTTGACGTAGAGCTGCACGTCGCCGGTCGCCGCGTTGAACACGCCCGCGAGGTGGACCCACTCCCCCGCCGTGGCCACGACGTCGGAGAGCGACTCGATGCTGATGTAGCCGCCGGAGCCGTCGGGCTTGCGCACGTTGAGGCTCCACTTGTGATCCGCGCCGCGGTTGTACAGGTGGACATTGTTCTGGCTGAGGACCTGCTGGTCGGTGCTCTTGATCGCGTCGAGCTTGACCCAGGCGGTGACCGTGACCGACTGGTCGGTGCGCAGGACCGGCCGCTCGACGTCGTCGGTGGTGGCCCAGGTGCCCTTGTCGTCGCGGGTGGAGACGTAGCCGGCGGTGCCGTCGAGCTGGACGCCGCCGTTGCCGTCGTGGGAGTCGTTCGTCAGCCACGCCGGCGTGGTCGCCGGGTCGCCGCTCCAGGACGGGTCGAGGGTCCAGTTCGGCGTGAGCGTCGCCTTGCGGCCGAACACCGAGCTGTCCGGGGTGTCGCCGCAGTAGCACTCCCCGTCGGGGAACTGCCACGAGCCGACCTCGAGGGGACGGGTCAGGCCGGTCTGTGCGGTGACACCGGTTGCCGGGTTGGCGTTGGCACCGGTGATGTCCTCGGCGACCAGCGCCCGGCTCCAGATCCGGGCGTCCGCGATCTGCCCGCTGAAGCGGCCCGCGTCGGTGCCGGTGGAGGAGCGGTAGCGGCCCAGGACGATGGGGCCGCTCCCACCCAGGGACGCGTCGTGCTGCAACACCCACCCGCTCGACGGGGTGCTGGTGTCGGCCAACGTGCCGTCCACCCAGGTGTTGATCTTGTTCTGTGCCTTGTCGTACGAGACGACCACCAGGGTCCATCGGCCCGGCGCCGCGGTGCCGTCAGCCGTCGACACGCTGGTGAGCGTCGGCGAGCTCGCGGCCGGGTCGGCGACGATGTCGAACTCCCACCGCAGTTTGACGCAGTCGAAGGTGAGCTTGAAGGCGCTGGCCTTCCCCGAGGGCCCGTCCATCGACATGACGCCGTACTCGATGCCGGACGCGCACAGTGACGGCGTCGCCCGGGACCACACCGCGATGCTGAACGAACCGGCGGTGCTCACCCCGGGCACCGACTGGCTGGCCTGGCCCGTGCCGTTGAACGTCGCCGCGTCGGCGCCGATGTACCGGGCGTCGGGCGTCCAGGTGACGCCGGAGGTGGTCAGGGACGATCCGGAGACACTGTCGGTGAAGCCGTGGTTGTCGATGCTGTCCAGGGGCCAGTGCGCCGCCGGCACCGACGGCGCGGCGACCAGGATGTTGTGGACGGTGGTCGGGCTGGACAGGCCGCCCGTGTCGACGCTGTACACGGTCAGCTTGTTGATGCCGTAGTGCGGCGGGGTCAGCATGATGGTCGCCGTGGCGGTGCCCGCCGTCACGGTCGCCGTGGCCGACGGCGCGTCCCAGCCGTAGACGTACTTGACGACGTCCAGCCCGGCGGGGCCCGCGGGTTCCTTGAACACGAAGCCGCCGCTGATGCCCGGCCCGCCCTTCGGCGTGCAGGCGCCGATGTTGCCCGGGTCGCAGGCGGTGTACACGGGCGACGATCCCGACGCCGTCGGCGTCACGACCGGCGCGGGCGGCGCGGTGGTGTTGACCCTGAACGTGCACCACGGCGACCACGGCGAGTAGTCGGTGCCGTCGTTGGTCCGCACCCGGAACTGGTACTGCTTGCCTTCGGCCGCGCTGCCGAGGTTGATCGGCAGCGCGGCGTTGTTGTTGGCCGGCTTGGTCGGGCCGAACGCGCTCATCACCGTGCCGGACGGCAGCTCCTGCCACTCGAAGGCGGAGGTCAGGGTGTCGGCGGTGTCGGCGTCGACGAGCTGAGCCTGCAGGGTGGGGGTGGTGGTGCCGATGACGCCGCCGCAGGCGACCTGACCCTGGTGCGGTGACAGGTTCGCCGGCGCACCGGGCACGGTGTTGTAGGTGACGCTCATGGTGGTGCGGTAGTCGACGTAGAACTTCTTCCACCGGTCGCCGGCGGACTCGTTGGCGCCGTTGCTGTCGCAGGCGCACAGCCCGACGGTGTAGGTGTCCCAGTTGCCGTTGGCGGCGATCTGGACGTCGTCGCGCATGGCGACGTTGCCGCCGAACGTCATGAGCATGTCCGGCTGGCCGGTGCCGCAGCCGCCGGCCTTGTTCGCGTGGCCCTGCGCCGAACCCAGATAGGTCGCGTTCGCGCCGAGAGGCCTGGTGCCCCAGTTCATCCGCCCGGCGTTGCCGACGGTGATGCCGGCGGTGCGGAACAGACTCGTCCAGGTGTCGGCGCACGAGAACGAATGCCAGAGCTCGATGGAGAACGACGCCGCGGTGACGTGCTTGCCCTTGTAGGTCTGGCCGCCGTACGTGGTCGGGAACTCGAAGAAGCCGCGGTACAGCTTGGCGTCACCGCCGAATTCCGGCGGGTTGTAGCCGACGCGGGCCTTGTCGTACGGGCCGTAGTCGGAGTCCTGGGACCGCGAGTACGCCCACCGCGTCTCCACCGGTCCGATCTGCGGGTCGATGAACAGCGGGTACACGGCGGTCGGGCTGCGCAGCAACGCCATGTCCGGGCGCAGCAGCATACTGCGGCCGTCAGCGGCGGCGGAGACCGCGATGGGCGCGGAGCGGGCCGTCACGCCGGGGCCGTGTTCGGTCGACACCAGCGCGGGCGCCGGTGCCTGCCGCAACGCCGACAGGGTCGCCGCGTCGACCTTGATCTCGCCGCCAGCGCCGGGGTTGACGGTGGAGTCCCACATGGACGCCTCGGACGCGACCGCGACCGTGCGACCCGTCGTGTCGCGGAACGCGACGCGACCGCCGGCTCCGGTGCGGGCGAGCGTGTCGCCGCCGAGGTCGTACCGGATGCCGGCCAGGTCCGGGTTCGCCGCCGCGGCAGCGGTCTTCACGACCAGGACGTGGGTGAACCCGGTCGCGGTGGCCGTGGCGCGCAGGTCGATGTCGGGCAGCACGTCGCGGTACACCGCGGAAGACCCGTCGATCACCGGCCTCGGCAGCGTCACCGGCAGCGCCAGGGACAGCGTCGCCCCGGCCGCGCGGTAGGTGACGAACGGACCCTTGCCGCCGGCGGAGAACACCACGTCCGCGACCGACGCGGCGGGCGCGAGCGAGCCATCGGTGCGGGCGCGGAGGCTGGTGTCGACCGGCGTCCACGTCTTGTCGGCGCGACGCACCCGGGCCGGGACCGCGCTGGATGTGAACGTCGTCGTCCCGTCCGGGTTCGCGAACACCTGCGTGTACTCACTGCGCCCCGCCGACACCTCCACCCGGCCGGCGCACGCCTTCGCCGCCGCACCGGCGGACCACTCATCCGGCCGCTCGGCGACGCACGGCACCGGGACCGGCGCCGCCGACGCCGGAGCAGCCGCCGCACCGCCCGCCACCAGCACGCCGGCGAACACCGTCAACGCGACGGAACTCTTCGTCCACGCGCTGCGCCCGGATCTGGACACGATCACGGTGAATCCCCGTTTCGCTCGTTTGCTCAGAATTGACGCCCGACCGTAAATTCCGCCGCTTTCCGTTCGCCCTCAATCGGCTATCAGGCCGAAAAGCGCCGGGAAGCTGCGTTTTCGGGCCGCCCCCGGCAATGCCGGAGCGACCCGAACCCATCGACTTCGAACGTCACTGCAGTGGGACGTCCGTTACGCCGCCCGGAAGGCACGCAAAGCACCTTCCGGGCGGTGCACAGCTACCCGAGCTGGTCGAGGACGCCGTTCGCGACGCTGTTCTGGTTGTAGTTAGTGGGCGCCTTGGTGTCCGGGAGGACGGAAGTCCGGTCGCCGACGAAGCGCACGTTCATCCGTATCGCCGTTCCGACCACGACAGGCTTGCCGTTCACCTTCTTGACGATGTTGACCTCCTGCCACTTCACCTCGACCTTCGGGACGACGTAGATCTGCTCGCCCACCTTGACGTCCATGTCGGCGCCGACCGACCACTCGTACGATTCCTGCTGGTTGTAGGTGTACGTGAAGGAAACGCTTCCTCCACCCAGCGTGCCGGCAAGCGAGACCTCGGTGGTCCCCGACATCTCCTTGCTCGCCGACTGCCCCTTCAACTCGCTGACCGTCACGGTGGTGTCCCGGTTGTAGCTCTTGGGCATCGTCAGCGCGATGTCCTCGAGGTACATGGGTGGCAGGACCTCCTCTTCGCCGGTGGGCACCTCTGTCCACCCCAGGGGCAGTTTGGACCGGTCGCACTTGGCTACGCCGCAGCCTCCGGCCACCGGGTTCATGGCCCCTGCGGCCTTCTTCGCCTGTTCGTACTTCCAGTTGCGGGCCAGGGCGCACTTCTTGTTGCAGGGCTTCTTGACGTCGTTGACGGTGTCCCAGAAATCGTTGCGAAGCTTCGCCTGGCCCTCCGCGGTTGCCTGTGCCCAGTTCGACATGCACGCGCCGGTGCACTCATTGTCCGGTCGCATGCCGCTGGGGTCGGACGAGCTCACCGGTGTGTTGTTTGCGTACCCGTAGCCGTTCATGCTCGCCGGATCCGACGGCACGAAGGCTGGGTCGACGGAGACAAACCGGCCGGCGGCCGCGTCGTACTCCCGGGCACCGATGTGGGTCAGACCGGTGGCGTCACGATCGCCGCCGATGAAACCCTTACCGTTCGGCCAGGCGGGCGACGCGCCGCGCAGCGCGCCGTAGGGGTTCTGTCGGCGGACGGTCACCGCCTGGGTGCCGGCGGTCACGGCAACGCTCTGCGTGTTCTGGTTGTCGCTGACCAACCACGTCACGGCGCCGCCGGTGGTGGTCGTGGCGACCGTCTGCCCACCCCAGTCGAAGTGGCGGCTCGCGGTCGCCGAACCGTTGGACTTGACCCGGCGGATCTCCATGTTGGAGAGGAACAGGGTCATGTTGGCCGGGTCCTCGGCGGCCAGCCTGATGCCGTTGGCGGCATAGGTGTAGGTGTTGAGGCCGGAGCTGCCGGTCACGGTCGCGAGACGACCCTCGGCGTCCCAGCTCAGCTCCTGACTGCTGGTGCCGGTCGGGCAGGAGTTGGCTCCGGTGCCGGCCGGGCGGCAGGTGGTGTTGCCGAGGTTGTCGTACTGGTAGTTGAGCGTGGTCGACCCGGTCGTGATCGAGCTGACCGTGTGCGGCTTGGCACTGCCCGCCGCCGGATAGTTGTAGTTGGTGGTCGTGTTCCCGGCCGCCGTGTGCGCGGTCTCGGTCTTGCGGCTGCCGGCAGCGTCGAACGTCCACGACTGCCAGTAGGGTTCCGGGCCGCCGAGCGCGGACGCGGACCGGGTTGCCGGGTCGCAGTCGCCGTTGGACGGGGTCCACGCCTCGCTCAGACGGGCCGCGTAGTCGTAGGCGAAGCACTGCTTGTCGGCGCCGGACGCCTTGCTGATGATGCCGCCGTCCTGGTCGTACGTGTAGTGCGTGTCGTCGACGGCCTGCGGCGCGAGCTGCCGGATGGTGACGGCGTCCTTGAGGTTGCGGGTGACGTCGTCGAAGGCGAACGAGCGTTGGAGGAAGTTGCCCGATGCCTGCTTGTACTCCACGAACGTCATCTCGCCGTACTCGGTGTAGTCGGTGTTGTTGACGTACGTGCCCTGGCCGTTGTTGGTCTGCAACTGCTCCGGCAGGCCTGTCGCGGCGTCGTAGGTGTACGTGATGGTCTCGGCGCTGAGACCGCCGCCCGGCGGGTAGGTGACGGTCGCGGGCGACCCGTCGACCCGGTAGGTACGGCTCACGGTGTACGTGGTGGCCGTCCCGCCCGCCAGCGACGCCGGGACGATGTAGTCCTCGCCGGTGGCCTGGTAGGTCGGCGTGTAGGAGCGGAACTTGACCTTGTACTCCTCGCCGCTGGGGAGCCAGCGGCTGGTGGAGGCGAGCTGGCCCTTGAACCCGACCGGGTCCCAGGCCCACGTGGCGAGCTTGTTCGCCGGCGCCACCGAGCCGTTGTACAGGCCGATCTTGCGGCCGAGCGTGTCGTACTCGTACACCGTGGTCACGTTGCGGTCGTCCTTGACCGTGGCGGCCTCGCCGTATGTGTTGTACGTGGTGAAGACGTCACCCTTGTCCGGGTCGTGGACCTTGGTCTGGTGCCCGAGCAGGTCGAACGTGTAGGTCCAGGCGTTGCCGGCGTTGTCAGTGACCGTGTCCTGGTTGCCCTTGCGGTCGAAGTGGTACTGGGTCAGGTCGTAGGTGCTGCGGGTGTTGGAGCCGACGGAGGCGGCGTCGTGGTACTGCCGCAGTTCCACCGTGCGGCCGTGGCCGTCGATCACGGTCATCGAGGCCCGCCCGGTCGGCTGGATGACGCTGACCCGGTCACCGCCGTAGATGTTCGTGGTGCGGTGCAGTTCCGAGCCGACGGACTTGGCCACCGTCGCGGTGACCCGGCCGGCCCGGTCGTAAAGACTGACCGTCTGCGTCTTCGGCTGCCAGTCAGCGATGGTGGACAGGGTCGTGCCGGGCTGCACGAGGTTGTCGTAGTGCTTGGACTCGCTCGCCACGCGGCCCTTGTCGTCGTACTTCGTCTCGGTGAACACGGTGCCGACGTTGCCGGTGGCCTGCGACTTCACCTGCGTCTGCCGGGACCGCAGCAGCCCGTCGTACAGCTGGTACGAGGTGGTGTACTGCGGGTTGGTGGCGGTTGCCGCGTTCAGCGTGGTGGTGGTGACCGCGTTGACGCCGCCGGAGTTGCGGATGGTGTAGTCGTAGGTGGTGCTCGGCGAGTTCGGGTAAGCGGACTTGAGCCGGTTGGGCGACCACACCTGCCGGGTCCGGCCCAGGGCGTCGAGGGTGCCCTCGGTGCGCTTGCCGTTCTGGTCCACGATCACGGTCTTGGTGCCCCAGGACGGCTCGACGGTCGTGGTGGTGGTGCCCAGCGCCGTCGTGGTCTCGACCTTGGTCACCGGCCCGCCGGTGCTGGGCGTGTAGACGGTCGTCTGGTGGTTGCCCCGGATGTCGGTGGCGTCCGTGGCGCGGCCGTAGACGTCGTACACCGAGGTCGAGGTCTGCTTCCAGACCGAGCCACCGGGCGAAACCCAGTCCATGGCGACCTCTGTGGCCGTGACCGCGCCCTTGGTCGGCATGGCACCGAAGGCAAGCCCGTCGAAGCTGGTCCGGCTGTCGGAGATGACGTCGTCTTTGCTGGTCGGGTTGGCCGAGCAGCGCAGTGCGTACGTCTCGACCCGGCCGACCGGGTTCAGCAGGTTGATGCCGGTGTTGCGGTTGTAGGTGGTGCGCGCGCACGACTCGTCGCCAGTGACCGCCACGTCGCCCTGGTCATCGACCTCGGTCTGCATGCCGTAGGAGTCGACGGACTCGTCGCTGCGAACGACCCGCCAGCCGCCCGCGGCCAGCTTCGTACCGGTCCAGGTCGTCTTGTTCGCCTGGTGCCGCGCGTAGACGACGGTCTGGCCCATGTTGCGGGTCGAGGTGGCCGCCGACTGCCACGGCTCGTTGACCGTCCGCGACAGCGGGGCCGTCTCGACGCCGTCGAACAGCATCGTCTGGCGTACCTGGCCCGAGTAGACGTCCTCGTCGTTGACCGCCGGCGCGTCGGCCGTGTCCGCGGTGTCGCCGTCACCGTTGCCGTCGACCGCCGCCAGGGTGACCGTGCGGGTGCTGCCGGAGCCGTTGAGGTCGCCGTGCATGCCGCGGAAGTACGTCGACTCGCTGAGGGTCTCCGAGCCGCTGCCCGGGTCGCCGACGCGCGTGTTGACCTGCGAGTAGCCGCGGAAGTCCGACCACGTGCGCAGGTTGTCCTTGGTGAGGCCGTCGTCGTCGGTGTGCCGCCACGCCGGGTCGCCGACGTACTCGTAGGAGGTCACGACGTCGGGGCTGTTGCCGGTCCGGTCGGCGGTGGTGACCCGGTCGGTCAGGTACTTGTGGAAGTACTCGGTCTTGATCGACTTGTTGGGCTGCTCCTCCAGGACCGGGTAGCAGCGCAGGTTGTTCGCCTGCGGCGAGGCGGGCATGCGGGTGCCGGGGATGCAGTCCGGCCCGGTGTAGCGAACGTCGACCTTTGCACCGGTGTCGGTCCAGATGGTCGAGATCCGCATCCAGTTCATCGGGAACTTGCCGTCGGTGACGGTGTCGACGCGGTTGGGCATCTGCACCCAGTCGAAGTTCGTCTCCGGCAGCGCGATCGCACCCCCGATGACTGCCGGCCCGGTCGCCTTGCCGGTGTGCACGATGGACTCGAGCCACAGCCCCGCGCGGGTGCCGTCGCCAGGGTCGGGGAAGTTGTGGGTCAGCGCCCACTGGTCGACGTCCTTGTAGCCCGTGCCGTTCCACACCTTCGTCGTCACCGAGGCCAGACGCTTGGTCGTCCAGAACGTCGGTGCGAGCTTGTCGGTGCAGGGCGACGCGGCGCAGCTCTGGTCCCACGGCGTGTCCGGCCAGTGCGCGGCGTCGTGGGTGGCGCAGGACGACAGGCACCGGTCCTGCGGGTCGAACACGACCCGCATCGGCGCGGCCGTCGAGGTGTTCGCGGTGTCGGTGCCGGAACGGTTGTCGGTGCCGTAGTCGATGTGGTCGAGGTAGCCGCCGCGCACGTAGGACTGGACGTCGGTGGCGCTGTTGTTGCGGCCGTAGAGGTTGGTCTCGGCGCCGTAGTACAGCGACATCGTGTTGCCGTGCAGGTCCACGACGTAGTCAAGGTTCCAGCGCCACGCCTGGTTGCAGAACGAGCCGGTGAACGTCGCGGCGTGGCACGGCTCGTTGGCGTTGTTGCCGGCCACCGGCGCCGTCCACGTCGAGCTGGTGGTCTTGTCCGCCGGCGCGGTGCCCGTGTACCCGGGCAGCCGGTTGCGACCGAAGAAGTACTGGGTGCCGTTGGCGGTGGTGACCTTCCAGTACTCGTTGTCGTTGTCGCCGTTGACCGTGTCCGTCCGCCGCTCGATGGTCGTGTTGTCGTCGTTCTTCAGCCGCCACACGCCCGTGGTGTCGTCCTTGACGAGCTCACCCGACGAGCTGTTGAGCGAGAGGGTGGCGTTGTCGGTGCCCCAGCACTGGTCGCCGGTGTCGCTCGTGTTGTTGGCGCCGTTGCCCTTGTCGTCCGAGCAGGACTTGTAGCGCCGCTCGATGTATCCGGGCCACCACTCGAAGCCCTCGCCCACCCACGACGGTTGGTTGTTCGTCGTCTCGCTGTGTCCGTCGACCGACGCCGACGAGTACGCCAGCGCCACAGCCGGCGACGGGCCGCCCAGCGACGGCGGCGTCGTCATCGGGTAGCTCCAGGTGAACGCGCCCGAGTTGCTGCCCGCCGTCCACGTCGAGGACGCCGACAGCGAGGTGGCCTTGAAGTCGCCCGCGCTGCCCGAGGAGCCGGCCGTCAGGGCCATCAGCGTGCTCGTGCCGCGGACCGTCACGTCGGCGGTGACCTGCTGCTGCGCCGGGTCGTTGCGCGAGGCGACCGGGACCGCGCGGCAGGCGGCCTCGCCCGGCGTGGTCAGCGCGCACGCCGGCAGCTCGACCAGGCGCAGGCGCGACGCCCAGTCGCCGCCGTACGCCTTGGCGAACCCGGCGTAGTCCACCGTGATCGCGGCCTCGCCGGCCGCCGACTCGCCGTCGGCCCGGACCACGTCGAAAACCACGCCGGCGCGCAGTCCCGAGGGGACCGCGGCGCGATCGTGCACGTTCACGCGCACCTTCGAGGCGCGTGCGGCCTTGCCACCGGCGGCCGCGCCCACCCACACCGGCAGCGAGCCGACGCGGGTCCGGGTGACCGTCTTCGACGTCTGCGCGTCGAGGCTCCGCACCGTCGGCACCGCGGCCTCGCCCGAGCCTGCGGGCCACGTCACCGGGGTTGCCTTCGGCGCACCGGCGCCCTGCGAGAGGTCATTGGGCCGGGTCTGCGGCACCACCGCCCGGCCGTGGATCGGCGTCACGTGCTGACCCGACAACGTCTCCGGCTTGGCCGGGGCCGCCGATGCGGCTCCCGCGACCTGTAGGCCGGCTATCACGAACAGGGTCGCGGTCAGGGCCATCGCCCTCACCCGACCACGCAGACCAGACATGTGCACTCCCCGTAAAAGGCGGTCATCAATGACCACATGTATCTGTCGCGTCCCACGGACATGCGATTCGTACGGGGTGACACGACGCCGTGAACCCCATCAATGAATCGACACGCCGCCAAACGGTAAGGCCGATTCAGCCGCGACGCAACAGCGTCGCGAAACTCCCCGCGCCCCGATTCGCCGGCATTTCTTTGTCACGAAACAAGCACTTTGAGCCGTGATAGCCGATGAGTAGTCAACGAAGAGGCCGCTGGCCTATAAGGCGCCGGCCGCGCTTCGGCCGCAATTGACCCGGAAGCTGCCGCGATACGCGCATATCCGCCGTCGTGCTTGGTGAATGGTCCAGGCATTGCCGCCCGACGATCATCTGCCCTACGCTCAGCGGCATTTGACTTCTGCGAACGGGGGTTCACCGTGGCCGCGTCCCTATTCGGGCGTAATGCCCGCGTGCACATAATTGTCGTATTGACGCTTCTGGCGAGCTTGCTGGTTGCGGCCGGTTCGCCGCCGGCCCCGGCGTCGGCGGCACCGCCATGCGTCACCGGGCAGCCCGACGAGCGGACCGCCGCGGCGGCGGCGAAGGCCTGCGGGGGCCGGGTGGAGGTGCTGGCCGGGCGCAGCGAGTACACGCAGGTCTTCGCCAACCCCGACGGCTCGTCCACGTTCACCTCGTCGGCGGTGCCGGCCCGGGTGCACCGCGCGGACGGGTCGTGGGCACCGGTCGACACCAGCCTGCGCGCCCGGGTGGACGGCTCGCTGGCGCCCCTCGCGGCGGTGGCCGACGTGGTGTTCTCGGCCGGCGGCAAGGGCCCGTTCGTCACCTATCGCGGAGGCGGTTCGGTGCTGCAGCTGTCGCTGCCGGTGGTGCTGCCGAAGCCGGTGATCGACGGGGCGTCGGCGGTCTACCGCAACGTGCTGCCCGACATCGACCTGCGCGCGACAGCCACGGCGACCGGGTTCACGCACGTGCTGGTGGTGAAGACCGCGGCGGCCGCGGCGAACCCGGCCCTCGCAACCATCCGGTACGACGTCGGCGGCGACACGGTGGCCCGGCCGGCCGCCGGCGGGCGGGTGGCGTTCCGGGACAAGGCGGGCCGGACGATCGCGGTCACGTCGGAGGCAACCATGTGGGACTCCACGGTGAACCCCGGCGCGGGCGGTGCGGCCCAGGCCAGCGCAGCGGAGCTCACGGCGCTGCGGCAGACGCCGACGGCCGAGCTGGTGTCGACGGCGCACGGCCCCGGCGTGACGGCCCGCACCGCGCCCATCGCGGTCTCGGCCGATGCGGACGGTCACGGCATGCTCCTGCGGCCCGACGCGGCCCTGCTGCGCAGCTCCACCGCCGCGTTCCCGCTGTTCATCGATCCGCAGATCGGGCCGACGGACACCAGGTGGGCGTACTCGCGGTCCCTCGACGCCGACTACGGCCCGAACGACAAGGCGCGGGTCGGCTACAACCCGCCGGCATACGGCGGTGACGGCAAGCTGTACCGCGGCTTCTTCGAGTTCCCCACCACCTACGGCGGCCAGACCTACAAGGGCAAGCACATCCTGGCGGCGTCGTTCTCCATCGAGCTCTACCACTCGTACTCGTGCGTCGACACGCCCACGAGCCTGTTCCGCTCCGGCGGCATCAGCGTCGGCAACGGCGGGCGGATGAACTGGGCAACGCGGCCACTCGGGTCCGGCGTGCCCTACCTCGGCACGGCGCAGGGCCACGCGAACAAGGCAGGCGGCTGCGGCACCGGCCAGCCGGACATGCTCATGACGTTCGGCGGCAACGTCGCCATGCGCGACGACGTGCAGGGCGCCGCCAACGGCAACTGGGACACGTACACGGTGGGACTGTGCGCCTGCGACAGCAACGGCGCCAACGAGTCCGCCGGCGACCGGTGGAAGAAGTTCTACGTCGACTACCGCACCACCATGAGCGTCACCTACAACACGGTGCCGGGCACGCCGGCGAACCTCTCACCGCACCAGGGCCAGGTCGCCTGCGGCGGTATCGTCGGCACCAACTCGCCGACCCTGCAGGCCCAGTACGTGGACGCGGACGGCGCCGACAACCTCATCTCGAACTTCCAATGGCAGCAGCTGCCGTCCGGCGCCGTGACGAGCGTGCCCGGCCCGACCAAACCGGCCAACAACAACGGCGCCGTGACGGTCGCCCTCGGCAGTGCCGCCGAAGGCAAGGAGTACCAGTTCCGGGTGCAGACCGCCGACGGCACCGACATATCACCCTGGTCGCCGTGGTGCACGTTCAAGGTCGACACGACGGCGCCGCCCGCTCCGGTGGTGACCCCGACGGCCTCGGGAACGGCACCCGTGTACGCCGGCTGCGATCCGGGCAACATCGGCGCCTGCACGCCGCGAGGGGGGCCGGGCGTTGCGGGCGGGTTCAAGTTCGGCGAGCCCGCGGGGCCCGCGGGGCAGGACGTCGTCAAGTACGTCTACGGCTGGGACGCACCGTCGACCAACGTGACCGTGACGGCGGGCGCCACCACGCCGACCATCATGCTGACCCCGCCGCACTACGGCATCAACAAGCTGACCGTCTACAGCGTCGACGGCACCGGGCGGTCCAGCCCGACCACCGTCTACAACATCCTGGTCGCCGCGCCGTCGCCGGCGGTGGCGCACTGGCCCCTGGACAGCATCAACGGCCACGGCTTCACCGACAGCGTCTCCGGATCGTCGCTGACCACGACCGGCGTGAACTGGACGCCCGACGCCCGGTACATCGGCGTGAACGCTGCGACGTTCACCGGTTCCACCAGTTCGGCTACCCAGCTGGTGCCCGCCTTGGACACCTCCGGGTCGTTCAGCATCGCTGTGTGGGTCCGGACGGCGCCGCCCTGGTGCACGACGAACAACTACAACATCATGTCGATGGACGAGAGCAACGTCGCCGCCGACAACCACGTCAGCGCGTTCTCGCTCAACTTCGACTGCCTGAACAAGCTGTATCGAATCCAGGTGGCCGACCAGAACCTGCCGGTGCCGGTGTACGCCGGCGTGCAAACGGCGAACAACACCGCCGTTCCGGGCCGATGGACGCTGCTGGTCGCCACCTACGACGACGCGCAGAACAAGATCAGCATGTGGATGGACGGCACGCTGGTCGGCACCACCAACCTGTGGTCATCGTGGGTGTCGGCGCACAATGCCGCCGGGCGCGCGACCGGCCCGGTTGTCCTGGGCCGCTGGCGCTGGGACGACCGGGACGGCGGCTACTTCCGTGGTGAGATCGCGGACGTCCGCGTCTGGAACCGGGCCTTGGTCACCGACGACATCATCGGCACGGACGCCAACCCGGCCGCCGGTGTCCCGGCCCAGCCCGGCCTCACCCGCCCCCTCGAAGTCGGCTCGTGGCAGTTCCCCGACGGCGAGTGCTACTGCGGCGACACCCCGGACGGCTCCGTGTTCGCCCGCAAGGCGACGCTCACCCCCAACTGGACCCTCGACCCGGCCTGGAGCGGTGACCCGCTGACGACGCCGGCGTGGCTCACCAACGACTCCCACGACGGCAATGGCGGCGTCCAGCTCGACGGCGTCTCCGGCTACGTCTCCACCCGGGACGACAAGGGCACATTGGCCACAGCCGACGACGTCGAGCGGCCCGTCCTTCGCACCGACCAGTCGATGACGTTCACCGCCTGGGCCAAGCTCGACACGATCACCAACATCGACCAGTTCGTGGTCAACCAGGGTCCGTTCCGCCTGTTCTTCCGCGGCTGGGACCACAGGTGGGGCGTCACAGTTCGCCAGCCCGACGGCTCCGGCGGGTACGTCAACATCGAGTCGAACGCCAACGTCGTCGCCACGACTGGGCAATGGGTACACCTCGCGGGCGTGTTCGACGCGGCGACGGGCGACGTGCAGCTCTATGTCAACGGCGTGCGGCAGAACTCGATTGGGCACGGCGCGATCGGCGAGGCGTCGGCGACCAGCCTCAGTATCGGCGGCCGGCCGAACTCGAGCCCCTTCCTCTTCGGTGGCGCCATCGACGACGTCCACGTGTATCAGGGCGTGCTCAGCAACCGGGAGATCGCGGCCAGCTACGCCGGCAACTGACCGTCCACGTCATCCAGCGCGGGCCCGCCACTACTGACGGCGGGCCCGCGCTGCGGCTCTCCGCGCTTCAGGCAGAAGCGTCGCTCGACGTTCTGCGCAGAGCTCGTAAACCTGAAATCTGGCGCATTCACATCGTTCGCTCTGTCACTTCATCAGGCAGCGAATCGACATCTGGGACGCCGAGTTCGGCGTAGATCGCCAGAGCTTGTTGCCGGTGCATCTGTGCGCCGGGATACCCCAGCGCACTCAGGCACCGACTGATTCCGCTGTGAGCGTGTGCCTTCGCCACGCGGTATTCAACGGTTGCCGTGATCTCAAGCGATTGACGGTAGTGGGCAAGCGAAACCTCGTAGTCATGGACGTCGCTGTGGATTGCGCCCAGAACGTTGTGTGTCTCGGCCAGATCCACCGGATCGGCGATGTCGTGGAGGATGGCGAGTGCCTCACGCGCGTGGTTCAGCGCCTCATAAGGCTGCCCGGATCTTCGAGTCGCCTCTGCGAGCCGGTGCAGATAATCAGCTTCAAAGCGCCGGTCCTCACCCTGTCGGGCAAGGTCTACGCTCTGGCGAAGCAGCCGGATCGCTCTGTCGTGCTCGCCCAGTCCGCTGTGGGCGGTGCCCCGTCGACTCAGAACAGCGCTGGCCTGCCGCAGGTTCGCGAATCCGTCGAGGGGGAGCGCCGCCCGATCCGCGGCGTCGATCGCCTCACGGTGGCGTCCCAGCCGACTCAGGGCATCCATGATCACCGTCAAGGCTGCTGCTTCACGCCACAGGTCGGCCTGGTCATGGTAAATCTCGAAACTGCGGGTGGCGTATGTGACGGCGTCGGCGAACGAGCCGATCAGGTAGCTCAGGTCAGCCTTGTGAATCAGTGATCGCGCGATGCCGTCGCGATCGCCCGAATGAGCGGCATTGGCTGTGCCTTGGTTGAGGAAGTCGAGTGCAAGCCGGTATTGGCCCAGCACCTTGTGCATCAAGGAGACGTCCAACAGGCAGGCGGACTTCACCACGGGCGGGGTCTCGGGCCCGCAAGCGGCCAGCGCAATCCTGAACACCTCGAGGCTCGCCGAGAGCTGACCGTTCTCATACAGGAGTGACCCCACATTGCGCGGGAGCTGCCAGCCGGCTTCGCCGGCCCGGTGCTGCGCCGCGAGCCGGGCGATGGCGAGAAGATTGGCATGTTCGGCGTTGACCCACGACCGAATTTCTGAAGTCTTCGTGAGTCGAGGGACGGCAGCCGGCCGATATCGAGGGCTTGCGCCGAGGCTGGGCCGCCCGGGTGCATCCAGTTCGGTGGCGATTTGAGTGACATGCAGGTAGTAGTCCAGCAGTCGGTCAAGTGCGGCCGATCGTTGCGATGCGGGCTCCTCAGCTTCGACGCTGGCCCGTGCGAAGTCGCGCACCAGGTCATGCAGACGGTACCGGCCAGGGAGGTGCGGTATCAGCAGATGCATGTCGCACAGGGCGTCGAGCAGGTTCTCGGCCTCGTCCACGGTCAGGCCGGCCAGCGCCGCCGCGGCGAAGACGTCGATGTCTGAGCCCGGGTGCACACCGAGCAAGCGGAACATGCGCTGCTCAGCATCGACAAGATGTTGATATGACAGGGAAAAGGCAGCGGTGACACCCCTGTCTTCCGACTGCAGCAACCTCGTCCTGCGATGGTCATCGGCAAGCCGCTCGACCAGATCAAACACTGTCCATTGTGGACGCGTGCGCAAGCGGGCTGCGGCAATGGATATCGCGAGTGGCAAATGGCCGCAAAGCTTGACCACTTCGATGACTGTGGTTGGTTCGGCCTCGCAGCGGTCCGGCCCGGCGACTGCCCGGAACAGGGCAACGGCATCGTCCGGGGGCAGCGTGTCCAGCGACAACACTTCCGCACTGTTCAGCCCGGTCAATCGGCGCCTGCTGGTAATCATGACGGCGCAGCTGGCTGAACCCGGCAACAGTGGCCTGACCTGGGCGGAATTCAACGCATTGTCGAGGACGAGCAGGATTCGCCTTCCGGCGAGCTCCCCCCGCCACACAGCGGCCCTCTCATCCAGGCTCTTCGGGATTCGAGCGTCGGGAACCCCGATGGCGCGCAGCAGCACATCCAGGGCCTCCTCAGCCGTCAACGGATCACGGCCGGCGGTGTGCCCATGCAGGTCTATGAACAGTTGGCCATCAGCGAAGCGCCCCGCGAACCGGTGTGCCGCGTGGACCGCTATGGTCGTCTTGCCGACCCCCGACATCCCGTCAATAGCCTGGATCACAGTCACGCCGCCACTGTCCGCAACGGACATCAGCCGGTCCAGTTCGGCGAGGCGGCCGGTAAAATGGCCGATGTCTCGGGGCAGGTAGTTGCGCTGGAGCGCCTCAGACCGGTGATTCAGCGCCGGATCAGCGGCGAGGATCCGCTGATACTGGCTTTGCAGCTCAGGACCTGGGTCCACGCCCAAGTCCTCCGCAATCGTGTGGCGAATCCGCTGGTAGCACACCAGCGACTCCGCGGCCCTCCCAGCGCGGTACAGCGCCAGCATCAGCAGGCCGGCCAGAGGCTCACACAACGGATATCGATCGAGTTCCGCGCTCAGCTCGTCGGCGACGACACCATGCGATCCCAGCTCCAGAGAGATCTCGGCCCAAGCGATGACTGCCGACAAGCGCCTTTCCTCGAGCTGTCCCGCGGCAGTCAATGCGGTCCTGCCCCCGACACCCGCGAGCGCGGGCCCGCGCCAGATCGCCAACCCTGCCCGCAATGTCTCGGCTGCGCGCATCAGATCGTGGCGGGCCCGGGCCGCATGCGCCTCGACCAGGCATCGGTCAAATCTCCCGGCGTCCACCTGCTCGACCGAGACCCGTAACACATACCCGGGGCCGACCGCCGCCAGCGCTGCGCCCACAGGTGTACGCCGCAACGCGGACACCGCATTTTGGACCTGCTTACGGGCTGTGACCGGAGGCTCACCATCCCACACGGCGTCCACGAGTTGACCCAACGTAACTACCCGGCCGGCGTTGAGCGCCAGAGTCGCAACGACACGCCGCTGCTTCGTCCCGCCAATCGTGACTTGACCGTCGCCATGCCGGACCTCGAGCGGCCCCAGGATTCCGAACTCCATGCCGCCTCCCACCCTCGTCAAGCTCCTGGCGAGTGTACGAGGAGCGGTCGGATCGCGAGGAGACCGATCGAGGACGAAACGATGACGGCACTGGTCACGATGGCACGTGCGAGCAAACTCCACGCCATACCCGGCATGGCTTTGCGACGCGCACCGAAGCCGCAGGAAACGGGGGCTCAGTTCGCCGGCGAGATCCGGCGAACTGGGCCAGGTTCTCGGGGCGCGAGGCAGGAAGCCATACGGAGCGAACTCGACGGGAATCGGGGTCGACGCTCCTGTCTCCCGATGGATGCCGGCGAGCGGCTGGACGGCTTGTCCAGCCGCGCCGCCGGTCTGCATGATGCGGTCAGGGGCGCTGTTGCGTCTGCTGATCGGCGGGCGCATTCGAGCGGGGCCCGGCTCGCCTGGCGGAAGAACCGGCGGGCTGCGGCGGCGTCGCGGTGGGCGGAGCGGCATGCAACAGAACCCGGCGGTCTCCTATCGCAAGGTTTGGGGCTCGCTGGTCGGCGCCGGGAGGGCGATCAGGGTGAACCGGCCGGCCAGGTCGGGCAGGATCGTTCGCAGCGCGGCGACCGTCTGCGGCCCCGCGCCGTCGTGCAGGAGCACGATCCCGCCGGGCTGAGTCTTCGTCAGCACGGTGTGGACGATCGACTGGACCCCCGGGCCGCTCCAGTCCCGCGGGTCGACGGTCCACGAGATCGACGTCATGCCCAGGCCGGCCGCGATGCTCACGATGTCGGGCGACCAGTTGCCGCCGGGGGCGCGGAAGTAGCCGATCACCGCGCCGGGTGCGACCGCCCGGATCGCGTCGTTGGTGCGTTGCATGTCGGATCTGATCTGATCGGGCGTACGGGTGCGCAGCCTCTCGTCGTGGCTCCACGAGTGGTTGCACAGGGTGTGCCCCTCGGCGACCATCCGCCGGACCATCTCGGCGCGCGCAGCGACCTGCCGGCCGACCATGCAGAAGGTGGCCTTGACGTGATGCTGGGCCAGCAGGTCCAGCACGGCGGGGGTGTCGTCCCACGGGCCGTCGTCGAAGGTCAGCGCGACCGCGTCCGACCCGGTCTTGCGCACCGTTCCAACCGGGCCGTCGCCGGTCGCGATGACCGGCGACGACGCGGACGGCGAGGCCATGGGGCTCGGCACGCTCGGTTGGACCGTCGGCTCCTGGTGCTCGGCGACCACCGGTGCCGCCGCGACCGGCGCGGCCGCAGGAGGCGCGGGCGGGCCACTGTTGCCGCGGCTGCCGCCGAGCGTCAGGGCCAGGATGGTCAACCCGAGTACGGCGATGCGGCGCAACGGCACGGAGGTACTCCAATTCGGTCCGGACCCGTCAGGGCTCGACAATGCTACGGAACAGACGGATACCGGAGCTCTTCGGTTGCCGAGGTTCCGGTCGGCGCGGCCGGAAACCTCGGCCGTCGTCACGCGCGGCCGAGGCCAGGAGGACCTCGGTGGTGACGCCGGCGCTTCCGCGCCCGCTACGGCGACGCCCGGCCGAGTGGCTCCGCCTCCACGACCCCGGCCCCGGCTGACGGCCGCGAAAGCCCTATCCGACGCCCGCGACGAGGGCGATCACGGCGAGGCCGAGCCCGCCTGCGGCGCCGACGATGCCGGCCGCGCGCTCGCGGACGGGTCGTGGATCAGCGCACGCATCATCGGGGTAGCCGCGCGTGGCGCTCCAGGAACGACTCGACGTCGTCCGGATCCTCCAGCGGCAACGGGTAGACGATCAGCCTGTCGACACCGAGGTCGGCGTAGCGGCGGGCGTCGTCGGCGGTCACCGGCGTCAGCGGCTGGAAATTGATCTCCAGCGGCCCGAGCCGGGCCGGGCGGTCGACCTCGCTGGCGGCCCTGGCCAACCCTGCCAGGTGACCGGCGAGGTCGTTGGGGGTGTCGCCGTTGCCCAACCAGGCATTGCCCCGGCTGACTGCCCGCCGGAACGCAGCCGGGCTGTGACCACCGACGACAATCTGCAGACCGATCGGTCGCGGATAGGCGTCGATCTGATCGAACGTCACATGCCGGCCGGCATAGGACGGCCGCGGCTGGGTCCACAACGCGTCCATCGCGTCGAGATACTCGTCAGTGCGGGAGCCTCGCTCGGACATCGGCACCCCCAACGCGGCCAGCTCGGGCTCGAGGTAACCCGCGCCGATGCCGAGCCGCAGCCGCCCACCGGAGAGCACGTCCAGGCTCGCGACCTGCTTGGCCAGGACGAGCGGGTTGCGCTGCGGCAGGATCACGATCCCGGTTCCCAGTTCCAGCACCGTGGTCACCGCCGCCACGTACGCCAGATGAATCAGCGGATCAAGGATGGGGTCGGTCGGTTCCATCGGCGCCAGCGGCACCCGAGGGCTGGGCAGCACAACGTGTTCACCGGCCCACCACGAGCGATACCCGAGATCCTCCGCCCGCCGTGCCAGCCGCACCGTTTCGGCCGGTCCGAGGGTCGCCTTGGCGTTCAGCCCTGCCACACCCAACTGCATGTGCCGTCACCTCCTACTGGAATCCGCAGACCTCATGCTCGGACAGCGCTGTCCGCCGGGTCCAAGACCTGTTCGTATAACCTTTGGCTATGGATGCGCACGTCCGGGATCTGCGGTACTTCGTCGCCGTCGCGGAGGAACTCAGCTTCACCAGGGCCGCCAGCGACCGGCTGTTCATCTCCCAACCAGCGTTGAGCAAGCAGATCCGCCAGCTGGAACGCTCCCTACGGACCACGCTCTTCGAGCGCCGCCACCGTTCGGTCACGCTGACAGCGGCGGGTGCGGCCCTGCTGCCGCGGGCCCGTCACATCCTCGAGCACTGGGACGACGCCCGTCGTGCGATCGCGGGCGCGCAGGACAGGATCCTGACTGTTGGCTTCCAGACCAGGATCAGCCGTGGCCTCATTCCCTCGGTCACCGCGGCGATGGAGCGGATGCTGCCTGGCTGGCAGCTACGGTTCCGCCAGATATCCTGGGCCGACCCCACCACCGGTCTCGGCGACGGCGAGGTCGACGTGGCCATCGCCTGGCTACCGGCCCCCGATGGCTATTCGACGAAGCTGATCCAGTCCGAGGACCGATGGGTGGCGTTGCCCGCCAACCACCGCCTGGCCGACCGCGAAAACGTGCCGTTCACCGATCTGGCAGGCGAGCCGTTCATCGCGCTCCCACCGACGGCCGGCGCCCTTCGCGACCACTGGCTGGCCACCGAGCAACGGGCGACCCCGGCCCGGGTGGTAGCGACCGCCGCGACCACCGACGAGTCGCTGGAAGCGGTCGCCTCAGGACTTGGCGTCGTGCTGCTGGCGGCCGGCAACGCCGCGATCTACCAGCGAGACGACATCGTCTGCCGCCCGGTCACCGGCCTGTCGGCCAGTCAGCTCGCCGTCGTCTGGCGGACCGGCGACGACCGTGAGGCGGTCCGCGTCTTCATCGACGCCAGTTGCCTGTGCAGCGCTGTCGCCAACGAGGTGGTGAAAGCGGTACCGATCCCGGCGGCGGATACGGCAACGGGCTAGCCGCACGCCTGCATCGCCCAGCGGCGAAGCCACCGACGAAGAGAACCGCACCGCCGGCGGTACGGTGATGTGCGGTGGGTTGCTCCTGCCGTCATGTCCGCCGACCGGAGCATCGGCCAGCGGGTGGCGCACGACAACGCAGGAGGTGGCGATGGGCGCCAGGTTCGCAGTCGAGTTGTTGCTGGTGCGACACTGTCCGAACGCTGACGCGGCCCGCCGTCTTCTCACCGAGAGCTTGGACGCCTTGGGGCTCGATGTGGCGGTGGTGGAGCGGGTCGGCGAATTTCCGTCGCCGACGATCGTGGTCGCGGGACGGGACGTAGTGACCGGCGACGTCCCAGCGTCGGGCGTCACAGCGTGCCGGTTGGATCTCCCGACCCGGTCCCAGATCGAGCTGGCCCTGCAGTCTGCGATGCAATCCGGAAACGTTGACACGGCAGCGCCGTCCTGCGGGGTGAACGCGCCGACCGGCACGCAGTAGATCGGTGTGCAACCGGTCGATCGGGGGCGATACGGTGCCGGCCATGATTGCTTCGGGGGAAGTCACCACGCCCGGCGGCGCCGCCTCGGACGCCCTGCGCGACGCCGCCCGCCTCGTGTCCGAGCACGGGCCGGCCGGCTGGCGCACGGCGACGCTGTCGGTCGATCTGGTCGCCCGCGGCCACGGCGGCGAGGGTGTGCGGTACTTCGCTGAGGACGGCACCGGCCTGTACAGCCCCGGGATGCGTCACGCGGCGATCGGCGCGCCGATGCTGGAGCTGTTCTCCCGGCTCGTCGAGGGCACCTCGTTCCGGCAGGTCGTGGTGCACCTGACGGTCGAGGCCGACGGCGAGTTCGACGCGGTGGCCCGGTTCGGGCTGCGCGAGTCGAGCGTCGGGCGCTCCTGGTCCGTGCAGTTGCGCGCCGGCCTGCCGCCGGAGACGCTCGACCCCGAGCCCGTCGTGCTGGATCCCACGTGCGCCGGCGATCCCGACCGGGCGGTCGCGCTGCTGCTGGAGCAGGCCAGCGGCGACCTTCCTCCGGGCGCGACCGAGGATGAGATCGCGGCCGCGGAGGCGAAGCTGGGCCACCGGCTGCCGCCGGACCTGCGGGCGTTGTTCGCGCTCGCCGACGGCGGCGGCACCTTCGACGGTTGGAACCGGTACCCGCTCGCCGAGGTCACCGGCATGTACGAGATCACCTCGACCCCGGCCGAAGGCACCTGGCCGGGCGGGTGGGACCGGGTCGTCCTCGACGCCGACCCGGCCGGCACGGTCCGCCGGGCCAGCGGCCACCCCGGCTGGATCCCGATCGCCGACGACGCCGGCGGCAACTTCCTCGCCGTCGACCTCGCCCCGGCCCGGCACGGCCGGCCGGGCCAGGTCATCAACGTCGGCGTCGACTGGAGCACCCGGCCCGGGTACGTCGCCGACTCGGTCACCGCACTGCTGGCCGGCCCGCCCCGCCGCGCCTACCCGCGGCCCGACCTGCGCCTGGAGCAGCGCGGCGGCGACATCGACCTCGACCCGCTGCGGCAACTGCCCGACGTGCAGGAACTGCGCCTGTACTACGGCACCGTGAACACCGCGGAGCTGACCGGGCTGCACCGGCTGCGGCTGCTGGCGATGACCGCCCCGGCGGACCTCACGCCGCTGGCGGCGCTGCCGTTGGAGCACCTCATGGTGAACGCGGCATCGGACCTGGCGCCGCTGGCCGGCCACCCGACGCTGCGATCACTGGCCCTGCTCGATGGCGCCACGCCGGGCGACCTGACCCCGCTGCGCACCGTCGCGCACCTGCACGGGCTGTCCCTCGCCCGTGCCGGCGTCGCCGACCTCGCCGTCCTGGCCGACCTGCCGGCCGTGCGGTACCTGGAGCTGACGTTCGAGCAGTGGCAGCAGCTGCGTCCGCTGCTGGACCGCCTCGACCTGCACGCGGCCACCCTCGCCGGCGACCCGACACCCCGGCAGGCCATCGCCTGGCGGGCCTTCTTCGACGCCGACCCGGCCGAGACCACCCGGCGCACCAGGTCTGCCCGCGGCCGCCTCTGACGCGGCGCCGGGCCACAGGTCACGGCACCGCCCGGTTCCTACAGGAGCCCGGCAGGCCGGCCGGACGGCACGGCGGCGCGGCAGCTGACCTCGGATCGGGCAATCCATGTGCCGCGCTGCCGGCCTGGCGCTGATCGGCGGTGCCGTGCCGCCAGGTGCGTCGCTGACCCGGCACACCCCGTCGCTGAGCGGCACGGGAGCGAAAACGGGACGACCGGGAAGCACCAGGCTTGTATGGTCGGGATCGCGACGACGTGGAGCTCGGCGGCAGAGCACCGGGCTGTAAACCCGGAGGGCGCGGGTGCAAGTCCCGCCGCGTCGGCCTCGACATGAAGCTCAATCAGCAGAGCACCGGGCTTGTTACCCGGAGGGTGCGGGTGCAACTCCCGCCATGTCGGCAGCGACGTGGAGCTCAGCCAGGAGAGCGCCGGCGCGGGTGCGAGGCCCGCCACGACGACAGCGTGTAGCTCAACGAGACAGAGCGCCGGGCTTGGACCCGGTGGGTGCGGGTGCGAGGCCCGCCACGCTGGCATGGCCACGAACACCGACCCCACCCCGGATCCGACCGGCGTCAACCTCGGCTACGCCGTGGACCAGCTGGCGCGGGCACTCGCCACCGCGGCGACGCACGAGGACGCTGACACGCGCCGCCGTGCCGACCGCCGCATGGAGCGGTGGGGCGCCGTGCTGCGCGGCGTCCTGGACGGGAAGCTGACGATCGGATCCCGCACACCGGTCAAGGACCTGCCGGCGTGGGTCACGCCGGATGTCGTCCGGGGTGGCTTCGCAACCGGGTCGGCGGCCGCCGGGGGCCCGTTGCTGCCGCACGAGCAGGCGCTCGCCACGAGGATGCGGGTTGCCGCCGACCGTGCGGAGTTGTTCCGCCACCACCTGAGCCCGCACGGCCTGAACGATCTGTGGGCGCTGCTGGATACCGGCGCGTACCGGGTGGACCTGCCGGAGGAGGCGGCCCTGCTCACCGTCGCGTGGCTGGTCCGGGCAGGTGACGGCGAGGCTGCGTCGGCCGTCGTGGAGGAGATCGCGCCGTTCGCCGGACGGCTGCGGTTCGCTCCGCAGCAGGTGGACTCCGCGCCGGCTGACCCGTCGATCATGTGGCGGAAGAGCGCGGGCGAGGTCCGGGAGGAGCTTGCCGCCCGCCGCCCCAACCCGCAGATCGAGGCGATGCGCGAGGCACTCACGGTCTGGAACCCGTTCGCCGACGAGCTGCTCACCCACTGGCTCGCCACCGTCGTCGACGGTCGGGTCGCCGAGCGGGTCGACGAGGCCTGGACGGCCCGTTCCCGCACGCTGCTGGCGCGCTACACCGCGCTCGCCGACCGGCACCAGCACTGCACGAAGCACCGCAACCGCAAGCAGAACCTCGCCATTCTGCGCACCGCCCTCGCCGAGCACCTCACCGGGCCCGGTCTCGCCCCGCGCACCCGGGGATTGCTGCAGCACGCGGTCGACAGCATGGTGCGCCGTCGTGGTGCGCCCGGCGCACCGGCGCACACCGTGCTGCGCGCCGGGCAGGCCACGATCGGCGCCCTGCCGACCCACCACGGGATCGCCCGGCTCGTCGTCGCGCGCCTGGCCGCCCTGCCGCAGCACATCGGGATCCGCGACGTCGACGCCGTCCTGCGGCCGGTCGAGGCCGGCGAGGCACCAGATGCGGCGATCCCGGTCGGGACAGCCGTCCCCGACGTGTTCGGCACCGCCGTGCTCCGCGCCACCGCCGGCACCGTCGAGGAACTCCTCAACGCCGGTGTCGTCCCGTCGGCCGAGGTCCTGGCCGCGCTCGTGCCGCAGCTGGCGGCGGCGAGCACCGCCGCCGCATACCGTGACCCGGCGCTGCAGCAGCTGATGACGGCGACCTACCGCGCCTTCCGCAACCGCAGGTCGCTGCTGCTGCTCAACCTCGAACACCAGGTGCGGCTGGAGGAACTGCCGTGGGTGCGGGCGGTGCAGGCCCACCGGCACGCCGACGCCGACACGCGTGGCGCCGCAGCCGGGGCCCTGCGCCGGCTCGGTGAGCTCACTCTGGACGCGTTTCCGGCGACCGCACTGCCGAACCCGCTGGTCCGTGAGCTCAGCGCGCTCGGGGCCGAGACCGGTCTGCGGCTGCCCTGGGTCGAGGAACTGGCAGCCGACATCTTCATGGGGACGTTCTCCGGCAAGTACCTCGCCGCCGCGCAGATCGCCGGTGGCCTGCTCGCCGGCAGCCTGTACGAGCGCTACTACGGGATCGACTACGCCGCCCTCATGGCTGTCGACGACGTCCGCACCGGAAGGTACAGCGCCCGGGCGTCGCCGACGTTCGACGCGCTGTGCGGGAAGCGGGCGCGGGCGGGCGGATCGACCGGTTCAGGCTCGGTCGCCGCCAACGGCACGGTGATCGAGCAGGCGCAGATCCTCACCACCCACAACCTCGCCACCCTCGTCGGGCCGGCCGGGGTCCGTCCGGCCGGCGACTGGGCGACGCTGGCGTGGCGGGCGTTCGTGAAGGCGAAGACCCTCGCGGCGCAGGTGCCGGCGAGCCCGCGTCCGCTGCCGGTCGTCAAGGACATCGCGTACGCCTGGCGCCACCTCGTGTTCTACCTGTCGATGCCCGGAGCCGATCCCGCCGAGTTCGTCCGGACGGTGCGCAGCGACGCCGACGGCCTGCCGTTCCATGTGCAGATGCGGCTCCGGCCCGCGATCGGCGGCCTCGAGCACATCGTGGCCGGCGGGACGTTCCCCCCTGACGGCACGGCCGATCCGGACCGCCGGCGGCTGCTCGGCTGGTCGACCGGCGGCCACTGGATGCTGCCGCCACGGTCCGCCTGACCGCGGGTACACCGGAATTTCGACGGGAGCCGGCGGGGGCGAACCGCCCCTGTGGTCAGTGCACGAACATGGGAGCGTCGGTGACTGGAGGGCGCCCGCCTGGCAGTGCGGCCGCCAGGAGCAGCGCGGCGGCCGCGGCGGCAACCGCGGCGATGGTGTAGGCGTCGGTGAAGCCGGTCGTGGAGAGCGCTGACGCCGGGTCCGATGTCAGGTCGGAGGCGGCGATCGAGGACGCGATCGCGACGCCGAGCGCGGCGCCGAGCTCGTGGCCGGTGTTCAGCACGCCGGACGCACTGCCCGCCTCGTGCCCTTCCACGCGGGTCATCACCGATGTGGACGCGGTGACGAAGCCGGCGCCGAGCCCAGCGGCGGCAAGGACGAATCCGGGCAGGACGGCGGTCACCGGGTCATCGTGGATCGACACCCCGGTCAGCAGGCCGAAGCCGGCCGACGCGACGGCGAAGGCGACGAACGCCACCGGGCGGGCACCGAAGCGGCGCAGGCCGTGCGCGGTCAGGTGGGCCGACACGACAGTGGCCACCGTGACCGGCAGGAAGAGCAGGCCTGTCCGCAGCGCGGAATAGCCGAACACGTGCTGGGCGACCATCGAGGTGAGGAAGAACCCGGCGATGAGCAGCCCTGACGCGACCAGCATGACGGCGTTGCCCGCGACGACCGGCCGGCGCCGTAGCAGCGTGGTGGGCAGCAACGGTGCACGGACCGACCGCTGGAGCCCGGTGGCTGCCGCGCCGGCCACCGCGGCACCGGCGATCGGCAGCCAGGTAGCGGTCGCAGTCCAGCCGGTGTTCCCGGCCTGGACCAGACCGTAGATGAGCAGACCCGCTGTGGCCGTCAGCAGCAGCGCTCCCGGGACGTCAACCCGGCCCGGGTAGCGCGGCGACCGCGGGACCACGACGGCGACCGCGACGGCGACCGCCGCACCGATCGGCACGTTGACGAAGAACACCCAGCTCCAGCCCGGGCCGGACACCAGCAGTCCGCCGATGAGGACGCCTGCGGCGGCTCCGGCTCCGCCGACGGCACCCCACACCGCGAGGGCCTTGTGCCGGCGGGGTCCGTGGAACATGGTGCTGACGATCGACAGCGCGGCCGGCGACAGCAGCGCCGCACCGATCCCCTGCGCCGCCCGTGCTCCGAGGATGATCCCCGTGTCGCCGGCGAGACCCGCCAGCAGCGACGCCGCCGTGAACACCGTCAAGCCGGCCAGGAAGACGCCTCGGCGCCCCAGAATGTCGGCGAGGCGGCCGCCGAGGATGAGCAGGCCACCGAAGCAGAGGGTGTACGCGGTCACGACCCAGGTGGCCGCCGTGCGGGTCAGGTCGAGGTCGTTCGACATCTGCGGCAACGCCACGTTCACCACCGTGACGTCGAGGATGACCATGAACTGCGCCAGGCACAGCAGCACCAGAACGGCCCAGCTGCTGCTGTGAACCGTGCCCCGCTGTTGAAGTTCCATGACTGCCTCTCGTAAGTCGTACACTGTTGTACGACTTACGGTAGTCCCCCCGATCGTTAAACTGAACACGTGTGTTCGACTTCTCATTGCTGACCGATCGCAGGCGGTCGTCGCGCCGGCTCGGCGGGCAACAGTGGGCACGGTCGGATGCGGCATGTCGGATGCGGCATGCTGGATGACAGCGATGACATGGAGGACTCGGGTGGCAGGGACGAAGGCTGCGGACGGCAAGGACCAGGCGGGCGGCTCGCGTGGGCGCCGGGCCGACGCGCAGCGAAATGTGAACGCCATCCTCGAGGCCACTCAGGAGCTCCTGTCCACGGACCCGACCGCGAGCATGCAGGAGGTGGCCCGCGCCGCCGGGGTCGGGCGGGTGACGCTGTACAGCCACTTCGGTTCCCGGACCGAGCTCCTGGACGCGGTCTTCACCCGGGTGATGGCCGAAGCCGATCGAGCCTTGGCCGATGTCGACCTCAGCGGTGACGAGCGGCAGGCGCTGGCCCGGCTTGTCAGGTCTTCATGGCGGCTTGTCCAACAGTCCCGGCTGCTCCTCTTCGCCGCGCAGCTGGAGCTGCCGCAGGGCCAGATCCGTGAACACCACGACGGGGCACTGGAGCGGGTCGAAAGCCTGATCAGGCGCGGCCGGCGCAACAGGACGTTCCGAACGGACCTGCCGGCGTCCTGGATGGTGACCGTCTTCTACAGCGTGATCCACGGGGCGGCCGACGAGATCAACGCCGGCCGGCTCACCGCCGAGCGGGCACCGAACATGATCACAGCAACCCTGCTGTCAGCATTTGCGCCAACCGTGCCCGCCACCTGACCGCCGAAAGTCCCAGGGGCGGCGCCGCCAACTGCCGTCAGACCCGCGCGTTGTGCATGAACCATATGGCGAACATTCATATAGCGCCCCATTCGTGACATCGGTGATGGTTGCACCGCCCATGGTGGACGGACAGCGGTCGCAGCTGACCGATCGACCGGTTGATCGTGATCCGGTGAGACCATTGCGCCGCGTGCGCCCGCAGCTAAGATGTGGTGAAACCTCGATGTCGCCGGTCAAATAGGAGTTGGAGGACTCGCTGTGGATGGGGCCGACGGCATTTTCTCGTCCATTCTTGGCCAGCTGGTCGCAGTGCTTGGCGCCCTTTCAGCCTTGATATTCTTTCTCCGCCGCATTTACGTCCAAGGCATGAAGTGGCCCGATACGCTGCTCCTGCTTTTCGCCATCGCAGCCACGGCGTTCCTGATCTTCCGCAGTGTTAGTGGATAAGAGGTGAAAATTGTCGGACGAGGACACGCTTCAGCGGCATTTGGCCTCCATTCGCCAGAGAATGACGTGGATCGAAGAGTTGGTCGAGGGCACGCGAGTCGATGTGCACGCTCTCGAAGCTGCCGTTGACGGCGCTGCCGACGCGACACCGCAGCAGGCGAATCAAGAGGTCCGGACGGAATCCAGGCCAAGTCTCATCGACCTGTCGACAGACACGGCGCAGATGCGCGAAGAACTCACGAGCATATCGGCGCGTGTCGACCAGCTCGCCGCGCGCAGCGCAAGTGTGAGTGAGATCGTCGACCAGCTGATCACAAAGGTCGGCAGTTCAGAGAAAAGCGTCAATGACGCAATGGCTCAGCTTACGCTCGAGGTGAAGTCACTGAGCAAGGCATCCGCGGAAGCGGTGGCACGCCTCGACAAGGTGCGTCATCGGCGGCTTGATCCCAGTGCGCGGGCAAGCCTTCTGGTCGGCTTCGGCGTAGCACTCCTGGCCGTGATCATCACGATCATCGTGTTTGCGCAGGTCCAGGCATGACCGACGCGAATTCGAGGGTCCTGCCTCAATCGCGAGGCTCGGGATTATGGCAACGCAACGTTGCTATCGGTCTGCTTCCCCCATGTGTGGTGCTCGCCACCATCGATGCCTGGTTTTCCATGCAGACCATGGTTGGCCTACTTGGACCTCGGGCGTTGGACCTGGTCGCCGGCGTGGTCCTGGCCCTCGTGCTGACGCTCGCCGCCGTGCTCGGGCAATTGGTTAAGGACGACTACCGCACTTGGAGCTTCCGCATAGTTTTGGGACTGCTTCTCCTCGTTGATTTCGCGACGAGTCTGGCCGGCGCCATTTGGTACGGTGCCATGCGTCAAGATTTTTCGAGTCCAATTGTTCTCAACGACCTGAGAGTCACCGAGGACACGCTGGTCTCAGCAGTCCTGTTCGGCACCTTCACGGTGCTGGTCACGTTGGGCGGGGTCCAGCTAGGGCGGTCGATCAACGTACTTCGCCCGCCGTTGGCGGCAGTCAGCGGCGACGCCCCGATGCCGCTGGACACCGATCAGTCACCTCCCGCAGCACCCGATGCTCCCGCTCCGCCGAGCACTGGCACAGGAGAAGGGTCGGCGCAGCCGGGGCCGCAGGCGGGCGGGCCGGGTGCAACGGAAACTTCGGGTCGGCAAGGCGACGGAGCGGAGAGTAGTGCCGAGGCTGTCACGATCGCTGAACTCCAGCGACAGCTCCTCAACACTGCAATGCAGATCGCCGAGTTGACCGCGTCTGTCCATGCCATGACAGCGGCGACGGTCGCAGCGGCGGACGCAACTCGCGGCGCACCGGCTGTGCTCACGCCGGCCCCGACAGCCGAGGAGCCGACCGTCGCCGAGGCCGGGCCGGTCGCTCCTGCCTCTGCCGCCGAGGAGCCGGAACCTGACCAGCACGAACCGGTTCATCCCGAGCCGGTCCATCCTGATGCGGGCCCCGACCGAAGCGAACCGGCTGTGCTCACGCCGGCCCCGACAGCCGAGGAGCCGACCGTCGCCGAGGCCGAGCCGGTCGCTCCTGCCTCTGCCGCCGAGGAGCCGGAACCTGACGACCAGCACGAACCGGTTCATCCCCAGCCAGGCCCCACCCGTGGCGCCGCACATCTGGCGAACGATGCTTGACTGCGACGAAGGTGCCGCCCGTTGGTGCTGCGCTCCCTGTCCAGGGCCACAATGACGCAGAGATGGTCGCGCCGACCGAGTCCGAGGCCATTCCGGAGTGGCCGGCTCGATCCGCCCAGCTGGGCATCCTGGACGCCGAACGCGACGCGATCCTGCGCGGCGGCGGCTCCGGACCCGCTTCGAAATACCTGAGGGCCGCGTCGCCGCTTCCGAGCCGGCATCGTGAACGAATCTCCGCACGGGAGGTGGCGGGTGGCCGGTCGGTGCAGTACTAGTCGGGGTGCTGCTCGGATGCCAGGTCGGCAACCTCGGCCGCGACTTCGGTCGCCTCCACTGTGCCGATGCGTTGGAAGATCGCCAGCGCGCCTCGCAAGTGGTGGAGCGCCTCGGTGCGGTCTCCGGCCGCGCGGGCACAACGGCCAAGACCGGCACGGGCGTGGGCCTCGTCCCATTCACTGTTGATCTGACACGCGAGTTGCAGAGCTTGCCGATGCCACTGCGGGGCCTCGACCAGGTCACCGCTTACCCGGCGCAGCGCGCCGATGTTGTTGAGGACGTCGACCTCACCTCTGGGGAAACCGAGGTCCTGATAGATGTCCAGGGCCTGCCGCAGATCGTGGGACGCCTTCGCGTAGTCCCCGGTCAGGCACCACAGCCTGCCCAGATTGTTCAGGGCGCCGGCCTGCCCGAGCCGGACGCCGAGGTCCTGGTAGATGTCCAGGGCCTGCCGCACGTCGTGGGACGCCTTCGCGTAGTCCCCGGTCAGGCACCACACTCTGCCCAGGTCGTTCAGGGCGCCGGCCTGCCCGAGCCGGTCGCCGAGGTCCAGATACACGTCGAGCGCCTGCTGCAGGTGTTGGACCGCCCCCGCATAGTCCCCGGTCAGGCAGCGCACCAGGCCGCCCAGAATGGCGAGGACATTGGCCTGCCCGAGGCGGTCGCCGAGGTCCTTGTAGATGTTCAGGGCTCGCTGCAGGTCGCGGGTCGCTCCCGGGTAGTCCGCTGTCAGACACCGCACATTGCCCAGATTGGTGAGGGCGTTGCCCTGCCCGAGCGGGTCACCGAGGTCCAGGTAGATGTCGAGCGCCTGCTGCAGGTATTGGACCGCCCCCGCGTAGTCACCGGTCTCATACCGCACACCGCCGAGACTGTTGAGGGCGTCAGCCTGACCGACCGGGGTGCCGAGGTCCTTGTAGATGTCCAGTGCCCGCTGAAGGTCCCGGGTCGCCCCGGCGGAGTCGCCGGTCATGTACCGCACTCTGCCCAGCGCGACGAGGGCGCCGCCCTGTCCGAGGCGGCCACCCAGATCCTCGTAGATGGCCAGGGCCTGCTCCAGGCTTTCGGTCGCCTCCCCGTAGCTGCCGGTCTCGTATCGCACTCCGCCCAGAACGATGAGGGCGTCGGCCTGCCCGAGCCGATGATCGAGCTCCTGGCAGATGTCCAGGGCCAGCTGCAGGTCCTGGGTCGCCGCCGCGTAGTCGTCGGTCAGATATCGCACCGTGCCCAGCTCTACAAGGGCTGCGGCCTGCCCGAGCCGGTCATCGAGCTCCTGGCAGATGTCCAGGGCCTGCTGCAGGTCCTGGGTCGCCGCCGGGTAGGCGCCGACCTGGCGGCGAGTCGTGCCCATCGCGACAAGGGCGGCGGCCTGCCCGACCCGGTCACCGAGGTCACCGTAGATGTCCAGGGCCTGCTGCAGGTCCTGAGTCGCCGCAGGCTTGTCGTCAGCGAGGCGTCGCGCTATGCCGAGGTCGAGAAGGGCTGCGGCCTGCCCGGGCTGGTCACCGAGGTCTTGGCAGATGTTCACGGCTTGGGTGTGCAGTTCGATGGCCTGGGCCCACGGTCCGTCCAACCGGAGCAGCGCGGCGAGGCCGGCGGTGAGGTCGATCAGCCGGTCGTGCTGATGATGGTCTCGCCGGACGTGGTGGATGCACGCAAGGAGGTTGGCGCGTTCGTCGCGCAGCCAGGCGGTGGCGGAGGTGTAGTCGGGAAGGTCCGGAGCGGGTGTGGACAGCGGCGTCGTTGAACTGCGTGCGTGCCAAAAGGTTCTGGACATGCGGCCCGCGGCTACCGCAGCGGTGTGCTGGTAGTAGTCCAGCAACTGCCCGACGGCATGTTCGTTCTGGTCGGCCGGCACTCTGGCCGCATGGGTGCGGGCGTACGCGGCGATCAGGTCATGCATCCGGTAGCGGTCGTATTCCACCTCGTCGAGCAGGTGCTCGCCGAAGAGTGTTTCAAGCTGGTCGCCGGCGTCCTCCAGGCGGAGGCCGGTCAGCGCCGCAGCCGCATGGAGATCGAACTCGCCGCCGGGGTGCAGGCTCAGGGTGCGGAAGAAGCGCTGCTGCTCGGCGGTCAGGTCCTGATACGACAGGTCGAACGCGGCGGCGATCGTCTCGTGTTCCACCCGGACTGTCAGGAGCTTCGCGGTGGTCCTGGAAATCAGGTCAGCCATGGACCACTGGTGGTGTTTGGCGAACAGCCGGGCGACGAGGCGGATCGCCAGCGGTAGGTGCCCGCAGAGGGCGACGATCTCGGCGACCTGGTCGGGATCGCTCGCGGCGCGCGGAGCCAGCAACACGAACATCTGCGCGGCCTCATCGGGGGGCAGCGCGTCCAGCGACATGTCGACGGCCGTGGTGGCCAGGTCTCCGAGGTGGCGCCGACTGGTGATCAGGACCAGGGAGTGGGAGGACCCGGGCAGCAAGGGGTTGACCTGAGCACTGCTGGCGGCGTTGTCCAGCACCAGAAGGGTGTGTTGGCCGGCCATGCGCTCGCGCCACAACGCCGCGCGCTGCTCCAGCCCGTCGGGCAACTGACGCGGGTCCACGCCGACGGTGCGCAGCAAGCCGGCCAGGGCGTCGGCGGGGTCGGCCGGGATCATGCCCGGGGTGTGGGCGTGCAGATCCACGAACAGCCGCTGCGGGAACTGGTCGGCAAGCAGATGCCACAGCCGGGTGGCCAGGGCGGTCTTACCCACCCCCGGCATGCCGTCGATGGCGTGGATGGCCACGACCTGCCCGGCCTGGGCAGCCCCGGTCACCCTGGCCGTCACGGCGAGGATCTCCTGGGCGCGGCCGGTGAACTCGGCAATGGGCGGAAGGACCGTGTGGACGGTGACCGGGCTGGGTGCGGTGCCGGTGATGTCGATCAGCGCGTTCGGGCTGGCGGACAGGCCCAGCAATTCGGCCAACTCCGGCCGGTCGACACCGGCGGCATCCAGGCATCGGTCGATACGGATCGCCGTCAGCCAGTTCGGACCCTCATGGCGGTGGTGTTCGGCGATCACCCCGACGATGCGGTCGGCGACCCACAGCGGTGCCCCTGACATGCCCTCCCACGGCGACCGAGCGGCCTCTGGGATGTCCCGCGGCGCGGACACCTCGACCTCCAGCCGGCCGGTGCGCCGGTTCGAGGCCACCGCGATTCGGCCGGTCGCGTGGTGCAGATCCCGCAACGCGAAAGGGCCGTCCTGGTCATGCACCTGCCGACGCAGCTTCCACCAGGGAAACCCCGCGGTGTGGGCGTCGACGAAGACGCCCACGTCGGCCAGTCGCACGTAGCCGGCCTGGAGCACGGGTTCGGCGTCCAGCGGGGTGATGCGCAGCACCGCCAGGTCGGTCGTGTTGTCGCACCATTCGGGCCTGCCGGTGACCGCCCACTCGGTCGGGCGCTGGGCGTCGAAGCGCACCGACACACTCTGCGCGCCGGCGATGACGTGGGCGGCGGTCAGCACCGTGGTGGTGGTGACCCGGTAGCCGGTGCCTCGTCGTCCCGGTCCGACCGGGTCGGTCACCATGATCTCGGCCAGTCGGCGCGGGTCGAATGCCACTAGTCTCACTCCGACTTCTTCGGGTGTCGGCCGATTCCACAGCATCGTTCACGAGTTGCAGTCTGTGCTCGTGGGGTCACACTAAATGGCTGGTCAATGTGCGGCCATCCACCGATGGGCCGGGTGCGGCGGTGCGCTCGGAGATCTCCAGCTCCCGGGCGACCTCTGCCGCTGTCACGTGCTCGCGCTGTTGCAGCAGCAGAAGGCCATCAGTCGGTCGGCTCGCACCCCGACAACATTTCCACAGGAAACCGGTCATGGGATGACCGGTTTCGGTCGGCAGGATGGCGGCATGACCACCGATTTTCCCGAACCGACCATGATCTCAGTCAACGGTGTGGAACTCGAAGTCTTCGAGGCCGGCAGACACAATGCGGGGCGACCCATTGTGCTGTGTCACGGCTGGCCGGAGCTTGCCTATTCCTGGCGTCATCAGGTGCCCGCCCTCGCCGCAGCGGGCTACCACGTCATCGTCCCGAACCAGCGGGGGTACGGCAACTCGTCCCGTCCGGCCGAGGTGACGGACTACGACATCGGGCACCTGTCGGGTGATCTCGTCGCACTGCTCGACCACTACGGATACGACGACGCCACCTTTGTCGGTCACGACTGGGGTGCCGCCGTCGTCTGGGGCCTGACCTTGTTGCATCCGAACCGGGTCAACGGGGTGATCAACCTGAGCCTGCCGTACCTCGAACGCGGAGACACACCCTGGATCGAGGTCATGGAAGCCGTGCTCGGCGGCGACTTCTACTTCGTCCACTTCAATCGGCAGCCGGGCGTCGCCGACGCCGTGTTCGAAGCCCATACGTTCCAATTCCTTCGCAACCTCTACCGGAAGAACGAGCCCTCCACGGAGCCTCAGCCGGGCATGTCGTTCATCAATCTCGCCAGAGCGGGGACCCCACTCGGTGATCCCTTGATGAGCGCCGACGAACTGGCCGTCTTCGTCGCCGCTTTCGAATCGTCTGGATTCACGGGCGGCATCAACTGGTACAGGAACCTCGACCACAACTGGCGCCTGCTGGCGGACGTGGACCCGATCATCCAGCAGCCCACACTCATGATCTACGGCGACCGTGATGCGGTCCAGCGGTCTGCAAGGTTGACCGAATTCGTGCCCAACGTGGAAGTGGTCAGCCTGGACAGCGGCCATTGGATCCAGCAGGAGAGGCCCGAAGAGACGAACCAGGCGATGCTGAAGTGGCTCGACCAGCGGGATGCCACCTGACCTTCAGGTCCTGACCGGGTCGCCGGTGCGGCGGCCGGTGCGGCGTGCAACCCTGTCGCGGTGTCAATTCGTCTGGCAGGTGTGCGATCTGCGATCTTCGGCCTGCCGGCCGCCGTGGTGGTGCTGCTGCTGGTCACGCTGACCGGCGACAGCATCACCGTGACACGGCCGGCGCAGCCGGCGCCGGCCGTGTCCGCCGTCCCGGTCGCCGCCGCGCCCCTGCCCAGCCCCACCACGTCGGCGTCCCCGTCGCCCAGCCCGACCTTCCATGACGGCGACGGGCGCTTCGGCGCCTTCATCACGACGGGGAGCCCGGCGGTCGCCCTGACCTTCGACGACGGGCCGGACCCGATCAACACCCCCAAGCTGCTGGCCATGCTGCGGGAGCGGCACATCCACGCCACGTTCTGCATGGTCGGGTTCCGGGTCCGCGACCGGCCCGACCTCGTCCGGGCCATCCACGCCGACGGGCACACCCTGTGCAACCACTCGTGGCAGCACCTGCTGAACCTCGCCCAGCGCGACGACGCCTACATCGACTGGGACCTCAGGCACACCAACGAGATGATCCGCGCGGCGGTCGGCACGGACGTGCCGGTCCGGTACTTCCGCGCGCCCGGCGGCAACTTCACGCCCGCCCTCGTGGCGAAGGCACGCTCGCTGGGCATGGACTCGATCTCCTGGGACGTGGACCCGCGCGACTGGGAGCACACCCACGACAGCGGCGCGTCGGCGCACATCTCCCGCGTGGTGAGCCACGTGAAAGGCCACACGCGCCCGGGCTCGATCGTGCTGTCCCACGACAACGGCCAGCCGAACACCATCACCGCCTACCAGTACCTGCTGCCCTGGCTCCAGGAACGCTTCACCCTGGCAGGACTGCCCGCCGCCGGGCTGTGACGTGCACCCGCCCCTCAGCCGTCCTGATCGGGCAGGTGCACGGCGACGAGCAGCAGCTGCCACAGGCGCGCCTGGAACCAGGGCGGGGGTGGCTGCTGGAAGTGCTGCCGCGCGCGCTTGACGCCCTCGCCGTGCCGGACCATGTCGCCGGCCGCGCGGCACAGGGTCTGGAAGCGCGAGCGGTCCATCTGCCGCTCGCCGTCCGCGAGCTCGGCCAGGCCGTCGCGCAGGTCGGGGCCGTCGTGGAAGAGCTCCTCGGTGTACCCGTCCCGCAGCCACCACCGCGCGACGGGCCGGCTCCGGTCGGGCTCCGCGCGCAGCACGTCGCAGGCCAGCGCCACCGCCGTGGCGCGCAGCAGCTCCGGGTCGCGGCACAGCGGCAGGTCGGCGGGGTGAACCTCGTCGATGCCGCCGCGCAGCAGCCCCTGCCCGGCCAGGTCGTCGGCGGTGGCCTCCAGGCGCGCGGCGTTCTTCTCCTCGGGCAGGACGTGCGGGGACAGCGGGCCGCCACGGCGGCGGACGTACGCCGGACGGGTCCTGCCGACTCCGGCGAAGGCGGGCAGGACCAGCCCGTGCCGGGCGCAGAACTGCACGATCTTGTCGTTGGTCGGGCGGGGCTCCCCGGGTGAGCGGGCGTGCTCGACCTGGATGCGCTGCCGCCCGAGCGCCTGGAGCAGCTCCGCGGCCAGGGCGCCGCCCGGGTGCTCGGTGGCGGGCCAGGCGGCCACCACGTACCGCAGCTCCTGCAGCTCGTCGTCCTGGTTGCGGCGGCGCAGGTGCTGGTGGTGCTGGCCGGCGTCGTAGCCGGCGAGGGGCGCGCCGCCGTCGAGGAGCTGCTGGGCGACGACACCGGCGCCGACGCCGAGTCGCTCCAGCATCTCGAAGACGGACATCGTGCGGAGCCGGTCGAACAGCGGCGCGGTCTGCCGCACCAGGGCCTCGACGACCTGCTGCGCCGGTGTCCCGCCGGACCCGGCCGGCGGGCCGTCGACGGTCAGCGCGACGGGGCTGCCCGGCACGGCTCGGAAGCGCAGCGTCGCGGCGGCTCCGGCCAGCCGGGCCGGCAGCTGGTCCTCGCCGGGCTCGCCGACGATCTCGTCGTACAGGCGCCGCTCCACCGCCGCGTCGGTGACCGACGGCACGATGCGGCGCAGCGGCAGCCGCTCGGCGCGCTCCCGCTCCTCGGCGATCTCCTGGCCGTCGGCGCGGATGTGGGCGGCGGCGTCCTCCAGGATCGTCTGCCAGTGCAGGGTCTCCTGCCGCACCGCCTCGACGATGGCCAGGAGCCGCTCGATGAGCCGGCCCGCCCACTTGTCGAGCTCCTCCTGCACCTCGGCGTGCAGCCAGCCCTGGATCGCGTCGAGGTACTGCTGCCGGTGATGGCGGCGGCGGAACGTGCGGTCCAGCTCGGTCCGGGCCGCCTCCATCGCCCCGAACATCGCGTCGACCGGCGGGCGCACGACGTCCCGGCCGAGACGCTGGCGGTAGCGCTCCAGGTGGATGGCGAGCGCGCGCATCGCCGCGAGCGCCGCGTCGGGACCGGATCCGGTGTCGGCCATGACGTGGGTCAGCAGGAGCTGCACTGCCTGGACCCAGCGCCGCTCGATGGCGGCGGCGGCCTCGGCCAGCGCGGCGTGGAACGTCGGCGCCGCCGGGTTGAACGTCGTGTAGCGGGGACCCCAGAACGCGACCAGGCGCGCCTCGATCGCGGCGGTCAGGTCGGCGCCGCGGCTGTTGTCGTTGTCCGCGAACTCCTCGATGAGCCGCGGCAGCGCCGGCGGCCGGGCGGACCCGTCGTTCTCCAGCCACGGCAGGTCGGGCACCAGCTCACGCTCGGTCTCGTCGATGCGCAGCAGCAGCGCGGGCGGCGTCACGCTCTGCCCGCCGAGGACCAGGATGCCGGCGCCGAAGCGGCGCACGAGGGAGGTGACCGCGGCCTCGTCGTAGCGGCGCTGCCGGTCCAGGAGCTGCCCGGCGGCGGTGAGGGCGAACTGCCGGACCAGCGGCTCCCAGGCCAGCTCGACGGTGAAGACGCCGAACGTGGAGTAGACGTCGTCGCGACCGGCGACGTGGCGCTGGACATCGGTCAGGTACGCGCTGAGGTCCCCCTCCGCCGCGGGCAGCACGTGGGTGTAGATGGCGTCGGCGATCGCGATCGGGCCCGCCGCCTCCTCCGCGGCCGAGCCCTTGCCCCGTGCGCCGAGGCGCGTCCCGTCGACGAGGTACACGTGCTGCGCGGGCGACCGGGTCAGCCGGTGCCGTTCGTGCCGGCGCCAGACGAAGTCCACCGGCCGCTCCGCCATGACGAGACGGTGCAGCTCCCGCAGCACCGCATAGCCGTTGGCGTCGGCCGCCGCCCGGCCCGGCTCGTCCAGGTGCTCCTGGAACGCGTCGGGCAGCACGCAGTACACCGACGTGTGGAAGGCGGCCGTGGCCTCGCGGCGCTGGCGCTCCTGCTGCAACCAGGCAAGCACGTCGATGAGCAGTCCGGCGCCGGTTCCACCGGCGATCGACGACACGACGTGCACGTTGAACGCCGCCCCGTCCGAGCCGACGGACAGCTCGTCGAACGCGGCCTGCAGCGGCCGGCTGAACGCCCGCGCCGACTGGAAGTCCGTGTACAGCGCGAGCCGCCCGAACGCCCGCACCTGCCTGGCGCCGGTGGTCATCAACGACATCGCGTCGTCGGAGCGCACCTGCTGCGCGTCGGACCGGCCGAACCACGATGCGATCGTCGGGTACATCTCGGCCGCCCCGGCCGGGTCGCTGCGCAGCTGGTCGATGACCGGCGCGAGCGGCGCCGACAGGAACAGGTCCTCGACGTCGGTCTCCAGCCGGGTCCGGCCGACCAGCGGCCGGTCCGTCCGGTCGACGTCGACGGTCCGCAGCAGCACCGGCCCGTCGAAGCGCTCCTGCTGCGGCGCGCCGGGCGTCGGCAGGTCCCGCCACCGCTGCTCGGTGAGCAGGCGCTGCTTGAGATGCGCGACCGCCCAGCTTCCGGTCCCGCCGAGGCCCACCACCAGTGTTGGTCGCATGCTTCGCAGCTCTCCCCAGTCGTTCGTGCGTCCCGGTCAGCGACCGGCCTGGTATGTGACGGTCGCGGGCCCGACCGTGCGTGTCTGGCTCAGCTGCAGCGTCCCGGTGCGGCCGCGGTACCGCACGCGGACCGCCGGCTCCGGACTGCGCCCGCCCACGGTGCGCTGCCGGTGCCCGGTGACCCACCCGCCCCGCAGCCTCTGCCGCCGGCCCTGCAGCCGGACGCGGAACGGCTCGGCGGTGGGGTCGTTGACGACGAGCTCCCCGGACATCCGGGGCCGCCGCAGCCACACCACCGCGAAGACACCAAACCCGAGCGCCGCCAGCGCGACCGGCGCACCGCCCACGAGCAGCAGCGGCACACCCGTCCCGGTGACGACGCCGATGCGGCCGGACGCACCGGTGAGCTCGAACGACGGCCGCAGCCCGAGGTCCCTCGTCATCGCCTGCGCCCAGGGCGACCCGACGGTCCCGGTGACGCGCACCGTCGCGCTCCGCCGCGGCGCGTCGCCGACGGTCGTGGTGCCGCCGTGCCCGGCGACGCGGAGCTCGACCATCCTGCGCTCTCCGGGGTCGAGCGTGACCGGCGCCGCGGCCGTGGTCGCGACCGGCAGCCCGCCGGCATCGAGATCGAGGCTCGAAACCGTGAGCGGGACGTACCGCGCCTTCGACGTGAGCGTGACCCGCACGGTGCCGCCGTCGCGTGGGAGCGTCCCCGGATCGGTGAGCGCCGCCTCGACGGCGGTGTCCTCGCCGCGCAGGTACTCGCGTGCCTTGTCGGCCCTGGCCCGCTCCCGCAGCCGGTCGAGGTTCTGCTGGAACTGCGCGGCGGGCTGATCCAGCTGCTCGACCACGGCCGGGTCGAACACCCGCAGGACCGCGTCCGCGTCGCGCGCGGTGGCCAGCGGGACCGGGTACACCCGCAGCGGCCGGCTCCCGGCGACCGTCGCGGCCTTCTGCCGCAACGCGTCCCAGGCGGCCTGCCCGCCGGCGCCGGCGAACCGTGAGCCCGTCGGCGGCTGCTCCTCGGCGTCTGTGAGCACCACGATCACGGCGGGCGAGGTGTCTGCCGGGTCGAGCCGGTCCAGCCCGTATCCGATCGCGCCGCCCAGGTCGGTGGGGCCCGTGACCGCCTGGGCGGCCATCTCGTCGACGGCCGCGCCGACCCCGCCGGTGACCGGTCCGTCCCAGAACGAGGTCACCGCGGCGTTGAACGAGGCCAGGTTGAGGCGGTCCTTCGGCCCCAGCGCCGTGACGAACGCCTTCGTCGAGGCCATGGCGCGGGCATACCGGTCGCCCTGCCGCATCGATCCCGAACGGTCGACGAGCACGACGTAGTGCATCGGAAGGTCGTCGATGTGCAGCGCCTGCAGGACGTCGGCGAGCGGGACCTGCTCCTGCGCCCGGGCGGGCGCGACGGGCCCGGCCAGCACCCCGGCGGTGGCGGCACTCAGGAGCATGACCAGCCGCCTCCGGAGCGGGCGCGCACTACTCATAGTAGAGCACCCTGCCTTTGCTCTGTTCGTCGTCGATGCGCAGGTAGAGCCGCAGGCACGCGGCGATCTCACCGTCCCGGCGCTCGGGGCCGGGCGGCGCGGTGGCGTCCTTGGCCGGGTCGCAGTGGCCGCGGAGGTACGCGTCCTCGTAGGCACCCGAGAGCAGGTCGATCTCCGCCGTGTGCCCGGCGCGCGTGGCAAGCTCGACATAGCGGTTCACCAGGCCGTAGCTCGACAGGCGCAGCATCCCCCACCAGCTGCTGTCCGCGCTGATCGGGGCGTGCACCAGCGACCGCAGTGCCTCGTCCAGCCGCACCGCGTTGCGCAGCCGATCGGTGGGGCTGACGGCCTTGGCCAGGTCACGGAACCGGTTGAACACGTAGGTCTGGTACTTCGAAGCCACGCCCCCGGACAGCAGGTTCTTGAACTTCCTGGTGATCTGGTCGGTGACGGCCTCCCGCAGGGTGGTGTCCAACCCCGCAAGATGGCTGACCTGAGCCACCAGCGCCGCGAACCCGTTGAGCAGTTGGGCCACCGCCGGATCGAACTCGAGCTCGAGCTCGCGCTGGAGCATCGGCGGCAGCACGTGTCCGGGGCTGGACAGGATGCCGGGCCGGCCCGGCGTGCCGGGCACGAGCAGCCTGCCCATCTCGCCCTCGATCGCCGGCAGCAGCACCGGCGGCTCGCCGCCGGAGGCGGGAGTGACCGCCGCCAGCTTCTTGGTCCAGCTGTCCCGCTGGACAGCCGGCAGCCGCAGCAGCGCGATGTGCACGTGGTGCAGCGCCTCGTGCTCGGTGTCCGGCACGGTCCATCCGTCCAGGAAGATGTGACCGATGTTCGACGCCAGCAGCTCGTCGATGGGCACCCGCCAGGCGGGGACCGGCGGGTCCTCGCGCACCGGCACGGCAGCCGTCACGGTCTCCGTGGGCTGCTCCCCGATCGCGTCACCGACGTCGCCGGCCGGGTCCCCCGGTGGGTCCTCGTCGTGGCACGGGCAGGCGCACACGTGCTTCTCGTAGAACTCGGTCCTGAACACCCGCAGGCGACGCCGCAGCTCCTTGATGTACCGCATCCGTGGGTCCTGTTCGTCGGGCACGACGCCTTCATCGGCGACGAAGGACAACATGATCTGCTGGTCGATGAACTGTTTGAAGGCGTCCCGCAGCCGCTCGTCGGCGAAGAGCACAGCCAGCGTCAGGTCGCCGGTGCCCATGGCGGCGAGCTCCGGATCCGGGCCGCTCATGTCAGTGCACCCCACAGAACGGGTCGTCGATGAACGCTTCCTCCGCGGTGCCGATGGTGAGCATCCGGCGCAGCACCAGCCCGGGGTCGCGCTGCACCACGGCCGGGTCGTCGTGCTCCTCCAGCGGCAACTGGCCGCGGTAGAAGCGCAGCCGGCCGGTGTCATCGAGCAGCGGCGTGAAGAGCGGCGCGGTCTCGTCGCCCTCGTCGACGTGGGCCGGCACCCGGACGGGCTGGGCCCCGGACGCCTCGATCTCGACCAGCCACCCGTCGGGGCCCGGCGCCCCGATCGGCGTGCCGGCGACGAGCACGGACGGCTGCCGGCCGGGAACCCGGTGGCGGAACCGCTGCGCGTCGGCGAGCACCGGCCGGCCGCCGACCCGGACGGCGGCGGCGAGCTGCACCGGATCCGGGTTCAGCGGGCCGGTGTCCAACGTGACGTCGGCGACCACGTCCTTGTCCACCACGCGGCACAGCGGCTCGTCGCCGTGCCACATCAGCAGCCACGCGTCCAGGTCCGGGTCGACCTCCACCATGGCGTTGACCGCGTCGAGCCACACCCGCTCCGACAGCTCCGGATCGTCCGGATGGTCCCGGTTGTAGCGGCTGAGCAGGTGGCCCACCCGCAGCGATCCCCAACGCTGATAGTCGCCGCCCTCGACGTTGCGGCGCAGGTTGAACGCCTGCTGCAGCGGGCCGACCCAGGCCCGCGCCCGCAGCGTCGTGGCGCCGCAGTCGATGAACCGGCTGCCGGCCTCCAGCAGCACCTCCGGCCGGTCGGCGTCGGTGAGCACGGCGAACGAGCAGGGCAGGCTGATGAAGAGGTTGTCGACCGTGACCTTGACGGCGGTCTCCCCCGTCGGCGGTGGCCGCCGGTCCCGGTCGCTGCGGCCCATCATCCGGCGGGACGCGGCCCAGGCGGCGCCGATCGACGTCGCCTGCTTCGGGTACCTGGACTCGACCAGCACCTCGTCGGTCTGCCAGCCCTGCTGGCCGTCGGCGATGGCGAGGTGGCCGAACTCCTTCTGCACCACCTCCCGGACGAGCGGCAGCTGGCTCGCCTTGCCGGTCAGGATGATGCGGTCGAGCCGCTCGGCCATGCCCTCCTTGTTGAGGATCCGCAGCCGGTTCATGGCCATGCTCCGGGCCAGTTGCGTGATCTCGAGCAGCATCGGCTCGACGATCGAGCGGAACGCCCGGGCGTGCAGCTCGATGCCGCGGATGCCGGTGCTCGGGACCGTCACGCCCTCGGCCAGGCTGAGCTCGACGACCCGCTGCACCTGGTCCCAGCGCAGGGCGACGGCGCCGTCCATGCCCTGGGCGCCGAGGGCCTTCTTCGCCTCCTCGGCGAGCTCCCACAGCAGCCAGAAGCAGTCCTGGCCGCGGGACTGCTCGCCGGCCCAACGGGTGTGCAGGATCCGGTCCACGGCGCGGCGCACCGTGGTGTCGGTCTCGGTCGTGGCGTTCAGCCCGGCGGTGTCCGCCGCGAGCTCCACGAGCATCTGCTCGACGAGGCTGCCGGGCACGTACGTGGTGCCGTCCGGGCCGCGGAAGTCGATCGGCAGCCGCTTGAGGGTGTGTGCCCGCCAGTCGGCCCAGTCCGGCGCGAACACCGTGTCGGCGGGCGCGCCGGGGTCCAGGATCCGGTCGGCGATCAGCGCCTTGAGCCAGTGGAAGACCTGCAACGTCAGGAAGTCGCCGCCGCGGCGGGCCTTGCCGCTGGAGCCGAGCACCCGGGGCAGGACCTGATACCGGCGGCCGCTGAACGGGTCGGCGAGCGACTCGACCGGCGAGCGGTCGCGCAGCTCGTACATCAGCAGCGCGATGTCGGTCGTCCCGCCGCCGATGTCGATGACGAGGACGTTCTCGTGCCATTGCCGGTCCCGGCCCGGGACCGGGCGCATGCGCGACCGCAGGGACTCCACGCCGATGGCGTAGTCGCCGCTGAGCTCCCGCATGAGGAAGAACAGCGACGCCGCGACGGCCTCGTCGTAGTGCAGGTCGACCACGCTGATGCCGAGCGTGCGCCGGCCGATCTCGCGCATGCGCTGGCGGACCGGCGGCGGCGACATCGTCGGATAGGTCAGCACGACCGCGTCGAGCGGCCGCCGGTCGAAGCGGGCGCCGTTCGCCTCGACGAAGGCCTCGGCCTTGTCGACGAGGAAACCGACGGCGGCGCCGAGCAGGTTGTCGGTGCCGGCCCGCCACTGCTCGTTCTGGTACTCGTCGGGCCGGGGGCGCATCAGGTGGTTCTTGAGGCTCTGCACGAACGGCGGCTCTTCGCCGTCCTCGCCGGGGGCGCCGACGGAGTACTCGCGCCCGAGGCGCACGCTGAGCGGGTCGAAGCCCACGATCTCCAGGCGGCTCGGGATCTCGGGCGACTGGTTGCTCAGCTTCACCGTGTGCAGGTCGTGCAGTTCGAGGGCGACCATGGTGAAGGCCGCGTCGTAGAGCTCGTGCAGCCGGGTGCCGAGCCAGTCGGCGGCCGGACCGTAGTTGCGCCGCCGCCGGTCCAGCTCCAGCAGGATGCGGTGGACGAGTGAGGCGTTGGTGTCGGACCCGGTGCGCAGCACCCGGATCAGTGCGTCCGGGGTGAGCTGACCGGTCTTCAGGACGGTCTCCGCCACCCGCAGCGCGTCCTGCACCCAGGGCGGCGCCGCCGCCTGGTCGGGGCCGCGCGGTGCGGTGCGGTCGGCGAGCAGGTCGGCCAGGCGCAGCCGCAGCACCTGCAGCTGCGACACGGGCACCGCCGCCGCGGCGCCGTGCGACGCGTCCCACAGGGTCACCGTCGAGCTGCTCGTGCCGAAGTCGATGGCGACCAGGCCGCTGCTGGGGTCGTCGGCGTCGCGCCGCGCGGGCACCGCGTCGCGCGGCCCAGGCCCGGCGGCGGGCGACGGCGTGTCGGGCTGCGTCATTCGTGCACCACACTCACTCTCGCGTCGGACAGGAGCTTCTCGATCGCGTCGGCGTGCTTGCGCGCCGGCCGGAGCCCGTACCCGGCCTCGAGGAAGTCCGCGACCTGCTCGTCGGGCAGCGCACCGCGCAGCTGCCGCAGCTCGTCGTCGATCGACTTGGCCCACTCCGTCAGCGCCGCGCGGAGCATCTCCACGCCGGCCCGCCCGAGCGCGTTGGTCAGCTCACGGCGGATCCGCATCACGGTGATCTGGTGCCGCTGCGCGGCGTCGCGCACCTGGTCGCTGCCCATGGGCAGGTCCGGGTGCCACGGCAGGGCGCGGTTCGCGGCCAGCGGGAACAGTTCGACGGCCTGCTCGGCGGCGGCCGGGCGGGCCGAGCGGTCCGTGCCCAGCTCGCCGATCCAGTCGAAGTGGCAGGCCCGTCGCACGGCCTGGACCTCGGCGGCCTGCCCCCGGTCGATCAGCGTCGTGCCGACGGTGTCGAGCTCGGCGTCCAGAACGGCGGCGACCGTGCGGATCCCGGCGTTGGCCCCGTCGACCCAGGCGGCCACGACCCGCTCGGCCAGCTGACCGACCCGCTCGCTCATGTCCGCCGTCGAGCGGTCGAACGGACCGGCGAAGTCGGCCGTGAGGTTCGGCAGCGGCGGGCCCGCCGGACGGTCCCGGGAGATCACCCCGGTGACCGGCTCGACGGCGTCGAACAGCTGGCGCCACTGCGGCCACTCCAGCACGATGCGGACGGCCTCCGCGTGGACCTCCGTGACGATCCGGACCTGTTCCCCGGTGGCCGTGTCGACCGTGCGGTCCAGGTCCGGCAGGAGGGTCAGGGAGCGGCGCAGCTCGTCGATGTGGGCGATCAGGTCCCGCAGCGCCTTGCTGATCGGCCCCTTCTGCCCGTCGGTGACGTCGTCGGGCTGCCGGTTCTCCTCGACGAGCTCCTGCAGCACCTCCTGCAGGGTGTCCACGTAGCGCCGGTACCGGTCGCGCTGGCCGGCACCGCGCTCGGCGGCGGCGAACACGTCGACCTCGCCGGCGATCGCGCGGCGCAGCGCCGGGAAGCCGCCCTGGTCGGCCAGGGCCGCGAGGGAGCGGCGGGCGAACGCGGTGCCCGCCGTCGGGGCCGGCTCGTCCGGGTTGCGTTGCTTGGGCAGCAGGTCTGCGGAGCCGCGGCGGGTGCTGACGACGAAGACGCGCTCGTCGGGCAGCCCGGACCCGGTGTGGCGGACGAGCTCGCGCAGGCGGTTCAGCTCGATCTCCCGTTCGGCCGGCCCGCCGGACGTGAACGCGGTGCTCGCGGCCACGTCGAAGACGGTCAGCGCCGGGCGCTGCCGCCGGCCCGGCGCGCGGGCGGCGTCCCACGACGCCGGCGGCGCCCCGTCGACGCCGTGCACGAGCAGGAACGCGTCGGTCTCGGCGTCGGCGGTCTCGACGAGCACCTTGCCGCGGGCGGTGTCGCCGCCGGAGTCGGTGAGGACGGTCAGGACGAGGCCCGGTCCGAGCGGAGTGTGCTCCCACGTCTCGATCTCGACGTCGAAGCGCGCCACGACGGGCAGCAGCACCGTGAGCGCGGGCACCGTGCGGGCGTCCGGCGCCGCCACCGGCATGACCGGGAACGGCCGTTTGGTGATGTCCGACATCTCGACGCCGCCGCCCATCGCCCGGAACATGTCCGCGACGGGGAAGACCAGGTCCGTCCGGCCGATGACGTACTGCCCGGCGTGCACGGCGAGGTGCAGGTCGTGCAGCTCCTGCAGCCGTTCGCGGACGGTGCGGTCGACGTGCCGCTCCCACAGCTGTGCCGCCCACTGCAGGTCGCCCTCCCGGGTCCGCTCCAGGCTCGGCTGGGCCTCGGGCGGTGGCGTGCCGGACGGGCCGGCGGCCGCCACGATGCGGCGGAGGATCGCAACCCGCAGCGGGCCGAGCTCGGACCCGCCTGCGAGGGTCGCGGTCACTCGGGTGGCGGCGGACCGCACGGAGGTCGCCGGGGCCGGCCCGGCCGGCCGGATCCGCACGTCCAGCCGGGCCGGCTGCCGTGGTGGGCTGGACGGCTGCAGCGCGTCGACGGCGGCGAGGGCCGCCGCGGTGACGGCCAGCACCTGCTGCCCGTCGCCGCCGAGGGCGAGCAGGCGCAGCGGCCGCGGCGACCGGGGCGCGGCGAGCGCGCTCTCCAGCCGGTGCCACTGCGCATCGGCGATGGCGAGCGCCTGACGCAGCTCCGTCGCCCGGGAGTGCAGCGCGTTGACGGCGTCGCCATACCGGTCCACGGAATGGACCGTCTGGTCGTGCTCAGGCAACGTCATGGGCCGGCGGCCTCCTGTGCGAATCGCGTCGGGCGCCCGGATCGCCGGGCGCGGTCACCACTGACGGACAGGAACTGTGCCGGGTGACCGCTCGCATACGGGCAGCAACAACTAAGCCCGGTTTCGGCATGAATTGGAAGCAACGAAAGCACGTTCTGTACACCCAGCCGAACAGGCCGTTATATCCATTTGGACGATTGAGGCTCAGCGGGGCACCCACGTACCTCTTAGAAAGCCGATGCCACTGTCGTGCAGAGGAGCGAACCCATTCCCACGCCCAAGGACGACGTCCCGGCGCATCCCGCGCGGCTCACGGCCGACGACGTCCAGATGGTCGCCGAGACGTGGGAGCGCGAGAGCACCGCGTCCCTCGAGACCACCATCGAATGGCTGACCAGGCGGCACATACGAGTCACCGGACTGCCGTCCGGCGCCACGCAGTCCCAGCAGATCCGCGCGGTTGTCGCGGCCTGCAACGACCCGGCCGGCTTCGGCACGCTGGCGGATCTCCGGAAGGCAATCGACCGGCTCGGTCTCACCGCCACCCGCGAGGCGCTGGAGGATCACCTGGCGGGTCGCCCGTACAGTCCGATCGCGCTCCTCGAAACGGTCGAGACCCATTTGCCGGCACTGCGGTTGCTCCTGCGCACGATCGCCCAGGCGAACGAGGGGGCCGTGCTGCTCAAACAGGTCAATCGCGTCTGGCCCCGCGACGGTGTCTATCTGCCCAGGGCCGTCCCGGGTCTCTGGATCGGTCTGGAATGGCTGGCGGCGCAGTATCCGGACCTCTTCGCGAAGGTGTTGTTCCTCCTGACGAAGGCAACGGGACTGCCGGGCAACGGCGAGCTGACGAAGCTGGCCACGGAGCATTTTCCGTGCGACAACCCGCCGCCGTCGCAATTGGACGCCGTTCGCACCCATCTGGTGGTCCGGATCTCCCGGGTGAACTCCGGACAACCCGAAACGAAGTACGACGTGCACATCCGGCTGATCGAGCAGCATTACGACCCCGACGCCGACCGGCGGCTGCTCGGCATGGTGACGACCGAAGGCCCCCGCACCACCGCCGCCACGACGCTGGAATCGACCACCACCAGCATGATCGACTCGGTGCGGAAGGCGCTCACGGCGGACCTGGCCTGGAACTCGAAGGACGTCAGCGGACGGCAGGTCGACTTTCTGCTCGACACGGACCTGCTGTCGCTGGGTGTGGACGAATGGAAGGTCAACCTCGGCCGGAAGACACCGAGGGCGATCGGCGTCGAGGCTCCCGTGGTGGTGCGTCCGCTGGAACGGCTGCGGGCGCCCGGCGGTCTGGACGTCGGCGCCTGGGCCCGGCGCAGCAGATGGATGACGGACAAGGGCGAGGCGCGCTGGGCGGTCGCGCCCGAGGTGCGGAGGGCGGCCGACGAGATCCCGTATGCGGGCGACCACACCGAGGTCAGCCGCGCCATCGAGGACATCGGGGACAACGTGGTGTGCCTGGGGCTGGACGCCGGCCAGGGAGGCGGCAACCACACCGCTGTGTTCCTGGACTGCGCGCTCGAGGAAGGGTTCCCGATCCTGGTGTGGTCCCGCGACGGGCAGCTCGCGCTGTTCCGCGAAATGGTGAAGCGCCCGCCCGATCCGAACGACTGGCGCTACCTGCCGACGCAGCTGTACAGGCTCCGGCGGTCCAGCCAGATCAAGATCAGCATGCTGTGGGACGACTGGGCGGAGAACTGGGAAGCGCTCCGTCCGGGTCGTTTCGGCACCCATTCGACCGAGGGCGTGACATGACCGACGACACCCGAACGGAACCCTGGTGGATCTTCCGGGGCGTGACCGGACAGTCCGTGGAGAAGATCCCGGATCCGCCGCCGTGGCGGGACTTCGCCGGCGAGGCGCCCGAGCCGATGCCGGCCGCCGAACCCGAGCCCGAGGACATCGCCAAGCGGCGCACCGGCGCGCATCACTGGTCCGGGGCATCCGGCTTCCGGCCCGACGACCTCGATCTCATCAACGCGGCGCTGTTGCTGCGCCGGCCGCTGCTGGTCAGCGGCCCCGCCGGCATCGGCAAGTCGACCCTGGCCTACTCGATCGCGGCCGAACTGAACCTCGGGCGCGTGCTCAACTGGACCATCACCAGCCGCTCGACACTGCAACAGGGGCTCTACCACTACGACGCGATCGGCCGGCTGCAGGAGGTGAACCTCGGCAAGGAGAGCAACGGCACCCCGGCCGACATCGGTCGCTACATCCGGCTCGGCCCGCTCGGCACCGCGCTGCTGCCCTGGGAGCAGCCCCGGGTCCTGCTCGTCGACGAGATCGACAAGTGCGACGTCGATCTGCCCAACGACCTGCTCAGCGCATTCGAGGACGGCGAGTACTACATTCCGGAACTGGCCCGGCTCGCCGCCGATCCGAGCGGGCCGGACCGGGCCACCAACAGCGTCATCAGCGTGCTGCCCATGCACGGCAACGAGCGGGTGGCGATCGAGAACGGCTACGTGCGCGCCCGCGCCTTTCCGTTCGTCGTCATGACCAGCAACGGCGAACGTGAATTCCCCATCCCGTTCCTGCGCCGGTGCATCCGCCTCGACCTGCAGCACGCCGACGAGGTGTGGGTGCGCCGCGTCGTCGCCCGCCAGCTCGGCTCCGAGATCGTCGGGGAGGGCAACGAGCTGATCCGGACCTTCCTCGCCAGGGTCCAGGAGGGCCAGCCGATCGCGGCAACGCAGCTGATGAACGCCCTGCAGCTGGTGCACTCGACCCGCGACAATCCGGGCAGTGTCGACGCCGTGGCCCAGAAGCTGATGAGCGCGCTCGACAAGCCGATGCAGCGGCCGTGAACGGCGGCGACCCGGAGGCGGACTCCTCGCCGACCGATCTGATCGACGCGATCTGGCTCGCCTCCACCCGGTACGCCCACCTGCCGGCATCGGCCGGGGACACCCCGGCCGGCGCGCAGACCCGGCCGGACCGGACGCCGGCCACCGGCCCGCCCGCCGGCGGGCCGGCGCTTGCCGCGCCCGCCCCCGGACCGCGGGTGCCGCCGGGCCGGCCGGCCCGGGACACGGCCGAGCCCCGGGTGTCGGCCGTCCCACCGGCGCCGGGCGCCGCGGGCCGGCACCGGGCATCGAACGCCACCGACGTACACGTGTACGCCCCGCACCCGGTGCCTCGGGGGGTGAAGGATCCGCACGCCGAGATCGAGCTGCCGCGCCCCCGGGCCCTGAAGGAGGCGTTCCGCATCGCCCGCGCCCTGCGGCCGCTGCGCGGGCTCGGCGGTCCCGACGCCGGAACGGTGCTGGACGAGGAGGCGACCGCCGCCAGCTCGGCCGAGGCGGGCATGGTCCTGCCGCAGTTCCGGCAGCAGGGCCGGCGCACCGCCCGGCTGACGATCCTCGTCTGCAACAGCCCGACGATGCGCTGGTGGAGCTCCGCGGTCGACGAGCTGATCGAGGCGCTGCCGCTGTCCGGCGCGTTCCGTTCGGTGCGGGTGTGGCGGCTCAGCGAGGACTCGCCGGTCCGGCTGCGCCCCTGGAACGGCGACCCGGCCCAGGACCGCGACCTCGCGACCCTCGTCGATCACACCGGGCGCCAGGTCACCCTGCTCGTCACCGACGGGCAGGGCCCGGCCGGGCGGGCCGCGGAGATCACCGAGATGCTCACCGGCCTCGCTGCGCTCGGCCCGACCGCCGTCCTGCAGGTGCTGCCGACCCACCTGTGGCACCAGACGTGGATGCGCCAGGCCTCGGCGAAGGTGTCGGTGGTCCGCGGGCTCGCGACCGTCGCTGCCGGGCCGGGCCGCCGCACGCCGGTCGTGCCGGTCCTGCGGCTGGAGCCCAGCTGGCTGGCCGCGTGGACGCGGCTCGTCGGCGGGACCGAGGCCCACAACGTGCCGCTGACCGTGCTCGGACCGCTGGATCACGGCAAACCGCACGACGGCGACGCCGGGCCGGACGAACCGGGCGGATGGGTTCACGACGTCGCCGACGCCGCCCAGCAGATCCAGCGGTTCCGGGCCGTTGCGTCGCTCACCGCATACCGGCTGGCCTGCCACCTCGCCGTCGCGCCGTTGACGGTGCCGGTGATGCAGCTGGTGCAGGCCCACGCCGTGCCGGACTCCGGGTTGGACCACCTGGCCGAGGTCGGTGTCTCCGGGCTGCTGGTGCGGCGGGACGAGCCGCGCGACGACGAGGACCCCGCCGGCGTCGTCTACGAGTACGCCAGGGGCGTGCAACGCGAGCTGCTCGGCAGCATGCCGCGCAGCCAGATCGACGCGGTGGTGCGGATCCTCGGCAGGCTGCCCCGCTCGGTGACCGACCCGCTCGGCGGCCGGCTGAACCTGCCCGCGATCGCCGACGAACTCGCGTCCGCCGACGGTGCGGCCGTCGACCCGCGCAGGCTGCCGTGGGCCAGGGTCGCCACGACCGTCCTGCGCGCGCTGGGCGGCTCGAACCGGGCGGTCGCCGAGCAGATCGAGCGGAACATCGCCGAGGCCGGTGGTCGCCGGCTGCCCGGGGCCGCCGGGACAGCCCGCACCGGCCGGGCGGATCTGCCGGCCCACGTCGGCGTCTTCCTGCGGGTCCTTCGGGCGGTCGCCGACCCGTGGTCGCAGCCGGGCGGCGCCGGCAGCCATGGACGGCTGCGCGGTCCGCTCGACGAGATCGCCCCGCTGGCGGCCTGGCTGGCCGCGCCCACGGTCGAGGACCGGCTGCGGGTGCTGGTCGGTCCGGCCGGCAGCGGCAAGTCGACAGTCGTCGCAGCGGCCCTGGCGGCGGTGCACCCCATGCTGCGCGACGAGCCGCTGCCCGGGCCGCTGCGCGCGCAACTGCCGGAGTGTGAGCCGGCACAGGCGCGGATCCTCGCGATCGACGCCGCCTTCCTGAGCTGCGACGAGGTGCGGGCCGCGCTGACCGGCCAGGCCGGCGCGGCCGGCGAGGAGCTGTCGGTGGTGCTCGACCGGTTCGGCTCCGCGTGCGCCGTCGTGCTCGACGGCGCCGCCCTCGCCGCCGATCCGCGCGGGCTGCTCGAGCTCGTCGTCGCGCCGATCCTGCGCGACATGGCCTGCCGGGTGCTGGTCGTCACGACGCCGACCGCCGCACTCGACGACTTCCTGGACGCGCTGCCGGAGGCGCGCGGGACCGTCCCGGTCCGGCTGCCCGCCGCCGACCGTGAGCTGCTGCGCGAGCGGCTGCTCGACGTCCTCGCGACGCATCCGGAGTTCGGCCGGGCCGGGCTGCAGGAGACCCGCCGGGCGCTGGCGGCGGCGGGCGCCGATCACCTCGGCGGGGTGACCGCGGCAACCGGTGTCGGCGGGCTGCTCGCGGCGGGCGTCGTCGCCGCGGACGCGGCGGCGCAGCACGGCACGGAGCCCGCGACCAGAGCCAGGGTCGAGCAGCTCGCCGCCGGGCATCTACCGTTGCTCTTCGAGACGCACCCGGTGCTGCAGGGGCGGCCGGATCTGCGGCTGGTGTTCGTCGTCGCGGCGTTCGCCCGCGGTGGCGGCATGCCGCTGGCGGTCCTGCGGATGTGCGCGCGGCGGCTGCGGCCCGGGAGCCCGCCCGGACCGGACGACGAGCCGCCGGTGGCCGACGTCCAGGACGCGCTCAAGGCGCTGCGGTACTTCCTCGGGGTCGAGCAGCGCGCCGACGCCGAGCTCTACTCCCCCGCACATCCGACGCTGACGCGGCACCTGCGATCCCGCCCGTACGAGCCGGCCGGGGTCGCCCACCAGCGCGCGGTCCAGGAGATCGAACGCGCGATCGCCGACACGCTGCTGGCCGCCGCCCGGGCCACCGAGATCCAGCCGGAGGTCGGCGCGTACCTGGCCGAGAACCTCGCCAGCCATGCGTTCGCCGCCGGGCTCTTCGACGAGTTCCTCATGGACCTGCCACTGGTCGCCGCCGCCGATCCCGACCGCCTGCGCCCGCTGCTGAGCCTGGCCCGGGACCCGGTCGCGTGGCGGGTCGCCAGGGTCTACTCCGCCGCGGGCATCGCCGCCCACGCCGCCGACGAACGGCTCGACCAGCTGCTGTACGCGATCGTGCGGGCCGGCATGACCGCGCCGGCCCTGCCCGCGCCGGCGCCGGACAGCTGGCGGGCCCAGTGGGCGGCGCCGGCGATGCTGCCGCTGCGGCTGGTCGAGCCCAGGATCGAGACCGAGCGGATCCGGTCCATGGCGGGGCGGCTGCACGGCGACACCCTCCGCGTCGTGTGCGCCGGGCCGAGCGGCTCCGTGCGGGTCTACGACGCGGACACCGGTCAGGCACTGCGCACCCTCGCGACCGGCGGACCGGGCCGCAGCGTCACGTGGACGACGACGGCCGAGGGCCCGTTGCTGGTGCAGATCGAGCGCGCGGTCGTCCACGTCGCCGGCCGTGAGCTGCGCGCCGGGCCGGACAACCTGCGCTGCGTCGCCGGTGGCACGAACGGGCTCGTCGCGACGGGCGACAAGTCCGGCCGGGTCGCGCTCTGGGACGCACCGGCCGGACAGCTGCTGTGGCGGGTCGAGCACTCGCCCGGCAGCTGGGTGACGGCCGTCGCACTGGTCGACGTGCCGGGTGGTGACCCGTGGGTGGTCGCGGCGAGCGAGGACGGCCAGATCCGGGTCTTCGACGCCACCGGCACTGTGACCGCCGGGCCTGCCCAGCTGGACGGTGGCGTCGTCGCGATCGCCGCCGCGGCCGGTGACGACGCCGTCCTCGTCGCCGCGGCCTCCGCCAGGGGCGGGGCCGCACACCTGTGGCGGCACGGCCTCGACGAGCCGTCGGACCGGCTGGCCGGCGGCGACGTGACGTCGGTGGCGTTCATCGCGGACGGATCCCATGTGGTGACCGGCGCCGCCGACGGTCTCGTGTGCCTGTGGTTCGCCCGGACGGCCGCCCTCGTCCGCGAGGAGCACCAGCACGCCGCCGCGGTGCGGGCCCTCTCGACCGGCTCCGGCCTCGGACGCCACTGGCTGCTCACGGGCGACGACGACGGCATCGTGCAACAGTGGCGGCTGCGGCCGTGGGACGCCGGCGCCCCCGTCGCGCTCGCCGCCGTGCCCGGCCCGGAGCCGTGGCTCCTGGTGGCCGGGATCGACGAGGACCCCGAGCACATCGAGCTGGGCGACGGTCGCGCAACGAGCGTGGTCCCCGGCCACGCGCCCGTCGTCGCGGCCGCGTCCGGACCGGGCGTGCTGGTGACGGCCTCCGCCGCCGGGTCGGTGACGGTGTGGGATCCCGCGACCGTGACGCCCCGGCGGACGGTGCCGGTCCCGGGCCGGCCGATCTCGCTCGCGTGCGCCGGCACGACGACCAGGACCACGATCGCGGCGGGCCACGACGACGGGACGGTGCGGGTGCTCACGCCCGACAGCCGGCAGCGGACCGTTGTCGTCGGCAGGGCACGCGTCGACGCCGTCGTGGTCACCGCCGCCGGCGCGGTGGTCGCGTGCTCGGGGCGCACGTGCGCGGTCATCGAGGCGGACCCGGGCCTGCCGGTGCGCCGGGCCGAGCTGCCGCTGCTGCGCTCGGTGCCGGCTGCCGTCATGTCACCGGCGGATCCGGCGGGCGAGGTCTTCCTCTGCGCGGACGACGGGACCGTGTACCGGCTCGGCCTCGAGACGCTCACGCTCACCGGCGAGCTGACCGGGTCGGCCGGCATCCGGCACCTGGCGGCGCTGGACACGGTCGTGGCCGGCATCGAGACCGGCACGGCCGAGGCGGGCGAGGGTGCGCTGCTGCACGCCTGGCACCCGGGGTCCCTGCAGCCGCTGGCGCGGTTCCGCCTGCCGGGCGACATCCGTGCGATCGCCGCGGCCGGCGACGACCTGGTGGTCTGGCACGGCCGCGAACTGACCCGGCTGCGCTGGGTCGCCGCGAACCCCTGAAACTGGAGAAGGAGCCGACCTTTCATGCAACGGCGCGGAATCGTCACCGGAGCTGCCTGCGCGGGAACCGCGCTGCTCGCCGTGGTGCTGTACGCGATCAACCAGCAGCACCCGTTGAGCGTGCTCGGCACCGCCCTGCTGATCGCGCTGGCGGCGACGGCGGCCGGAGGCCTGCTCGGGTTCCTGTTCGGCATTCCCCGGGCCCGTGCGGGCGCACCGGACGAGCAGCCGCCGGACATCCGCCCGCGGTACGACGCCAACACCAACCTGGAGCAGGTCTCCGACTGGCTGACGAAGATCCTCATCGGGGTCGGCCTGGTCGAGCTCACCACGCTGCTGCGGGCCGGTGGCCGCCTGGTCGCCACGATCGGTCCCGCGGTCGGCGACGGCGCGCAGGGCCGCGTCGTCGCCGGCGCGATGCTCGTGTTCTTCACCGCGACCGGGTTCGTCCTCGGCTGGCTGCTCACCCGGGTGCTCCTCGCGCCGGCGCTGTCCCGGGCCGACGGAGCCGCCCTCGCCGCGTTCGTCGCCGCGGAGCAGGCCGAGGAGGCCGGTGACCGGGCGTCCGCCGAAACCCTGCGGGCCGAGGGGGTCCGGCTGATCCGGCAGGCCACCGCGGCCGCCGGGCGGTACGAGCAGGTGCGCCGCGGACCGGCCGATCCCGACCGCACCGCCGCGATGGAGGCGCTCGTCGCCGAGGCGAAGGCCAGCACGGCCGCCGGTGCCTGGCTGCCGGAACAGGTCCGGGACCTGTTCCGGGAGGGACGCGACGGCGGCCGCGTCTTCGCGCTCGCGCTCATGGAGGGCGAGCCGGCCCTGATCGACGTCGCCTGCGTCCTCGACGCCGTCGGTGCCTCGCGGTCGGCGTTCGAGCAGTACCACGCACTGCTGGTCACCGAGATCGCGGTGCCGGCGATGACACCCGGGGAACGGGAGGCCACGTTGCGCGTGATCGAGGCACAGACCGGGCCGCGGGGCCGGATCCGTGAGGGCACCGGACGACGCCGGGTCGCCGAGCGGATCCGCACGGCCGTAACGGAGGTCGCGCGGTGAGCCTCGACCTGAGCCTGCTGGTCGGCAACACCAACGTCAGGCATCTCGAGACCACCCTCAAGATCGACCACCGCAGACTTGACCTGCAGGCGCTCCTCACCGAGGGCCGCACGGCGGCGAAGGTCGGGCACGCGATGCTGTCCGCCACGCCCAGGGCGGCCACGCAGGACGCGGTCGCCTGTGTCGTGAAGTACCTTCCGCCGGGGCGCGACTCCGTCGACGAGGCCGACCGGCACAGCGACGCGTTCAAGGCCGGCGAGGAATTCCAGCCGCAGCTGAGCCAGATGCTCGCCGGCCGGGCGCCGATCGTCCTCGCCGATGGCGGAATCCTCATGTTCTACGCCGACGCGGGCAGCCGGACCGCCCTGAGCCTGCACTACAGCGACGACCTCGTCGACCTGTGCCGGTCCGTCGCGGCCGGCGTCCTGGGCACCTGGAACCCCGGCTTCGGCTACCGCCCGGAATCCGCGTCGGCCCTGCTCCTGGACATGCTCGGCGGTCGCCTGAACCCCGGCCGACCACTGCACACCTGGCTGGCGCGGCGTCCCGAGCTCGGCCCCGCAACGCTGTGGACCACGGTCGCCGGCGGTGCCCGGATGATCAATCCGCACGCGCTGGCAGCCGGCGCCTTCGACCCGGTCACGGTGTCCACGCTGACCGGGCGGACCCACGGCGACCTGCACCTGAGCAACATCGTCCTGCACGACGAGTGGAGCACGAGCGCTCCCGACCGGTACAAGCTCATCGACCTCGGCGGCTACGAGCCCGACGGGCCGGTCGCCCGCGACCCGGCCCACCTGGTGCTGTCCGTCGTCGCCCGCCACCTCCCGGACCTGCGGGACGACGCCCGGATCGCGCTGGCCGAGGCGCTCGTGCACCCGCGCGGCCGCACCCGGCTGCCGGCCGAGATCCGTGACGTGGCGCGCGTGATGTTCGCCGCCGGGGAGGTCCGGGCGGACAGCAAAGGACGGGCGAAGGACTGGCGGCAGCAGTGGCTGCTGGGGTATGTCGCCGGCGGGCTTTCGTTCGCCGCCCGTGACCTGCCGGGGGACGGCGCGCAGCAGTGGTTCTTCGACCTTGCCGCCCGCGCCGCGACCGCCTTCCTCGACGCCGTCGGCGCGCTGCCCGCCGAGCCGAAGGTGATCCCGGCGCAGCGGGACGGTGCGGTCGCGGACGCGGCAGCGGCAGCGGTCGTCTCGACGTCGCTGTCCGAGGTGATCGGCACAACCGAGCGGGGCCCGTGGAACCGGCTGTTCAACGGGCTCATGCCGCCGGCGCTGCCGGGCGACGGCCGCGACATCCAAGCGCGGGTCACGGCCGCGGAGGTCGAGGCGTTCGTCGCCTGGTGCGCGCGGGAGGACCGGTGGGACCGGCTCATCGAGGTGCTCGAGAAGATGCGGTACGGAGAGGAGCCACTCGACCGGCTGCGGGCCGCGATCGGCGCGACATTCAGCCGATAACCACCGGCCGCGCGGCGCAAGCATTGCATCTGATCGAGGTCAATCAGCGCATTCACCCGATCGGTGGAATCAGTGCCATTTTGGCGCGCCGCAAGGACACCCAGGAAGGTCAATCGGACGATTTCTGCGACTGTCGCCGACGGCTACGCTGGGTCCGACGCACCAACGCATTTTCCGCCTCCCACGTCTGGGATCAAGGAGTCCGGCAGTGAGCATGCGTGATCGAAATGTCGGGGCGACCGGCCGGATTCCCCAGCAACGGGCCGTGCCGCGCCGTGGGCTGCTCGTGTGGCTCTCGGGGGCCGACGTCGACACCCTCAGCCACACGCCGCGGGAGACCCGGAAGTTCGTCGGTCTCGGCGGCATCGTGCTGACCACGGCGACCCTCGCCGCGGTGTCGGCCACCTTCGCGCTGACGCTCGGCGCACGCGCGCCGATCTGGGCCGCCGTCCCGGCCGGCATCCTGTGGGGCCTCGCGATCATGAACCTGGACCGCTGGCTGGTCACCGCGACGCAGCGGCGGCCGAAGTGGTATCAGAACCTGGTCACCGCCCTTCCGCGGGTGCTCATGGCCCTCATCATCGGCGCGGTCATCTCGACGCCGCTGGTGCTGTGGCTCTTCCAGCGCGAGATCGACGCCCAGCTCAACGTCATCCACCAGCGCCGCCTCGACCAGCATCAGCAGGCGCTGCTCAACGACGCGAGGTTCAAGGGCATCCCGCAGCTGCAGGAGGCGATCGCGCGCAACCAGGCCATCGCCAACGGCACCGCGACCGGCGCCGCGGAGGACCCACGGGTCAAAGAGCTCCAGGCGCAGTATGACGATCTCAACACCAAGTTCCAGGCCGCGCAGGCGTCGGCGACCTGCGAGTTCGACGGCACGTGCGGCACGAAGACGCGCGGCGGCGGCGAGGCCTACCGGCAGAAGCAGGCCGTCGCCGACGACCTGCGCCGCCAGCGCGACGCGGTCGGCAAGCAGCTGGAAACGGCCCGCAACGAGGCGAAGACCAAGCAGGACCAGAGCGCCACCGCCGAGCAGAAGACCGCGGCCGAGCAGGTCAAGCGCGACCAGGAGGAGCTCGACCGCCTCGAGGTGCTGAAGAAGGCGGAAGAGGATCAGTTCAAGGCCGACACCGCCAATGACAAAGGACTCCTCGCCCAGTTGGGCGCGTTGAGCGAGCTGACCGACAAGAACTCCACCCTGCGCACCGCATACCTCATGCTGCTGCTATTCATCACCACCATCGAGGTGCTGCCGGTCCTGGTGAAGTTCCTGATGAATCTTGCCCCGGCGACGGCATACGACAAGATTCTCGAAAAGGCGGAGGACACCGATTTCGCCACCGCCTCGGCGCGCCTTTCCCGGCAGCAGGAGCGGCAGGAATTCGAGCAGCAGGCGCGGGCGGACCGGGAAAAGGAGATCATCCGCGACCAGCTGAGCCGCACCCGCAGTCTCGACGAGACCTACGGCATGACCGGTCACATCTCCACCCGGCCCGCCGAGGCGCCCACCACCCGCCTCGTGACCTGGCTGCTGCGCCGCAACGCGCCGACCCAGCCGGCGGGCTACACCCCCTGGCCGGACGAGGAGCCGCGCACCACGCCCGCCGGCACGACCCGGATCAACCGGCCCCCGGTCACGATGTCGAAGGTCGACGACGATGACGAGGACCGGATGACCGAGCGCTGGAGCTTCGAGCGCTGACCGCTCACGCGTACACCAGGACGATGCGGACCTTCCCGGTCCCGGGGATCGGCGTGCCCCTCGTGATGGGCACGCCGTTCAGCCGCTGGACCTCATCCCGCAACAGTCTGATGACCTTGTCCGCATTCCGGTTCGCCAGGTCGGTGTTCGGGGCGATGCCGTGCACGGTCACCCTCACGATCTCGTGCCCCTGCAGGTCGTCGAGCTGATTGCGGACCGCCGTGAGGACGTCCGGGTTCTGCTGGCTGCTCTCCCACGACGCGTCGATGACGGCCGAGGTCGGCGCCGCCGGCTGCTCCGTGGCCGGGGCCGACGAGCGGGCGGCGGTGGACGGCGTTCCGTCGGTCGAGCGGGTGACCACCACGCTCGGCGGCGCCGACGCCGCGGTCCGGCCCGGCTCGGCCGTGCTTCCGGACAGGTCGAAGGAGCTGCACCGCGCGAGGCCGAGCGCGGCCAGCACGACGACGAAGGACAGCACGGCCCAGCCCACGGCCCGCCGCCTGAGCCGCTTGAGCAGTCTGCGGAGACGGCCGGGCGGCCGGGCGGCGGCGGCCGGGCTGACGACGGCGGCGCTGCCGACGACAGGCTTGTCGCGGACCGCCGGCCGGGCGGCGATCCGATCGTCGGGCCGGTCACCGGCAGTTGCGGGGCGCAGCCGCTGGCGGACCGCGCTGACACCGGCGGCCGGATGCCGGACCCACCCGGCCACCCGGGCCCGGCCGCGGACGGCCTGCGCCTCGCGGAACAACGGCTTGCCCGTCCTGGTCTGTTCGTCGACGGCCAGCAGCTGGCTCAGCGCGAACAGCTGGTCGTCGCTGACGGGCTCCCCCTTGGCGGCGTCGGACACGATCCTGCCGCCCGTCACGAGCAGCGCCCGGAGGAACCCGCGGCCGGCCTGCTCCACGGGGTAGCACAGGGCCGCCTCGACGAGCCACCGGTGGCGCTCGGCATGCTTCGTGACGCGCCGGAGCAGCTGCCGGATGAAGCTGTGCAGCTGCTCCAGGTCCGGGTCGCGCTCGCGGATCAGCTCATACGTGGCGTGCAGCAGCACCGCCGAGTGCCGGCCGCCCAGCTTCCCGGTGGCGGCACGGCCGGCCCGGGCACCGACGTAGCCGTCCTGGATCACCCGCCGCAGCACGCCGATCGGGTCGACGATCCGGAACAGCGCGACCAGCGCCGACTCCGGCACCGGAAACCGGCCGAGCGCATCGACCAGTGCGTCGGGGAACAGGTGCATGCACGTGCCCGGCGTGAGTCCGAGCCTGCGCAGCCAGGGGTCCGCGGCGGCCAGGTCGGCGTGGCTGTGCAGCAGCGCGCCCCGGACCGTCATCGCCTCGATCAGCGCCACCCACACCGCGACGTCCGGGCCGTACCGTTGCAGGGTGTCGCTCAACCGGTGGTGGCCGTCGGGCTTCGGGGTCACCGCCGTCGGCACGCCGATCACGTTGTCCGCAGGCCTGGCCCGCTGCGCCAGGATCAGGCCGTCGATCACCAGCCGCGCAGCGTCCGCGTCGGGCCGTCCGTGCAGATACGCGCGCGCGTGGTCCGGATACTTCGTCGACCACCGCGTCACGAGGCTCGCGTTGTGCCGCACCAGCGACCGCACGCCGGAGCCCAGCAGCATGGCCGGGACCTCGTCGATCCCGATCCGCCGCAGCCCGGGCAGGTTGAGCGCGAGCTCGTCGAGGAACCCGGCCAGCGTCGGCGCCTGGCTGGCGGACAGGATCGTGCGGAGCTCCGGCTGTGCAGGGTCACCCGGCTCGCCGGCGACCTCCGCGGCGGTCGACACGAGCAGGTCCAGGGCGGCCCGCTGCACGTCGTCGAGCCTGGGGCGCACGCCGGCCGGCACGTCCTTCCCGGCACGGGCGACCTTCGCCTCGACCTGAGCCCACTTCGCCTCCCGCAGATCCTCCGGCACCGGCGCGGCGACGAATCGCTCGCGGTCGTCATCTGACCGGAAGAGGCAGGTGGACCACGTCCATCGCCCGGCGACCCGGGCCGGAAGCACCGCGAGGACCTGCTCGATGAGCACCGCGTTGGCCGACGGGCCGGCACCGGGCAGCAGGATCTTCGGCTGGTCCATGACCAGCTTGGCCAGCACGTCGGCCAGGTCCGCGGAGCTTCCCGCGGCAGCGCCCGCCGGCCGGGTCCAGGCCTGCTCCGCGCCCGCGCGCCAGACGTCGAACGGGTGCCACCTGCCGTCGGCGAACCCGAAGCGGCAGCCGCCGGCGGGTCCGAACTGCTGGTTGCGATCCTCCGCGCCGGCGCGGACGCCCCGGCCCACCTCGATGAAGCACCACAGCTCGACGTTGTCGACCCGGACCCGGCGAAGGCTCCAGAGCGGATGCCGCAGCGTCTGCCGGTAGCCCTCGGGGACCTCCACCTCCACCCGGAGGGACTCGGTCGCCTGCCGGTACGTCCGCGACACCGACGCCTCGCCGACCAGCTCGACGCCGTTGCCGCTGTCGCGCCAGGTGACCCAGGTCAGCGGCGCGAGACCCGCGCTCTGCGCCCGCGGCCGCGCCACGACCGCGGGCGCACCGGCTCCGGGCTGCGGGCGCACCGGCTCGACGGCGCGGGCACCGCCCAGCACCTCGGTCTCGCGTTCCTCGAGCCGGAGGCCGCCACCCGGCAGCGCCGGAACGGGCGCCGCGACCCTGGCGGCGGCCATGGCAGCGGCGAGCTCCGGATCGAGCAGGAAGTCCGACAACCGGTCGGTGGACGAGCCGCGCGCGGCGGCGGTCACCCCGGCGTCGTCCATGCGGTCGACGAGCTGCGTCAGCGCCTGCCAGGTGGTGTCGTCGAGCGCCGACGTGTCCTGTTCGGCCAGTTCGGCCGACGCCCACACCGCGCCCTCGCCGGGCTCCTCCGGCGACCGCCAGGCCTCCGGCGGCCGGCCCGCGACGAACCATCGCTCGGTCGTGAACCAGCAGGTGGACCAGAGCCAGTCCGTGGCGGCCTTCCGCGGCAGCACCGCGAGCAGCCGGCCGATGAGATGCGCGTTCCCCGCCGGGGATCCCGGCAGGCGCACATACCGCTGGCCGCTCGCGACTGCGGCGAGCACCCCGGCGGTGACCGCCGGATCCGGCGTCCCGAGCTCGGCCCGGCCGTGCAGCGCATGCCCGACCGCCTCCGCCCAGACATCGGCCGGATGCCGGGTGATGGGGGTCAGGAAGAACCGGCACACGCCCGCCCCGAACCGACCGCCCCGGCCCTGTTCGATGAAGCACCAGTAGTTCCTGCGCTCGTGCTTCACGTGCACGAGACTCCACATCGGGACGTCGGCGGTGTCCGCGACCTGCGGCGGAAGCACCTTGACCAGGCGGGTGAGGATGAGCCGGTCATGCACGATCTTCCAGTGCCCGCGCACGGCGTCGTCCTGCGCGGGGGCCAGGACGAACTCGCCGTCCTCCTCGACGTAGACGACGACCGCGAGGAATCCCGTGGCGCTCATGCGCGGGCCTTCCGCAGCGACGCGAGCAGCAGCTGGGTCAGGGCCGCGGACGGCTCCTCCATCTGCGGGAACCGGCCGGCGGGTTCCAGCGGCTCGAGCTTGTGGATCTCCTCCGGTCCGGAGACGGTCGTCCGGGCGACGGGCACGGTGGTCAGCGGCGAGCACAGGAACAGCCGGACCCGCTGCCAGTCGTTGAGCAGGACGGAGGCGATCGCCGCGTCGTGGCCGAGCCCGTATGCGATGCCGCAGCCGAGCGCGGACATCACGACGTCCCGGATGAGCATCACCTCGCCGGAGCCTTTGACCGTGGACTGGTCGAGATGCTCGCCGATGGACACCACCTCGATCCGCCGGCTGGACACCGACATCGAGCCGCTGGCCTGGATGTCGACGACGTCCTCGTCGCCCTCGTGCACGAGGCTCCAGAACGCCTGGTGCCGCGAGTAGTGCTCGAGCAGGCCGCGGGAGACCTGCCGGATCCGCTCCTCGGCCACCCGCTGCTGGGCGGACCTCGCGCCGTAGAGGTAGTCCATCAGCCGCTCCGCCTGCGGGTCGAGCCGCTGGCTGCCGGCCACCCACCGGCGGCTGAGCCAGGCCAGGTAGGTCGCGACGCCCCGCGCCACGCTGCCCTTGCGGCCGATGTCCTCCAGCTGCTTGCCCTTGCGCAGCGCGGCGTGGATGACGTCGCACTTCGAGACCGCGATCAGCAGCTCCAGCGCGCGGCCCTCCTCGACGGCGTAGTCGTTGTCGACCAGGGTGAGGGCGTTGCCGATCTCCCGCTGCGTGTGCTCGCGCCGGGCGCGGACCGCGGACGCCCCCTGCTCGACGGTGGTGCCCGGCCTGAGGCTGCCGTCGAGCACGCTGTCGTACTCGTCGCCCTGCGCCAGGCTGTCCCTCGTCAACGGGTCCAGCGCGGCCGCGACCACCGGGTCGATCACCCAGATGAGGGCGTCGTAGGCGCGCAGCTTGTTGCGCTCGCTCTCGTTGCTCTGGCCGGGCTGGAACAGCTCGCCCGGCAGGTCGGCGATGCCGGTCCAGGTCAGGATCCGGTCGCTGCTGGTCCGCACCACCAGCGGCTGCCGCAGACCCATGCCCCACTGCCTGGCCCGGTTCTGCCCGTCGGTCACCGTCATCCGCACCATCTCGCGGATGGCGCCCAGCGCGTCGTCGAGCAGGCGCCCCAGGATCCGGGCCGGGCGGGTGTCCTGGCCGATGGTGGGACTCATGGCGGTGTTGTCGGTGACGGTCTTGCTGTACTCGGCGGCGCGCTCGGACAGGGGCACCTGCTCCAGGGGGTTGAGCCTGTGACGCTGCACCCGCCCTCCCTCGACACGGGGGAACATGTTGTCCGGGTTGATCAGGTTCTGGCTCACCATCCGGACCAGCAGGTAGGTCTTGCCGCTCGCCGGCGCCCCGACGGCGGCGACCATGTTCCACCGGTCGACGCGCTGACGGTCGTTGGTCAGCCGCCGCATCCTCGCGTGGGAGGGCTCGGCCTGCGGGAAGATGTGGCCGTCACCGCACAGCAGGTAGACGAACTCCACCTCACTCTCGACGAAGGCCGGCACCCTGGACACCGCCGCCGGGAAGTTGACCGCGCCGGCGCCGATCACGACGATCCGCCAGGCACTGTCGCCGGCGGCGTCCATCGGGCCGACCTCCAGCCGGAAGCACGGCGGCCGGTCGAACCGGCGGGTCACCGGGTCCCATCTCGTGTCCGTGCCGAGCGTCGAACCGCAGATCGGGCAGATGCCGCCGAACTGCTCGTTCAGTTCGCCCTGCGCGCGGCCCGGCCGGCTCACCGTGCCGCCAGCACGATCAGGAACAGCACGAGGCCGAGCACGACGCCGCCGCCGACCCCGGCGAACGTCCCCCAGCGCCGCCCGACGGCCGCCGCCTGCTGCAGGTACCCGGCCAGATACGGCTCGACGATGTCCCGGGTGGCCGGGGAGGCGTACCCGCCCGAACTGATCCATTCGGCGAGCTGCCACTCGATCCGGCTGAACTGCGTCGCCGGGCCGCACGCCGACGCCACCTGCCGGTGCAGCCGCCAGCGCTGCGTGTCGACCAACCGCTGTTGTGTCGCCATGTCCACCCCTACCCGAACACCGAGTACAACAAGATGAAGATCACGATCGCGACGGCTGCGGCCGAGCCGGCCGCCCGGACGAAGGCGGCGCGGAGCGCGACGTCGTTGGCGGTCTGCTCGATGGCGCCGTATCCACGCCCGCGCATCAGCTCCGGCCGGATGGACGGCACGGCGAGCGCCGTCGTCCGGATGCCCTCCAGGTCGGCGGCGTAGGCGACCGGGTCGGCCGTGGGGAAGAGCTTGGGCTTCGCCTCCTCGATCACGCAGGCGCTCTCCGCGCGCAGCACCCGCTGGATCCACGCCGCCGAGGACCAGCTGTCGAGCTCGATCTCCGGGCCGAAGGGCTCCGCGAGCGTCTGGATCAACGGCTGCCACTGCCGGTCCGGGCGATCGGGCCAGTGCGCGCGGAGCGCGGCGATGACCAGCCTGCGGTCGTCGGCGGTGCGCCAGTCGGCGCCGGAGTGATACCCGGTGAGCTGCTCCGGGGCGCGGAGCAGCACCCGGTCCACCCAGCCCTTGCCGGCGAGCGCCGTCAGGACGACCACCGCGAAGCCGAACCGGTCGTGCGCCCGCAGGATCGCGGCGTCCACCCCGAGGTGACGCAGCTGCGGGTTCTCGAACCAGTCGGTGATGGCCTTGTAGTGGTACGGCTTCGTCGGCCGCAGCGACCGCGGCGGTGGGTACACCGGCGTCACCGAGTCGGTGTCGATCAGGACGTAGCCGGAGACGTGGTGGGTGTTGTACCGGCAGACGTTCGCCGGCTTGATGTCGCAGTGCACCGTGTCCTGCTGGTGCAGCGCGTCGAGACCGGCCGCCATGGCGGTGAAGTCCTGCAGGTGCTCGGTGGCCGGCCAGCCCTGGTGCTCCTCCCAGTGCAGGTCGTCCATGAACGGCGACACGGCCAGCAGGTAGCGCTCCGGGGCCGGCGGCGAGTCGGTGAGCCACGAGGGCAGCGCCGTCATGATCCGGGAGGCCATGGCGGAGGGCGAGGCGGCCAGCTCGGTCTGCACGGGGCCGACGATCTCCTGGCCGCCGTCGCACCGCACGATGTGCACCGGCACCACCGACCACGGCGGGTCCACGGGGCTGACCCGGTCGGTGCTGAGGGCGGAGTTCGCGCCGCGGATGTAGCTCGCCTGCTGCCCGAGGTAGCGTCGCAGTGCCTCCGCCTCACCGAACGAGCGGCAGCGGTAGACCTTGACGAACCACTTCTCCCAGCCGTCGCCGAGCCGGTTCTCCGCCGTGGTGTAGCGGACCTCGGCGGTGAGCGGCTCACGGTGCGGGTTGCGCCCGCCGTTGAGCGGGACGTCGAAGTCGACCCGGCGCCACGTGCCGGTCGGTGGCTGCGCCACCTCCAGCTCGGCGCGCCAGCCCGGGGCGTTGAGGTGCACGACGAGTTGCCGTTCTCCGGTTCCCACCACGGTCACCACTCCCGCTCGTTGAGGAGGTAGTTCAGGACGCTCTCGCGCCGGTCCAGGGTGTAGGCGATCCGGCCGCGCGGCCCGATCCTCAGCTGCTGTCCCGGGGCCAGCCAGTGCCCGTCGACCTGCACGGCGTAGTCGGGGCGGGCCGATGTCCGGCGCAACTCGACCAGGCCCTGCCAGTAGCGCAAGTCGAGCAACGTGCCGCGGGGCACGGCGTTGAGGTAGTCGGGCAGTGGGATCTCGTACCGGAAGTCCTCGGCCGCCGGCCCACGCCGGATCGGCAGCCAGTCGGCGGACGCAACGAGATGGAACACATACTGATGGTCACGCTCGTACGCAAGGGTCAGGACGAGCACCGGATGCGCCGGCTCCGCCGGCCGGTCCTCGGGCGGCGGCACGGGATCGCCGCGCAGCCGGCCGCGGACCGACACCTTGTGCCACGGCGCCGGCAGGTGCTCGTCGACGGCGAACAGCACCTGGCCGAGCCGGGCCCCGGGCAGCTCCGCGCCGAGCACCCGCAGCGCATACGGGCGCAGCGTGTTGCGCAGGCTCACCACCGGGCGGGCCGACACGACCGTGATGGTCACCTCGAGCCGGCGTGCGTCCGAGCGGCCGCCGGTGTGCTGCCGCGTGCAGTACTCCAGCAGCCGCTCACGGAACTCGTCGACCACGCTGGTCTCGAAATCGGGGTCCCCGGGGAGGTGCGGGTGCACTGCGGCTACCTTCCGATCGTCCGGCTGATGGCGTCGAGGACGAGCTGCGCCCGCCGGGAACCGGCGTCGTCGCGGCACTCCAGCACCGTGGCGAAGGCGACCGGGCGTCCCTCCGCGGTGCGCAGGAACCCGGCCAGCCAGGTGTACCGGTCGGCGAACGGGCGCGGCTGCGGTCCGGCGCGGGCCGGCAGCTCGTACGTCCCGGTCGTGAGCCACACCTCGCGCTCGCCGTCGCCCGTGCGCATGACCCCGCGCAGCCCGGCGGCCAGCTCGGTCGCCGCGGCCGACGGCAGCGCGCGGTCGGGCCGGCCGAGCGGGACGGTCTCCGGCAGCCCCGACGCCGGGCGGGCCAGCGTCGCGACGAGGCTCGGCTGCACCGTCACGCCGTCGTTCGCGATCGACGCCATCATGGTCGCCACGCCCAGCGGGGTACCGACGATGCCGGTGCTGCCGGCGGCCATCGCGGCGGTGGCGCCGAACGGGGCGTCCGGCGGGACGCAGGTGCCGGCGCCGCCGACGAGGGGATGCACGAGCCAGGCCGGCGTCGCCGAGCAGTCGCCGAGCGCGATGCCGAACCGCTGCGCCTGCGCGGCCACCCGGGACCAGCCGAGGTCCTGCGCGACGGCGCCGAGCGCGGCCGAGCACGAGGTGGCGAGCGCCTGGGCGAGCGTGAAGCGGCCCTCGACGGCGGCCGGGCAGCCAACGCTCGGCACCTCGTCGCCGGCGGTGTTCCCGGGCTCGTGCAGGTATGCGGCGGCGACGAGCACCATCGCGACCTCCCCCAGGTTGTGCCGCCCGCCGAGGGCCCGGTTGACCTGCGGGTCGGGCAACGCCACGGCCGGGTCGCCGCCCACGTACCGGCGCAGCTCCACCAGACTCTGCTCGCCGGGACCGGCCGCGGGGCGCTGCATCGACCGGGTCCAGCAGCTGCCGGGCGGGGCACCCGGCGGGCCGGCGACGCAACCGCGGTGGGACTGCTCGTAGTCGACCACCGCGGCGCGCTCCGCGACGGCGTCCCGCGCGACGACGGGGCCGGCCGGCTCGGCGGGCGTGGTGACGGCCGCCAGCACCCGGCCGTCCTGCGCGTCGATGACGACGGTCCCGCCGACCAGCGGCAGTTCGCCGCCGGAACCGGTGGACCGCATCGCCTCGGCGGTCGCGTGCTGCAGCTTCGGATCGAGGTTGAGGCCGAGCCAGCCGTCCGCGGTGGCCCGGCCTCCGGGCGGCGCGACCCGGCCGGTGAGGGTGGTGCCGGCGGTGCCGTCGAGCACGGCGCCGAACGGGTCGACGGTCAGCTCCAGCACGCCCGCACCGGTCCCGAACCGCAGCAGGCCGGCGACGTCGGCGACGGTGAGCCCGCCGAGCTCGGGGTCGTCCACCACGGACCACGTCCCGGCGGGCCGCTGCTGCACCAGCCCGCGGCGGTCGCCGAAGCGGACCTCGACCCGGGTCCGCTGGTGCGCGAGGCGGTCGGTGGAGCACTCCCCGGGCTCGGGACGCGGCGAGGTCATCGACTCCGGCCGGGGCTGCCGGGGCGGGCACAGCGGGCGGTGCGCCCCGTACGACGCCGGATGCCAGCCGCCGCCCAGCGGCGCCACGTAGGGCACGAGCGTGACGACGGTGGCGACGGCGAGGCAGATCGCCAGCGGCGTCAGCAGGCCGAGCCGTCCCGCGGACGGGGGGCGCACCGGCTCGGGCGTCCACGCGGTGCCGGCGGCGCCGCGCACGGCCCGCCCCGCGGCCAGGACCGCCAGCAGGCCGAGCAGGATCGCCAGGTTCGCCTGGCCGCCCCGGGACAGCAGGGGCGCTGGTACACCGGAGTGCGGCAGGACGTTGACGCCGGCGGCGAACACGAACAGGAACTGCCCGGCGATCATGGCGCCGAGACCGGCGGCGAACAGCTCCACGGGCGTGGGGCCGGTGCCGAGCGTGGCGGCGGGCCGGCGGGCGGCCCTGGCCAGTCCCAGCCCGAGCAGCATGGTGAGCACGGCGGCGAGCAGCACCGTGACCGCGCCGAGCTTGTGCCAGATCACCACCAGGATGAAGTCGGTCGAGCCGGCCGGGACGAACGACGACGTGGTGTCGGCGAGGCCGCGGCCCAGCAGTCCGCCGTCCGCCACCGCGGACAGCGCCCGGGCCACCTGCGACCGGCCGCTCTCCGCGTCGGCGGAGGCCGCCCGCAGGCACCCCTGCCAGCCTTCCGGGACCGCCGGCAGCGCCTCGGCGGGCACGCAGCCGGAGTCCCAGCGGTACTGCCACGGGTCGGCCCAGATCCTCGTCCGCTCCCCCGCGTAGTCGGTGAAGAACACCGCCACGAGCAGGGTGACGACGAGCAGCAGCGCGCCGAACCCCAGGAACGGCCGGTAGGCGCGCAACGACTTGCGCAGCCGCCGCACCGTCCGGCCGACGAGCCGGCCGCTGCCGGCGTTCGGCTTGCCGAGCATGGTGAACCGGGTCGCCGCCCAGGTCACCCCGACGGCCGCGGCGAGCACGGACACGACGGTGCCGAAGTCGTGCCGGAGGCCGCTGAGGACGGCGACGAGGCAGAACGCGCCCAGCGGGTACAGCGCGTAGCGCCAGGACCGCAGCGGCCGGCCGAACCGGCGCCGGTTGATGTCGAACCAGTGCCCGGCCGGGGCGACGAGCAGCGCCAGCAGGGCCAGGAACGCGAGCTTGCCGAACTCGGGGGTGGCCAACCAGGCGAAGGTCAGCGCCGCACCGCCGGCACCGCCGCCCGCGACCGGCACCAGCGGGGCGGCGAAGAGCCCGACCACGGCGACCAGCAGGACGATCCGGGCCCGCCGCAGGTGACCGGTTGCGCTGGTGCCGCTGACGCCGCCGGCCCGGCCGGGTCCGGGCCGGGCCGGGTGGGCGGGGTGATCCGGCTCGACCCCGTCGCTGGTCGCGACCGACCAGGCCGACCGTCCGGCCCGCCGCAGCCGGTCGCCGGCGGCCCGGCGCAGCAGCAGCGCGAGCAGGGCCGCCGCGGCCACGCCGAGCAGTGGCACGCCGAGCGCCCGCAGGCCGTTGAGCAGAGGGCCGGCACGCAGCGCGGCGGAGAAGGTGTCGGCCGGGTCCGGCTTCACGACGAGCCGGATCGTCATCAGGGCGCCGAGCTCGGTGAGCACCGCGGCCGCGGTCACGGTGACCAGCACCGCCGCGGCGACCGCACGGTCCTGACCCGGCCGCGCGAAGCCGGCGCGGGCGGCCACGCCGAGGCCGAGCACCGCGCCGGTGGTCGCGAGGACCCACCAGCCATACCGGGGGTCGGCGATCCAGAACCCGGCGGCGACGAGCGCGATCGCGGCGCCGAAGGTCGCCACCGAGCCCGGCATCGGCCGCCCGCTCCCGCCGGAGCCGAAGCGCAGCACAGTGGCGACCAGGACCGCCCAGCTCAGTCCGGCCACGACCAACAATGTGCTGGTCAGCTCCGGGAGCCGGTCGATCATTTCCGCTGTACCTCCCGCCGGTCACACTTCGGACAAACGACCCACGGGAATGCCTGGATCACGACAGTTCATTGACCGGGACGAACCAAACGAATGGTGATCGCAGAGCTGAACCTACCGGCCTCATTCGTGGACGTAATCACCCGGACGGACGATCGGGCGACCCTGCCGGACACCAAATTCGGCGTCGTCCGGTGGTATCAGCCGCACGGTAGGGCATCGCCCACCGCTCGTCCGTCAGGTACGGCTGTCGCTCTCGCACCAACCGGCCAGCCGGATACTGGCCGAATAGGCGACCGCACGCATGCGGTGGCATTCACTACGGAAGCTGACCCGCCGATACGCGGACGCCCGCGGCGTGGTCGAGAGTCAGGCCGGGAACCTTCGCGCGATGCCGCAGAAGGAGGCGGACAGAATCGGCGGGAAGAATGCCCGGCTGGTGTTCTTCGCCGACGATCTGGACCGCTGCGAACCGGACCACATCATCGACCTGATCGAGTCAGTCAAGCCTTTTCTGGACCTTTCCAACGCATTCGTCGTGCCGGCGATCGCCAAGGAGCCCAACCCGCGCAAGAGCCTGTACCTCTTCCTCGAACAGGCCGCCTTCCTCCGCGGCGCGAGCGCCCGGTAACGATGACTTCCTGAACGCAGCCGGCGCACGACGTGGGCCCCGGGAGGATTCCCGGGGCCCACGTCGTGCTGTTCACTCGGACCGAAACCTGGCTGCCCGCCGGTTGGGGTGTCATCACTGCACCGGCGGGCCGTCAGATCGGCCCTACGCCGGCGTGGATGCCCTGCATGCGCTCATCGGCGACCCGCATACAGCTGGTTCACGTGGTCGGCGCTGAGCTCGTAGCCGTACAGCCGGAAGTCGTCGATCAGGCCGTCGAACCTGTCATCGCCCCAGCTTGTGCCACCGATGAAGTTGGCCGTGGTGCTGCCGCTCACGCCCACCGCACCGATGCCGAAGGGGAAGTCGGTGCGAGTGGCCTTCAGGACGCCGTTGAAGTAGATCTTCCCGGTCGAGCCGTTCATCGTGAACACCACGTGTGTCCACGCGTTGAGCGGCAGGTCGTTGCCCGCACCGAGCAGGAGCCGTTCCTGCGTGGCCACCCCCGGTGCCTTGAACGTGGCCCCGAACCCGGTGGTATTGCCGCTCGTGGCCGACTGGAGCAGGAAGAACGTGTCCGTGCTGCTGCCGATCTGCACCAGCGGCACCCAGTTCGGCAGCGTGTCCGGACGGGCCCAGAAGGACACCGTGAACTGGTCGGTCAGCCCGGCCTGGATGTTGTCCGGCAGCCGGACCTGGTTACCCGTGCTCGCGGCACCGCCCGGCAGGTTCACCGCTGGGCCGTACTTGCCGGACGCGCTCCAGGACGTCGTGCCCTGGAAGGTCGCTGCGCCGGTCGACGCCTTCGCGCCCGAGTTCGCGGCCGTGGTGCCCGTGTTCTCGTCGAAGCTGTACCGGATCGAGACGCCTTCCCGGTACATCGCGCCCACGTCCGACGCGCTCAGCGCGGACGTGTAGATCCGGACGTCGTCCATCAGACCGTCGTACGCCGCGTCCCCGTAGCCGTTGCGACCCAGCCAGTTGTTGGCTGTCGGACCGATTGCCGTCATGTCGATGGTCAGGTCGGAACGGGTCGCGATCACCACGCCGTTGAGGTACAGCGTGCCGATCGAACCCTGGCGGGTGAAGGCCACGTGGTTCCACTGGCCGGCGACCACGTCCTGCGCCGGAGTGGCGTAGACCCGCTCCTCGGGGCCGGTCTTCGCCTTGAAGGTGACCGCGAGGCCGGTGCTCCCGTTCGCCTGGGTCTGCATCTGGATCTGGTAGTAGCTCCCGGCGGAGCCGAGTCCGTCACCGATGTGGAACAGGCCCGTCCAGTTGGACTTCGTGTCGGGACGCACCCAGAACCCGGTGGTGAAGTTCGCCGCGCCCTGGAGCAGGTTGTCCGGCAGGTCGACCGCGTTGGCGGTGCTGCCACCGGGCAGGTTGATCGCCTTGCCGATCACCCCGTTGCCGGCCCAGCCGGTGGTCCCGGTCAGGACGGCGGACCCGACGCTGCCGACGCTGCCGGTGTTGGCGGCGACGGTGCCGGTGCCCTCCTCGAACTCGTACCGGATCGGAATGCCGGTGGTCGGTGGCGGCGGGTTGTCGCCCACGATCACCAGGTCGTCGATGTTCAGCCCGGCACCGGACCCCGCTGCGGCCTTCACGGTGAGCAGCTGGTTGGCGGTCGCAGCCGTGAAGGTGCCGACGTATGTGGCGTAGGCGGCCGTCGACGGCTGTGCTGTCGTTGCGGTGAGTGTGGCGTTCAGGTTGCCGATCGTCACCGTTCCCGTCGCCGCGGCGGTCCCGGACGACCGGGCGTCGCGTGCGTACCGCAGTGAGAGCCGGTACGTGTTGCCGGGAGTGAGATCGCTGACGGTGCGGGTGATGCTGCCCGTGGTGCCCAGGCTGAGCTGGTAACCGGTGAAGCCGAGGCCGCCCTGACCGGTGGCGTTGCCGCGCACCAGCTGGACCTGGCTCTGGACCGACCACGGCACCATCCGGCTGTTGCCAGGGGCGACGTCAACGGTCGCGGGCGGGTTGTTGGTCCGCCACTCGGCGGGCAGGCGCGGGTACTCGAACTGGTCGACGACCCGCGGGTTGAGCTGCGTCATGATCACCGAGGGATCGATCTGCAGGATCTTCGCGACCGACGGGGTGCCGGTGTTGTCCCAGACGTACAGCATGTACGACCCGGGCGGGGCGTAGTTGCCGTTGAGCGGCGAGGTGATGTTCACCGTGCCACCCGACTGGGAGAACGCCAGGTCCTGGAAGTTCTGATCGTTGTTGAACCCGTGCGTCACCGAGCCGTTGCGGACCAGCGTGACCCGGGAGACCGTGCCGGTCGCGGTGATCTGGAAGTTGCCGTTGTAGCCGATCTTCTGCGGCGCGGCGCTGATCACCGGACGCGGGGCGACCGAGTCGCCGTTGAACAGGTAGTTCGGCGAGTAGTACTCGACGTCCGTGTAGTTGCGCGGACCGGGAGCGCCGCCGCCGCCGACCATGACCCGGCCGTCGGGCAGGAGCAGGGCCGTGGAGTGGTAGAGCCGGGCGTGCTCGTGCGCCACGACGACCTCGGACCAGGTGTTGGTCACCGGGTCCCAGATCTCGGGGTTGGTGACGTAGCTGCCGTTGCCGTTGTTCTCCCGGCTGCCGCCGGTGATCAGCACCCGGCCGTCGGGCAGGAGCGTCGAGGTCAGCCAGTGCCGCTGGTACTTCATCGGCGGGATCGCCGTGATGACCGGGTTGGCGGTGCCGCCGGTGATGTCGATGGTGAAGCCGGCGCGGGCGCCGTCAGGGCCACCACCGTTGCCCCACCAGCCGCCGCCGACCTGCATGATCTTGCCGGGGCGGTACATCACCGCGGTGGACGTGGCGCCGACCGGGTTGCCGTTGGCGCCCTGGTTGGAGATGTTGGTGGGCAGGGTGCCACGCAGCGTGATCTGGCCGGTGCCGCCGTTGCCGGCGGGGTTGAGCTCGTACATCTGCGTGCCGGTGATGTTGAACAGCGTGCCGGTGGTCGGGGCGACGAACGCCCGGGGGTACCACCAGCGGTTCTCGTCCGCGCCGGCGTGGTCGGCGCCGCCGTCGCCGTACGCGACCGAGCTGGTGGCGCCGGTGAGCAGCTTCCAGCCCGTGCCCGTCTCCGGGGTGTAGATCTCCGGGGTCTTGACACCGGCACCACCGGGTCCGCCGGTGAGGGTGCCGCCCTGCACGACGACGGAACCGTTGGGCATGGTCGTGCCCGTCGGGTACCACCGCGGGTAGTTCAGCGGCGCCTCGGTCTGCAGACCGTTGTTGGTGGAGTAGCTGGTGACGCCGATCGAGCCGTCGTTGGGGGCGTTGCCGCCCATGCCGTCGTCACCGCCGACCGTCATGATCGAGTGGTCGTGCGGCATCTGGACCTGCATGGAGCAGAACAGGTCGGTGTACGTGGTGTTCGGCAGGATGCCGTCGCGCAGGTTCGCCAGGGTTCGTGGCGTTGCGGGGTTCCAGACGTCGACCTCCATCTGGCCGCCCTGGGTCACCCCGTCGTTGCCGGTCCAGTCGTACGGCGTGGTGTCGTTGGCCCAGCCGCCGACGCTGCCGAAGGACTGCACCCGGCCGTCGGAGGTCAGGGCCATGTTGATCGGGACCAGCGGCCACGGCGTGACGCCGCTCCAGGCACCGGCCTGGTCCTTCCGCGGCGGTGAGCAGTCCGCGGTCACGAGCTTGGCGGCGTAGGCGAGGCCGTTCTTCATCTGGGCGAGCATGTAGGGCTCGGCGTACGCGGTGCCCTCGTGGCCCATGGAGGTGTACCAGGACCGGCCGGAGTCGATCGTCTGGCACCAGGTGAGCGGGTGCGAGGAGCCCTGGCGGCCCATGCCGTACGAGGCCTCGTCGGCCTCGATCAGGGTGCGGACGTTGGGCCCCGGGTTGACGACCCAGTCGTACCACTCGTCGCTGCGGGTGATGCTGGTCGTCACGCCGGCCACGAGGGGGTGCGTGGCGTCGCGCACGAAGACCCGGCCCGGCCGCACACCGGGGTTCTCCGGGTGACCTTCGGAGACGGCGCCGACGAGGCGGGCGTAGAACGGGTTGACGTCGTGCTCGCTCTCACCGACGGACCAGCCGGTGTAGTGCATGCCCATGAAGCCGCCGCCGCCGCGGATGTAGGCCTCGAGTGCGGAGCGCTGCGACGCGTTGAACAGGACGCCGCCGGTCTGCGCGAAGACCACCGTGTCACGGATGGCGAGGTTCGCGGTCGTGAACGCCGCCGGGTCGTCGGTCTCCTGGATGTCGACCGGCTGGCCGTACTGGGCGCCGAGCTGGGTCGCCAGGTCACGCACAGCCTGCCGGGCCTGCACGTTGGAGGCGTGGAAATTGGCCTTGTAGAACAGCAGCACGCTGAGCCGGCCGTCGTCGGCGGGGGCCGCCAGGGCCGTGGCGGGAAACGCGGCGGAGGCTGCCGATCCGGCGACCAGCGCCAATGCGGCGAACCCAGCGGCAGCCCGTCGGGACAAACCGCCAAACAGTCGATCGAAATGAACAGATAGGTGGAATCGGGCAGACCTGCGGGGCACTTTCATAAGAGATCCCTTGAGGTTCGGCGGACGTGGGGGCGAGGCGGACGCCACCACGGAGAGCCTGAACGTAAGACACGCATGAATACATAGTCAAGAACTGCGTCTACGTACATGAACCGAGTTTTCAAGCGTTCTCATATGCGAACCTCGTCCGAGCACGGGACAGGCCCCCGAAAGCATTTCCGGGGGCCTGTCCCGTCAGGTCACGCGAATGCTCACCGCAGTTCGGCGATGACGGTTTTGAGCTGGGTGTAGTCGTCCAGGCCGAACGATCCGAGCTCGCGGCCCCAGCCCGACTGCTTGAAGCCACCACGCGGCAGGGTGACGTCATCGGCATGCCAGGTGTTGAGCCACACCGTGCCGGCCCGCAGCCGGGCACCGACGCGGTGCGCGGTGCCGATGTTGTTCGACCAGACACCCGCGGCAAGCCCGTACACCGTGTTGTTCGCGGCCGCGACCACCTCGTCCTCGGAATCGAATGGCAATGCGGTCACGACCGGACCGAAGATCTCGTCGGTCTGCACAGCCATCTGCTCGTTCACGGAAGTGATGAGTGTCGGCGATACGAAGAAGCCGCGATCACCAACCGCATCGGCACTTCCCGCGTTCAGAACGGCGCCGTCCCGCACCGCCCCACGGATGTAGCCCAGCACCTTCTCATGCTGTTCCTGAGAAACGAGCGGACCCATCTGCGAGGTCACGTCGAAACCGTCGCCGACTTTGATCGCGGCCGCGGCCGCGGCCACGCCCTCGACGACCCGGTCGAAGACGCCGCGCTGGACGTAGAGGCGCGAGCCGTTGACGCAGCACTGCCCCTCGTTGAAGTAGCCACCCAGCACCGCGCCGGCGATGGCGGCGTCGATGTCGGCGTCGTTGAAGATGATGTTGGGTGCCTTGCCGCCGAGCTCGAGGGAGACCTTCTTGAGGTTGCCCGAGGCCGCGGCGGCGATCTTCTTGCCGACCTCGGTGCTACCGGTGAAGGCGACCTTGTCGACACCGGGGTGGTCGACCAGCGCGGCCCCGGTGTCACCGAAGCCGGGCAGGATGTTCACGACGCCGGCGGGCACGCCGGCCTCGAGCAGGAGCTCACCGAGGCGCAGGGCGGTCAGCGGGGTCTGCTCGGCCGGCTTGAGGATGACGGTGTTGCCCGCGGTGATGGCCGGGACGATCTTGAAGCAGGCCATCAGCAGGGGGAAGTTCCACGGCACGATGCCCGCGACGACGCCGACCGCCTCGCGGCGGGTGTAGGCGTGGAACTCGCGGCCCGGCACGGACATCGGGATGGAGGTGCCCTCCATCTTGGTCGCCCAGCCGGCGAAGTACCGGAAGAGCTCGGCGGAGATCGCAACGTCACCGTCGCGGGCCGCTTCGACCCGCTTGCCGTTGTCGAGCGCCTCCAGCTGGGCGAACTCGTCGGCGTGGGCGTCGATGAGGTCGCCGATGCGCCACAGCAGGTGGGAGCGCTCACGCGGCGTCATCTTCGACCACGGAGACGGGGACTCGAACGCCGTGCGAGCCGCCACGACCGCGCGATCCACGTCGACTGCGGACGCGTGCGCGACCTGGACTAGCACCTCCTCGGTCGACGGGTTGACGGTGGCGAACGTTTTGCCGTCCTTCGCGTCCACCCACTCGCCGCCGATGAGCAGCTGCTTGGGTGAGGACAGGAACGATCGGACGGCGGGCAGGAGCTTGGCGTTCTCGTGGGGCATGGTGGCCTTCCGTATGTACAGACTGCAGAACCTTGGTCGTGACTCGGATCGGCTACTTGATGATCGACACCTTCGACCAGTCGAGGGTGAGCGCGACGGCGACGACGATGATCGCGCCGTACAGGATCTGCTCGTATGCGGATGGCACACCGACGATCGGCAGGCCGACCCGGAGCAGCGTCACGACGAGCGCGCCGGCGAGGCTCCGCCACACGCTGCCGTGACCACCGGTGATTGCGGTGCCGCCGACGACGATCGCCGCGACCGCCGGCAGCAGCAGGTTGTCGGCCATGGTGGGGCCGCCGCTGTACTGACGCGAGACCAGCATGACCGCGGCGAGCCCGGCACAGGCACCGGAGACGCAGAACGTGCCGATCTTGACCAGATCGACGGGCGTGCCGGCGAGCCGCGCGGCCGACTCGGAGTAGCCGGTGGCCGAGATCCAGCTGTGCAGCGGGGTCACCTTGAGGACCACGGCGATCAGGGCGACGACGAGCAGCGCCACCGCGGCCGACATCGGCACATAGCCGCCGACGTAGAGCTCGAGCCACTTGACCGTCGAGTCGTCCACCACCCGCACCGTGCCCGCGCCGGAGACGACGAGGGCGACCGCGGAGAGGATGCTCATCCCGCCCAGGGTGACGATGAACGACGGTATCCGCAGCAGCACGTGCGCCACGCCCTGCACCGCGCCGATCGCCGCCGCGACAAGGATGACGACCGGCGTGGCCAGGCCACCGAGGTCCGGCAGCCACAGGGCCAGCAGGACCGTCGTCAGCGAGGCCAGCGCCGCGATGGACAGATCGATGCCGCCGCAGAGGACGACGAGCGTCGCCCCCGCGGCGAGCACGATGAGCGGCGCGGCGGTCCGCGCTACCGCGATCAGGCTCCGCTGGGTCAGGAAATCCGGGTCGGCGATGGTCAGGGCCGCCACCAGCGCCACCAGGGCGATGAACGGCATGAACCCGGTGAGTCGCTTTGCTGGGCTGCCGGTCCTGGGTTCGGCGACCGGCTTCGCCGCGACGGGAGTGCTCATGCCGCTCATACCATCTCTTTCACGAGGTCCAGAGGGCTCGGCTTGCCGCCGCTCGGGCAGGCGACCTCGGTCACGACCCGGCCGTCGTTCATGACCAGGATCCGGTCGGCCATGCCGATGGCCTCCTCGAGACTGTCGGCCAGCAGCACGGTGGCGACCCCGGTCGAGGCGAGCTCACGCATCAGCCGGTACACCTCCGAGCGGGCGCCGATGTCCAGGCCGCGCGTCGGGTGGTCCAGCAGGAGCAACCGGATGTCGCCGCCGACCAGCCAGCGCGCCAGGACCACCTTCTGCTGGTTGCCGCCGGACAGCCGCTGGATGGCGGTGTCGCGGCCCGGCGTCCGGATGGACAGCCGCTCGATCCAGCGGTCCACCAGGCTGGCCTGCTTCTTGGGCGCCACGAAGGGGCCGGCGCAGCGGGCCTTCTGCTTGGTCAGGGTCATGTTCTCGGCCACCGACATCGGGCCGACCATGCCCTCGATCTTGCGCTCGGCCGGCACGTAGCCGATACCGGCGGCGCACGCGGCACGGGTGTTGCGAAGGTCGATCTTCTTGCCGTCCATCCGGATCTCACCGGCGCTCGTCGGCTCGGCGCCGAACAGTGCGCGGCAGACATCCTCGCGACCGGATCCGTGGACGCCGACGATCGCCACGATCTCACCGACCGCGACGTCGAGGTCGACGTTGCGGAACGACTTGCCCGACAACCCACGGACGGACAGCCGGGGCTGCTCGGCCACGACCGGCGCGGCGGCGTTCTCGTGGTAGTGATCGTCGGACCCGGTGGACCCGATCATCATCCGGTGCAGCTCGCGCGGGACGGCACCCGCCGTGGCGACCTCGCCGACCGACTGGCCGCTGCGCAGCACCGTCACGCGGTCGCACACGTCCAGCACCTCGTCGAGACGGTGCGAGACGAAGACCACCGAGGCGAACTCGCGCAGCCGGCGGATCTGCGCGAACAGGGTGTCGATCTCCTTCGACTCCAGCACCGAGGTCGGCTCGTCCAGGATGATGACCGGCGGGTGCTGGCTGCGCTCCTCGATGCGCAGCACCTTCGCGATCTCGACCATCTGCCGGTCGGCGAAGGAGAGCGAGTCGGTCCGGGCGAGGGGGTCGATGTGCGAGCCGATCTTGTCGAGTTGTTCCTGGGCCAGGCGGCGCATGGCGTCCCAGCGGTAGACGCCCCGACGGACTGCGACCCCTTCGCTGCCGAGGAGGATGTTCTCCGCCGCGGTCAGGTTGGGCACCAGGGACTGCTCCTGGAAGACCATCCCGATGCCGTGGTTGGCGGCGTCGACGACGCTGCGCAGCTTGACCGCCTCACCGCGGACGTAGATCTCACCGGCGTCGGGGGCGACCAGGCCGACCAGCGCCTTGAGCAGCGTGGACTTGCCGGCGCCGTTCTCGCCGGCCAGGCCGAGGACCTCGTGCTGGTGGACCACCAAGTCGACACCGTCGAGGGCCTTCACGCCCGGGTAGTGCTTGACCAGCCCGCGGACCTCCAACGCTGGGGCACTCATTTGACCACCTGGTTTCTCCGGCGCTGGGGGATGACCGCGGCGGCGACCGCTGCCACCACGATGAGGCCCTCGACGCCGCCCTGCCAGTACGGGCTGACCCCGACCTGCACGAGACCGTTCGTGAGCACCATGACGAGCAGGACACCGACGGCGGAGTGCAGGACGCCGCCCCGGCCCCCGGTGAGCAGGGTGCCGCCGACAACGGCGGCGGTGATGGCGGAAAAGTCGTAGCCGTTGCCGGCCTGGACCAGACCGGCGCCGAGCTGGCTGGTCACCATGACCCCGCCCAGCCCGTAGAAGGCGCCGGCCAGGGTGAAGACCGCGACCTTGTACGGCTTGACCCTGACACCGGAGAGCATGAGCACTTCCTCGGCGCCGCCGATCGCGTAGGCGTACCGGCCGAGCCGGGTGTAGCGCTGGATGAGCCAGCCCACCAGGATGCACGCGACGGCGATCCAGGTGAGATAGGACAACCCCAGGAATCGCTCGATCGCCCAGCCCTTGAGCATCGCGTCGGAGATGTTGGGCTGGACGCCGGCGAACATGAGGGTCGCGACGCCCAGCCCGACGGCCGACACCCCGAGCGTGGCCATGAACGAAGGCACCTTCAGCAGCACCAGCGCGAGCCCGCTCAGGCAGCTGAACGCACAGCCCAGCACGACGGCGACCAGGATCCCGAACAGTCCGAAGTCGTTGTCGTTGCGATTGTTGGCCACCAGGAGCGAAACAGTCAGGGCCGAGGCACCCATCACGCCGGCCGAGGAGAGGTCGATGGACCCCATCATCAGCACGAACGTGATGCCACAGGTGACGACCGCGAGCACCGCGGCGGCGTCCATGATGTTCTTGGCGTTCCCGAGACTGCGGAACTGCGGGCTCAGGGCCGCGAACACCAGGTAGATGACGACCAGGGCGACCGGTGGGCCAGCGTCTCGGAACGACGCGCCTCGCCGAGAGCTACGGCGAGGCGCTGGAACGACCTCGGATGTCACGGTCACGTCAGGGGCCCGGCCACACGGTTGAAGACGTTGCCGCACTCGAAGTCGGACGCGGTGGTCTTCGGCTGCGAGAAGTCGGCGGCGTTGGCCTTGGTCACGAGGAACTGCTTGGCGAAGAACGCCCGGTTGGCGGCGGCGATGTCCTTGACCGCCAGCTTGCCGGTGGCGACGCAGAAGCCGATCGCCAGACCGATGCCACCCTGCCACGTGCCGTCGCTGGAGACGGTCGCGGTCATGGTGCCGTCCTTGACCGCCTTGACGGCGTCCGGCACGGCGTCGATACCGGCGACCGCCACCTTGCCGGAAAGACCCGCCTGCTGGAGGGCTTCCAGCGCACCGAGCGCCATGTCGTCGTTGGCGGCCCAGATGGCCTTGACCTTGTCGCCGTGCTTGGTCAGCAGCGTCTTGGTCACCGTCAGCGCCTCGGCCCGGGAGAAGTTGGCGGCCTGCTGGTCGAGCAGCGTGACGCCCGGGTTCTTCTTGAGCGACGCCTGGAGGCCGGCGAACCGGTCCTTGGCGGCCGCGGTGTCCAGCACGCCCTGCAGCGCGATGATGCCGCCGGTGCCCCCGATCGCCGTGGCGAGCGCGTCACCGATCTGCTGGCCCGACTCGACGCCGTTGTACGTGATGTGGCTGACCCACGTCTTGTAGTCGGACGGCTTCAGGTCGGCCGGCTTGTTCCACTGGGTGACGAGGAAGGCACCGGCCTTGTCGGCACCCTTGACGATCGGCGCGGTGTCCGAGTCGCCGTTGGGGAGCACGTTCATGACCAGGCACTTGGTGTTGCCGGCGAGGATCTGACTGATCTGCTCCTGCTGCTTGGTGGAGTCACCGCCGTAGGTGAGGCGCTCCTGGGTGAGGCCGACCGACTTGGCGAAGGCGTCGCCGCCGGCCAGCCACGAGGCCTCGTAGGGGTTCGACTCGTTGCGGACCTGACCCACCAGCTTGACGTCGGACGGCTTGCAGCCCTCCGCGCTGGCAGGGTTCTTGTCCCCGGCCGCCTCCTCACTGCAGCCGGCCAGGACGGCGGCCGCCAGTGACAGGCTCATTAAGGCCGCCGCAGGACGTGGGGTGATTCTCATGGTCGATCCTCAATCTCTTCAGTGCCGGGGCATCCGGCGGGGTGGCACAAGCAGAGAGAGAAACCTGCCGCCAGGGGGTCTGATGATCGCGGCAGTGTGGGTCGTATCGTGCTGGTTTCGTGCGCTGGAGGCCAGGGGTCAGCGGGCCATCCAGCCTCCGTCAACGACCAGGACATGGCCGTTGACGTAGTCTGCGGCGGCGGAGCTCAGGAAGACGGCCGCTCCGGCGATGTCGGAGGCGTCTCCCCAGCGGCCCGCGGGGATGCGCTCGAGGATGGACCGGGAGCGGTCCGGATCCGCACGCAGCGCGGTCGTGTTGTCGGTGTTCATGTAGCCGGGCGCGATGGCGTTGACCTGCACACCGAGGGGGGCCCACTCGTTCGCCAGGGCTTTGGTGATCCCGGCGACGCCGTGCTTGCTGGCGGCGTACGACGCCACGCGGAGCCCGCCCTGGAAGGAGAGCAGGCTGGCTACGTTGATGATCTTACCCTGCCCACGCTCGGTCATCGGGCGCCCGAACGCCTGACAGAGGAAGAACAGTCCGCCCAGATTGGTGTCCACCACGCGGTCCCACGACTGCCGGCTCACGTCCACCGAGTCCTGGCGGTCGATGATGCCGGCGTTGTTGACCAGGATGTCCACCTGACGGTTGCGGCTCACCGCTCCGGCGACCCGCTCGACGGCATCGTGGTCGCTGACGTCCAGGTCGACGACCTCCACGTCACGGCCGAGGTCGGCGACCTGGTCCCGCGTGGACGTCTGGCTTCCCGGCCGGCCCAGCAGGACCAGGTCGGCTCCCGCCTGGGCGAGTCCCCGGGCGATGGCCTGCCCCAGGCCGCGGCCCGCGCCCGTCACGACGGCGCAGCGGCCGGTCAGGTCGAACGGCGAACGCAGCTCGGCGGCAGGCTGGGCGGTCACAGATCCTCCAACGCCACTGGGGTCAGATCGGTGTAGTCGTTGTTCTCCCCGCCCATCGCCCAGATGAAGGCATACGAGCCGGTCCCGACGCCCGAGTGGATCGACCACGGCGGCGAGATGACGGCCTCGCGGTCGCGCATGACGAGGTGGCGGGCGGCGCCGGGCTTGCCCATCAGGTGGAAGACCCGGGCGTTTTCGTCGAGGTCGACATACAGGTAGACCTCGGTGCGCCGGTCGTGCAGGTGCGGCGGGAACGTGTTCCACACGGAGCCGTCGGCGATGACGGTCACCCCGAACTGGAGCACCGAGGTCTGCAGCTCCTGGCCCCAGGCGTACCGGTAGAGGCTGCGCTCGCTCGCACCTTGCGGCGTGCCCAGCTTGACCGGCTCGATCGCCGAGTGGCTCAGCAGGGTGGTGGGGTAGGCCGCGTGCGCCGGCGCCGAGACGAAGTAGAACGCGGCGTCGGGTCCGGTGAAGACGACCTCGTTGCCGCGGCCGACGAACAGTCCGTCGAGGTGACGGAGTTCGAACTTCTCGCTGTTGACGAGCACGTGGCCGGTCTGACCGACGTTGACGATGCCGAGCTCGCGGCGGGCCAGGTGCGACGGCGTGCCGAGGACGTCCCAGGCCGGCAGCTCGAGCTGGCCGGCACCGGGGACCGCACCGCCGACGACCAGCCGGTCGTCGTGGGTGTACACCCCGTGCACCTCGCCGGTGCGGAACAGGCGCTCCACGAGGAAGTTCTTTCGCAGCTCCGCATTCGTTGCCGTCTCCACGTTGGACGGCGATGCGGAGTACCTCACTTCGATCAAAACTTCTCCTCGTTTGTGAACCGCGTTCCGCTACGTGAACTGACGGCGACAATACCTGTGGCTCCGATCACAGGTCAAGGGGCGGAAGTCTGTCCCTCTATGTGAACTGTGGTTTAGTCTTTACGCCGGGTGCACGCGCCATGATGAAACAGGAGGCCTCGGTGGACACGGACAAAACGGTCAGCGGCAGCTCTGCCACCTCGCAGGTCAAATCTGCTGCACGTGTCCTCGATGTCCTGGACGACATCGCCGCTCATGGCCCCGGCACCCAGCTGCAGCTGGCCACCCGCCTCGGCATCCCGAAGAGCAGCCTGCACGCGCTCCTGCGCACCATGTGCGCGCGCGGATGGCTGGACACCGACCAGACCGGCAGCATCTACCGGCTCGGAGTCCACACGCTGACGGTCAGTTCCGCCTACATCGACGGCGACCCGGTCCTGTCGCGCGCCAGCGCCGTGATGGACGAGATCGCGGGCGCCACCGAGGAGACCGTGCACCTCGGTCGCCTGGAGGGCGCAGAGATCATCTACACCGCCAAGCGCGAGTCCAAGCACCCGTTGCGCATGTACTCGGCCGTGGGCCGCCGCCTTCCCGCCTACAGCACCGCCCTTGGCCGGGCGATGCTCGCCGAGATGCCGGAAGACGTCCGCGACACGCTCGTCCCCCACCAGATCAAGGCCATAACAGCTCAGACGATTACGAACCGGGACGCCCTGCTGGCGATCATCGACAAGGCCGCCCAGCTCGGCTACTCAGAGGAGAGCGAGGAGTCCTGCCTGGGCGTGCGCTGCTTCGGCGTCGCGCTGCCCTTCTCGCGCCGATCGGTTGACGCGCTGAGCATCGCGGTCCCGATCAGCCGCCTCAAGCAGGGCCGGGAAGACTTCATCATCGAGACCCTGCTGAGCGTGAAGGCCCGCCTGTCGGCGATGCGTGACAACCGGCTGGCGCGCTGACCCACCCGCACAAACCACGATGGGGCCGTCCGTGTTCACGGATCGGCCCCATCGCTGTTCAGGACCACACCTGAACAGCGGGCTCAGTGCTTGTCGAGCGCGGCCAGCACGCCGGCGCGGGAGGCGTCCTCGCTGGCCAGCACGCCTCCGTTGGCCACGTCATCCCCGGTGATCTCGGTGAACACCATGCGGACGTCCTGCAGACGGGCCCCAAGGATCTCGACGGCGTTGTCGGCCACGGCCCGGGCAAAGGCCTTGCGCTGCTCCAGGGACCGGCCAGCGAGCAGCTCGACGGTGATGTTCGGCATGGTGCCCCTCTCCTACTGACGGTCCACCATCTGGACCCCAGTTCACTAGTGTGAACGAACGCTACCGTGCCACCCGGGGTGCCGCAATGCGCGACCTCGCCTGAGTTCACATACTTGACATCGGTTCGGCCTGTTGGTCGAATCACAGTGCGAACCACACCCGGATCACGGCGAGCCGACTCGTCCTGAAGCGCGAGGATGCGACATGCGGCGCAATGACAGCGGATCTGCCCGGATTCAGGCCGACGGACGCGAGGGCCGTGCGGCGCCGGTGTGGTCACGGCGCGCCGCGCAGGCCGGCGCCGCCGCACTGATCGTCGGCGTGGTCGGTTTCGCGTCCCCGGCGAGTGCGCACGTCACCGTCACTCCTTCCACGACCACGGCCGGCGCCCACGCCGTCCTCCAGTTCAGTGTCGGGCACGGCTGCGGGAACTCGCCCACCACCAAGATCACGATTCAGATCCCGCCGCAGATCACCTCGGTCACCCCCACCCGGACAGCGCTGTGGAAGGTCACGAAGCAGACGGAAACGGTCGACCCGCCCGTCGTGGACCCGCACGGCAACAAGATCGTGCAACGGGTCGCCTCGGTCACGTTCAGCACGGAGACCCCGCTCCCGGACGGCTACCGCGAGGTGTTCGAGCTCTCGGTCCAGCTGCCCGAGGCCAAAGGCACCAAGCTCGTCTTCCCGACCATTCAGACCTGCGAGCAGGGCGAATCCGCCTGGATCGAGGTTGCGCAGGACGGGCAGAACGTCGACCAGCTCGAGTTGCCCGCCCCGAGCTTCGTCGTCTCCGAACCCGTGGACGGCACGCACCACCACACGACCACCGGCGACGCACACTCCACGGAGACGACCGCCACGACGCCCGCGCCGGGCGGGAGCGACACCCTGACGCTCGCCGCGCTGGCGGTCGGCGTCCTCGGCTCGGTCGCCGGTGGCGCGGCGCTCCTCCAACAGCGCCGCCGGACATGACCAACCGGCGACGGCTCCGGACAACGGCGCTGCTGGTCCTGCTCTTCGTGCCCGCGATGCTGTTCGGACTCCCCCAGCCGGCGTCCGCGCACGCGCACCTGGCCAGCACCGACCCGGCCCAGGGTGCGGTGCTGCAGACCGCACCCGACCGGATCCTGTTCACCTTCGACGAGGCCGTCCGCAGCGTCCCGGGCGGGGTCCAGGTCTTCGACGCCCAGGGGAAGCTGGTCGAGGCGCGGCCGGCCGTCAAGGGCGCCGAGCTCGAAGTCGTGCTGGCCGGACGCCTGGGTAACGGCACGACCGTGATCACCTGGCGGGTCGTCTCCGAGGACGGGCATCCCATCAGCGGCGCCCTCACCTTCTCCGTCGGCGCGCCCACCACCGTCATCACCCCACCGTCGAGCGACTCGAACAGCGTCCCGGAGGTCCCCTGGACGCTGACGCTGGCCCGTGGGGTGGGCTATGTCGGCCTCTTTCTCGCCGCCGGGCTCGTCGCGTTCGCCGCCAGGTTCCTGCCCACCGACCCCTCGGCCGACCGCCCACGCCGCCGTCTCGCCGTCTCCGCGCGGGCCGCTGCGGTCGTCGCGGCCGGGGCGTGGCTCGCCGCGTTGCCGATCACCGCGATCTACCTGCTCGGCGGCGGGGCGGGCCGGCTCGGCCAGGGCGCAACGTGGACCTCGCTGCCGCTGACCGAGTACCTCGTCGCCGCGGCCGTCGTCGGCGGACTGGCGCTGGCCGTGATCCTGCTCGGTCCCGGGTCGGCATCGCCGCGGCGACGCGTCGCAGCGGTCGTGGCCGCCGCGATCGCAGTCACAGCCCCCGCACTGGTCGGGCACACCCGCGCAGCGAGCCCCGAACTCCTCGTTATCGGTGCGGACGCGCTGCACCTCCTCGCGGGCAGCGTCTGGCTCGGCGGACTGGCCGGCCTGGCGCTGACCTTGCCGGCCCTCTCCAGCCGCGGCGCCGTCGCGGCCGAGGTGCTCGCCCGGTTCTCCACCGCCGCCGCCGGCATCCTCGCGGCCCTGGTCGCCACCGGCTCGCTGCTGGTGTGGCGGATCCTCGGTTCCTGGACGGCGCTCGTCGACACCGGCTACGGCCGGCTGGTGCTGGCCAAGATCGCCATCGTGCTGGCCGCTCTGGCCATCGCGGCGTGGAACAGGTGGTCGCTCCTGCCACGGCTCCAGCGGGCAGCGAACAAAACCAGTCGGCAGACGCTCTCCCGACCGGTGGTGCGCGCCACCGCAGTCGAGGGCGCGGTCCTGGTGGTTGCCTTGCTCATCACCGGCTTCCTCGTCGACACGAGTCCCGAGGGCGGTGCCCTGCCCGCGAGCGCGTCGGCCGGGGCCAGTCCCGACACCCGCTCGACAACACTGGGCGACATCAAGGTGCAGGCCACCCTCACGCCACTCACCCGCGGTTCCAACACCATGACCCTCCGGCTGAGTTCCGCCACCGGTGAACCCGCCGAGGGCGTCGCACCGCCGGTGGTGCGCCTGTCCTCCGACGGGGCGACGCTCGGCGACATCCCGCTGACGCACGTATCAGCGGGCTTCTACACGGCGCAGGTCACGCTCCCGGTGTCCGGGACGTGGCGGATGCAGGTGTCGCTGCGAGTCAGCGCATTCGTCAACCCCGTGGCCGAGCTGAAGTTCGTCGTCAGCGGATGACGCCGCCGTCGCAGCGCGCGCTGCTCACTCGATGTCCGAGAACAGTCCCGTGAAGGTCACCCGCGTCCCCTGGAGCCCGCCGAAGGCGGCGGCGGCAGCCGGGGTGGCGACCGCGGCGGAGGCGTCCTCGTAGCTTGCGAAGTACAGGTCGAGCGTCCGGTACGCGGGCGTGGGTGTGCCGTCCTCCTTCGGCCACACCTTGGCCGACTCGACACGCTGGACCTTGGGGAACGACTCCGCGGCCGCCTTCACGCCGGCGTACGCGCGCTCGAACTCGTCGGGGTCGGCGGGGTGGTCGATGATCAGCGTGATTTTGGTGGGCATGGCGCTCTCCTTGCCTGGTTCGCGTCTGCAGCGCTATCAGGCACACAACACGATCTTGGCCGGTCTTCGTTCACCCCGGGCAGGCGATCTGGGCTCGACCCGGGGATGCGGCGGCCCCCGCAGGCGTCGGTTGCCGGCGCCACACCACCGGGTGACGCCGGCGCCGGCGGTGTGGGGGTGCGGGGTGAGGCCGGAGCAGCCACGGGGTGAGTGCGGTGCGAGATTCGGCAACGACCTTCAGGCGGGCCGTTCTTCCCACGCTTTCGGCGGCAGGTCGCTCCTAAGCTGTCGCGGTGCTCGTCAATGCCCCGGCCGCCGGTGCGGCGGTTGACATCACCGTCGCCGATGGTGAGATGTCAACGCCTGTCTTCGTCGATGCCACGGGACGTCGTGGACGGCGAATCCGGCTCGTCTTCCATCTGACCGGTGGAGCGGCGTTGTCCTATGCGGTGCTGGTCCTGATGGCCGCGCTCTTCGTCACCGGCCCGCTGGACCTGCTGTCGCTCCCGGCGCCCGCGCAGTCCGCACCCGCGCCCGCGCCGGTCCGCAAGCACACGCCGACGCCCGGCCCGGCCGGCAAGCGGACCACCGGCGGCTGGCCCGGCCGCGGCAGCCCCACGCCCGTCGCGGTGAGTGCGTCCGCCGGGCCGGGCGGCTCCGTGACCGCCGCACCGTCGCCCGAGGCGACGACGAGCGCGGTGCCCTCCGCGGCACCGCCGGACCCGTCGACCGAGCCGAGCGCGTCCGCCACGCCGGACGCGACGCAGCCGCCGGAGCCGAGCTCCGAACCCGGCCTCACCGTGGACCTCGGGGTGGGCCGGCCGTGACCCGGACGCGACAGCGGATGTCGTTCAGCCGGCTGATCTTCGGGGCGACCGCGCTCAGCGTGCTGGTCGGCGCGCTGCTGGTCGAGGCCTACGCCAATGCCGAGTTCCACCCCGATCACACCGCGAAGCCCGGGCAGCGCAGCAAGGTGCCGGCCGAGGTCATCGACGGTGGCCCGATCATCGACACCCGCAACGGCACGGTGCGCTCCTACCGGCTGCCGGCCCGCACCATCGCGCTCACCTTCGACGACGGCCCGGACCCGCGATGGACGCCGCGGGTCGTGGAGGTGCTGCGCCGGCACCACGTCAACGCCACGTTCTTCGTCGTCGGGTCGCAGGTGATCCGGCACCCGGAGGTCGTCACGGAACTGGCCCGGGCCGGCGACGAGATCGGCGTCCACACCTTCACGCACCCGCGACTCGACCGCCTGCCACGGTGGCAGCGTGAGCTGGAGTACTCCCAGACCCAGCTCGCCATCGTGCACGCCACCGGCGCCAAGTCGGCGCTGCTGCGGTTGCCGTACACCTCCAGCGCCCGTGCCGTCGACGACACCCAGTGGCCGCTGCTCCGGGAGGCCGGCCGGCTCGGCTACCTGTCGATCATGGCGGACACGGACAGCCGGGACTGGAGCAGTCCCGGCGTCGACGCGATCATCGCCGGCGCGACCCCGCAGGGCGATTCGGGCGCGATCGTGCCCATGCACGACGGCGGCGGCGACCGCGCCCAGACCGTCGCGGCGCTGGACCGGTTCATTCCGATGATGCAGCGGCGCGGCTACACCTTCACCACCGTGTCGGAGGGCCTGGCGCGCACCCTCGCCGGACCGGCGGTCGTCGTCGACGCGCCGACCGGCGCGGTCGACAAGCGGCGCGCGTTCGCCCTGGCCACGGCCGTCGTGCTGGCCGACTGGGTGACGGCCGCCCTCCGCGTGCTGTTCCTGGTCGCCGGCGTGCTGACGATCGCCCGCACCGTGGCGATGCTCCTGCTCGCGGGCCGGCACGCGCGACGGCGGCGGGCCGCGTCGTGGCGGTGGGGCCCGCCGGTGCGCCTGCCGGTGTCGGTGATCGTGCCGGCCTACAACGAGAAGGAGGGGATCGAGGCGGCGGTGCGGTCCCTGGCCGGCGGCGACCATCCGGGTGGGATCGAGGTGGTGGTCGTCGATGACGGCTCGACCGACGACACCGCGGCCCTGGTGGAGGCGATGCGATTACCGGACGTGCGGGTGGTGCGGATCCCCAACGGCGGCAAGCCGAACGCGCTGAACGTCGGGGTGGCGATGGCCCAGCACGATCTGATCGTCATGGTCGACGGTGACACCGTCTTCGAACCCGACTCGATCCGGCACCTGGTGCAGCCGTTCGCCGACGCCTCCGTCGGCGCGGTGGCGGGCAACGTCAAGGTCGGCAACCGCCGCTCGATCGTGGCCCGGTGGCAGCACATCGAGTACGTCATCGGATTCAGCCTGGACCGCCGGCTGTACGACACCCTGCGCTGCATGTCGACCATCCCGGGCGCGATCGGCGCGTTCCGCCGCGAGGCGTTGCAGGACATCGGCGGGATCAGCCACGACACCCTCGCCGAGGACACCGACGCCACCATGGCCCTGTGCCGCGCCGGCTGGCGCGTCGTCTACGAGGAACGCGCCCGCGCCTGGACCGAGGCACCGACCACGCTGCGGCAGCTGTGGTTGCAGCGCTACCGCTGGAGCTACGGCACCATGCAGGCGATGTGGAAGCACCGCCGGGCGATCCTGGACCGGGGCCCGTCCGGCCGGTTCGGCCGGGTCGGTCTGCCGCTGGTCGCCTTCTTCGGCATCGCACTGCCGCTGCTCGCCCCGCTCATCGACATCATGTTCGTGTACGGCCTGTGCTTCTCCAGCTGGATGGTCACCACCGTCGCCTGGCTGGCCATGTTCGCGGTGCAGGTCCTCACCGCCGTCGTCGCCTTCCGCCTCGACAAGGAGCGGCTCCGCGCCCTGTGGGTCCTGCCGCTGCAGCAGATCGCCTACCGCCAGCTCATGTACATCGTGCTCCTGCAGTCCCTCGGCACGGCCCTCACCGGCGCCCGGCTGCGCTGGCACAAACTGCACCGGGCGGGCTCCGCCGCCGCGGCCGCCCCGGTGCCTCCGGTGCCTCCGGTGGCGCCCGCGCACCCCCGCACGGCGGCGCCGCGCTCCGGTCCCGCGACCGGCACTGTGTACACGTCGTCCTCGAAGGAGTCCGCGACCCCGGTGGGCGCGGGGTGACGAACAGCAGGCCCTCCTCCGCCACGACAAGGGCGAGCCGCCGATTGGGCAGATTGACATACTTCATCATTTATGTCCGGACGTGATACGCTTTGCGTACTACGTCTGAGAGAACGGGATGAGCCTGCGTCTGCACGAAGTCGATCGCACCGGCGTCGCACCGCCGACGGGGCGGTGGCTGTCGGTCGGCAGTGCGGGCACCCGGGACAGGGCTGTCGGCCACGACGTGGGGCGCCAGGCGGCGCTCGAGGCGATCACCGGCGAGGACCCGCGGCTCCTGCTCGTCTTCTGCGCCAACACCCCCGACCCAGCAGCAGTACTGGCCGGCATCGACGAGGTCGCTCCGGGCGTACCGCTGATCGGGTGTTCGTCGACAGTGGCCATCGATTCCGACGGTCCGCGGTGGGACGGAGTGGTCATCGCCGCGCTGGGCGGAGCCGGCCTTTCGGCCGCGACCGGTGCCGGGCGCGACGCGGCCGCGGGACTGCAGGAGGCGGGCGCAGCCGCGGCGGCCGGCGCGACGGACCTGGCCGAGCGCGGACACCAGGTGCTGGTGCTGCTGGCCGACGGTCAGGTGTTGAACCACGAACGGATCCTCGCCGGGGCCTATGGCGTGGTGGGTGCGAGCATGCCGTACGTGGGAGGTGCGGCCAGCCCGGACACCGCGTTCGGCGGCACCTACGAGCTGTTCGGGACGGAAGTGCTCACCGGAGGGGTGGTGGGTGCCGCGATCCAGTCGGACGGGCCGTTCGGCGGAGCGGTCGGGCACGGCTGGCGCCGGGTCGGCGCACCCATGATCGTCACGCACAGCGCGGGCGGGGACATCTACACGCTCGATGAGCAGCCGGCGCGCGGCGCATACCTGGATCGGCTGGGCGCGCCCGAGGACGCGTACACGGATCCGGACGCGTTCATGACCTTCGTCCGCACCCGACCCATCGGCATCCGGCGCCGGAGCGGTCTGGAGATCCGCGACATCGGTTCGGACCGCTTCGTTGTCGGAGAGCCCTGGCTGCGCTCCCTGGGCGAGGTGCCGGAGGGCGGGGTGATCTGGCCGATGGAGGGCGACGCCGAATCCGGGCTGGACGCGGCCGGGGACGCCTGCCAGGAGGCGGTGGCCGCGGTGGGCCGGCCACGCCCGCTCGGGCTGCTCGCCTTCGACTGCATTGCCCGCCGTCAGCTGCTGGGCGAGGAGCGCTCCAGCGCCTCGGTCGGGCACATGCGCGAGCGGTCGGGCGGTGCGCCCGTCGCCGGCTTCTACACCTGGGGAGAGTGGGCCAGGCTCCGCGGCATCACCGGGTATCACAACATGACGCTCGTCGTGCTCGCGGTCGGCTGACCCGGCGCCCTCCGTAACCGGCCGGATCATCGAAAGTGGCGGGCACCGTTGACACCCGCGGCGGTGATCGGAAGCTCCATGTGCAGGGTGGTCCCGACCCCCGGAGGACTGTGGAGCACGACCCGGCCGCCGAGCGCCTCGACGCGGTCGTTGAGGCCGAGCAGTCCGGTGCCGCGGGTGAGGTCGGCACCGCCGACACCGTCGTCGCGGACCGCGACCCGGAGGACACCGTCGACGGCGTCGGCCTCGACGGTGACCGCGACGGCCGACGCGTGCGCGTGCTTGGCCGCGTTGGTGAGCGCCTCGGCGACGACGTAGTAGGTGCTGACCTCGACATGCTCGGGCAGCCGCACCTCCACGCGGATGTCCAGCTCGACCGGGACCGGTGAGCGGCGGGCAAGCGCGCGCAGCGCCGGGCGGAGGCCGCCCTCGGTCAGGATCGCCGGGTGGATGCCACGCGCGATTTCGCGCAGCTCCTCCAGCGCGTCGGTTGCCCCGGCGACGGCGCGGTCGAGCTGCGCGTCGAGCGCCTCCAGCCCGGGCGGCAGCTCCGCCTGCGCCGCCCGCAGGTCCAACGCCAGGGTGACCAGTCGCTGCTGGGCGCCGTCGTGCAGGTCCCGTTCGATGCGGCGGCGGGTCTGGTCGGCGGTGGCGACGATGCGTGCGCGCGAGGTGTTGAGTTCGACGCGGCTCTCGGCGTTGGCGATGGCAGTCGCGACGAGTTCGGTGAAGTCGGCCAGCCGGCACTCGGTGTCCGGGGGGAGCTGTTCGACGAGCGCTGCCACGCTGATCGCGCCCCAGATGCGGTCTTCCACCACGATCGGGCTGGCGACCGCGGATCGGGCCTCGTCCGCGACGGCCTCGGTCGGGCCGGCCCGATGCGCGTTGTCCACGTCGCGGCGAGCCGCGCGGCTGGTCGCCTGGACCGTGGTCACGGCCGAGTGGGGGTCGAGCTTTCCGCGTGCACCGCCGCGGGGCTGCCGGAACGGGAAGCCACCCATGAACGTCACCTCCCCGTCCGGCTCGAACCGGGTGATCGTCGTGTTGTCGGCGCCGAAGAGCGTGGCGACCTCCTCTGCCACGGCCGTGAACACGAGCTCCGGCGACGCCCCGCGAGCCACGAGCGTCGCCACCCGCCGCAAGGCGGTCTGCTCGTCGGCGATGCGGCGGAACTCGGTGTACAGGCGGGCCAGCTGTTCCTGCGAGCGCCGCAGGGCCTCCTCCCGCCGCTCCCGTTCGTCCTCGAACTGCTTGCGCTCGGTGACATCGCGCGCGCTCGCGTAGATCAGGCGCTGCTCCGGCACGCCCAGCGCGATCCATTCCAGCCAGCGCGGCGAACCACCCTTGCAGCGGTACCGGTTCTGGAAGTTGGTGTTCTCGCGCCCCTCGGTCAGGAGCTTCGTCGCGGCGGCGGTGCGCTCCCGGTCCTCCTCGTAGACGAACTCGAGGAAGGGCCGCGCCAACAGCTCCGCGGTGGAATACCCGAGCGTCCGCTCGAACGCGGGGTTCACCTGCTTGAAATAGCCGTCGAACCCGACCGTGCAGATCAGGGCACGCGACAGCATGAAGATGCGGTCGAACTCCTCCCGGGCCTGCTGCCGGGCCTCGAAGGTCTTCATCGTGCCGAGGGTCAGGTCGAGCACCCTGGCCATGCTCCGCACGAGGCTGACCTCGTCGACGCTGAACCCGTCGTCGCCCAGGCGCGCAACCAGCAGATGCCCGGGCGAACCGCCGTCCAGCGGCACCACCACCGTGTGGCAGCTTCCCGCGCCGGGAACCTCGAGCATCGCCGTTCGCCGGTTGACGACCTCGGCGATCTCGGCCAGCGGGAGCCTGCCGACGGGGAAGCCGACCGAGCTGACCGCACCGTCACGTCCGAGGACCATGCCGACCTCGCCCTCCAGCGCGCGGGCAGCCCGCTCAGCAGCGACCAGGGTCGCCGCCGCAGCATCGGGCGCAGCTGATACGGCCGCGAGGAACTCGGCGAGGCACTGGGTCGACAGCGCGGCTGCGGAGGGCACCATGTCAGTCCACCGCGAGGGCAACGAGCGTCATGTTGTGGCTCCCGGTCATGCCGCGGAGTCGGGCGGACCCTCCCCCGATGGAGAGGCCGGCGACGGGCACGCCCGACCACTCGCGCACGATCGGGGCACTGCAGCGGCCCTCGCCCGGCTCGCACAGCCGGTCCGGGGGTGCGGCGCCGCCCGGTGGAGGCGGGTCCGCGCCGGTGACCGCCTCGAGCGCCGTCTGGCGCCCCGTATCGTGGCCGATGGCGCCGTCTCGGCTGCCCACATCGACGCCGCTGCGACCACCTGCATTCAGGCGCAAGCCCACACGACGGTCCATCTCGTACTCCCAGACCTGAGACCAAATTCTACGCCACGCCCGACGCCCGGAATTCGGTCGTCGTGAATGGCTTGAACTCCTCATCCCCTCAGGGGGAGATCGTGTCGCACTCGAAATCCTGCACCCGGACGTCTTCGACGATACCGACCGGAGCGGCGAACCTCGGCGTCCGAGCCGCCTGCCATCACCCTCAGCTTCGCGGGCGCCCCGCATGATCGAGGGAACGGGTGAGCCACTCCGCCATCAGCGCCCGCTCGGCGTCGGAAAGCGCGGGCAGGTCGGGCACCAGGGTGGCGAACGCGACCGTGACCGTGGTCGTGGTGGCGTCCGGCGCCGAGGGTGCGGCCGCGAGGATCCGGCCGGCGACGGCGTCGAACATCACGTCCGCCAGGCCGGGGTCCCGCATCGCCGCGGGCATGCCCAGCAGGGCCAGGACGGTGCCGGTGCCGGCGGCATGGATCATGGCCACGGCTCGCCGCTCGTCGACGCGCAGGAGGCCCGCGGTGGCGAGCCGCCGCACCAGGGTCCGCAGCACCTCGATGCCCGCGGCCGTTGCCGGTGACAGCGCACCGCGGCCCGGGGTGTTGAGCAACGCGTACAGCTCCGGGTTGGCCAGTCCGAACTCGACGTGCAGCTGCCAGCCGGCGCGCAGGTCGGCCACGGGGTCGCCGCTGCCCTGCGCCGCCGTGACCGACTTGCCGGCGACGTAGGTCGCCATGACGTGCTCGGCGAGGGCGTCGATGAGCCCGTCCTTGTCGCCGAACAGCCGGTAGATGGTCGGGGCCTGCATGCCGGCCGCGTGGGCCACCGCCCGGGTCGTCACCCCGCGTGCGCCGTGCTCGACCAGCAGCCGTGCGGCCGCGTCGAGAACGGCCGCACGCATCTGCGCCTGCTCCATGTATCAAAGATAACAGAAACTCGCTTCCGTTGGAAAATCACTGATAACGTCGTGGGCATATCAACGGAAACGAGAGCATCATGATCATCGTCACCGGAGCCACCGGCCACCTCGGATCACAGATCGTCGACCGGCTGCTGGAGCGGGTCGCCGCCGGCACCGTGGGTGTCAGCGTCCGCGACGCCGCGAAGGCGGCGGCGCTCGCCGAACGCGGCGTCCGCGTCCGGGCCGGCGACTTCACCGACCCCGCCACGCTCCAGCACGCGTTCGAGGGCGCCAGCCAGGTGCTGGTCGTCTCCGCCGCGATCCGCGGTGCCGGTGCGGTCGCGGCCAACATCGCCGCCATCGACGCCGCGTGCGCCGCGGGAGCGAAGCGCGTCCTGTACACCAGCCATCAGGCCGCCTCGAAGGACTCGCTGTTCGCACCGCAGGCCACGCACGCCCTGACCGAGGAGCACCTCGCCCGGCAGGGCGTCCCGTTCACCGCCCTGCGCAACGGGTTCTACGCCAGCACGCTCGGCCACTACATCGGCGCGGCCCTGGAAACCGGCCGCCTCGTCGCGCCCCAGGACGGCCCGGTGTCCTGGACCGCTCACGCCGACCTGGCCGAGGTGGCCGCGGTCGCACTGGCGGGCGACGGCACCCTCGACGGCGTCACCGCCCCGCTGACCGCGCCCGAGCTGCTCGACTTCGAGGCAGTGGCCACCATCCTCAGCGACCTCACGGGACGCACCGTCGCCCGGGTCGTCGTGGACGACGAGGAGTGGAAGGCCGCCGCGATCGGGCGCGGCATGCCACCGCAGGCCGCCGACTTCACCCTGGGCATGTTCCGCGCCGCCCGCCGGGGCGAGTTCGCCGTCACCGACCCGACCCTGGAGACCGTCATCGGCCGTCCTGCCGTCCCGGCCCGCGCGGTCCTCACCACGCTGACCGCGACGTTGCCCACAGGTCGATGACCTGACCCCAGCTGCGGAGATCGACTCGGTATCGTCGGGCGCATGCGGTACGTGGCGATCGGCGACAGCTTCAGCGAGGGTATGGGTGACGAGCGGGCGGACGGCACCCCGCGCGGCTGGGCCGACCTGGTCGCGGCCGCGCTCATCGCCGACGACCCGCGCTGGCAGTACGCCAATCTGGCGATCCGGGGGCGGCTGCTGGAGCCGATCGTGACCACGCAACTGGACGCCGCGCTCGCGATGTCGCCGCCGCCGACGCTGGTCTCGCTCAACGGCGGCGGCAACGACATGATGCGCCGCAACGCGGACCTGGCACACCTCGTGCGGCTCATCGAAGGGGCGATCGAGCGCTGCACCGCGGCCGGTGTCCGCATCATGGTCCTCAGCGGTGCCGACCCGTCGGACCACCTGCCGCTCGGGCGGGTGCTGCGCCGCCGTGCCGACCAGCTCACCGAGGCCGTGCGGGACCTGACCGGGCGCCACGGCGTGCTGTTCGTCGACTGCTTCGGCGACGCCGAACTGCGCCGGTCCGGGTACTGGTCGGCGGACCGCCTGCACCTCAACGCCGCCGGCCACCGCCGCGTCGCGGGGCTCGTCCTGGCCGGCCTCGGCGTCGCGGACGCCGAGCACCGCATCGCCGAGGGCCACGCCGGGTCGCGCGGGCTGATCGTCCAGGCGCGGTACTACCGCCAGCACGTCCTGCCGTGGGTGCTGCGCCGGGCCCGCGGCCGCTCCTCCGGCGACGGCCGCACCGCCAAGTATCCGGCCTGGACCAGCGTCAGCTGACCCTCACTGCTGCGCGTTGTCCGCCGGCCAGCGCGCCTGGCGCAGGTTGCGGCGGGTCCCGGCGACGAGCACCCCGGCGAGCAGCACCGACGCGAGGGCGGTGACGGCGGCGGGCGGGTGGAACGCCTCCAGGAGGAGGCCGGTGCCGATCATCGCGACGGGGACGCTCAGCGTGAACAGCGCGACCACCCCGCTCAACGCCCGTCCGCGGTGCTCATCGGGGATCTGCCTGACAACCGGCGGTGACGCCCTTGGGCATGTTGTTGACCATCGTGGGGCCCATGGACATGCCGGTGGACGTGGCGTACGCGAACACGGCGTTCATGCCGGTCATCGACACGTACGCCCGCGAGCTGTCGGGGATGAACGCGACGCCCGTCGGGGTCATGCCGGCCGACACCCGGTTCGTGGAGTACGGCAGCGAGGTGGTGTCCAGCGTGACGATCTCGTTGCTGCCGGTCGCCGCCGCGTACACGTACTGCCCGTTGGGGCTCACCGCGACCTGGTACACCGAGGCGCCGACGCTCAGGGCGGTGGTGCTGAACGTGGTGGCGCGTGCCGGCGCCGGCACGACCACGGCGCCGAGCGCGGCGGCGACGACAACGGCGGCGACGGCCCGCCAGGCGTGGAACGACACGACCGAATTAAACTGTTTTGCCGAGGTTTGCGGGGTGGTTTTCCCAGGGTGACGCTCAGGCGCCCTCGACCAGGCGGTTGCCGAGGTCGCTGCGGCGGTACAGTCCCCGGCCATCGCGGCCGACCAGTGGCGCTCGAGGGGTATGCATGCTGGTCAGGGTGCTGGCCGCGATCGCGCCGGCGCACCTGGCGGCGAACCGTGGGCCGCCGGCGGGCACCGGTCACCGGTCGCGGGGCGTGCCGCAGGTGCACCGGCCGGGCACACTGGAGCAGTGTCGAGTCCAGCGGTGACGGTGTGGCGCCGGGCCCGTGACGTCGCCGCGGGCCTGGTGCCGGCGGCGCGGCGGGTGCGGCGGGCCGCCGCCGAGCTCACACCCGGGCAGCGACGGGCGGTCGCGCTGGGGTTGCTGATGGTGACGGCGCCGGTGTGGGCGGTGGCGTCCGCGGTGCCGCCGGTGATCACCCTGCCCGTCGAGCCGCCGGTGCTCGCGGCGGTCGCCGCGATCGAGGCCGGACGCCCGGCCGGGTTCCCGGTCGGCGGGATCGACGTGTCCAGTCATGACCACCGGCGGTTCGGCATCCACTGGCCGACCGAGGTCGCGGCCGGCAGCGAGTTCGTCTACATCAAGGCGACCGAGGGCAGCACGTACGTCAACCCGCACTTCGCCTCGGACTACGCGGCGGCGCGCCGGGCCGGGCGCTACGTCGGCGCCTACGTGTACGCCCGCCCGGACCGCGGCGACCCCGTCGGCCAGGCCGAACACTTCCTTCGGCACGCCCGCTTCAGCCGCGACGCGCGGACGCTGGTGCCGTTCGTCGACCTGGAGTGGCCGTACTCCGGCGTGCGCACCGACGACTGCTACGACCTCACCCCGGCCCAGCTGCGCGCCTGGATCCGTGCGTTCGTCGGCCGCATCGAGGCCAGCATCGGCCGCAAGCCGATGATCTACACGAACACCCACTGGTGGAACCCGTGCACCGGCAACGACACGTCCTTCGGCGGGTACCCCCTCGACATCGCCGGGTACACCGCGACCAGCCCGAAGCTGCCCGCCGGGTGGAGCACGTTCGCGCTCTGGCAGTACCAGCCCGGCGACCCCGACCGCCGGCACAGCCACGACCGCGACGTCGTCAACGGCGGCCCGGCAGCGCTGCGGGGCCTCGCCTGGCCTCCCCCGCCGGGCAGCTGACGACCGCGCGGCCAGCTGGGACCGGGCGACCGGTCAGGTGTCGGCGGCCGCCAGTTCGCGCGGCTCCCCGGTCGCCGGTTCCGGCCCGGCCGGCGCGGGTCTGGTGTCGCGCAGGACGACCAGCGCGGTGACGGCGGCGAGGACGACGGCGCACGCGCTGGCGGTGAAGGTGAGCGCCATGCCGTCGGTGAAGGCCGCCCGCGCGGCGGTCGCCAGCCCCGCGTCGCCGAGGCGCAGCGCGTCGCCGATGTTGTGCCGGGCGGCCTCGGGAGCGTCGGCAGGCATGTTGCCGGTATAGGTGGCGGCCAGGACGCTGCCCAGGATCGCCACGCCCAGCGCGGCACCGGCCTGCTGGATGGTGTCGTTGACCGCCGAGCCGACCCCGGCGTGCTCGGCCGGCACGGTGCTCATGAGGGCGTTGATGGCGGTGGGGACGGCCAGGCCGCTGCCGATGCCGACGGTGCCCAGGGCGACGGCGACCAGCCAGAAACCGTCCGTGGCGTCGACGGTGCCCAGGATGCCGATGCCGGCGGCCATGATGAGCATGCCGGCGGTGACCATGACCCGGTTGCCGACCCTGCCGGTCAGGCCGGCGCCGATGACGTTGAACAGCAGGGACATCGCGGCCACCGGCAGGAACGCCAGGCCTGCCTCGGCCGGGCTGTAGCCGTGCACGAACTGCAGGTACTGGGTCAGCACCAGCAGCAGGCCGCCGTTGGAGATGCTGAGGAACGCGATGGAGAAGCTCGCGCCGGAGAAGTTGCGGTTGCGGAACAGGCCCACCGGCACCATCGGGGAGGCGGACCGGGCCTCCCAGATCACGAAGCCGATCAGCGACGCCACGGCGACCGCCGCCGCGGTGAGGGTGGCCGGGTCGGTGATGCCGGTCGTGGGCAGCTCGATGATCGCCCACACCAGGGCCGTCATACCCGATCGACAGCACCGCGCCGACCGGGTCGGGCTTGCGCCATGGGCCCTTGGACTCCGGCATCAGCACGAGCGCCGCGATGATCGCCACGACCGCGACCGGCACGTTGATGAGGAACGCGACACCCCACCAGAACTCGGCGATGAGCAGGCCGCCGATGACAGGCCCGCCGACCAGGCCGACCATGGCCACGGCGGACCAGGCGGTCATCGCCTTGCGGCGCTCCTTCTCGTCGGTGAAGACGGTGATCAGGATCGACAGCGTGGACGGCATGATCAGTGCGCCGCCGACGCCCATCGCAACCCGGCCGGCCACCAGCTGCGGCGGGGTCTCGGCGAAGGTGGCCGCGAGGCTCGCCGCGCCGAAGACCGCCAGCCCGATGACGAGGATCCGGCGGCGGCCGTACCGGTCCGACAGGCTGCCCGCGATCAGCAGCGGGCCGGCGAACACCAGGATGTAGGAGTCCAGGATCCACTGGATGTCCTGGGCCGTCGCGCCCAGATCCCGGGTCAGTGGCGGGATCGCCACGTTGAGGACCATGTTGTCGACGACCAGCACGAGCAGGCTCAGGCAGAGCACAACCAGGATGAGCCATCGTTCTCGGCGTTGCATTGACGTGCCTCCGGGGTTTCCAGGGCAGGGTGAGTTCGTAGAGATGGGTGCGTCGCAGCAGGTGGAAGCCGAGGCCCTCACGCACCGCGAGCAGGTCCGCGTCGTCGTCGGCGGTGGCGGTTTCGATCTCCTGGACGTGTGGGTGCACCTCGCGCAGCCGCTGGATCAGGGCGGCGGTCACCCACTGATCCAGGTGCCGGCCGTGATGGCCGGGCAGCACCGCGGGTCCGTACTGCCGGGCGCGGGGCTGCCAGGGCGCGCCGGCGACCGCCGCTGTGTAGGCCGCCAGGTCGCCCTCGGCGTCCGCGGCGACCAGCACGGCGCCGCCGAGGCGGCTCGGGCTCCGGAGCAGGTCCTTGACGCCGGGCGCGTCGAGCACGGCGCCGGTCCAGTGCGTCAGCCGGTAGCCGGGGCGCTCGGCGTCGACCAGTTCACTGAGCCAGGCCTGGTGGACGTCGCGGTACGTGAGCAGGTCGTGCCGCCTGCTCCGGGCGTACCGGAACCCGTGCCGGAGGCTGAACGCCTCGCCCGGCGAGCCCGCCACGACGTCCGCGACCAACCGCCGCTCGGCAGCCTGGCCGAGGACGGCGGCCAAGAGGCGGGAGCCGATCCCGCGCCGCCGCCACTGCGGGGCGACGTACAGGCTGAGCTCCGCGACACCGGGCCCGACCGGCGGCGGCAGGACGTCGTGGCGGAACGGGACGATCGGCCGCAGGCCGGCCACCCCGGCCACGCGGCCCGGTGGCGCCATCGCGTGCCACCGCGCGATCCCGGGGTGATCCGACACCACGGCGATGTCGATCATGGTGTCGCTCATGCACCCACGATCGCCGCGCCGCCGGCCCGGAACAACGCGAAAGATCGAACCGTGGCATTAGCCGCCGGTTATGGTTCGACGCCAGGGGCCGCGTAGGAATGGGGACCCAGCGCCGCGGCCAGGTCGACGAGGGCGCGGGCACGTGGGTGGAGGTCGCCGGTGCGCCACACGAGCGCCCACTCGGTCGGCGGGGCGTCCACGACCGGCAGCAGGACGATGCCCGGATGCGAGTAGTACTGCACGACGTGCTCGTTCAGCGGTGACACGGCCTGGCCGCTGGACACCGTGTGCAGCACCTCGTGGAAGGTGGAGACGACCGGCCCGCGAGCGACCGGCCGGCCGCCGGGGGTCCGGGCCGGCACCATGCTCTCCATCCAGTAGCCGGGCACATCGGGACCGACGCCGACGCAGGTCTGCCCGCCGAAGTCCTCCAGCGTGACCGCGGTCCGGCCGGCCAGCTCGTGACCGGTGCCGACGGCGGGCAGGCGCCCTTCGGTGAACACGACGGGTCCCTCGGTGAGGTCGGCCTCGCGGACCGGCCGCCACAGCACCGCGAGGTCGAGGTCGCCGGCCCGCACGCCGGCGAACGGATCGCTGAAGTGGACCTCCCGGACCGCCACGTCGCATCCCGGGTGTGCGCCCGGTACGCGTCGAAAAGCTCGCGCAGTTCGTTGCCGACCGCGCCCATGACACCGAGCCGCACCGTGCCGGACACGCCCCGGGCCGACTCGGTCGCCTTGGCGACGCCCCGGTGGATCGCGTGGTAGGCGGTGCGCAGATCGTCGCGCAACTGCTCACCCAGGGGCGTCAACGTGACCGCGCGGCTGGTGCGCTCGAACAACGCCCCGCCGATGCGGCGCTCCTGGGCCTTGATCGACCCGAGAGCCCGGGGTTCGGCCACAGCAAGGAGCCGGGCGCCACCCCCGACCGGCGTGCTCGGCGCGGTGTGCGATGACGCGGACCCGGCGGCGCGCCTCAACCGGTGCGCCTTCCGGTCAGCACACGCACGACCAGGGCGGCTACGGTCGCGGGGCCGGGCCGGTGGAGGCGCGCACGATCAGGCGGGTCGGCAGGGACGCGCGCGAGCTGCCCGGTCGCTCGCGGTCGTTGAGCAGGTCGGCGAGCAGGTCGATGCCCGCCCGGCCACACTGGTCCTTCGGCTGGCTGACGGTCGTCAGCGCCGGGCTGACGAGGGCCGAGGCCGGGATGTCATCGAAGCCGATGATGCTGACGTCACCGGGCACCGTGACCCCCCGGGCGCCGAACCGGCTGACGAGGCCCAGCCCGATCATGTCGTTGTAGGCGATGACCGAGGTGACGGCGGCGGCCAGGACCAGGTCGGCGACGGCGACGCCGCCCTCGAAGTCGGGTGACACGTTGCCCGCCTCGACCACCTCGAGGTCCAGGCCGGCCGCGCCGGTCCGCACGGCGCGCAGCCGCTCCCGGTTGACCCAGGAGGTGCGGGGGCCGGCGACGTAGGCGACGCGCCGGTGGCCGAGCGCGGCGAGGTGCGCGAGGGCCTGGCGGATGCCGTCGGCGTTGTCGAAGATGATGGACGGCAGCTGGCCGACCCGGCGGTTGAGCAGGACCACCGGCAGGTCGCCGCACACGGAGCGCAGCTCGTCGTCGCCGGCGCGGGGTGCGCACAGCACGAAGCCGTCGACCTGTTTGGTCAGGGTCCGGATGAGGTCCGTCTCGGTGGCCGGGTCCTCGTCGGAGTCGGCCAGCAGCACCGCGAGGCCGAAGTCACGGGCCCGGCGCTGGGCGGCCTTGACGATGCCGGCGAAGAGCGGGTTGGCGATGTCGGGCACCAGGAAGCCGATGGTGCCGGTGCGGCCGGTGCTGAGGCCGCGGGCGATCCGGTTCGGCTCGTAGCCGAGTTGCGCGACGGCCCGCTCGACCCGCGCGCGGGTGTCGGCCCGCACCTGGTCCGGCGTGGCGAGCGCGCGCGACACCGACGACTGGGAGACCCCGGCCAGCCGGGCGACGTCCTTGATCGTCGCCGCCATCCGCAGCTCCTCACCACGCCCTCTGGAAGCGGTTCCAGATCTTGTCAGTACGACGACGATAGCACGAAGCATGTCGATGCGAAACCGGTCTATTGCAAGGTATTGACAAAACTGATTCGAGCGGACCACTGTGGGAACCGTTTCCAGGAGCTCCTACCGCCAACCGCCCGGAAACCCAAGTCGCCGCGCGCTGTCGCGCGCCCTGCAACGGCCGAAGGCAGCCCGCCACTGTCGAGGAGAGTCGATGCGATGAAGAGAAGAAATCTGCTCGGCGCGGCCGCCGGGCTGTCGATCGGGGCCGTCGCCGGAGTGCCGTCCCGGGCCGACGCCGCCGTCGGGGAACAGCTGGGCAACTACGCCTCGCACGTGACCGACGCCCGCAGCATCACCGTCACCAGCAGCACTGGCCAGCGGTTGAGGATCACCGCGTACGGCAACCAGATCGTCCGGGTCCGGGCGATCCGCAGCGGCGAGACGTTCTTCGCCGACTCGCGCTACGAGATGGTCGTCCCCGCCAACCACGCGGGCATGGGCGGCAGCCTCACCGTCACCAACGACGCCAACAGCCTGACGATCGTCACCGGCGCCGCGGACGGCATCCGGATCGTGCTGCAGAAGAACCCGCTGCGGCTGGAGTTCTACCACCGCGGCACCGGGGCGCTGCTGGCGAAGGAGGACGCGACCCGCAGCATCACCTGGGGCGGCACCAACAACAGCGTCATCACCGAGGCCTTCGTCCCGCCGCCCGCCGACGAGCACTTAATCAAGGCGGGACACGGGCTCTACGGGCGCTCCCCCAGGGTCGACCGCACCGGTGACGTCGTGTCGCACAACTACGGCACGGTCCGCGGCGACCAGGCCCCCGCGATCATCCCGCTGTATCTGTCCACCAAGGGCTACGGCGTCTTCTTCAACACGACCTTCGACACCACGTTCGCCTTCGCCAGCGGCACCGCCCGGGACTACTTCTTCTCCGCCGACGACCACAACACCGCCGGCGCCCGGCCGCAGCTGGACTACTTCCTCATCAACGGCCCGGAGTTCGCGAAGCTGCTCGACCGGTACACCCAGCTCACCGGCCGCCCGCGCCTGCCGCAGCTGTCCATCTTCGGCCTGCACATGACCGACAAGGGCTTCCCCGACGTCAGCGACCAGAACTGGTGGCGGACGAAGATCACCCAGCACCGCAACGCGGGCTTCCCGTTCGACCACCACGTCAACGACAACCGCTGGCGCAACGGCAGCGGCGCCTGGGGCGGATCGTGGTTCGAGTTCAGCCCGGTGCGGTGGCCCGACCCGGCCGGCTACCAGGCGTGGGCCGCCGAGAACGGCGTGACGATGACCCTGGACTACAACCGCAACAACTCCAACCTCATGGCCGGGTGGGTCGGCGGGCCGCCACCCGGCTACAGCTTCAAGGCCGCCGACCTCACCGGGGTCGCGGACAGCGGTTCCGTGCCCGACTGGACCAACCCGGCCACCCGCACGTGGGTGTGGAACGTCTTCTGGTCCAAGGCCCTCAACCCGGCCCTGCACTACCCCGGCGACGGGCTGTGGCTCGACGAGGTCGACGAACTGGGCCCGATCCCGTTCAACGCCGACAGCGCCGGCGGCAAGAAGTGGTCGGAGCTGCGCAACGCGTACTTCTTCTACCTGCACAAGGGCATCGGCGAGGAGGGTTGGGACCCGCAGGCGGCCGGGCACCTCGGCGTCGCCAAGCGCCCGTGGACCTGGAGCCGCGGCGCGTCGGCCGGCCAGCAGCGCTACGGTCACTACTGGACCGGCGACATCGCCTCCACCTACGACGAGATGCGTCAGCAGATCCGGGGCATGCTCGTGGGCGGGCTGGGCGCGTTCCCGTTCTCCAACATCGACGGCGGCGGCTTCCACGGCGGCGCCGGCGGCCTGATCTCCGAGCCGTTCTACCGCAACTGGGTGGCCGCCTGGTCGAGCCTGTCGCCGATCTGGCGCCCGCACAGCGGGGCCAGCACCACCTCGCAGGGGCCGATCGCCTCCCGCTGGCCCCTGGACCAGAACGCGACCATCCAGGCCGACTTCCGCAAGTACGGCGAGCTGCGCTACACGCTCCTGCCGTACATCTACAGCATCGCCCACGAGGCCGCCGCCACCGGCCTGCCGATGGCCCGGGCCATGGTCATCGACTACCAGAACCGGCCCAACGCCTACACCCACGACCTGCAGTACCTGTGGGGGCCGTCGCTGCTCATCGCGCCCGTCACGCAGGACGGCGGCGCCACCCAGAACGTGTGGCTGCCCGCCGGCGCCACCTGGTACAACTTCTGGGCCGACATCAAGCACGTCGGCACCGACGCCACCGACCTGCCCTACGTCACCCGAACCGGCGAGATCATCCTCTTCGTCAAGGCCGGCGCGATCCTGCCGAAGTACCAGTACGCGCAGAGCACCGCGTACCTGAACAAACGGCAGCTGGAGCTGGAGGTCTACGCCGGCGCCGACGGCACCTTCAACCTGGTCGAGGACGACGGCGTCACCGAGTCGCACCGCGTCTCCGGCGCTCTCAGCAGCACCACCCTGACCTGGACCGACGCCGCCACCAGAACCGTCATCAGGCACCCGCAGGGCACCTACACCGGCGCCCCCGCCACCCGCCGCTACGTCGTGCGGATCCACGGCCTCACCGCGCCCGTCGGCATGCGGGTCAACGGCGGCGGCACCCTGCCGTCCTTCACCACCGAGGCGACCGCCGTCACCAGCGGCGGCGGCACCGTGTGGGACGCCACCAGGAAGATCCTGACCGTCGTCACCGCGTCCATCCCCGTCGTCACCGGCGGCGGCGTGGCCGCCACGATCGAGCCGAGCGGATCGGCCTTCCCCGCCGCGACCGGCGGCACCGCGTATCCGGCGGAGCGGGCCGTGCTCAGCGGCGCCGTCATCGACACCCGCCACCCGGACTACACCGGCACGGGCTTCGTCGACTTCGCCGACACCTCGGCCAGCGGCGGCTACGTCCAGTGGACCGTCAACGTCCCCACCGCCGGCACCAGGACACTGACGTTCCGCTACGCCAACGGCGGCGGCGCCAACCGGCCTCTCGCCATCGCGGTCAACGGCGGCACCGTCAACAGCGCCCTCGCGTTCAACCCGACCGGCTCCTGGGACACCTGGAGCACCACCTCGTTCACCGCCAACCTGCCCGCCGGCAGTCAGGTCACGGTCCGGGCCACCACCACCGGCGCCAACGGCGCCAACCTCGACAGCCTGACCGTCACCTGACCGCATCCGCGCCGGGCCCGGGAACGTGCCGGGCCCGGCGCGAAACACCACGAGATCGAGGTGCTCGGCGATGTGGTGTGTCCCGCTGCAACGCCCGCAGTCCCCGCTGGAAGACGGCATCGGGGAGCGCGGCGAGGTTGTTCAGCGACCGGGCGCGGACCTTGTCGAGCAGCTCGCGCGGGCTCGCGGCGAACACCTGCCCGACCCGCACGTGATCAACCAGGGTGAGGCCGGCCGCGGCGAGGACGTCGCCGATCTCGGCCGGCGAGGCGACCACCGCACGCCTCGCCCGGGCCTCGGAACCCAGCGATGCAGCGACAGCTCGTCCGGCAGGCCGAATCCCCCGCGCAGCAGCAGGTGGCCGCCGGGCCGCGGGATGCGCGGCGTCTCCTTGTTGGCATCACCAACACTTGCTATGTTGGTGATGCCAACATAGCTGCGCACTCAGGAGGCCTGCCCGTGGACGACACACGCACCGCCCGGATTCTGGTCATCGGCCGCAGTCCGAGCGTGATCCTCGACGCCGCCGACATCCTGCGGGGAAGGGGTTTCCGCGCGGACGCGACCAACCAGTTCGACCAGGTGCTGACCGACTACGACGTCACGACCCTCGACATCGTGGTCTTCGGCGGCATGGTGCCGCCGCAGACCAAGCAGCACCTGAGGGAGGCGATCTCCGAACGCAACGACCGGGTCACCTTCGTGCAGGGACTCGCCGGCATCGCCGGACTCATCGCCGCCCAGGTCGAGGGCGTCACGTCGGCCGGCGCCGGCGACGACAGCGCGTCCTACGATCCGGCGACGAGGACGCTGCAGCTGGTCCTGCGGGCACCGGCCCGGGTGGTCGTCGACGCCTGGTGGGCCACCTCGTTCACGCCACCCGAGCCGGCGAGCACCTCGATGCGCGTGGTCGACGCCCTCCTCGACGCCGGGGAGCACGCCGTCGCGGTCCCCGGCGAGGTGCCGACCGTGGCATCGTTCGTCACCGTGGCCGTCGGGCCGGCCGTCCACGCGTTCACCGTGGGCGCCATTCCGCCGAGCGTGACCCGCCTGGCGCCGGCGACACTCCCAGCGGTCGAGGCGGTGGCCACCCACCGCGGATGACTCAGCCGAGCAGCTTCGCCAGCAGCGCGACGAACTGCCGCCGCTGCGCCTCCGTCAGCGGGCCCAGCACCTGCTCCTGCACGCCGTCGACGACGCCGTCGAGCTCAAGGAGCTGCGCCACCCCGGCCGCGGTGACGGTGACGATGTTGCGGCGGCCGTGCGCCGGGTCGACCGACCGCACGACGAGCCCGCGCGACTCGAGCTCGGACAGCACCGCCGTCACGTCACTGCGGTCGATCCCGGTCGCGCGGCCGAGGTCGGCCTGACTGGCCGGCCCCCACTCCTCCAGCGCGGCCAGCAGCCGGTAGTGGTAGCTGCGAAGACCGCCCCCGTGCGCCTCGAACGCGGCCGCGAGCAGACCCGACGAGCGTGCGAACGCCCGGCTGATGAGCCATGTCGGCCGGCCCTTGACCCGGGCGGGAGCGCCACCCGGCTGATGATCCATCGGCATGACCCGACAGTACCAGTTGTTGGTCGCGCCAACATTTACCTGCCGAACTCCGCCAAAGGAGCTTGCCCACATGCATCAGCAGGAACACACGCAGGCGGTCCACGCGCCGGCCCCGGCCCGCGGGCTCGGCGTCGCGACCTTCGTCATCTCGCTGGCCCGGTTCATCGTCGTGCTGGACGGCACGATCATGATCGTTGCCCTGCCGAGCATCCAGAGCTCCCTGCACATCCCCTTGTCGGACCTGAACTGGGTGATCAACTCCTACTCGCTGATGTTCGGCGGCCTGATGCTGGTCGCCGGGCGGATCGGCGACAAGTACGGCCGCAAGAACGTGTTCCGCGTCGGTCTGGTGCTCTTCGGCGCGGCATCGCTGGCGGGCGGGCTCGCCTCCGACGGGACCTGGCTGATCGCGTTGCGTGCGGTCCAGGGCATCGGCGCCGCGCTGGCCACCCCGGGCGCGCTGTCGCTGTTGGTCAGCACCTTTCCCGAGGGCAAGGCCCGGGCCAGGGCGCTCGGCCTCTACGGCGCCGCGACCGGGCTGGCGGCGGTCACGGGCCTGCTGGCCGGTGGCGTCCTGACCACGTATGCCGGTTGGGAGTGGGTGCTGTTCGTCAACGTTCCGATCGTCGCCGCCGTCCTGCTCGGGGTCGGCCGTCTGGTCGAGCCGGCGCCGAAGCGCATCAGCATCGACGTCCCGGGCGCGCTCGCCGGAACCCTCGGGATCGGCGCGCTCATCCTCGGGGTGAACCGGGTCGGCGAACACGGCTGGAGCGACTCGGTCGTGATCGCGTGCCTGGCCGCCGCGACCGTCCTGCTGAGCGGATTCGTGCTGACGCAACGGATCAGCGCGGCACCGATGATCCCGCGCGAGGTCCTCAGCGATCGGGGCAGGGTCGGCGCGAACGTCGTCACCTTCATCCAGTCCGCCGGCATGTTCACCACGTACTTCTTCCTCACCCTCTACATGCAGGAGGTCCTCGGGTACTCCGCGCTGCGGACCGGCTTGATGTACCTGCCGTTCGCCGTGGGCACCGGCCTGGCGGCCGGCGCGCTCGGCCCTCAGCTGCTGCAGCGCCTTTCGGAGCGGGCCGCGCTGTCGACCGGGCTGCTGGTCGCCGCCGCCGGCACGGGATGGTTCTGCTGCATCACGCCCGAGTCCAGCATCTACGCCGTGCTGATCCCCGCGTCGGTCGTCACCGGTGCCGGGATCGGCATCGTCGCGACCACCGGCACCAGCATCGGGGTCCGCGGCATCGACAGCTCCGAGGCCGGCATCGGGTCGGCGATGCTGACCGCCGGCGGGCAGGTGGGCGGCGCGCTCGGTCTGGCCGTCCTGGCCACCGTCGCCGCCTCGACGACGCGGCACGTCGCGGTCGACCATTCCATGAAGGACGCGTTGACCAGCGGCTACGTCGCCGGCTTCGGCATCGCCGCCGGCCTCTACCTCCTGTGCGTCGCGATCACCCTGGTCACCGTCAAACCGCTCAACCCGTCCACGCCGGGGTGACAGCGGGTCGCGTGGGCGGCGCCGCACCGGCCGGGGTGCTCGGCGGTGCCGGGTGAGGACGGGGGTCAGCCCGCCGCGAACGGGCTGAGGCCGATCCACGACGGGAACGCCGAGCGCAGCGGCGCCGGGCCGGTGAGGTCGACCCGGCCGTCGCGCAGCGCGGTGCGCAGGTCGAGCCGGCCGAGGAACACGTCCGCCATCGCCCGCAGGTCCGCCTCCACGTACAGGTCGACGTCGTGGCCCGGGTCGCTGGTGCACACGTCCGTGTCCGGTTCCTGACGCGATAACCACGGAACTCACGCCACGTGCTCAACCGGTGCTCGCACCGCACGCTCGCCCGTCTCCGGAGACGGCTGAGGGCCGCCGGCCGTCTGGAGCACCGCGACGGACGACAGCACCAGGGCGCCGCCGAGCAGCTGGAGCGGCGTGAGGAACTCGCCGAGCGTGAGGGCGGCGAGGGCGGTCGTGACCACCGGCTCGAACGTGGACAGGATCGCGGCCGTCGACGGCCCGGTGTGTCGCAGGCCGGCGAAGAACGTCAGCATCGCCGTCACGGTGGACACCACGGCGATGCACGCCAGCCAGAACCAGCCCACCGGGCGGAAGCTCAGGTCGACGCCGCCGGTGACCGCGGCCCGGGCGGCGAGCGTTCCCGCGGCGCCGGTCATCACCAGCGCCGACAGCAGCACGGGCGGCAGCCGGTGCACGACCGTGTCGGCGACCAGGATGTACACCGTGTAGACGACCGCGGAGCCGAAGCCGAGCAGCGCGCCGACCGGGTGGAAGCTGCCGGCGCCGGCCAGAACCAGCAGCGTGCCGGTCGACGCGGTGACCAGGGCGATGCCGCGGCGGGCGGTGAGGCGGTCCCGGCCGAGCAGCACCGCCGCGACGGTGACGAGGACCGGAAACGTGTACAGGATGAGCGACAGCGGCGACGCGTCCATCAGCCGCAGCGCGGCGAAGAACAGGCTCGCCTGCGCCGCGTAGCCGATCGCGCCGAGCCCGACCGCGGTCGCCAGGACCCGGCCACCCGGCGACCGGTCGGTCCAGCGCAGCTCCGGCCGGACCAGCAGCACCACCCAGAGCAGCGCGGCCGCGAGGGTGAAGCGGACCAGCAGCAGCGCCGACGGCGAGACGCCCGCCTCGTAGGCGAACTTGCCGAAGATCGCCAGCGCGCCGAAGCACGCCGCGGAGACGAGACACAGTGCCGGACCCATGCGGTCGAGCATCGGGCACGGCACCGTGCAGGTCCAGCGATGAATTCCGGTGCTGACTCGTTAGGATTTCCGCATGGTCGGGTTGGATCTGCGCCGCCTGCGGTTCCTGCGCGAGTTCGAGGAGCGGGGCACCCTCGCCGCGGTCGCCGCGGCCCTCGGCTACAGCCCGTCCACGGTCTCGCAGCAGCTGGCCCTGCTGGAGAAGGACGCCGGCACGCCGCTGCTGGAGAAGGCCGGCCGGGGCGTGCGCCTCAACGACGCCGGCCGGCTCCTGGCCCAGCACGCGCGCGTGCTGCTGTCGGCGGCCGAGGCGGCGGAGGCCGACCTCGCCGCGCTCGGCGGCGACGTCCGCGGCACCGTGCGCGCCGGCGGCCTGCAGTCCGCGGCCCGCCGCCTGCTCGTGCCCGCCGTGGCCCGCATGCAGGCCGACCGCCCGCGGGTCCGGGTGGAGATCTTCGAACTGGAGCTCGAAGAGGCGCTGCCCGGTCTGCGGCTCGGCACCGTCGACCTGGTCATCGGCGACGAATACGACGGCCATCCCCGCCCGCGCCCGGCCGGGATGCGCTTCTCGGTCCTGCTCGAAGAGCCGATCAAGGTGGTGCTGCCGGCCACGCACCCACTCGCGGCGTCCGGCGCGCCCGTCGCGATCAGCCGGCTGCGATCCGACGTGTGGACCTCGTCCGCCGAGGGCACCGGCCACCACGCCATGGTCGTCGGCACCTGCCGGACGCTCGGCGGCTACGAACCCGACGTCCGGCACCGCTCCAACGACGCCGACGTGCAGCTCGAACTCGTCCGCGCCACCGGCGCCGTCGCGCTCATGCCGCCGCTGGCGCTGCCGGCCGGCGACACCGGGCTGGCCGTGCGCGACCTCGCCGAGGCCACCCTCAGACGCCGCCTCGTCACCGTCACCCGCGACACCCCACCGTCGCCCGCCCTGACCGCGTTCGTGGCGGCGGTATCAGCAGCGGCCGTAACAGCGGCGGCGGTGCCGGACAGGTAAGGGACGTGAGCACACCGCAACCAGATCGGGAGCGGCGCTTCCGGACGCTGTACGACGACACCTACGTCGACGTGCTGCGCTTCGCCCAGCGTCGCGTGCACCCGAGCCACGCCGAGGACGTCGTCGCCGACGCGTTCCTCGTCGCCTGGCGCCGCCTGGACCAGGTCCCCCGCACACCGGACGACGCGCGGGCCTGGCTGTTCGGCATCACCAGGCACTGCCTGCTCAACGCCCAGCGGGGGCTGAAACGCCACGACGCCCTCGCCGTGCGCATCGCGGAGACCGCACCCGCCGTCGCCAGCCCGGCCGAGGACGAGGGTGTCGTCCGGCGGCTGGAACTCGCCGCAGCCTGGCACGCGCTCAGCCCGGCGGAGCAGGAGACGCTCGCCCTGTGCGTCTTCGACGACCTGACCTCCGCGCAGGCGGCCAGGGTCCTCGGCATCACCGCCGCCGCGTTCCGCATCCGCCTGCTGCGGGCCCGCCGCGCCCTGCGCCGGCGGCTCGACCCCGCACCCGCCACCCTGCCGGTCCCCGCACCGGCCCCGACCCGGATGGAGGCCCGATCGTGAACCACCTCGCCGACCTGCGTGCCCTGGACGCTGCCACCCCGCCGACCGCGGACCAGCTCCGCCGCGCCGAAGCCACCCTGGATCGCATTTTGGCGGTGGTACCCCCAGCGAAACGCCGGCGTCGCGCCCTGCTGCTCGTCCCCGCGGCTGCCGCCGCGGCCGCTGTGGTCGCGGCGGCGTTCCTGGTGAGCGCACCGGGACCCGCGTACTCATCGTGGACCGCCGAGCCCGCCCCGCTGACCGCCGGGGAGACCGGCCTGGTGGGACCGGCCTGCCGGGACGCGCTGGACGGCGGGAGCCTCGACCTGCGCCGGGCCCGGCTCGTCCTGGCAGAACGTCGCGGCGACTTCGTCGTCCTGCTGTTGCGCACCGACGACCCGGACATGTCCGGGTCCTGCCTGGCCCACCAGCCACGCGGCACCGACGACGTCGACGACGTCCAGGCGGCCGTCGGCGGCAGCGACGGCCCCGCGATGACCGCGCCCCCACGCGGCTACACCCAGGGCGCCCTCGCCGGCTACCGCCACGCCACGATCACCGACGGCGCGGCCGGCACCGACGTCACCGGCGTCACGATCCGCGCCGGCGACCTGACCGTGCACGCGTCGGTCCACGACGGCCGGTACGTCGCCTGGTGGCCGGCGCAGACGACCGGCGACCTCAGCTACGACCTGACCCTGACCGACGGCACCGTCATCCACGACGCCCGGCCCACCAGACCGAGCTGATCCGCCGCGCGTCAAATCCGGATGCGTCCGTGGACGCCGTGGGACACCTTCGGCGGGACCGAGCCGGACACGCGGGCAGGCGGCATCCCGCACCACATCGCCGAGCACCTCGATCTCGTGGTGTTTCGTGCCGGGCCCGGCACGTTCCCGGGGCCCGGCGCGAACGCGGTCAGGTGACGGTCAGGCGTGATACTTGGCTCGTGGACACTCGCACCGCTGCCGCCGCCTGGGCACACACGTGGGTCTCGGCATGGCGGTCGCACGACGCCGCCGCGGTCGCCGCGCTGTATGCGCCGGACTGCACCCACCGCTCGCTGCCGTTCCGCCCGCCGCTGTCCGGCCGCGCGGCCGTGCTGGAGTACCTGCGCGAGGCGTTCGCGGAGGAGTCCGCGGTGGTCGACGTCTGGTTCGGCGCACCGGTCGTCGACGGCCGTCGCGCCTGGGTGGAGTACTGGGCAACCGTCTTCGACCGCGACGGCGGCGCGCTGACGATCGCCGGCAGCGCGGTCGCCCGGTTCGACGCGGCCGGCCTCATCACCGAAACCCGCGACTACTGGCACGCCACCGCCGGCCACGTGCCGCCACCGGAGGCGTGGCACCTCGCCTGACACCTGAGGCGCGACCCGGTCACACCGGGACGCGCGGCTGGGCGAGGGCCTGGATGAGCTCGCCCAGCACCCGTCCGGCGTCGGCGTTGTCGACCTGGCAGGTGCCGGCCGCGAGGTGGCCCCCGCCGCCGTGGCCGAGCATGATCGAGCCGATGTCCACCGGTGACGTGCGGTCCACAATGGACTTTCCGACCGCGAACACCGTGTTCTGCCGGTCCCGGCCCCACAGCGCGTGGATCGAGACGCGCGCCCCGGGGTGCAGTTCAGCAGCGTCCAGCCGGTCGGGTCGAGGATCTCCTCCACGGTGTACTACGCCGAGTCCGCCTTGTCGACCGCGTCCATGAGGTCCTCGGGGACGTCGGCGAAGAAGTCGGCGCCGCCGAACTCGTTGTAGATGACCCGGGCCGCCGACGGGGCCGACGCGTCGATGATGTGGTTGGGCTGCGGGCCGACGCGCGCCGTCTCGGAGTGGTGGTGGTCGAACACCATGTGCGCCCCCGCGACGTACGGCAGGTTCGTGATGATGTCGTTCTCGGTGATCTCGACCTTGCCGTCCTGCATGTCCTTCGGATGCACGAAGACGATCTCGTCGATCATGTCGAGATGCGGGTGGTCATGGACGCCGCGCTGCAGGCGCGCGGCGTGACGGGGCTGACCCCGGCGCACGCCAACATCATCCCGTTCGTCCCGCCGCAGGGCATCCAGATCGGTGAGCTGGCGCGGCTGGCCAAGGTGCGCAAGCAGTCGATGGCCGCCTCGGTCGAGCTGCTGACCGCCGCCGGATACGTGACCCGGCAGCCCGACCCCGACGACGCGCGGGCCAGCCTGGTGTTCCTCACCGACAAGGGCCGCGCGCTCCGGCCGGCCTCACTGCTCGCCGGCCGGAAGGTCGAGGCGGACTGGGCCGCGGTCGTGGGCCGCGACGACGTCGAGCACCTGCGTCACACGCTCATGCGCCTGCCGGAACCCGGCGCCCACGGCTGAGGCGTGCCGGGGCACCCGGCAGCGGGAACGCCAGCATCGCGTCGTCGACGAGGTCATGCAGGGCCGCGGTGAACGGTTCCGCGCCGCCGAGCGCGTCCAGCGCCCGGTGCACCCCGGCGAGCATCCCGTCGACCCGCTCGTGGTAGCCGCGCAGGTGCTCGGGGGCCGTCAGCCGCGCCTTGAACTCGGCCCTGGCCGCCGCCGAGGTCGCCGCCGACGCGTGCAGGGCCAGCAGCGCGGACCGTTGTGCCGCGGGCGCGCCGTCCAGCAGCAGCATCACCAGGAACGTGGCGGCGCCGTTGCGGAGGTCCTCGTCCCGGCCGGTGACCAGGTCGCGCTGGTCGTTGGTCAGCTGCCGCAGGACCCCGAACCGGCGGCCGACGTCACGCCAGCGCTCGACCCGGCCGGGGTCGGCGCCGGCCAGGCAGGCCGCCATCGCGGTGGCCATGGCGTACGGGGCGCCGGTCTTGCCCGCGTAGCCGGCCAGGACCGAGCCGACCGACGCCTGCGCGGGCCGGACGGTGTAGTCCAGGAGCTGGCCGCTGATGCCGTCAAGCCACCCGCGGGACAGCTCGGCCAGGGCGGCGACCTTCATGGTGTCCGGCACAGCGGCCGCGCCGATGAGCCGGTTCGGCAGGTGGCTGCCGACGCCCAGCGCCGCCAGGATGTCCGCGTTGCACCGCGCCGGGTCGACCGGGCCGCCGTCGGCCAGGTCGTCGAGGTAGCGGGCGGCGGCCCACCAGAGCAGGTGGACGACCGCCGCCGGCCGGCCCCCCGCGGGGTCGCCGGTCTCGGCGGCGTGCACGAGCAGCGGCAGCCGGATCATCACGTCCACCGCGCCGGTCGAGCCGCGCGCGGCCAGGTTGCCCAGGAAGCCGGCGAGGAACCCGGCCATGGCCTCGTCGGCGACGTCGCCGCTGCAGCGGAGCCCCGCCACGAGCGCGGTCAGGTCGTCGTGGACCGGGCCGACGTCGATCGTCATGATGTTCCTCCTGCAGCGGTCAGGGCCCACGTGGCGAACGAGGCCAGCACGAAGAAGAAAGCCAGCCGTGCGTCCCAGCGCTCGGCGCGGCGGAAGCGCCACCACGCCACCGCCGGGAAGGCCAGCGGCAGCAGCGCCGGCGCCGAACCCCAGGGGGCCAGCACCAGGGCCGAACCCGCGGCGCTGAGCAGGGCGACGGCGACCGTGGCGGGCAGGCCGAAGGTGGTGACGTAGGTGCGCTCCCCGGGCCGTGGCACGCGGGTGATCTTCTTCGCCACCTCCAGGTGCAGGGTGGCGAGGCTGACCACGGCGAGCGCGGTCCAGAACGACGGGTCGAAGCCGCCGCCGGTCGTTCGGAGATGGATGGTGTACAGGTACAGGTGCAGCAGCAGTTGCACGGGACTGCTCAGCACCAGTGTCAGCACCAGCCGGCCCGGATCCGGGCCGGGCAGCAGCAACAGCAGCGCATAGGCCAGCTGCACCGCGACGACCAGCGCAGCCCAGCCGTCGAACCCGTTCAGCAGCACCAGCAGCGCGGCGATCCCGGCGTACCAGCGCAGCAACGACGACCTGGTGACGGCACCGGCGGCAAGCGGCCGGTCCGGGTTGTGCACGCGGTCGTAGGGCAGGTCGCGGATGTCGTCGACGATGCGCATGAGCAGCATGTCGAGGGCGATCGTGAGCGCCGCGACCGCGGTCCACGGGCCGGGCCGCCACGGGCCGGCGGGCGGGCCGGTGAGGGCGAAGAGCCCGGTGACGCCGTAGGCCCAGCAGACCGCGAACAGCACCGACGGCACCAGCGGGTAGCTGCCGCGGATGAACGCCCTCATCGCAGGTGCACCGGCAGCCGCCACAGGCCGCGCAGGAACATCCTGTCCCGCCACGCGGCGGGGCCCGACGCGGCGCGCAGGTCCGGGAAGCGGCGCAGCAGCGCGCCGATCGCGGTGCGCAGCTCGACCCTGGCGTGCGGGGCGCCGACGCACATGTGCCGGCCATGACCGAACCCCAGGTGCGGGTTGGCGGGCCGGTCGAGGCGGAACCCGGCCGGGTCCGCGAAGACCGCCGGGTCGCGGTTGGCCGCGTCGGTGAGCGGGATGACGACCTGCCCCGCGGGGAGCGGCACGCCGGCCAGCTCCGCGTCGGCGAGCAGGACGTGCGGCTGCCCGCCCGTGCCGGCGAACCACACCCAGCGCAGCAGCTCCTCGACCGCGGCGGGGATCAGGTCGGGTCGCGCGATCAGGGTGCGGCGCAGCTCGTCGTCGTGCAGCAGGTGGTGCACGCAGCTGCTCAGATGGCTCGCGGTGGCGTCGCCGCCGGCCATGACCAGCCCGGCGGCCATGACGACGGTCTCCTGCTCGCTGAGCGTCGCGGCGAGGGTCGCCAGGAACCCGGTGCCCAGCCGGTCGCGGAAGTAGCCGTGCATGGCGGCCGTGGCCGCGGTGACCTCGTCCGGCTCGCAGCGACCCGCGGACATCATCACGTCGGTCCACGCGGCGAGCTGGTCGACGTCGCCGTCCGGGGTGCCCAGGATGCGGCCGACGACGAGGTACGGCAACGGCCGCAGGTACGTCGCGACCAGGTCGACCGGTCCGGGCTTCGCGGCGACGGCGTCCAGCAGGTCCTCGGCGATCCGCTCGATCCACTGCCGGTCGGCCTCGGCGGCCCGGTGGGTGAACGCCGCCTGCACGGCCCGGCGGCGGCGGGTGTGCAGCGGCGCGTCGGTGGTGGCCAGGGCAAGGGTGTCGGGGCTGCGGGCGAACATGGTGCCGCCGTGCCACTGCTGCCGGCTGAACCGCGGGTCGGACAGCACGGTGCGGACGTCGGCGTGGCCGGTGACGAGCAGCGCCGGGTGGTTGCCGCGGATGTGGACCGGGACGAGGGCCGAGCGCCGGAACAGTGCCGCCTGCTCGGGGTCGAGGGCGACGCCGGGGCGGCTCTCGAACGGGAACGCCGTCATGAGGCATCCGTCGGCGCGAGGATGCGCACGGTCCCGGCGGTGCCGTCGAGCTCGATCAGGGCGCCCTCCGGGATGCGGCTGGTGGCGCCCGGCACGGCGACGACCGTCGGCACGCCGAGCAGCCGGCCGGTGATCGCGGTGTGGGACAGCAGGGTGCCGCGCTCCACGACGAGTCCTTTCGCCGCCATCATCAGGAACAGCCAGCCGGGGTCGGTCTCGCGGGCGACGAGGATCGCGTCCCGGCACGTCTCCGGCGCCACGGCCGGGTCGAGGACCAGGCGGGCCGGGGCCCGCACGACGCCGGGCGCGGAGCCGAGCCCGGTCAGCACCCCTGCGGCATCCGACGCCGTCTCCGCAGTCACCTCGTGAGCGCCGGGCAGCACGTCGCGCAGGGGTCCGGTGGCCGGGGTGCGCAGCAGGCCGGGCCGGCTCGGGCGGGTCTCGGCGAGGAGCCGTTCGCGGCGCCGGGCGGCGGCGAGGTCGCGCAGCGCGGCGCACGGCAGCGTGCCGTCGTAGGCGCCGAGGACCTCGGCGACGGTGAGGTCGCGGATGTCGAGCGGGTCGTCCAGGTGCCCGGTGGCGTGCAGGTCGGCGCCGAGCCGCCAGAGGATGTCGCGGGAGAGCCCGTACAGCTGCGTGCGGCAGAACCGGGTGTCCTCGCGGACCCGGGCGATGAACCGCACGTATCGCGACAGGGTGCGCAGGGCGGTGCGGCGCAGCCGGCCGGGGCAGCGGGCGGCGAGTTCCTCGCCGGTCTGGCGCATCGCTGCCCGTTCGGCTTCGAGCAGGGCCTCGACCGTGCGGCCCTGGGTGACGTACGGGCGCAGCACCTCCAGCAGGAGCCACGGCTGCTGCCGCGGGGTCGGCTGTTCGAGCTTGAGGTCGTGCAGGGCGCGGTCGCCGTAGCGGCGCAGGTACCCGGCCGCCGCCTCGGCGAGGGGCTTGCCGTGCCGGCCGGTGCTGATGTCGTGCCACACCTCGCGGGGGCGTTCACCGGACTCGACGGCCGCGCGCAGCCGCGGGTCGGCGGCGACGAGCTCCGCGAGGGCGACGGCAGCGCGGACCGACTCGAGGGACCGGTTGGCCGGACCGCCGGTCAGCAGGCCGGTGAACAGTCCTTTGCCGCCCGCCCACCGGTCGAGCAGGCGCATCAGGACCTTGACCGCCAGGAGCCCGTAGATGGAGTTGGTGAGGGTGACGCCCCAGCGGACGCTCACCGCGGCCCACAGCTCCCGGTATGCGGTGACGAGCTGGTGCGGGGTGCGGCCGGACAGGTCGCCCGCGTCCGCCATGACACCGTCCCACCAGCGCAGGAACTCCCTGGCGCGGCGGGGGTGGCGGGTGGCCCGCAGGAGCGTGCCGGGCAGCGCGAGCCAGGCCCGCCGGCGGGGCCGGGTGACGGGCGGGCGGGCCTCGCCGGTGACGCCCATGCCGTCCTGCCACACGTCGCGCACCAGGTCGAACACCGGCAGCTGGCCGTGCAGGGCGTGCCAGGCGCCGAGGCGGTAGTAGACCCGGCCGTCGAGGTGCGCGACGAGTTGCTCCAGGTGGTGCCGGTTGGCGTCGACGGTGCGGGCCGGCACGCCCATGCGGTGGTACAGGTCGCCGAACGCGCGCCGGTAGAACTCCTGCGCCTGGGAGAACGTGAGCGCGCCGGAGATCCCCGGGTAGCTCTCGGTGATGTTGTGGTTGGCCCAGTACACCGGCGGACCGGCGGGCAGCACCATCGGCCGGGCCTGGACCAGGTGCAGGACGCCGTCGGCGGTGATGGTGCCCTCGACGTCCTGCGGGCCGCCGAAGAACGCCTCGGCCCTGGCGGCGAGGGCGGCGACGGCGCGGGCGGTGCGGTCGTCGAGCACCGGCGCGGCGGCGAGGGCGGCCGGCACGGGGAGCAGCGCGAGCTCGCCGCTGCCGTCCGGCGGGCCGACCATGCGTTCCTTGCGGACCAGGTCGGCGGTCACGGTCGTGCCGGTGACGTGGAAGTGGTCGACGTCGGCCTTCTCCTGCACGACGCCCTCGCCGATGCCGTGCGCGGCGGCGATGACGGTGCGGCGGGCGCCGTCGCGGGGGTCGCGGGTGAACGCCACGAACGAGCGGGTGCCGGGCACCATCAGCTGCACGCCGACCGCGATCCGGGTCCGGGCCGGGTCGAGGCCGCGCAGCTGCCGGTAGGCCACCGCCCTGGCCGTGAACGCCGACGCCCAGCAGGCCGCGATCCGCTCCGCCACCCGGTCGGCGGGCACGTAGAGGAAGCTGTCGCTCATCCCGGCGAACGGGTCGGCCCCGTCCTCGCCGTCCGAACCGTCCATTGTGGAGGCCACGGCGCAGGCACGGACGGCGAACACCGCGCCGGGGCCGAACCTGGCGCGCACCTCGTCGAGGATTCCGTCCGGCACGGGTGCGGCGCGCAGCGCGGCCCGCGCCCTGGCCCACCGGTCCGGGCCGTCGCCCGGGTCGACGTCCTGCCACGCCGCGTCGAACGCGGTCGCCGGGACGGTGATCAGGTCCGGCACCGGGAAGCCGGCGGCCCGCATCCGGTGCAGCCGGGCGAACTTGTGCCCCACCAGCGCCGGGTCGGTGACGGTCGGGATCGTCATGTCTCGTTCCAGCCGTCGATGTGGATGACGTCGTCGAGGGGGGCGCGGCGCGCGGGGCGGAAGCCGCCGCCGATGGGGTGCGCGGTCGGGATCAGGGCGCCCTGCCGGACGCGGCCGGGCAGCCGGAGCAGCTCGGCGACCTCGGCCTCCCGGTCCAGGTGCACGGTGGTCCACGCGGTGGCGAGGCCGCGGGCGCGGGCGGCGAGCATGTAGCTCCACGCGGCCGGCAGCAGCGATCCCCAGGTGCCGGCCTGGTTGCCGGTGCCGAGACCGCGTGACAGCTCCAGGCACGGCACGACCAGGACGGGCACCTGCCCGAGGTGCTCGGCGAGGTGCCGGGCGCTGGCCAGGTCCCGCGGCGGGACGCCCGCGTCGGTGACGTCCGGTGGATACCGCTGTTCGAAGGCTTGCCGGTACACCCGCCCGATCGCCGAACGCAGCGCCGGATCGGTGACGACCAGCCACCGCCAGTGCTGGCGACCCCCGCCGGTCGGCGCCTGCACGGCCAGCTCCAGGCAGGCGCGGACGTCGGCGAGGTCGACGGGGCGGGTCAGGTCGAGCCTCCGGCGCACCGACCGCGTGGTGGCGAGCACCTCGGCGGCATCCATCACCACACGCCCGGCACCAGGCGCTTGCGGCCCACGGCGTAGTCACGGTATCCGGGCATGTCCCACAGCACCTGCTCCTCCACCCGCAGCCGCCACACGATCGACGCGACCAGGGCGCACAGCGCGAGGGCTCCCGCGGGCCCGGGAAAGCAGCCGACGAGCCCCAGGTGGGCCAGGATCATGCCGGCGTAGGCGGGGTGCCGGATCATGCGGTACGGCCCGTGCGTGACCGCGACCTGGTCGCTGCGGCGCACCACGTGGTGGGAGTAGAACCGGCCCAGGGTCCGGATCGCGATCTCCCGCAGGCCGACGCCGCCGGCGAACACCGCCGCCGACGCCCAGAACCAGGCCGGGCGCTCCCCCGGCACCAGCAGGCAGCAGGCGAGGGTGGCGAGCCGGGCCGCGCCGTAGGGCACGATCGTCCACGCGTCCTGCGGCGCGTTGGTGGCCCGCAGGGCGACCGGGGCCTCGACGAGCAGCCACAGCGCGTAGAGGCCGATGACGACGAGGGCGGCCGGGTCGGCGCGGTGGACGGCGGCACCGCCGGCGAGGAGCCCGACCGCGGTGCCGAAGATGATCCAGGGTGCGGCTCTCACGCGGACCGCACCTTCCGATAGGCGACCGGCGACATCGTGTGGGTGACGAGCCGGACGGTGCCGAGGTCGGCCGCCCCGGCGTGCAGGCCCATGTCGAACGCGGTCCGCGCCCGGGGCCGGCCCTCCGGCCGCCGCCAGCTCACCCGCAGCGGCAGGTCGGCGGGCGGAGCGGCCGGGATGTCGGCGGTCAGCTCGATCCACACCACGTGGACGTCGAGCGGGTGACCGTTGGCGATGTGCCCGAGCATGAGCACCAGCTGCCGGGCCGCCTCGATCACCTCGATCGGGTCCCGCAGGTCAGCGGGCGCGGCGAGGGCCGGGCAGCGCAGCACGGGGCAGGTGAACTCGCCGGCCGGCGTCCTGGTGGGCGCGCCCAGCATGACGGTGCTCAGATCGGCGCGGTGCACGAGCTTCGGCTCGGCGTGACCGGCGGGCGTCGCGGTCCCGCCGCTGCCGGTCCCGCCGCTGCCGGTCCCGCCGCTGCCGGGCCCGGCGGGCGCCGCGACCGTGGGCCGGGTCGCGCCGGGGAGCACGGTGACGGTGCCGCGGCAGATGTCCCGGACGGTGTCGCCGACGGACTGGGTGGCGGTGAGGCCGAGGGTGTCACCGGCCTGGTCGCAGCGCAGCTCGACGGGCCCGTCGAGCTCGCCGAACGCGGGGAACGCGAAGGCGAGGCGCAGCCGCCGGTCCGCCCGCCGCAGCGCGCCGCCGGTGACGTCGTCGGCGAGCCCGAGCAGACCCGCGACCAACAGATTGCCGGGTAGGTGGTCGACCGGGTGGTCGAAGAAGAACGGGTGGTGCCGGTCCACACGCAACGGAACCGTCCGCATCAATTCCTCCATTCACCTTCCGGGCGCAGCATGAAGCATCGAATTATTGTTTCGAAACTCGCAGGCGTCAATTCGAGAGAGGAATAATCGCTGGAATTCACCGGCCGGACCCGGTTTCGGGCGATTGGCGCTCAACATGGCGGTGTTCGCCGATAACCACGCATCAGTTGCCACGAATACGAAACATTGCGGTAACCGGCGGCCGTGGCGTCTGACATTCGGCACCAAACAAGGGGAACTGGCAGTGCACATTATTCGCGATGCGGTTGCGGCGAAAAAGGACCGGCCCCCGCGCCGTCTGGCGAGGGGGCCGGCTCGGCGGTGGCCGGTCAGGCGACCAGCGTGGTGGTCCAGAGGGAGTAGTTGCTGCCGGCCACGGTGACCGCGCCGACGATCCGGGCGTGTTCGTCGAGGACCAGCTGGTGTTCGGCGCCGCCCTTGACGGTGATGCCGAGGACGGCGTGCGCGGCGCCGTCGACGGTGGTCTCGCCGAGGGTGACGCCGGGCAGACCGGTGAGAATGCGTAGCAGGGTGGCGCGCAGCGCGGGCGGGACGATGACGTCGGCGGAGCGGGCAAGGTCGCTCACCAGGTTCCAGGCGAACCAGGCCCGCACCTCGTCGGTGCAGCCGCTGGGCGGGCAGGGCGCGTCGAGCACCATCGTGCGCAGCCGGTCGGGGTCGGCGGCGAGGCCGGCCAGGTACTGCGGCGTCGGCTGCCGCAACGACGGCCCGGTCGCCGCGAACGTGGTCCGCTGCTCCTGGACGTACTGCGGGTCGGTGGTGGTCAGGATGAGTCCCTCGGGCTCGTACAGCGACGTCTCGGTCCGGCGGTTCCCCTCGTCGACGAGGCGCACCTCCGACCTGATGTGCTGGCCCGGGCGGACCTCGGCCGCCGCCGGGCCGTTCTCCGCCAACCCGATCAGGGCGTCGACCGGGCGTGTCCCTGTCGCCGCCGGGGCGCCCGGTTCGAGGGGTGGCGTGTCGGCGGTGCGGCCGGCGAGGGTCACGGCGGCAACGACGCCCAGGACGACCAGGCCGGCGAGGGCGGGCGCCCACAACCGCGGCGCCGCGCGTCGCGGCGGGCGTTCGGTGGTGCCGGCCAGAACCCGGGACCGGGCCCGGGCGAGGTCGGCCGGCCGGTCGAACCTGGATCGAAGGGCGCGGATCTCGTCGAGGTCGTTCACGGTGTACTCCAGGAGTCAGGATCGGACGGCAGGTCGATCGCGGCGCGGACGCTCGCCCGGGCCCGGCTCAGCGCGGAGCGCACCGAACCGATCGGGATGCCGAGCGCCGCGGCGATCTCGGCGTAGGACAGTTCGGCGATCGCGTAGAGCAGCAGGACGTCGCGTTGCCGTCGGGGCAGCGCGGCGAGGGCACCGGCGAGCCGGCGGCCGGTCCTGGTCGCGTCGACCCGTTCGGCGCTGCGGGTGTCGTGCGCGTCGACCACCCCCGTCGCGCCGCCGAGCGGGTCGACGCCGACCTTGGCGAGCGCGCGGTACGCCCGCACCTCGTCCCGGCGGTGCCGGCGCAGCAGGTTCGTCGCGATGCCGTACAGCCAGGCCAAGGGCTCCCCCGGCCCGGCGATGCGGTCCCGGTGCCGGTGCGCGACCAGGAACACCTCGGCGACGACGTCCTCGGCGACGACCGGCCCGACGCGGTGGGCGCAGTACCGGTAGACCCGCTCGCTGTACGCGTCGAACAGCGCCGCCACGTCCGGTGGCGAGACGGTCCTCAGTGCGTTCATGTCCAGCTTCTGCCCGCAGCTCCCCGATCGGTTCCGCTCAGCGGTCGCGGGCGCCGCCTATCATCGTGACGTGTTTGGATGGATGCGCCGGAAGCCGCCCCCGAGCCGCTACGACCTCCGCGCGTTCCACCGGGGCCTGGGCCTGCCCGAGCCGCTGATCGACGACGAGTCGGTGGCGCGGCCGGTCATGGCAGCCTAGACGGCCGTCTTCACCGACAACGAGATGCTGTTCGATCGCGAGCCTCGGCGGCGTCGACACCCTGCTGGAGAGCCTGGACAAGGGCCACGCCCGGCGGAAGTTCAGCTACTGGGTCGTCAGCCGGCACTCGTTCGTCCTGCAGCTGGCCTGGACCATGTTCGGCCGGCGGCTGGTCAAGCGGACCTACGAGGAGAAGGGCCTGCTGCTGGCCGAGCTGGCCCGGCAGAACAAGCAGTATCAGAGCCTGCACGGCAACCCGGTGGAGGTGCTCGAAACGCTGCGCTCCCCGGAACCGCCGGCGGACCTCATCATCTGGAGCGGCCCGACCCTGCTCACCGCGACCGAGGACGAGCGCCTGGACATCCTCGACCTGTGCCGCGACCTCCTGCGCCCCGGCGGCGCCCTGCTGATCGGCGTGCCCGCGACCGGCCCGGCCGCCCTGGACCGGCTGGAGTGGATCCGCCGCGCGGCCGTCGAGGTGCTGCGCGAGGAGGAGCTCGCGGCCGACCAGGACGGGGCGCCCTACCGGTACCTGTGGCTGGTGCGCGACTGAGGCTGCCCACGGGCAGCGGGCCGCCACCACCCGTATACGTGTCGACCTCGACCGGCACCCGCGTTCGCCGGCACGTCGGTGAAGTGGAACGACTTCTTCGGCCTCACCGGCGAGACCCCGCTCTGAGCCAGTAGGTTGGTCCGGTGACCGACGCGGAGCTCATCGCCATCGCGCTGGCGGTCGGGTCCGAGCGCGGCCGTCCGTCCACACAGGACGCCAAGGTGCTCACTCGCGGGCCGGTGGCGGAGGTCCTGCTGAGCGACCCGCGGTATGCCCGCGGCGGCGGCCTCCTGGTGGTCATCGACACCGCGACCGGCACCGTCCTGCGGGTGGTGCCACAACTGTGAACCGGCGGCGCCCGGCTCCGGCCGGGTGCCGCCGACCCACGGTCTACACGCCCGGGCCGCCGGGGCCGTCGACGTACCGGCAGTAGGCGCTCGGGCCGCCGTAGCCGGTGTGCGATGGCGTCACGGGTCCGGGGACCGTACCGGCCGTCGCGGTCGGCGGTGGACGTGCCCTCCTTGGTCTGCGCCCGCTTCAGCGCCGCCTTGGTGAGCGTGCCGAACGTGCCGTCGGTGTCGAGCTTCTCCTTGTAGCAGGTGTTCAGCGACAGCTGCAGCTGCTTGACGGCCGCCCCCTGCGCGCCGGTGTCCAGCTCGCACTGCGCGTGCGGCCAGTCCTGCCCGGTGGACGGGGATGCGCACCTTGTCGACCGTCGGGTCGAGCGGCCAGTACACCTCGTCCACCCACACGGTCTGGTTGCACCAGCCGGCCGCCGCGGCCGGCCCCGACGTCAGCCCGACCACCGCGGCACTCATCGCGAGCGACGCGGCGACCAGGGCGGCCGCGCGCTCACGGCCGGCCGGCCGCGCGTGCTCACGGCCGGCCGCGCAGGAGCGAGACGCGGAACTCGCGCAGCTCGCCCTCGGCGAACCCGCCCGCGATCGCCGGGTCCTCCGCCATGATCCGCCGCGCCGCCGCCTCGTCCGGGGCCTCGAAGATCGCGACGCCGGTGTTGACCTGGCCGAGCGTCGGGCCGGCCAGGACGAGGACGCCGTCGGCGAGGAGCTGCTGCAGGCGCTCGAAGTGCCGCCCCCACGCCGCCTGCTCCTCGTCGGTCATGCTCGCCGCGAAGTTCGGGCGCGGCGGGTGAATGAAGTAGATCCATTCCGACATCGTCCGATGGTCCCACAGCGCCCGTCACCAGCGCCGCTACGGTCACGGCAGGGCGAGCGCCTCGGTCGGGGCCAGGCGGGCGGCCCGGATCGCCGGATAGAGGCCGGCGACCCCACCGATGGCGAGCGTGGCGCCGACGGCAACGCCCTGGGCCCAGCCCGGGACGGTGACCGGCCAGCCCTGGGTCAGGGCGTAGCCGGTGGTGATCGCGACGCCGAGCAGGACCCCGCCGGCACCGCCGAGGGCGGACAGCAGGACCGCCTCGGTGAGGAACTGGATGCGGATCTGGCCCTTGGTGGCGCCGAGCGCGCGCCGCCAGCCGATTTCGCCGCGGCGTTCGAGCACCGAGATGATCATCGTGTTGGCGACGCCGACGCCGCCGACGAGCAACGCGACCGCGCCGAGGCCGAGCAGGAGCGCGGTGAAGGTCCGGTCGGTGGCCGCCTTGACCCGCAGGGCGTCGGACGGCCGCTCGACCCGGACCTCGTTCGGATGCGCAGGGTTCACCGTGCGGCCCAGCTTCGCGCGGACCTCGTCGATCGAGGCGGGGGCGATGCGGGTGTACACGGTGGTCATGTGCCCGTCGAACCCGAGCTGGTCCTGGGCTGCGGGCGCACCGACGAACACGGCGCTGTCGAGCTCGGCGGCCAGCGGCACGGGGGCCAGGACGCCGATCACGGTGAACCACTGACCGCCGAGCCAGACGCGCGTGTCGGGGCCGGGGGCGCGGATGCCGAGGTACCGGGCGGCGGTGGCGCCGAGGACGACGGCGGTGGTGTGTTCGGTCGCGGGGTTGAGCCAGGCGCCGTCGGCGAGGGTCGCGCCGACGGCGGCCCGCAGGTCGGTGCGGGCGGCGAGGACGGCGATGCCGTTGGTGTTGCCCGCCGGGACCCGGTCGGTCCGGTAGACGGCGGCCTTGACCTGGCCGGTGGCGGAGACGTGCTCGACGCCGGCGATGCGGGCGACCATGTCGACCGCCTCCGCGGGCAGCTGCGCCTGGTCCCCTTTCAGGTCGACGCCGGCGGTGACGGTCAGCAGGTTCGTGCCGTAGCGCTCGAGGCGCTGCGCCAGGTCGAGCCGGCTGGAGGCGGTGATCCCGACGACCGCCACCATCGCCGCGATGCCGATGGCGATGCCGAGGGCGGAGAGCACCGCACGGGCCGGGCGGGTGCGCAGCCCGATCGCGCCGACCCGGGCGACGTCCAGCGGGCGGAGGCGGGCCGGCCGCAGGTCGTCATCCATCGTGGCCATCGCTCTGCCCGTCGACGATCCGCCCGTCGCGCATGACGACCTGCCGGGGCAGGCCGGCGGCCAGGTCGCGGTCGTGGGTGATGACCAGGACGGTGGTGCCGGCCAGGTGCAGGTCCCGCAGCAGGTGCAGGACGCCCGCGCCGGCGGCGGTGTCGAGGTTGCCGGTCGGCTCGTCGGCCAGCAGCAGCGGCGGCGCGCCGACGACCGCGCGGGCGATCGCGACCCGCTGCCGTTCCCCGCCGGACAGTTCGTGGGGCCGGTGCGTCAGGCGGTGCCCGAGCCCGACGCGTTCGAGCGCGGCCTGGGCCCGCTCCCGGCGCTGCCGCAGCGGGATGCCGAGGTACAGCAGCCCGTCGGCGACGTTGTCCAGTGCCGCGACGCCGGTGGCGAGGTGGAACTGCTGGAAGACGAACCCGATGGTGCGGGCCCGCAGGCCGGCGAGCCGGCGGTCCGGGAGGCCGGCGACGTCGTGCCCGGCCACCCGGACCCGGCCGCTGGTCGGCCGGTCGAGCGTGCCGGCGAGGTGCAGCATGGTCGACTTGCCGGAGCCGGACGGGCCGACGATCGCGACCAGTTCGCCGGGGCTGACGTCCAGGGAGACGCCGTCGAGGGCCACGACGCCGCCCGGGTACTCCTTGCGGACGTCGACGAGGGACAGGATGCTCATTGTCCGGCCACCCCCACCTGGGTGCCCTCGGCGAGACCGGCGGCGCCGATCTCGACCCGGCCCTGCGCGAACATGCCGACGGTGACCGGCACGATCCGGCGCCCGCCGCCGCTGAACACCTCCACGCCGTAGCCGTCGCCGACGGCCAGCAGCGCCACGATCGGCACGGTCAGGACGTCCTTCTTCTCGGCCCGCACGACGGTGACGTCGACGGCGTCGCCGTCGTCGCCGGTGAGCGCGGACTGGTCCGCCACGCTCACGGTGACGACGGTCTTGCGCTGGCCGTCGTCCTGCGCCGCGTTCACCGCGGTCATGCTGCCCTCGACGGGCTTGCCGGTGGCGGAGCGCACCTGCACCGTGGTGCCGACCTTGGCCACGGCGGCCTGCCGGGTCTCCAGTTCGACGGAGACCGTCCGGGTGGTTCCGGTCACCGTCAGCACCGGCGTGCCGGCGGCGGCCGGCTCACCGACGCGTTGTTTCTGTTCGGCCACCCGGACCGGCGCGGCGACGTAGGTGACCCGGCCGAGTTCGACGGCGCCGGTCTCGGCCAGGCCGAGCTTCTTCTGCCACCGTTGCACGGCCACCGCTGTCGCGCCGTCGAAGACGGTGTCGACGGTGAAGCCCCGGTAGCCCAGGGCCCGCAGGTTCTCCTCGAACTGTTTGACGTCGGGGCCTTTCACGTTCACGGCGAGGTCCCGGTAGGCGGGGATGTCGCCGAGCAGCACCAGGACCGGCTGGTCGTCGACCCGGTAGGCGGCGTCGCCCCGCCGCAGGACGGTGCCCGGCGCGGGGACCTTCGTCAGGGTGCCGGTGAGCCGCCCGGCGAACGGTTCGGCGGTGCCGTAGCCGATCCGGCCGGTGAGGTGGACGGCGTCGACGAGGGTGGTGCGCGTGACCGGCGCGGTCTTCGGCGGCGGTGCGGCCGGGGCGGTGTCACCATGGCCGCGCCCGCCGTAGCCGAGGGTGGCCAGGACGGCGACCGCGACGGTGGCGGTCCCGCCGACGACGCCGGTGACGATGCGCCGGCTCATCGCTTCGGCGCCGGGCTGCTGGCGGCGTCGCACGCGCGGGCGGCCTCTTCGAAACGCTGCATCGCCGCGGTGTCGTCCATCGGGATGCCGGGCAGCTGCTGCATGCCGTCGGCGGACGGGTCCGGATAGTCGATGCCGTGGGCCCGCATGCACTGGGCGTAGCGCACCTGCTGCTCCAGCTCCGCGGCGGTCGGTTTGCGCGCCTCCCCTCCGTTGGGCAGGAACCTGCGGCACGCCTCGAACGCCGCCCCGTCGGCGCCCAGGTCCAGCACCTCGGCGGCCCCGGCCGGACCCTGGCTGTCCCCACCGCCGCCACCTGTCACGATGCCCCCGGCACCGGGGTCGGGCATGTCGACGCCGTTGTCACGCATGCACTGCGCAAACTTCAACGCCTGCTCCTGATCGCTGCCGGCCGAGGCCGGCGCGCCGCCGGGCCGGGCGGCCACGAACCACACCCCCGCACCGGTCAGCAGCACCGCGGCCAGCGCCAGCACCGGCACGAGGACCTTCAACTTCGTCATGCCGCCATCGTCGGGACCCGGCGGTGGCAGCACCGTGTCGTCCGACCACACACGGATGCCACCTGGCCACGGCCACAATGAGGGGATGACCAGGCTCACCATCCGCGGGCGACTCACGCTGTGGTACGCGGCCGTCTTCGCCGGCACGGGCGCCTCCGTGCTCGGGCTGATGTATCTGCTCGTGCGGCGCGAGTTCTTCACCGCCAGCGAAGCCCTGGTCGCCGACCTCACCGAGGCCGACAGCACCACCCTCGTGCCCACCGGCACCGTCATCGGGGCCCAGCCGCTCGCCGCGGTCGAGATGGCCACCACCACGGCCCGCACCGACGCGCTGCGCACGATCGTGCTCGAGACCGGCGGCGTCTTCGTCGCGCTGGCCGTCGTCTCGCTGGTGTTGTGCTGGCTGGTCGCCGGCCGGGCGCTGGGCCCGCTGCGGCAGATCACCAGCACCGCCGCCGCGCTGTCGCACGACACGATGGACGCCCGGATCGGGCTGCACGGACCGCCCGACGAGCTGCGCACCCTGGCCGTCGCGTTCGACGCGATGCTCGACCGGCTCGCCCACGCGTTCCAGGGCCAGCGGCTGTTCGTCGCCAACGCGTCACACGAGCTGCGCACGCCCCTGACCATCATCCGCACCGCCGCGGAGATGGCCCTGTCCCGCCCGGTCCGCACCGAGGAGCAGTACCGGCAGGCGCTGCAGACGGTCGTCACGGCCGCGGCCCGCAGCGACGCGATGCTCACCAGCCTGCTGCAGCTGGCGCAGACGCAGCGGGGCGCCTTCCAGCCGGTCGACCTGGCCACCGCGGCCACCGGCGCGGTCGCCACCTGGCCACCGGACGGCCCGCTGCTGCACCACCGTCTCGCGCCGGCGCGCTGCACCGGCGACCCGGTCCAGCTGGAGCTGGTGCTGCGCAACCTCCTGGAGAACGCCGCGCGGTACAACATCGCCGGCGGCGAGGTGTGGCTGACCACCGGCACGGACACCGGCACCGCCTGGCTGCGCGTCGACAACACCGGCCCGGTCGTGGCGCCGGCCGAGCTGCCCGCGCTGCGTCAGGCGTTCCAGCGGGGCGAGGGGCGCCGGACCGGCGCGTCGGGCGCCGGGCTGGGGCTGGCGATCGTGGAGGCCGTCGCCGCCGCGCACGACGCCACCCTGACCGTCGTCCCGCGCGACGGCGGCGGCCTGTCCGTGACCGTCGCCGTGCCGGCCGGATGAGCGCCGTCCTGCGGGTCCTGGTGGTCGAGGACGACCCCGTCCTCGCCCAGCTGATCGCCGATGGCCTGCGCGAGCACGACATGACCGTCGACGTCGTGCACGACGGCGCCGCCGCCGTCAGCCGGGCCACCGACGTCGCCGCGGACGTCGTCGTCCTCGACCGCGACCTGCCCGTCCTGCACGGCGACGACGTGACCCGGGCGCTCATCCGGCTCGGCTCGCCGGCGCGCGTCCTCATGCTGACCGCCGCCGCGTCCCTGGACAGCCGCGTCGAGGGCCTGAACCTCGGCGCCGACGACTACCTCGCCAAACCGTTCGCGTTCGCCGAGCTGATCGCGCGGGTGACCGCGCTGGGCCGCCGGGCGCCGAACCGGATCCCGACCGTCCTGCACCGCGGCGACCTCACCGTCGACGTCGGGCGGCACGAGGTCCGCCGCGGCGGCCGGCCGGTCACCCTGACCCGCAAGGAGTTCGGCGTCCTCACCGAGCTGCTCCGCGCCGACGGCGAGATCGTCAGCGCGGAGCACCTCCTCAACCGGGTCTGGGACGAACACGCCGACCCGTTCACCACCGCCGTGCGCACCACGGTCAAGACGCTGCGCCAGAAGCTCGGCGACCCCGACCCGATCGCCACGGTCGTCGGCCGCGGCTACCGCCTGGCGTGACGTCCGCGGCGGCCGGTCACGCCGGCGCCAGCTGCCACTGCTGGTTCGTGCCGTTGTTGGCGCCCCACTGCACGACCTGGGCGCCGTCGTTGCCGGACTGGCCGTAGACGTCGGCGAGCAGGCCGCTGGCGACGTTGACGATCGTGTAGTAGCCGTCCGCGGCCGGCCGGAGATACCACTGCTGGTTCGCCCCGCCGTTGGCGGACCACTGCTGCAGTGGCAGCCCCTCGGTGGTGCTGCCGCCGTTGACGTCGAGGACCTTCCCGGTCGGGACATACCGCAGGGTGTACGCACCGCCGGTGGCCGTGGCGAGCGTCCACGCGCCGGCGCCGCTCTGCTGCACGACCCCGGCGCCGTCCGCGGTGGAGTTGCCGGCCACGGCGAGGGGCTTGCCGCTGTTGCGGTTGACGATGCGGTAGTTCGACCCGGCCACCACACCGGTGCTGATCTCGAACCGGTCGACGGTGGCCCAATTGTGGCTCGCCCCGGGCCGCTGGTTGCCCGTCACCCGGACCCGGACCGTGTGGGTGCCGGACGCCAGCCGCGGACTGGTCCACACCGTGACGTCGCCCTGGCGGGTCGCGGAGTACTCGTCGACGAGGGTCTCCGCGCCGCCGTCGACCGACACGGCGACGATGCCGTGGCTCGCGTCGGTGACCGCACGCAACGCGACGCCGGTGCCGGTGAACGACAGGGTCGCGGTGCCGCCGGCCACGTCGGAGTAGGTGTTGGTGCCGGCGTACGGGCCGGACTCGCCGCTCGCCCGCGACCAGGTGCCGCCGTAGACGATCCGCGGGTCGGCGTCGTCCACGGTGGAGGAGTTCGCGCCGAGCGTGAAGTACTCCACCGCGTCGGTGAACACGGTGGCGCCGTTCTTGGTGGTGGACAGGGTCAGGTACACGCGGCTACCGGAGGCCGGCGTGGTGAACGAAACCGGCTGGGTGACCCGGGACCCGAGCGGCACATTGAGCGCCGTGTTCCCCGACGCGATCACCGTGCCGTCGGGCTGGTTCAGCCGCGCGGTCCACACCAGGCCGACCGACGTGGTGCTGAAGTCGTCGTTGAACACGGTGATGTTCCGCGTCACCGGCGCGTCGTAGCCGTAGTTGTCCACCGCCTGCGGCAGCGGGAACGTGCCGTTGGCGTCGGAGATCCCGGAGGCCGACCAGTAGGGCAGGTCGATCGCGGCGATCGGGTGGAAGCCGGCCTGGATGCGCTGGATCTGCGGGTTGCTCCACGGATCGGTGAGGTTGTCCGCGCCGTAGACCGGCCGGCCGCCCTCCTCGGGGACGAAGTCGGTGGTCCGCACGCCCGGCACGAACCCCGCCCAGCCCGACAGCAGCGTGTACGGCCGCAGGTCGCTGGCGTCCTTGCCCCGCTTGGCCGCGGTGAGCGTGGCGAACCACTCGAAGCCCTGCTTCGTGTTGCACTTCGGCCAGATGAACTCGGTCTCGCCGTCCGGGCGGCCGGGCGTGGACACGACCCGTTCGGTGTAGGCCCCGAGCCCGTCGAGGTAGTGCGGGAACGAGGCGAAGTTGGCGTACCGCATGTTCGGGTACCTGTTCGGGTCCTCACCGTCGACGATGACCGGCCGGGTGCCGTCGTTGCCGTTCATGGCGGCGTACAGGTCCTGCTGGAACTGTTCGGTGTCGCCGCTGAGGCCGGGCTCGTTGCTCTGGCTCCAGCGCAGCACGGCCGGGTGGTTGCGGTCGCGCAGCGTCAGCGCCCGGGCGTGGTTCACCATGTTGTCGTGGCCGGCCTGGAAGTCCTCGCGGCCGTTGGATCCGCGGATCGCGGTCTCGTCCACGAGCATCAGCCCCATCTCGTCGGCGACGTCCAGCATGTACGGGCTGGCCGGCTCCTGGTGGATGCGCACCACGTTGAAGTTGAGCCGCTGGTAGTTGTCCACCGCCTGCGGCCAGCCGCCGTTGCCCGCCGACGGTGGCAGGAACCCCGGCAACGTGTCGAACGCGTCGCCGACACCACCGTTGTTGATCCGGTCGTAGTCCGCGCCCTGCAGGTTGTCGCCGCGGTAGTTCACCCGCACGCCGTTGAGGGAGTAGTACTCCCCGTTCTGCGTGCTCTCCCGGAACCCGAACCGGAACAGCGCGTCGCTGGTCCGCCCGTCGTCGGTCGTGGCGTGCACGGCCAGGCGGTGCAACTGGGCCCGGTACCCCGAGCGGTACGGCACGTTCGGCCACCAGTAGGAGCCCGTGCCGAGGTTCCAGGTGACCGGGCCGACCGTCACCTTGACCGTCGAGTGCGCCGGCACGGACACGGTCCGGCCGGGCAGGCCCGGGTAGGCGAACGACCCGCCGCCGTCGGAGGACAGCGTGCCGGTCAGCGTGACCGTGCGGGCGCCGGCCGACGTGTTGGTCACCGACACGTCATAGGTGAGGCTCTGATTCGCCACCGAGGTGCGCACGAACGCGTCGCTGACGTACACCGCCGGGTAGACGCGCAGGAACGCGGAGCGGAAGATGCCCTGCGGGACCGCCTCCGACCACTCCGCCGCGGTCGGCACCAGGTACTTGCCGTTGGCCGGGTTCTTCAGCGCGTCACGGCCCTTCACGTCCACCGTGATCGTGTGTGTCGTGCCGGGCGCCGCGAACGCGGTGATGTCGAACCTCGACGGGGTGAACGCGGTCGTCTGCGTGGCCACCACCCGCCCGTCGACCGACAGCGTCGCCTGATGGTTCACCGCGCCGAACTCGATCCAGGTCGACTGCGGCTGCCCCGCGTTCGGCACGGTGATCGTCCGGGAGTACACCGCGTGCGCGACGTCGGTGAACCCCTGCTTGTACCAGCCACCGCCCGGCACGGTGATCGACGTCGTCGCCCGCCCCTCGGGGGTGAACGACCACTGACCGGCCAGGTCCACCGACGCCACCGCCGCGTTGCCGGCCGTGAACCCGTCGACGGCGGGCACCGCCGCCAACGCGTCGCGTTGCACTCCGAGAATCACGGTGGCGGCTCCGGCGACAAGCGCGGCGGCAACGACGGAACGGCTCGCCTTGGGACTGTGTCGATGCATGGGGATCCTTTCGGCCGGCGCCGGTGACGGGTGGTTGCGCACCGTGCGGCGGCGCCGGGAGACGGCGGGCGCATCCTTGACGGAGGAGCGCAGTGAGGTGCTGCCGCGCGATCGATGAGGGTGTTCGGATCGCCCGGTCAGCCGGTGCGCGCACGGCCGCCGTGCCGTGTCTCTCGCCCTCTCAGCGTTAACGCTCACATGACGGGTGTCAAGCGAAACCCGCCGATGCGTGCAAGGTGCCGGCCATGAGGACGAACAATTGCTCAACCATGCGAAAGTGTGGCTGGAGGACGCCGCCTGTGAGCGGTCCCGTATCGTTGATCACCGTCGGTGCCGCTCGGCGTCCACCTCGCGTTCATGTGCAGTTTCGATGGTGTTCAAAGGCTGCTCTGAGGTTCGGCTGCTTGTGTCCTGCTTTGTCAGCTGCCGTACTCAGATTGGCGACCACCATGCGATGGCCGTTCCGACGACGTGCCGTGCCGCCGGACCCCTCCCCGGCCGACGCACCGGAAGCACCCGCCCTGCCGGCCGAAGCGGGCAACGACGACCACGTCGGTCACGCGCTGCGGGCGCCGAGCCGGCTGCACGCGTTCAACCGCTACGAGATCAAGTACCTGATGCCCGGCACCGCCCTGCCGGCGCTGCGCGCGGAGCTGGACCGCCGCCTCGACCGGGACAGCCACGGCACCGCCGGCGGCTACGGGGTGTGGAGCACCTACTACGACACCCGGGACCTGCGGTTCTACTGGGAGAAGATCGAGGGGCTGAAGTTCCGGCGCAAGCTGCGTATCCGCCACTACGGTGACCGGTTCGGCGTCGACGACGACACCGACGTGTTCGTCGAGATCAAGCAGCGGGTCAACCGGGTCACGCAGAAGCGGCGGGTCGCGCTGCCCTACCGGCTGGCGTTGCAGCTGTGCGACGGCCGCGAGATGGTCGAGCACGAGCCGGGCCAGCGGGCCTTCCTCGAGGAGGTGCTGGGGCTGGTCGGCCGCCTCGACCTGCAGCCGGTGGCCATGACGGGATACCAGCGGGAGGCGTTCGTCGGCCGCGGCGCCGAGGCGGGCCTGCGGGTCACCGTCGATCAGCGGCTGCGCGGCCGGGACCGGGACTTCCACCTGGGCGCCGACGCCGAGAACCGGCTCATCGTCCCGGCCCGGCTCGCCGTCGTGGAGTTCAAGGCCAACGAGCGCGTGCCCTACTGGCTCACCGACCTCGCCGCCGAGCTCAACCTGTCCGTCGCGCGGATCTCCAAGTACTGCCAGAGCGTCGAGGCGTTCGGCAGGGCGCCCCGCTCGATCTTCCACGTTCCCACCCGAAGTGAGGCCTGACCCCATGCCGTTCGACGTCCAGGACCTGTCCGGCACGTTCAGCGTCGGCGACATCGCCATCGCGCTGTCGCTGTCATTCGTGCTCAGCGCCATGATCGGCTGGGTGTACCGGTTCACCCACCGCAACGTGTCCTACAGCCAGTCCTACGTGCAGACCCTCGTCATCCTCGGCATGCTCATCGCCCTGATCATGCTGGTGGTCGGCTCGAACATCGCCCGCGCGTTCGCGCTCGTCGGCGCGCTGTCCGTGGTCCGGTTCCGCAACGCGATCAAGGAGACCCGCGACGTCGGGTTCATCTTCCTGGTCATGGGCGTCGGCATGGCCGCCGGCACCCGCTTCTACACCCTGGCCATCGTCGCGGCGGTCGCGATCAGCCTCATCATCGTGGTGATGTACCGGTTCAACTGGTTCGCCGCCAGCGTCCAGCGGCAGGTCGTCAAGGTCCAGGTCCCGCCGGACGGCGGCCACACCGAGGGCATCCAGGACGTGCTCATCGCCCACACCAGCGAGTTCGAGCTGGTCAGCATGGAGTCGATCCGCGGCGGCGCCCTCACCGAGCTGATGTACACCGTCCGGCTCAAGAAGGGCCACGAGCCCGGCCAGCTCATCACCGCACTCGGCGAGCGCACCAGCGGGCAGCGGGTGACCGTCCTGACCGGCTACGACCAGACGGACCTGTGATGCACCCCCGGCTGCCACAGCGGCTGCTGCACCGGATCCCGGTCCGGATACGGCACTACTGGAAGCTGCTCGCGGTCTGCGCCGCGTTCCTGGTCGCGTGCGCGGTGGTGTTCAGCACCGTGCGGGTCGCGCCACTGGTCACCAGCGCCAGCGACAACAACGGCGACCAGGTCACGCAGGACGTGGCCGGCAGCACCGACCTGTTCGACGCGACCCGGGCCCACAAGGTCACACTGACCTTCAAGGACGCCGACTACCAGCGGCTGCTCGACGAGTTCTGGGACGAGGGCGAGAAGGAGTTCCTCGAGGCCGACATCACCATCGACGGCACCCGCCTGGACAGTGTCGGCATCCGGCTCAAGGGCAACTCCACCCTCTCCGGGCTGACCCGCAACGGCCAGTCCCGCCCGGGCGGGTTCGGCGGCGGGCGGGGCGGGCAGCTGCCGCAGCGCAACGGCAACGGCGGCTTCCCGGGCGGCGGTCAGGGCGCCCTGCCGGGCGGCGACCAGCAGGGCGGATTCAGGCCGGGCGGCGGGTTCGGCATGTCGTCGCTCAAGGCCGAGGAGCCGGAGACCCTGCCGTGGCTGATCCGCTTCGACGAGTTCGCCGACGGCCGCCGCTACCAGGGCCACCGCGAGATCGCCGTGCGCGTCGCCGGCATGGGCGGCGGCTCCACGGTGCTCAACGAGGCCGTCTCCCTCAACGTCCTCGCCGCCGCCGATCAGACGGCGCAGCGCTACGCGTACACCAGCTTCACCGTCAACGACCGGCCGACGACGGCCCGCCTCATCGTCGAACACCCCGACGAGGACTTCGCCGACACCCTCGGCGGCTCCGGCGTGCTCTACAAGAGCCTCGCCACGGGATCGTTCACCGACCAGGGCGACGACCCGACCGACTACGCCGACGACTTCAAGCAGATCACCAAGAAGGGCAGCCAGGACCTCCAACCGGTCATCGACCTGATCCAGTGGGTGAACGGCGCCGGCGACGCCGACTTCGACAAGCACCTCGCCGAGCACGTCGACGTGCCGTCGTTCGCCAACTACGTCGCCGTGCAGAACCTGCTGCTCAACTCCGACGACATGGCCGGCCCCGGCCGCAACTACTACCTCTGGTACAACCTGAAGACCAAACGGTTCTCCGTCGTCGGCTGGGACTACAACCTGTCCTTCTCCGGCAGCGCCACCACCGGCCCGCACGACACCACCTCGATGGGCGGCGGCCGCTTCCCGGGCGGCGGCAACGCCGGGGCCAATGGTGGCGCGCTGCCGCAGGACTTCCAGCCGCCGGCCGGCATGCAGCTGCCCGGCGGCGGGCGTGGCTTCGGCGGGATGGGCGGCAACAAGCTCAAGGAACGCTTCCTGGCCAGCACCGCGTTCAAGGCGACCTACGACGACGCCTACCGCAAGCTGTACAAGAAGATCTACGCCGGCGCGGACGCCCTGAACATCCTCGACGGCATCACCAAGGTCCTCGGCACCGTCGAGGGCAACAACGCCGACAAGACCAGGTCCGACGCCGACCAGCTGCGCAACCTCATCGTGCAACGCACCGAACACCTCGCCGGCGACGCCGTCATCACCGACGGGTGACCAAGGACCCCGAGGACACCGCGGCCGTCGATGTGCGGTGCACGCACACCGGCGGCCGCGGCGGCCTCACGCCCGCCGGTTCACGGTCGCCGCGCCGGCCGGAGCGATCGGGGGTAGCGCGACGAACGTCGCGACGGTGGTGGCACCCAGCGCGACCGCGGCCACGGCGAGGCTGATCCGCAGGCCGGCCCCGAAGCCGGCGCCCGACGCCACGATCGCCCCGAAGACGGCGACGGCGACCGCACCGCCGGTCTGCCGGACGGTGTTGAGCACGCCGGCCGCGGTGCCGGCCCGCTCCGCCTCGACGCTGCCCAGCAGCAGCCCGGTGAGCGCGGGCACGGCCAGGGCCCCGGCCAGGCCGACCGGCACGGTCGCCAGCGCCACCAGGGCCAGCGGGGTGTCCGCGTCGACGAACAGCAGCAGCGTCAACCCCACCACGGTGCCCGCCTGCCCGAGCACCATCGGCACCCGCGGCCCGTATCGCTGGATCATCCGCGCCGCGACGAGCAGGTTGGACAGTGCCACCACCGCCGTCGCCGGGACGAACATCAGCCCGGCGACGAACGCGGTCCGGTGCAGTTCCCGCTGGAAGAACAGACTCAGCAGGAAGATCGTGCCGTACCAGGCCACGTTGACGGCGAACCCGGCGGCGATCGACACCGACACCGGGCGCCGCCGGAACAGCCCGAGCGGCATCGTCGGATGCTCGTGGCGGGCCTCGACGACGAGGAACGCGATCACCGCGACCGCGGCGAGCCCGAACGCGCCGATCACCTCGGGCGCGCGGTAGCCACGGTCGCCGCCCTCGATCACGCCGACGGTCAGCCCGGCCAGGCCGAGGACCGCCAGGACCTGCCCGAGGAGGTCCAGCGGCGCGGCCCGGCGCGGCGACCGCGGCGCGCGGCGCAGCAGGAGGAGGCCGGCGATGCCGACGGGCAGGTTGATGAAGAAGATCGCGCGCCAGTTCCAGGCGCTGGTGAGCAGGCCACCGAGGGCCGGGCCGACGGTCGTGGCGATGGCGCCGGCCGCGGTCCAGGTGGCGATGGCCCGGGTGCGCCGGTGCGGGTCCGGGTACGCCTGGCGGACCAGGGCGAGCGAGGCCGGCATGGTCAGCGCCGCGGCCAGGCCCTGCACGAGCCGGGCCGCGACCAGCATCCACAGCTCGGTGGCCAGCCCGCAGGCGACCGAGGCCGCGGTGAACAGCACCAGGCCGCCGGCGAACGCGCGGCTCGCGCCGATCCGGTCGGCGAACGCGCCCGCCGAGAGCATGAACGCCGCGAACGTCAGCGTGTAGCCGTCGACGACCCACTGCAGCCCGGCGATGCCGCCGTGCAGGTCGGTGCCGATGTCCGGCAGGGCCACGGTGACGACCAGCGCGTCGAGGGAGATGACCACGAACCCCAGGGCCGCGGCGAGAAGAGGTGCCATGTCCGTCGACCGTAGGCTTTTTCCGGTGGCGCACCTGGGTGCGCTACACCCCCTCTGCGCACTTGCGGCGCGGCCCGGCGCGGGCAGACTGGAAGCGTGACGGACCGGGGGAATGAGCTGGGCACATTCCTGCGCGCGCACCGCGCGGCGCTGCGCCCCGACGACGTGGACCTGCCCGGGGGCACCGGCATGCGGCGGACCCCGGGGCTGCGCCGCGAGGAGGTCGCCACCCTCGCCGGGGTGAGCGTGGACTACTACACCCGCCTCGAGCGCGGCAGGGAGCGGCAGCCCAGCCCGTCGGTCGTCGACGCCCTCGCCGGCGCGCTGCGGCTGCGCCGCGACGAGCACCGGCACCTGCGCGACCTGGTGAGCCGCCGCCCGGCACCGGCCGAGCTGTCCCACCGGGTGCGGCCCGGCGTGCACCGCCTGCTGGAGGCGCTGCGCCCCAACCCCGCCTACGTGGTCGGCCCGACCAACGACCTGCTCGCGGCCAACCCGTCGGGCCTGCACCTGCTGGCCGGCATCGAGGCGTGGCCGGTCCAGCGGCGCAACATCGTCCGCTACGTCTTCCTGCACCCGGCCGCGCGCCGCCTCTACGTGGACTGGGACCAGCTGGCCCCGGGCGTGGTCGCCCACCTGCGCGCGGTCGCGGGCGAGTTCGCGCACACGCCCGAGTTCGTCCACCTCGTCGGCGAACTGACGCTCAACAGCGCCGAGTTCGCCGGCCTGTGGCAGCGGTACGAGGTCGACGCGCACACCAACGGCGACAAGCGCTTCCACCATCCCACGGTCGGCCGGCTCACCCTCGGCTACGAGGCGATGCGTCTCGACGGCACCGACGGGCAGCGCCTGATCGCCTACCACGCCGCGCCGGGCACCCCGGACCACGCCGCCGCCGAACTGCTCGACGCCGACGTCACCCGCGCCGCCTGAGGGTCGCTGAAGATGAACCCGTCACTGGCGATGTTGCGGAACATGAGGGCATACATCAGTGGCACGAGGGATGGCAGGTCGACGGTCCCGGGCGCCAGTGAGTTCTGGACCAGGGCCCGCGGATGCGACGTGGCGTCCGATCGGTTGGTCCGGGCGGGTGCGTGGATCGTGGAGGTGGACATTCGAGGTACGCCTTTCGTGGTTCGAGCACGCTCCCGCGACGCCGGCACCGGCTGAGGCGCCGTCGGGCGTTGGGTGTGTGCTCTAGGGCGGTTGGCTGCGCGGTGCGGTCCAGTGACAACCGTCGACTCATGCGACGCCGCTCAGGGGCATCGGTCAGGCCCCGCCGGGACCCGTCACGATCGGGCCCGACAACCCAATTCTCCCAGGTCAGAGGCCGGTTATCTGACGTTTGATCACATCGCGACCGGGCAACGCTCCTCGCCCGCTTCGTCCCTCGCCCGGGTTGGCTACAGTCCTCGATCGACGACGTATCCATCGATATGCACGCAGCGGGGGATCATGGCACCGAACCAGTGGGGCCCACCGCCCCAGAACACCGTGCGGCCGCAACGCGACCACACCAAGCTCAGCATCTGGCTGGCCTTCGCCGGCACCATCATCACCGCCATCATCGGCGGCATCTTCGCCGTCGTCGCGGCCCGCCGGGGCGACAGCCCGGCACCGGCGCCGACCGGCGCCGCGCAACCGGCCCCCCAGCGGACGACCGCGGCGGGTCAGCCGCCGGCCACGGGCAACACCACCGGCGCCGGACCCGGCGGCGCCGCCGGGGCGGTCCGGTGGTCCGGGCAGCTCGTCGCGTCGAGCACCATGGGCAGCGGCCTGGGCGACGCCGTCGAGCTCGACACGAAGCCGCCGCATTCCATCGACGACGCCGACTGGCACGGTGACCTGAGCGTCGACCAGATCAGCGACGGCCGGTTCGAGCTGCACAAACCGCCCTTCAGCCCGTCGACGTCGTTCATGGTCTGGGACGGCGGCGGCACACCGGAGCTCGCGCAGTGCCAGGAGGCCGCGGCGGCCCGCGGCGCGACCCAGGTGCCCACGGTCGAGACCGGCGCGGTGCTCTGCGTGCGCACCACCGAGGGCCGCGCCGCCAGACTCACCGTGCAGAAGGTCGACGCCAAGGCCGCATCGGTCACCTTCAACGCCGTCGTGTGGGAGTCGGCCTGACCTAGACGCCGACGGCCGCGGCGCTCGCCTCCCAGAGAGCGGCGGCCGCCTCCCGGTCGCCGGCGTGCGCGGCCGGCCGGGTGAGCTTGTGCCCGACGTAGTAGCCGCCGTCGGTCAGCTCGGCGGCCGGGGTGGTGGCCAGCCAGACCAGCAGCGCACCGGCCTTCTGCGGGGTGGTCAGGAACGGCGCGAACCGGTAGACGAGCCGGACCGCGCCCTCGCCGAAGTTGGTGCGCACGACCCCGGGGTGAAACGAGACGCTGGTGATGTCCGGCCAGCGGCGCGCGGCCTCCGCGGCGAACAGGATGTTCGCGGACTTCGCCGCCCCGTAGGCCCGGGCCCAGCGGAACTTCGCCGGGTCGCCGGTGAAGTCGCCGGGGTCCGGGCGGCCCTGCGTGTGCACGCGCGACGCGGTGTTCACCACCCGGCCGCCGGTGAGCCGCTCCCGCAGCAGGCTCGTCAGCAGGAACGGGGCCAGGTGGTTGCCCTGGATCGTCGCCTCGTAGCCGTCGACTGTGCGCCGGTGGCCGCCGACCATGCCGCCGGCGTTGTTGGCGAGGACGTCGATCGCCGGATACGTGTCGAGGAGGTGCGCGGCGAGGTCACGCACCTGCGCGAGCCGCTCGAAGTCGGCCTGGAACCGGCCCGGTTCGCGGCCGCCGCCCGCGGCCCGCACCTGCGCGACCGCCGCGTCCAGTCGCTCCGGGGTGCGCCCGACGACCACCACCTGATCGCCCTGGGCGGCGAACTGCACCGCCGCCGCCAGCCCCACCCCGGAACTCGCCCCGGTGATCACCACAGTTCGATCCATCGATGCAGTATCCCTCAGCGCGGTCCCGCGCGACGCGCGACGAACCGGTACCGTGCCGGAGATGTCTTCCAAAAAGGACTTCGCCGGCATCGTGCTCGCCGCGATCCGTGCGGCGGGGGTGGCCGACGCGCAGTACCAACCGGACCAGTTCACGATCGCCGTCCGGCGCGACTCCCCCGACGAGTCGCCGACCCACATCTACCTCGGCAACCTCTACAGCGAGTGCGATGGCGTCGAACCCGACGAGCGCGACGAGCGCGTCGCCGCCTTCGTGGCCGCCGTCCTCGACGTCTCCGAAACCCCCGACACGTGGGACGAGGCCTGGCCACTGCTGCGCCCCCTGATGCGGCCCACCACCCACCACCTCGCCGTCGCCGACACGATCGAACATGTGCGCCGGCCGGCGTGGCCGTTCGTGTCCGAGTACATCGTGGTCGACCTGCCCACGAAGATGGCGTTCGTCACCACCAAGGACCTCGATCAGTGGGGCGTCCCCGAGGCCTTGGTCTTCGACCAGGCCCACCACAACATGTCCGGCTCGGCCCAGGCCACCGCGGCCGACCTCACCGCCGAGTCGAAGCAGCTGATCCGGCTGGTCGACGACGGCAATGCGTACTGGGCGTCGCACCTCTTCGTCGACGGCTGGCTGGCCGCCGTCGCCCCGGAGGACGGCGGCCGTCCCCTGTTCTTCGTCCCCGACACCACCGGCGCGCTCCTCGTCGGCACCTCCCCCGATGACGGGCCCGACGACCTGGCCCCGGTCTTCGAGCTCATCGAGTCCCAGTACCGCGAGGCCGCGCGCCCGATCTCGCCGGTTGCCTACACCGTCGACGACACCGGCGCGGTGGTGCCGTTCACCGTCCCGGCCGGGCACCCGCTGCACGCGATCACGCACCGGTCGGAGGTGCTGCTGGCCGCGCAGGAGTACGCCGCGCAGGCCGAGCACCTGGAGCAGTTCGAATTCGACGACCCGTTCTGGGGCGACGATCTGATGATGCCGTTCGTGGCGCAGTACGGCGTCGGGGAGCAGCCGGACGGGTCCGTGTTCTCGGCCGTGAGCTGGGCGGACCGGGTCGACACGCTGCTGCCGCGGGCCGACATCGTGGCGTTCGGCTCCGACGGGCCCGACGGGCCCGAGGTGTTCTTCGTCGCCTGGGACGACGTGGTGCGGGAGGTGGGCCTGGTGCCGGATCCGGCGTTCCTGCCGGAGCGGTTCCGGCTGCGGACCTGGCCGCCGCCCGAGGTCGTGGAGCGGCTGCGGAGGGTCGCCGTCGAGCTCTGAGCCCATCCGGATTGACTTGTCTCAAGTCTTGTCGCACGATGTTGAGACAAGACTTGAGACATCGGAGGGGTTATGCCGAAGGAACTGCCGGCGGGGACCGGCCCGCCGGACCTTGAGCCGGCCCGCGCGTGGCTGGCCGGGCACGACCTGGCCGGCGTCGCGCCGACCCCGGCGCTGGCGGCGCGGCTGGCGGTCCGGCGCCGCGCGCGGCTGGCCGGCGCCGTCCTGCTGGCCGTGTTCATCTGCGCGGTCGCCCTCGTCTACGTCAGCGACCTGCCCGCCGCCGGCGGGTTGCCGTCGTCGTTGGGGCGGGGGTCGCTGCTGGCGCTGACGGCGCTGGTGATCGGGCTGGTCCTGACCCAGGCACTGCTGGACCGGTGGGTGCGGCGGGTCGACCGGCGGGTCGCCGCGACGCTGCCGCGGCGGGCGGCCCACTCGGTCCGGCCCGGCTGGCGCACCGTGCTCGGCCGACCGCGGGCCGCGGTCGCGGTGGCCACCTTCGCCGGCGCGACGGCGCTCGCGGTCGGCGAACTGACCATGCGGGACGCCGCCGCGAGGTACGCGGCGATCGTGCTGCTCATCGGGCTGGGCGGGGTCGGCGTCGGCATTCTCGTGCAACTGCGGCACGTGCTGACGCATCCGGCGGTGGCGGACGACGAGGCCTCACTGACCGCCGACCTGGCCATGCGGGTCGAAGACGCCCGCGAGATCGCCACGCCGACCGCGGTGTGGTCACTGCCGGTCGCGTCGGTGTTCGCCACCGCGTTCGGCTGGTGGCTGGTCGCCTGGATGGCCTTCATCGTCCTGAGCACCGCCGCGCTCGTCCTGGTCAACGCGCGGACCGCGCGCAGCGGCGTGGTGGCGCGGCAGGCCACGAGCGCCCGGTGAGCCGGATGCTCGTCATCGACCCGGCCTCGCCCGTCCCGCCGTTCGAGCAGCTCCGGGCCCAGCTCGCCGGGCAGATCCAGGACCGCACCCTCGCCGTCGGCACCCGGTTGCCGACCATCCGCCGCCTGGCCGCGGACCTCGGCCTGGCCATCAACACGGTCGGCCGGGCCTACCGGGAGCTGGAGGAGGCGGGGCTGATCGAGACCCGCGGCGCGGCCGGGTCGTTCGTGTCCGCGGCCGGCGAGCAGGGTCGCGAACGGGCCGGCCGGGCCGCCGCCGAGTACGCCGCCGTCATCGCCAGCATCGGCCTCGACACCGACGAGGCCATCCGCATCGTCCGGGCGGCGCTGACCAAGGGCGCATGACCGGGCGTTACGGCGACGCGACGAGCGGCCGGGGCACGACGGCGCGGACCCGCCCGTCGTGCAGGACCGCGAGCCAGTCGCCGCCGGCCCGGGCGAAGGCCTCGTCGACCGGTTCACCTGCACCGCCGGCCGGCAGCACGGCGGCGACGGGCAGCCGCTCCGGGTCCTCCTTCAGGTCGTCGCGGAACAGTGCCCCGATGACGTCGCCGGCGGACCGGGACGGTGCCGTCGAGGCGCGGTCGAGCACGACGATCGCCACCTCCGCGCCGGTGCGGTCGAACACCTCCCGGGCCTGCGCCACGCTCGCCGTGGCCGGCACGACGGCCGGTGCCGGCGCGCCGGCCACGAGGTCACCGAGCACCGGCCGGGTCCCGGTGCCGTCGAGGAACCCGTTGCGCAGCAGCCATCCGTCGTCGAAGTACTTGGAGAGGTAGTTGCGGCCGGAGTCGGGGGCGACCACCACGACGAGATCGCCGGGGCCGAGACCGCGGGCGACCCGCAGCGCGGCGGCCACGGCCGCACCGCCCGACGCGCCGACCAGCAGCCCTTCCTGCCGGGCGAGGGCCCGGGTCGTCTCGATGGCGTCCCGGTCACCGACGCGTTCGACGGCGTCGAGCACGTCGGTGTGGAACGACTGCGGCCACAGGTCCTCGACCGTGCCCGGATGCAGGTAGTGGCCGATGCTCTCGACGTAGTACGGGCTTCCGTCGCCCCCGCCGTAGGTCGAGCTCTCGGGGTCGACGCCGATCACCCGGACCCGGCCGTCGCTGACGCGTTTGAGATATGCGCCCGTGCCGGAGACGGTGCCGCCGGTGCCGATGCCCGCCACGTAGTGCGTGACCCGGCCGGCGGTCTGCTCCCAGAGCTCCGGACCCGTGGTGTCGACGTGCGCCTGCGGGTTGGCCGGGTTGTCGTACTGGTTGGCGAACCACGCCCCCGGCGTCTCGTCGGCGATACGCCGGGCGAGCTGGCTGACGTGGCCGGGATCCTCCCGGGGCAGGCCGCCCGGGGTGACGATCACCTCGGCGCCGTAGGCGCGCAGCACGGCGAGCTTGTCGGCGCTGGTCTTGTCGGGCACCACGACGATCGTCCGGTAGCCGCGCTGCGCGGCGACGATCGCGAGCCCGATGCCGGTGTTGCCCGACGTGCCCTCCACGACGACGCCGCCCGGCCGGAGCGTGCCGTCGCGTTCGGCGGCGAGGACCATGTGCCGCGCCGCACGGTCCTTGACGCTGCCACCGGGGTTGAGGAACTCCGCCTTCAGGTACACCGGCGCACCGATGCCCTCGCCGATCCGGTTGAGCCGGATCAGGGGCGTGTGCCCGACCGCGTCGAGCACCGACTCGTAGACGTGTGTCATCGCGACGCCGACCTCCTCATCACATCGCTTCAATACAGACTGCACTCCATGCTTAAATATATCTACCCGGTAGGAATAGTTGTCTTCTTCTGTACGGTGCGATACGGTCCGATGAGCCTTACGGATGCATAGAAGGTGATCGAAGATGACGGACCATCCGCACGACGAAACCACAGTGCCTGAACCGGAAACCCCGGCGCTCGTCGACGCCAACGTGGACCTCGACGCGCCCCGGAGCATCTCCCGCCGCCGCCTGCTCACCGCGGCCGGTGTCGGCGCCGGTGTCCTCGCCGCCGGCGGCGTCGCCAGCTGGGCGTTCCTGCGCGGCCGGGACAAGGAGACCACCCCCGCCGGCGGGCTCACCGTGACGAAGTCATGGGCCGGCAAGGAGCTCACGCTCACCACGCCCAGCGGCGTCTGCGACGCACCACTGGTCATCGCCTACGAGAAGGGCTTCTTCCAGAAGGCGGGGCTCAACGTCGTGCTGAAGAAGTCCGGCACCGACGAGGACGTCACCGCGGCCGTCGGCTCCGGCAAGTACGTCGCGTCCAACGGCATCTTCTTCAACTACCTGGGACCGATCTACAACGGCACCCCGGTCAAGCTCAGCGGCGGCCTGCACCACGGCTGCCTGGACCTCTACGTGCGCAGCGACGGCTCGGTGCCGACGGTCGCCTCCCTCAAGGGCAAGCGGATCGGCGTCAGCAACCTGCAGGGCTCGGCGACCAACTTCTTCTCCCTCGATCTGCTCGACGCCGGCATCAACTCCAGCCCGGCCGCGAAACAGGTCGAGTGGGTGGTCATCGAGCAGGCCCTGCTGCCGCAGGCGCTCAAGGACAAGAAGGTCGACGCCATCGCGACCGCCGGCGGCTACCTGCCGATCATCCGGGGGGTCGAGGAGGGCTGGGCCAAGGAGATCTCCAACAACCGCGACCTGAGCGCCAACGCCAATCAGCCGTGCTGCGCGGTCGTGCTCAACAGCGAGTTCGCGAGCCAGGACCCGGTGACCGCCGGCAAGCTCGTGACCGCCTGGACGGAAGGCGCCCGGTGGGCCGGCGCCAACCTGGAGGAGACCGCGCAGATCGAGTCGAGCAAGAGCTACGTCGCGGGCAAGCCCGACGAGATCCTGCAGGTGCTCAAGACGCTCACGTTCGACCCGTCGCCGAAGGGCCTGCGCGAGTCACTGCTGCCCGGCATCGAGAAGTACGTGAAGACCGGCTTCCTGCCGGCCGGCGTGGACGTCCCGGCCCTCGCCGACAAGGTCTTCGTCGACCTCGGCCTCAACTTCTAACACCATGGCCACCGACGTCGCCGTCCCCGCCGGCAGCACGCTCCAGGGCGCCGCGCGCATCCACGCCGCCCTGGAGAAGGTCGCCAACCCGGCGCGGGTCAACCCGATCCTGATCGGCGCGGGCATCCTCAGCTGGATCGCCTTCGCCGTGGTCGCCACGGCGGTGCCGGACAGCGACCAGCTGTCGCTGCGCGACCTGCAGTCGGTCCGGGCGACCACGACCTTCACCGTCGTCGCCGGGCTCGCCGTGGCCGCCGTGGCGGCGGTGATCTGGGCGCTGACCCTCGCCCGCGGACGAGCGGGCGCCTGGGCGGTGGACCGGGCGTCCAACGGCGCGGCCTGGCTCTTCGGCGCGGGGCTGTGGCTGCTCTTCTGGGAGATCTCGACGGCCAAGACGGTCCTGCTGGCACCGCCGTACTTCGCCGCGCCCCAGCAGATCCTCGACCGGCTGTGGACCGACCGCGGCATCCTCTCCGAGAGCCTCGGCAACTCGCTGCTGCTGCTCGCGGCCGGCTTCGCCGCCGGGCTCGCCGCGGGCCTGGTCACCGGCGTGGTGATCGGCTGGTACCAGACGGCCAACTACTGGGTGCACCCGATCCTCATGTTCCTCGGGCCGGTCCCCTCGCTCGCCTGGGTGCCGATCATCTTCGTGCTGTTCCCGACGTCGTACTCCGGCGCGGTGTTCCTGATCGCGCTCAGCGTGTGGTTCCCGATCACCGTGCTGACCCGCGCCGGCATCCTCAGCGTCCCGCGCTCCTACTTCGACGTCGCGCAGACCCTCGGGGCGCGCGGCTGGTTCCTGGTGCTGCGGATCAGCCTCCCGGCGGCGCTGCCGAGCATCTTCACCGGGGCGTTCATGGCGCTCGGCGTGTCGTTCGTGACCCTGACCGTCGCGGAGAACTTCGGCGTCAACTCCGGCCTCGGCTGGTATCTCAACTGGAAGAAGGGCTGGGGTGACTTCCCCGCTGTGTACGCCGGCATCGTCGTGCTCGTCGTCGTCTGCGGCTTCCTGCTCATCCTGCTGTTCCGGACCCGGAACTGGGTCCTGCGCTGGGAGAAGGAGCTGACCCGGTGGTGAGCGCGATCGACATCAACCACGTGACCCAGGCCTTCCGTAGCGGCGGCCGGGACCTGCCGGTCCTCGACGACGTCTCCCTGCAGGTCCGGCCGGGCGAGTTCATCGCCCTGATCGGGCCGAGCGGCAGCGGCAAGTCGACGCTCATCCGGCTGCTGGCCGGCCTCGACCGGCCCCTGTTCGGCACCATCACCGTCGGCGGTCACCGCGTCAGCGGGCCCGACCCGAGCCGGGCACTGGTCTTCCAGGACCCGACCCTGCTGCCGTGGCGCACCGTGCGTGGCAACGTGTCGATCGGCCCACAGGCCCGCCGCCTCGCCGCCGATGAGTCGCGGCGGCGCGTCGAGGAGTCACTCGAGCTCGTCGGTCTCACCGACTTCGCCGACGCCTGGCCGGCGCAGCTGTCCGGCGGCATGGCCCAGCGCGCCTCCCTCGCCCGGGCGCTCGTCAACGACCCGTCGGTGCTGCTGCTCGACGAGCCGCTCGGCAAGCTCGACGCGCTCACCCGCCGCGCCCTGCAGCACGAACTGCAGCGGCTGTGGCAGCGGCGCGGATTCACCGCCGTGCTGATCACGCACGACGTGAGCGAGGCGCTGTTCCTCGCCGACCGGGTCGTCGTCTTCTCACCGCGCCCCGCCCGGATCCGGGAGGTGATCGAGGTCGGCCTCGACCGCCCGCGTGACCAGTCCGCGGCCGCGTTCGTCGCGCTCCGCGAACGGATCCTCGGCCTGCTCGACGAAGAGGCGACGACGCCACCCGACGAGCTCGAACCGGCCCGCTGATGTCCAGGCTCGCCGTCGTCGTGACCGTCGTGCTCCTGCTCACGTTCGGATCCGCCGCCCCGGCCGGCGCCCACGTCACGGTGTCCTCGTCGTCGACGCGGCCCGGCGCGTGGGTCACGCTGACGTTCCAGGTGCCGACCGAGTCCGCCACCGCCGCGACCACCGGCCTCACCGTGCACCTGCCGGCGGACACGCCGTTCGTGTCGGTGCTGACCGGGGTCGTCGCCGGGTGGACCGTCAAGACCGTCGAGGCGCCGCTGCCGAAGCCGGTCCAGGACGAAGCCGGCAACACCATCACCACCGCGGTCACCACCGTGGAGTGGACCGCCACCGCGGGCGGCATCGGCCCCGGGCAGTTCGGCACGTTCGCGCTCGCCGTCGGTCCGCTGCCGGACAGCGGCACCGTGTACCTGCCGGCGATCCAGCACTACTCCGACGGCACCGACGTCGACTGGGTGCAGCAGGCGCAGGGAGGCGCGGAGCCGGAGCACCCGGCGCCGAGCATCGTCGTCGCGGCGCCGTCGCAGGCCGCCGTCGCCCGGCCCGCCACGGGACCGGACGGCTGGGGTGCCGGCTGGGGCATCGGCCTGGGCGTCACCGCGACCGTCCTCGCCCTGCTCGCCGGGGCCGCGGCCGGCGCCGCCCTGGTCCGCGCGCGCCGGTGACCCGGGCCACGGCGGCGCTCGCCGCGCTGGTGACGCCGCTGCTCGCGGTCCTGCTGTGGGCCTCCCCCGCACAGGCCCACGCCACCGTGGTGTCCACTGCCCCCGCCAACGGATCGCAGCTGGACGCCGCACCGTCCGCCGTGCGGGTCACGTTCGACGAGCCGGTCACGCTGCCGTCGGCGGCCGACGCGGCGAGCATCATCGACGGCGACGGGCGGCGGGCCGACACCGGTCCCGCCCGGCTGGAGCCCGGCCGCCGCACCCTCGTCATCGCGGTCCGCGCCAGGCTGCCGCGCGGCGTGTACATCGCCAGCTGGTCCGTCGTCTCCCCGGACTCCCACCCGATCGGCGGGTCCATCCAGTTCGGCTACGGCGTGCCCGCGTCCACTCTCACCGCCCCCACGGCCGGCGGCGCGCCGGGCACCGGATGGGAGCTCGGCGCCGCGGTCGCCAAGGCCTTCGTGTACCTCGGCCTGGTCGCCGCCCTCGGGCTCGTCCCCGCGGCCCTCGTCCTGGGCGCCGACGGTCCCGAACGGCGCCTCCTGTGGCGGGCCGCCCGGATCGGCGTGGCCGGCGTCGCGGCCGGGTCCGTGGCGCAGGTCGCCGTGCAGTACCTGTGGGAGTCCTCCCGCGGCGGTGCCGGCTGGGCGGGCCTGGCCGGCTTCGCCGGGTCGTCCTACGCCGCCGCCGTCTGGGTGCGGCTCGCGCTGCTCGTCGCCCTGCTCGTGGTGCTGCCCTGGAGCAGGCGGTTCCGCTGGCCGGCCGCCGGGGTGCTCGCGCTCGCCGTCCTCGGCACCGTGGTGCGCAACGGTCACGGCGGCGGCGGGGCGTGGTGGCAGTACACCTCGACGCTGCTGCACGTCACCGCCATGACCGCCTGGCTCGGCGGGCTCGCCGCCCTCGGCTGGCTCCTGCTGCGCCGGCGAATCACGGGCGAACGGCTCCGCCGGTTGCCGCTGTGGTCGTGGTACGCCGCCGCCGCGGTCACCACCCTGCTGGTCTCGGGGCTCGTGCAGTCGATCGCCGGGGTCCGCTACCCCGGCGCACTCACCACCACCACGTACGGGGTCACGCTCATCGTGAAGGTGCTCCTCGTCGGCGTGGCGGTGGCGCTCGGGTACACCGGCAACCGCTGGATCCGCCGGCAGCTCGCCGTGGACGCGGGCGCCGGCGCACCACCCGCCCCGGGGCAGACCGCCCGGCTGCGCGGCCGGGTCCGCCTGGAGGCCGCGGTCGGCGCCGTGGTCGTCGTCGTGTCCGGCGTCCTGTCCGCGACCACGCCCGCCGAGGCAGCCTATGCCCCGCAGCGGCACGTCCGGACCACGGCCGGCCCGTACGACGTCAGCATCGCGGCCGGGCCGCTGCGCCGCGGTCCGGAGACGTTCCGGATCACCGTCGTCGGGCGCACCGACGCCACGCCGCTGCCGCAGTCGCTGCACCTGTCGCTGCGCACCCCCGGCGGGCCGCAGGCGCTCGACGTCCGCTTCCCGTTCCGCATCCCCGGCGCGATCAGGCCCGGCACGGCCACTCCGGTCACGTTCTCCGGCGCCTCCGTCACCGTGCCGACCACCGGCACCTGGACCGGCACGCTCACCGTCGTGGCCGGACGGACCCAGCAGTACACCACCGTCTTCGACGTCACCGTGCGCTGACCCGCGACGGCTACCCTCCTCAAGATGACGGCGGGCATGGCGTGGGAGGACGGGGAGCGGGAGCGGTGGTGGTCGCGGGCCGCGGCGCTCGAGCACGGCCTGGAGCGGCCCGACTGGGACGCGGTGGTGGCCCGTGCGGAGCGGGTCGCCGACCTGAGTCCGCCGCAGCTGTCGTGGCTGATCGCGAAGGGCCCCGAGACGCCGGCGAGGGCGGTGCTCGGATGGCCGCTGCAGCTGATGTGGCGCCGGCAACGCGCCGACCTGGGCCGGGTCGCGGTCGCGCGGTTCGAGCTGGACGCGCTGGGGTTCGCGCTCCGGGAGGCGGCGGAGCAGCCGGATCTGCTGGGCTCGGTCGTGCTGCCGTTCCGGGCGCCGGAGGTGGCCGCGCTCGTCGCGGGATGGCTCGGGCACCTCGGGTCCGCGCGGCTGTGGGCACGGCTGTGGTTGCGGCGGCACGCCGAGTTCGCGGCGCAGGCCCTCGCGCCGGTCGCGGGCGGGCGCCCATGCAAGGCCCGGCGGCAGGCCGAGGCGGCGCTGCGGCACCTGGCCGGGGAGCCGGCGCCGGCCCCGGCGCGCACGGCGGTCCCGGTGGCCTGGACGCTGCCGCGGATCCGGCTCGCCGGCGGTGGGACGATGCCCCGGCGCGACGTCGCGCGGCTGGTCGAGGCGCTGACGCGGGCGCGGCTGGCGGACCCGCCGGAGCCGCCGCCCGGCGATCCGGCCCCGGAACCCGGCGGGCCGCCGCTGGCAGTGGCGTCGGCGGCGGCCGTGCAGCCACTCGTGCACCCGCCGGATCCGGACACCGAGAAGCTCATCGCGGACTGCGAGCCGGCGAGCCTGGCCGGGTTCGGGCGGTGGCTGCTGAGCCAGTGGCTGGCGGACGGGATGCCGCCGGCGCAGGCGTGGGTGGTGCCGGCGCAGGCGCACGTCGGCGACGACGCCACCATGGACGTCCTGGCGCCGCTGGTGCGGACCTGGCCCGGCGGCGGCCGGTGGGAGCGGTCGCGGCAGGGGGTCGCGGTGCTGGCCACGGTCGGCACCGACGTCGCACTGCGGCATGTGCTGGCGATGGACGAGCGCATCTCGGGCGGGCCGACGAAGGACCGGGTCGGCGACTACCTCGCGCAGGCCGCCGCGCGGCGCGGGCTGTCGGTGCCGCAGCTGGCGGACCGGCTCGCGGACACGCACAGACTCGACACCGGCGTGACCCTCCACTATGGACCACGGGCGTTCCGGGTCGCCGTGGACGAGCACGTCACGCCGTTCGCCGTCGACGCCGGCGGGCGCCGGCTGGCGAGGCCGCCCCGGCCGGGCGTCAGGGACACCGAGCCCGGGGCGCACCACCAGTTCCTGCGCCTGAAACGGCAACTGCGGGCGACCGCGGCGGCGCACACCGCGCGGCTGGAGCGGGACATGTTCGCGCACCGGCTCCGGCCGGCCCGGCACGTCACGGCGGTCCTGCTGCCGCACCCGGTGCTGGGCCCGATCGCCCGGCGGCTGCTGTGGGCGCAGTACGGCCCGGGGCACCGGCTGATCCGGGCGCTGCGGATCGCGGAGGACGGCAGCTTCGCCGACCTCCACGACGCCACCGCGACCGTCGACGGCGACGCGCACCTGGGCCTCCCGCACCCGGCGGAGCTGCGCGGGGACCGGGCGGCGTGGGCGCGGATCTTCACCGACTACGAGATCCTGCAACCGTTTCCGCAGGTGCACCGCCCGGCGGTGGCGCTCACCGAGGCGCAGCAGGCGGCGACGGGCCTGGCCGGGTTCGGGCCGGTGCCGACGGACGCGGTGCTGAGCCTGATGCACCGGGGCGGCTGGCACGGCAACGCCTTCGACCTGGAGCAGGACACCAACACCCAGCTGTCCCGCGACCTGCCCGGCGGGCTGACGCTGCTGGTCGAGCTGGACCCGGGGGTGGCCCGCTCGGCCCGCACCGTCTCCCGCGAGCAGCGCATCACCGAGCTGTGGGCCGACGAGTCGTGGTCCGAGCACTGGCAGGTCACCCGGCGGATCCCGATGGGACGGTGCGACCCGGCCGCGCTGTCCGAGGCACTGGTCGAGGTGTACGCCCTGCGCGGCTGAGCCGTCAGTCCCCCGGCGGCGGTTCCGCAGTCTCGGCGGGGATCTGCTCGATCGTCTGCACCGTCCAGAACACGGCGAACAGGCCGGCCACGATGATCTCCAGCCAGAAGAGGGTGAGGACGCCGGTCAGCCACAGCACGAGCAGCAGGCCGGTGGCGCCGATCAGCACCAGCGCGATGACGCTGTACCGGTTCCTCGGCAGTTGCGCCGGCGGCGCGTCGGGGCTGCGTTCCTGCTGGTGCCGGCGGGCGTTGATGACCACCACGGCCAGGATGCAGGCGAACAGTCCGAGCGCGGCGACGTAGTGCGCGGTATCGATGAACCGGTCCTCGGCCGCGACGAAGGAGCCCAGCGCCGACGCGTACACCAGGACCGCCACCGCGATGCCGATCCAGGTCGACCGGCCGTGCCGCCCCGGGCGGCGCTCCCGGGCCACGATCACGACGGTGGCGAGGATGCCCAGGCCGCCCAGCACCAGCAGGGCGAACATGTTGTTCTCCACGTTGGCCCGGGCGGCGGCCTCCAGCGCGCGGACCGACAGGCAGTCCACGCCGTCGGGCAGCTTGTCGGTGGCGACGCCGCACAGCCGCACCGCGGTGCGGAAGTCGTTGTCCCGGCCGGTGGGGACGATCGCGACCACGGCCGCGAACATGCCGCCGATGTTGAGCAGCACGTCCTCCGGGTCCGTCGTCCCGCGCAGCGCGATCATGCACGCGCCGAGGCCGATCAGCGAGCCGACGAAGATGCTCTGCGCCGGCGTGTAGTAGTACGCGCTCACCGACGACAGCAGGTGCCAGCCCTGCTGCGCGGTCTGGTAGATCACCGATACGCCCAGGCCGACCAGGAGCGCGACCATGGCGATCCGTACGTAGCGGTACGACCTTGCCCATGTCTCATGCACCGGAACCCCCCAGTCGCTGGTCACCGTACGGACACGTTCCGTACAACCAGCAAAGTGCTCCGCACCGGGGGCGGCGTCCAGCGTCAAGTCGGCAAGCTGACGGTCGATGCCGCCGCCACCGGTTGGCCGCAGCCGCCGACGGTTCGCACACCGCCGGCGGCTCCCCCGATCCTGCGGGGTGGTCCGGTGTGGGACCGGGTGCCGGCACCGCGAATGCCGCCACCACATGACCGGACCACCATGGGTCCTCCTTCCTCCGGTACGCGGGACTCGTGCCAAGGTCGTTCGGAAACAACATTGGGCGGCGCGCGGCTTGACCGGTAGGTTGTGCGGCGCCGGACAAACAACGCCGGACAACCCAGCAGCAGCGAGGTGACCGTGGGCCGGCCGGAGAAACCCGTCGATCCGCAGGCGGGCCCCGTGCAGCGGCTCGCCTGGCAGCTCCGGCAGCTGCGGGAGCAGGCCGGCGCCCCCGGCTACCGGCTGCTCGCCCGGCGGGCGCACTTCTCCGCGAGCACCCTCGCCGAGGCCGCGAAGGGCGACCGGCTGCCGTCGCTGGAAGTGACGCTCGCCTACGCGGTGGCGTGCGGCGGCGACGCCGACGAGTGGCTGGCCCGCTGGTCCGCCGCCGAGGAGGCGCTCACCCGGCTGGCCGGACCGCCGGTCGAGCCGTTGGAGCCGGTGCCCTACCTCGGGCTCACCGCATTCCGGGCCGAGGACGCCGGCTGGTTCTTCGGCCGGGCCGCGCTCGTCGACCGGCTGCTGGCCAGGGTGCGGCGTGCGCCGCTGGTCGCCGTCCTCGGCGCCTCCGGCAGCGGCAAGTCGTCCCTGCTCGGGGCCGGGCTGTTCGGCGCCCTGGCGGACGACCCGCAGTGGCGCACGATGCTGCTCACGCCGACCGAGCAGCCCCTGGAGGCGTTGTCCGCCGAGGTTGCGAAGTTGTCCGGCACCGACCGGGACCGGCTGCGCGACGATATCGAGCGGGACCCGGCCGCGGCCGACGTCGCGATCCGCGGTGCCCTCGCCGACGGCCCGCCCGGCGCCCGCGCGCTGCTCGTCGTCGACCAGTTCGAGGAGCTCTACACCAGCTGCACCGACCGGGACGCCCGGCGCCGGTTCGTCGACGCGCTGCTGGACGTGAGCCAGGGCCCGGACCGGCGCACCACGGTCGTGCTCGGGGTGCGGGCCGACTTCCTCGGCCACCTGGCCCAGCACGCCGACCTGCTGGCCGCGCTGGGCGACGACGCCACCGTGCTGGTCGGCCCGGTCGGCGGCCCGGAGCTGCGCGAGATCGTGACCCGGCCGGCCGCGCGGGCCGGCCTGAGCGTCGACCCGGACCTGCTCGCGACGCTGCTCGCCGACGTCGGGGACGAGCCGGGCACGCTGCCGCTGGTGTCGCACGCGCTGCTGGCCACCTGGCAGCGGCGCACCGGGCCGGCGTTGACCCTGCGGGAATACCAGGCCAGCGGCGGGGTCCGCGGCGCGATCGCGCAGAGCGCCGAACGGGTCCACGCGAGCCTCGACGAGACGGAGCGGCAGGCCGCCCGGCGGATCTTCGTGCGGCTGGCGGCGCTCGGCGACGGCACCGAGGACACCCGGCGGCGCATCGCCCGGACCGAGCTGGACGGCATCGCCGACGAGGCGGTCACCGAGCGGGTCCTCGCCGAGCTGGCCGAGGCCCGGCTCGTCGTGCTCGGCGACGGCACCGTCGAGGTCGCCCACGAGGCGCTCATCCGGGCCTGGCCGCGGCTGCACCGGTGGCTCACCGACGACCGCGCCGACCTGGCCGTGCACCGGCGGCTGACCGGGGCGGCGCAGACCTGGGCAGCGCTGTCCAACGACGCCGGCGCGCTGTACCGCGGCGCGCAGCTGGTCGCCGCCCGCGGCCTCGCCGAGGAGCGGCCCGGCGAGCTGAACCGCCTGGAGCAGGCGTTCCTGCGCGCCAGCAACGTCTGGGCGGAGGCCGAGCAGCGCACCGCCCGGCGCCGCGCCCGGCTGCTGCGGCGGCTCGTCGCCGGGGTGGCCGCGCTGCTGGTGCTGGCGCTGCTCGGCGGCGGCATCGCGGTGCGGCAGCGGCAGGACGCCCGCCGGCAGGAGCTGGCCGCGCTGTCCGGCGAGCTGTCGCTGCGGGCCCGGTCGCTGCTGGACACCGACCCGGAGCTGGCCGGGCTGCTCGCCGTCGAGGCCGCGGGGCTGCACCCGGACGTGGAGAGCCGCGGCAGCGTGCTGAGCGCCGCCGCCGCACCGCGCCGGACCGAGCTCAACGCCGGTGGCCCGTCCATCGCCGCGGTCGCGTTCGCACCCGGCCGGCCGCTGCTCGCCGCGTCCGCCAACGACGGCACGATCGGGCTCTGGGATCCGGTGCGCGGTGCCCGCCTCGGCACGCTGTCCGGGCATTTCGGGCGCGCCGCCGGGCTCGCCTTCAACGCCGACGGGTCCAGGCTGGCGACGGCGGGCTTCGACGGCACCGCCGGATCCGTCGCGATCTGGGACACCGCGACGCTGCGGGAGGTGGCCCGGTTCGCCGAGGAGGGCATGACCTCGGCGCTCGCGTTCAGCCCGGACGGCAGCCGGGTGGCGGTCGGTGCACCGGGCGGGATCGCGGTGCACGACCTGCGCACGGGGCTACGCACCGTCCTCGGTGGACACACCGCGCCGGTCGCGTCGCTGAGCTTCAGCGCCGACGGGCGCTGGCTCGCGGCGACCGACGGCACCGGGTGGCTCTGGGATCTCGATGCCGCGCCGGTGCGGGTGGCGCTGCCGGGTGGGCCCGTCGCCGTGCTCGCCTTCGCCACCACCGGCACCGTCCTCGCCGGCTCCGCCGAGACCGACGGCGTGAAGCTCTGGGACGTCGGCGACGGGACGCCGCGGCCGCTGCCACCGCTGCCGGTCGACGGCCGCACCGCGTGGACGATCTCCGCCCCGTCCGCCGCGCGGCTCGCCGTCGCCGACGAGAACGGCGCGGTCACCGTCTGGGACCTCGGCACCCGCCTGCCGATGCGCACATTCCAGGACCGGGGCCGCTCCGAGACGGTCTCGGTCGCGCTCAGCGCCGACGGCACCGGGCTCGCCTCGGCCGGGTTCAACGGCACCATCGTGGTCCGGGACCTGACCTCCGCCGCGTTCGGCGGCGCCACGGCCCCGGTCCGCGACCTCGCCGTCAGCCCGGACGGCCGCACGGTCGCGGCGGCCGGCAGCGACGGCGCGGTGCGGCTCTGGCAGGCCGACGGCCGGCCGCTCGGCACGCTCACCGGGCACCCCGACGAGGTGGCCGCGGTCGCGTTCGACCCCACGGGCCGGCGGCTGGCTGCGGCGACCCGGACCGGGGTCGTCACCGTCTGGGACGTCACGGCGCTCGGTGATGCGGTGCCCGCCACCGCGACGCCCGGAAACGCGATGCCCGGGGGCGCGGTGTTCGGGCACGCGGCGCCGCCGTTCGCCGCCCGGCCGTCGGGCCCGACCACCGACGTGGCGTTCGCCCCGGACGGCGGGCTGCTCGCCACCGCCACGTTCGCCCCGGTCGTCTGGGACGTGCGGACCCTGGACCGGCCGGCGGACGTGACGGCCCGGTTCCCGAGCCGCATCGTCACGTCCCTCGCCTTCACCCCGGACGGGCGGCGGCTGCTCGGCGCCAGCGTCGGCGGCTACGTCAACACCTGGGACGTCACCACCGGGCAGCAGCTCGGCCGGGTCAACACCGGCCAGCGGGCGGTCCAGTCCATCGCGGTGTCCGACGACGGCAGCCGGTACGCCACCGCCGGCGACAGCCGGACCATCAAACTGTGGGACACCGCGAGCGGACAGCAGCTCGCCGAGTTGTCCGGACACACCGCGGCGGTGCAGGTGGTCGCGTTCAGCCGGGACGGGCGGCTGCTCGCCTCGGCCGGCGACGACCGGACCGTCATCGTCTGGGACGTCGCCACCCACCGGCCGGTGGCCCGGTTGAGCGGGCACGCCGCCCGGGTCCGCGGCCTGGTGTTCACCACGGACGGCCTCGTCTCGGCCGGCGACGACGGCCGGCTGATCGGCTGGACGCTCGACGCGCGGGCGGCGCAGCAGCGGATCTGCGCGGCGGGCCGGGTGCTGACCCGGGCCGAGTGGGCCGCGCACCTCGGCAGCCGGCCGTACCGCCCCGCCTGCACCGGCCGCTGAACCTATACTCGACCCGGGCGGAGCCGTAGCGCAGAAGTCGACGCGTCCATTTCGCAAGTGGGAGGACATCGGTGCGAATCCGATCGGCTCCGCTCCCGGCCCCTGAGGAGCCGCATGTCGCGCCCGCGCCGTGACCTCGCCGCCGAGCACCGGCTGCGGCGGACCCCCACCGACGTGATCCTGGCGGCGCAGCGGGCCCGGCTCGCCGGTGACTGGCGGGCCGCCTGTGCCGCCGCCGGGATCGCCGTCACCGCCGGGGTGGCGGCGGCCGCGTTCGTCCCGGACCTGGCACTGCAGTTCCTCGCCGGACGGGGCCGCTACGCGCTCGCCGGGTCCGCCGGACCGCTGGTCCTCACCGTCGGCGCGGGGATGTCCCGGCTCGACGCGCGGCCGGTCGGTGCCGACGTCACGTGGCTGCCCGAGTGGTGCTGGTCCGCGGACGCCGGCGAGGCGCGGGCCCGCGAGTACGCCGCGCCGACCTCCCCCGTCGTGGCCGACGAGGTCGCCGCGCTCGCGGCCGGACTGATCCAGCCGGACGAGCTGCATCCGCTGGTCCGGGCGGCGCTGTTCCCCGGGCTGTTCCCGGACGACCCGCCGGACCGGCCCACGGTCACCACCCGCTGGGACTGGCCGGTCGTGCCGGTGCGCTGCGTCGGGGTGTGGCACGGGGTGCGGCTGGGCGGCGGGACGCTGAGCGCCGTGGTCCACCCGGAGACGATCGAGGCCGAGCTCGCGGCGCCGGACGGCGGGCGCAGCGCCTGCGCCGAGGTGATCCGCGCGTGGCGGTGCGGGCACGGCTGGCTCCCCCGGCGGCTGCGGGACCAGCGCGACGAGTTCTTCGCCACCGTCGGCGCCGGGCGCTCGGGACAGGCGATCGCGATGCTGGACGCCGGCTTCGACCCGGGCGCGTTCGACGGGGAGGGGCGCAGGGCCGTCCACCTGCTGCGGCCGCCCACGATGGGCGCCCTGCTGCCGCGGCTGCCCGCCGTCGACGCACCGGACCGGGACGGGCGCACCGCGCTGCATCACGCCCGGATGCGGCGGGACGACGAGACGGCGGCCCTGCTGCTGGCCGCCGGTGCGGACCCGGGCCGGCGCGACGTCCACGGCCGCACCCCGGACGAGGCGCTCCGGCACCGGCAGGGCCGCGCGGTCCGCCGCCGGGCCTGGCTCGCCACCATCAGCGGACCGCCTGCCGCCCCACCGCGGCGCGGGCTGCTGCGCCGGCTGTTCGGCCGCGGCTGACAGCACGCCCGGTCGTGGCCGGCCCCCGCCTCCCCCGGCGCGGGTGATCGACAAGGTTCGCCCGTCGACGGGTCAACGGCCGGCGAATGGGTATTGCCGTCCGACGCTGTCAGATTCGTGCGTCGGACTGCAGGAGGCGACAGGCTCATGGTCACGATGCCGGCCGTGGAGGCGGAGGCCCCGCCCTTCCACGCGCTGTCGGTCAAGGACGCGCTCGCCGTCGAACACGTCGAGCCGCGGGCCGGTCTGCCGGCCGAGGAGGTCTCGGCGCGGCGCGCCGTGTACGGCCCGAACCGGATGGTCGAGTCCCGGCGGGAACCGTGGTGGCGGGCGTTCGCCCGGCAGTACGCCGATCCGATGCAGATCGTCCTGCTGTGCGCCGGAATCGGCTGCCTGTACCCGCTCAAGCAGGTCGGCACGGGCCTCCTTCTGCTGCTGCTGACCCTGCTCAACGCGGTGCTGGGGCTGCGCCAGGAGGGCAAGGCCGCGGCCGCCGTCAGCGCGCTGCAGCAGATGATGATCGTCAAGGCGCGGGTACGGCGGGACGGGCAGCTGGCCGAGCTCGCGGCCGAGGAACTCGTCCCGGGTGACGTCGTGCTGATCGAGGCCGGCGACCTGGTGCCGGCCGACGGGCGGCTGGTCAGGTCCGCCGGGCTCGAGGTCGACGAGTCCGCGCTGACCGGTGAGAGCCTCCCGGTCGCCAAGGACGCGGAGACCGTCGCCGTCGCCGATGCGGCGCTGGGCGACCGGGTCGACATGGTGTACATGAACACCAACGTCACCCGCGGCACCGGTGAGTTCGTGGTCACCGCCACCGGGATGGCGACCGAGGTGGGCCACATCTCCGGGATGCTGCAGGCCGAGCGGGACACCGAGACCCCGCTGACCCGGCAGCTGGCGCGGCTGACCAACCAGATCCTCATCGTCGCCGGCGTCGCCCTCGCGCTGTCGATCGCGCTGAACCTGTCCCGGGGCAACTCCTTCAACGCGGTGTTCCTGGCCGCCGTCGCCTTCGCCGTCTCGGCCATCCCGACCGGCCTGCCCGCGGTCGTGACGACGATCCTGTCGATGGGCACCCAGCTGCTCGCCCGGTCCAACGCCATCGTCAAGCGGCTGCGCTCGACCGAGACGCTCGGCTCCACCTCCGCCGTCAACTCGGACAAGACCGGGACGTTGACGCTGAACCAGATGACCGCCGTCGAGCTGACCATCCCCGGCCGGCGGTACGTGGTGACCGGCAGCGGCTACCGCACCGACGGCGACATCCGGCACGCGGCCGGCCAGCCCGACATCCCCCTCGAACCGTTCCTGCTGCCGCTCGCGCTCGCGGGTGACGCGGTCGTCCGCGACGGCGAGCTGATCGGCGACCCCACCGAGGGCGCGCTGGTCGTCCTCGCCGAGAAGGGTCACCTCGACGTCGTCTCGACCCGGCAGCGGTACCCCCGCCTGGCCGAGGTGCCGTTCGACGCCGCGTACAAACTCATGGCGACGTTCCACCGCATGACCGACGACGCCGGCAACGACGTCGTGCGCGCCTATGTCAAGGGCGCCCCGGACCAGCTGCTGGCCCGCGCGGCGGCGGTGGTCTCCCCCGGCGTGGCCACCACCCTGCTCAACGACGAACTGCGCGAGCGGTACCTCGCCGAGAACGAGCGGCTCGCCGCGCAGGGGCTGCGGGTCATGGCCACGGCCCGCAAGGACTTCGCGCCGACCACGTTCGACCCGCAGGCCGCGCTCCTCGACGCGCTCGACGAGCTGACCCTGCTCGCCCTGGTCGGCATCGTCGACCCGCCACGGCCGCAGGCGAAGGCCGCGATCGCCACGGCGCAGGCCGCCGGCCTGCGCGTCCGCATGATCACCGGGGATCACGCCGGCACCGCCTCGGCCATCGCGTCGCAACTCGGCATCGACGGCCGGGTCATCACCGGCGCCGAGTTCGCAGCGATGAGCGACGAGCAACTGATCCGCGACGTCGGCGACATCGGGGTGATCGCCCGGGTGACCCCCGAGCACAAGGTCCGCCTCGTGGACATCCTGCAGCGCCAGGGCCAGATCGTCGCGATGACCGGCGACGGCGTCAACGACGCGCCCGCCCTGAAACGCGCCGACATCGGCATCGCGATGGGCATCACCGGCACGGAGGTCTCGAAGGAGGCCGCCGCGATGATCCTCACCGACGACGACTTCGCCACCATCGTCAAGGCGGTGGAGATCGGCCGGGCGCTGTACGACAACCTGAAGCGCTACGTCTTCTTCCAGATGGGCGCGCTCGTCGGGTTCATCGCCACGTTCCTCGGCGCCAGTATCTTCAACATCGCCACCGGCGTGCCGTTCCTGCCGCTGCAGACGCTCTGGGTCAACTTCACCACCCAGGTGTTCCAGGCCATCGGCCTCGGGTCCGGCAAGCAGGACGCCGACATCATGCGGCGGCCGCCGCGCCGCGCCGACGAGCCGCTGCTGCCCACCCGCACCCTGCTCTGGCTCGCCTTCCTCGGCCTGGTCATGGGGGCGGCCACCCTGGCTGTCATCGCCTGGGCCGGCGACGTGCACGGGATGGACGTGGCCCGCACCATGGGCCTGGCGACCTTCTCGATCCTCAACCTGTTCCTGTCGTTCACCGTCCGCAGCGACGTGCGTTCCGTCTTCACCCTCGAGACCTTCGACGACCACCGGTTCCTCGTCGCCAGCGGCATGTCGGTGATCGCGATCGTCGTCGCGACCGAACTCGGCCTGCTGCAGCGCCTGCTCAACACCGTCAGCCTCGACCTCACCCAGTGGATCGTGTGCGTCGCCGCCAGCCTGTCGATCATCGTGGTCACCGAGCTGCGCAAACTGGTGCTGCGCCACCGCAGCGCCGCCGCCGGGCAGGAGGAGCGTCCATGACCGACCGGGTTGCCAAGCGCATCGCCGAGCTGATCGCACCGTTGCGGGTCGAGCCGGGCACCAGGGTCCGGCTGCCCCGGCACCACGATCCCGCGTACACCGGACCCCTGGCGAGCAAGCAGGACGGTGCCGAACTGCTCCAGCGCGGGGTCACCCTGCTGACCGACTACCAGGCGCGGCTCGCCGCGGAGAAGCGGCGCGGCCTGCTCGTCGTGCTGCAGGGGCCCGACGCCGCCGGCAAGGACGGCACGATCCGGCACGTGATGAGCGGCGTCAACCCGCAGGGCGTGCACGTGCACAGCTTCAAGGTCCCGTCGGCGGAGGAACTCGACCACGACTACCTGTGGCGCTTCGCGCAACGACTGCCCGGCCGCGGCGAGATCGCCATCTTCAACCGGTCGCACTACGAGGACGTGCTCGTCGTCCGGGTCCACCCCGAGCTCCTGGACCCGCAGAAACTGCCCTCGACCTCATCCGGCATCTGGAAGCAGCGGTTCCGGGCCATCAACGACTGGGAGCGGCACCTGACCGACAACGGCTTCCGGGTGGTGAAGCTGTTCCTCAACCTGTCCCGCGACGAGCAGCGGGACCGGCTGCTGGACCGGATCGACCGGCCCGAGAAGAACTGGAAGTTCTCCGCCGCCGACCTGCGCGAGCGGCAGAGCTGGGACGCCTACCAGTCGGCGTACTCCGACATGCTGTCGCACACGAGCACGGCCTGGGCGCCCTGGTATGTCATCCCCGCCGACCACAAGTGGTTCGCCCGGATCGCCGCGGCGGCCGTGATCGCCGACGCGCTCATCACGCTCGACCCGCACTACCCCACGGTCGACCCGTCGGCCCGCCGCGAGCTGCTCTGCGCGAGGACGGCACTGCGCGCGGAAGGCTGATCCCGGTGTGTCCGGCCCTGCGTGCCGGCGCCGCACCAGGCCCGGCCGGCGCCGTCATCCCGCGTGGGCGAGGTGGTTCCACGGCCGGGTAGCCAGCGTTGCAGGTGGCTGGGATGCCCGCCGGGTCAGGAGCTCAGCCGTTCGACCAGCTCAGCCGTTCGACACCACAGGAGAGGAACGACCATGAGCGAAATGATCGCGATCGAGTACGACGACGTCGCCACGGCGAGGACCGCCCGGGAGAAGGTCATCGACCTGCAGCGGCAGGGGCTCATCAGCCTGCGCGACGCCGCCGTCGTGGAGGTCAACGCCGGCGGCAAGGTCAAGGTGCACCAGGCGGCATCCGCGACCGGCGCCGGCGCGGCCAGCGGCGCCATGTGGGGCGGTCTCATCGGACTGCTGTTCCTCGCCCCGTTCATCGGCATGGCGGTGGGTGCCGGGGCCGGTGCGCTGGCCGGGAAGAGCGTCGACGTCGGCGTCGACGACAAGTTCATGAAGGAGCTCGCCGCGACACTGCAGCCCGGCACGGCGGCGCTCTTCCTCCTCGTCGACCAGATCACCGTCGACAAGGTCGTGGCCGAGATGGCATCGCTGCACCTCGGCGGCCGGCTGCTGCGCAGTTCCCTGAGCCACGACGCGGAGCAGCAACTGAACGAGGCCGTCGAGGCCGCCCGCCTGGCCCACGTCTGACGCCGGCTGAAACGACCCGGGATCGCGGCCACATCGCCGCGGTCCCGGGTCGCCGCATGTCGGGGACCGCTCAGCGCGTCAGGTCCATCAGGTGGTGCTCGACCTCGTGGACGGTGTGCCGGCCGAGCCACAGCATCGTGCGTGACTCGACGACCGGCCAGTTGTAGATCCCGGTGCGGTCCCACTGCGCCGGGCGCAGCGCGGTGAAGGCCCGCGCCAGGTCGTCCGCGGCCGCCGCCAGCTCCGCCACCACGACCCGCGGGTCCTGCGCGTTGTACGCGTCGGAGACGACCAGCTCCTCCCGGCCCATCGCGGCGAACTCCGGGTCGTCGGTGCGCAACGCCAGGTCCAGCCGGTGACCCTGCACCCGCAGGACGTCACGGACATGGCAGGTGTACTCCAGCGGCGACCACACCTCGGGCGAGGGCCGCCGCCGGGGGTCGGGGATCCCGGCGAGCGCGGCGCCGAAGCGCGGCCCCGCCGCCGCCAGCCGGCCCGGCAGGTCCCGCGCCGTGACGCTGTCGTAGGCGAACCCGCACTCACCGCAGTGATCCACGCCGCCCACGATATCTTGCTGCAAATGTCCTACAATCCAGCTGTCCTACATTTGGAGGTCACTGGATGCTGTCGAGTCCCCGGCGGGGCGTGCCGCTCGCCACGCAGGTCGCCACGCAGTTCAGGGCGCTGATCGAGGCAGGCGACTGGCCGGTCGGCGGCCGGATCCCGCCCGAGCACCGGCTCACCGAGGAGCTCGGGGTCAGCCGCAACACCGTGCGGGAGGCGTTGAGCGCGCTCGTGCACCTCGGGCTGCTGGAAGCCCGGCCGGGTGACGGGACCTACGTGCGGGCCGACAGCGAGCTGCAGGTCTCGCTCGGCCGCCGGGTCGCCGCCGCCGACCCGGACGACGCGTTCGAGGTCCGGGCCCTGCTCGAGCACCGCGGCGCCCGCCGGGCCGCCATGCACGCCACCGCCGAGGACGTGGCCCGGCTCCGGGAGCTCCTCGAACACCGCGACGCCGCCCGGGCCGCCGGCGACCTGCCCGGCTTCGTCGAGGCCGACTTCGCGTTCCACCGCGCGGTCGTCATCGCCGGCGGCAATCCGCTGCTCGCGGAGCTGTACCAACACCTCAGCCCGGTCATCACCCAGACCATCAACGACACCGCCGCACTGGACGAGGACCGGGCCGTGCACGAGCTGCACCACCGCCTCGTCGACGCGATCGCCGCCGGCGACCCCACCGTGGCCGAGGCGTGCAGCGTCGCGCTCGTCGACGAGGGTCGCGACATCCTGCACGGGAGCCCCTCATGACCGTCTCTGTTGCCCCGCCCTCTGCCGGGACCCGCCCCCGGGTCGGCCTGCTCGTGGTGGGCATCCTGCTCATCGCCACGAACCTGCGGGCCGCGCTGACCTCGGTCGGCCCGGTGCTCGACGACGTCCGCGCCGACCTGGGCCTGACCGCCACCGCCGCGGGCGTGCTGACCGCGCTGCCGCTGCTCGCCTTCGCGGGCTTCTCCCCGCTCGCGCCGCTGGTCGCGCGCCGGCTCGGGCTGGAACGCACCATCGGCCTCGCCCTGGCGGTGCTCGCCGCCGGCATCGTGCTGCGCTCCGTGCCGGTCACCGGCGCGATCTGGGTCGGCACCGTCGCGCTCGGCGCGGCGATCGCCGGCTTCAACGTGCTGCTGCCCAGCCTGGTCAAGCGCGACTTCCCGGACCGGGTGGCGCAGCTGTCCGGCTCCTACTCCGCCACCCAGAGCATCGTCGCGGCCGTCGCCTCCGGCGTGGCGGTGCCGATCGCGGGCGACTCCCCCGGCGGCTGGCGGATCGCCCTGGGCTGCTGGGTCGGCCTGACCGTCGTCGCGGCGGCGTTCTGGCTGCCGCAGCTGCGCGCCCACCGGTCCTTCGCCGCGGCGTCCCTGGCCGGGGCCGCGCACCGTTCACCGTGGCGCAGCGCCATCGGCTGGCAGGTCACCCTGTTCATGGGCCTGCAGTCACTCGTCTTCTACGTGATGGTCGCGTGGCTGCCCACCATCGAGCAGTCCCACGGCGTGACCGCGACGACCGCCGGCTGGCACCTGTTCGGCTACCTCATCGCCGCGGTCGCGGCGAACCTGGCCGCACCACACCTCATGCGCCGCCTGTCCGACCATCGACTGGTCGCCCTCCTGTGCGCCGCGCTCATCCTGATCGGCGTCGGCGGCCTGCTCCTGGCGCCCGGCGCCGCCGTGGTCTGGCTGATCAGCGCCGGCTTCGGGGCGGGCCTGTCACTCGTGCTGTGCCTGTCACTGTTCAGCCTGCGCGCCGTCGACCACCAGCAGGCCGCGGCGCTGTCCGGGATGGCCCAGTCGATCGGCTACCTGCTCGCCGCGTCCGGCCCGGTGCTCATCGGTGCACTGCGCGACGCCAGCGGCGGCTGGACCCTGCCGCTGACGGTGCTGTGCGTGGTGATCGCGGTGATGGGCGGCTTCGCGTTCCAGTCCGGCCGGGACCGGGTGATCGGCTGACGGCCCTCGCGTTCCGGCCCGCTTCTCATGATCCGGTAGGCCTTGTGTACCCCTGGGTGTACAGGCTCTACCGGATCATGGGGTAGCTACGACCGCGTAGCCACGATCGTGTGCCTGGCCGGGCTGGTCAGCCGTGTTCGAGGGTGAGGCGGCTGGCGTAGAGGCGTTCGGCGGGGGTGTCGGACCAGGCGGCCCCGCTCAGTTCTTCCGGGGTGGTGACGCCGGCCAGGTCCAGGGCGGCCCGCACCCGCTCGACCAGGTCGGCCGTGACGTCGGCGCCCGGCGCGGCGGCCACCCGGGCACCGTACTGGTCGGACCAGCCGAACCGGGCGGTCACCCGCTCCCGCGAGAACCGGCCCTCGACGACCATGTCACCGTCACGACGGGTCAGCCGGAAGCGGGCGGTGCGGGCGTACGGGTACAGCAGCGGCAGTGCCGAACTCCAGGACGCGAACAGCGTGCGCAGCTCATCGATCGTCCCGTCGAGGGTGGTCGACGGGGAGTGCGGGTAGGACATCATCCCGAGCAGCGTCTCGGCCTGCGGCGCTTCCACGTCCGGTTCGGTGATCCACAGCTCGTCCGGGCTCCAGTCGTCCGGCGACATCATCCACTTCTGGTCGTTGTAGATGACGGTCTCCCGGGGTTCGGTCGGCTCGACCAGGAGCTGGACCTCCCCGCTGAGGCGGGCGGACAGGGTCAGCGTCGTGCGGGCGCCGCGCCAGCGGGCGAACGGCTCCCGGTCCATGTCGCCGACGAGCGGCGGGTGGCCGAGCGCGGCGACCGCCCCGGCGAGGGCCTGCCGGAACACCTGTGGCACCTCGGCCGCGGCGACCGGCAGGGCCACGCTCACCGCGTTGACCTCGCCGTGCCCACGGTGGCCGGCGTGATAGGTCAGGGCGCTGACCCGCTCGCCGCCGCCCGCGGTGAGCCGCCGGCCGGTGGACGACTCCTGCCAGCCCTGCTCGGCCACGAGACGGTCGAACGCGGCCTGCGACCAGTCGTCGATCCCGTCGGCGAGCAGCGTGCACCATTGCCGCCACGCGGGTGAGGGCGACGGCAGGAGGGTGGCCGGGTCCGGGTCCGGCGCCGCCTGCTTGGCATCGGCCGTGACGGTGCTCAGCCGCGGTGCGCGCAGCCCGTTGTTGTTGAACGAGCTGTACGTCAGCGCGGCCGGATCCGCGATCCCGCGCACCTCCCGCAAGGTCCGCACGATCACGTCGGCCAGCCGGGTCGCGGTGGCCGGGTCCAGCGGCGCGGACGCCTCCGGCTGGGCCATGGTTTCGGTCTCGTCGGACGACGCCCAGCCCAGCGCCGTCAGCGCCGCCTCGGTCTCCGAACCCGGCTCGCCGGGCGTGGTGTGGACCAGCACCGACGGCCCCTTGACGGTGATGCCGGTGCCGAACCGGATGAACTGCACGAAGGCGCCCGCGCCGTCGAGCGCGATCGCGTCCTCGGGCCGCAACCGCACCAGCGCGTCGGCGAGCTCATCCCCCACCGCGGCCCATCCATGGTGATCCTGGGACATCGATCTACTCCTGTCTCAACCGTTGTCGATGAAGACGACGACCGACCCGGCCGGCGCCGGGCGCCGCCACTGCGCGGCCTCGTCGGAGAACCAAAGCTTGTGCTCCCGCCAGGGCAGGATGCCGCCGGCGGCGGAACCGGCCGTGGGCCCCGGAGTCGGTCTCCATGTGCCAGCCGAGCGTGCTCAGATGGTCGGCCAGGCGCTCGATCATCACGGCCGGCGCGGCGCCGTCGGTGGCCGTCACCACGAACTCGGCCGTGCAGTTGCCGCTGGTGCCACCGGAGGCGCAGTCATCGCCCCAGGCCAGCCGGAACGTCGGCGGCAGCGGCAGGATCTCCTGGGCGCGCGCCCTGCATCGCCAGGAGTCGTCCCCGTCGCGAGGACCGACCCGACGGTGGTGCCGATCGCGGGCCCGCAGCCGGTTCCCCACGCCCAGACCCCGGTGATGAGCTGTCCGAGGACGGCGGCCACCAGCGCGGTCCGCCACTCGCCGTGCACCAGCGGGAGCAGGCCGACTCCGATCCCGGCGACCGACAGCCCCTGGCGCCGGCGCGACGACAGCCGCTCGTGCACCGCACCTCCCCCGTCCCGGTGAACGGGTGCGAGCTTAGGCGGTGCGCCGCCCGGCGGCTGCCCCGGTGCGGGTCAGATGCGGGCGCCCTTGGCGAGGTTGCAGCGGCGGCACAGCAGCTGGAGGTTGCCGACGCTGGTCGCGCCGCCGCGGCTCCACGGGATGACGTGGTCGAACTCGAGGTACTCCGTGGCCCTGCACTCCACGCAGGCGCCGCCGTCGCGCCGCCACACCTCGGACTTGATGGCGGGGGCGATGCTGCGGGAGTCGCGCTGGGAGGGGACGCTGGCGGTCCGATTGGCGATCCGGAGCACGCCGGTGAGCACTGCGGCGACATGTTCGGCGTCGTCGACCTTGTAGTTACCGCCCTTGGGGATCGCCGTCACCACGACACGACCGTTCTCCGGGCGGATCTCCATGACCTTGGCCCAGCCAACCTGGAATCCGCCGCCCGCGTCGCCGAGGAATCGCAGCTTCGTGTTGGTTGCGATCAGACGCCCGGGATTGGGGCGCGGGCCGGCGGCCAGGAACTTGATGTTGGCGGCGGGCATTTCCAGATGGAGGACCTCGCCGGCCTGTAGCTGCAGGGTCGTCTGCGTGACCGTGGGGACGTCGCCGTCGGCGATGCGGGCCAGGTCGAGGCCGCGTTGCAGCCGGCGGCGCATGTCGGCGATCGCGGTGTCGGTGATGCCGATGCGGCGGACCGCGTCCTCGAACTCGTCGACCTCGTGCTGCTCGATCAGGTCGTCGGCGAACGCGAACGCCACCATCTGCTCCAGGTACTGCAACGCGACCGGCCGCAGCGCCCGGCGGCCGGCGGCTTCCCCCACCCGGTGGAAGCGCAGCTCGTGGGTCAGGGCATCCCATTCGGAGCCCTGCGGACCGGAGGCGGCGAGAACGCCGGCCGCCTTGGTGCTCCACACGTTGAGCACGTTCGAGATCTCCGTCGCGCACCGGGCGCACGAGGGCGGCTGGTCAGCCTGCGGACGGGTCTTGGTGCCGCCGCACCGTCCGCAGCCGGTCGCCGTCTCAGGGAAGAGCCGGATGGTCCGCACGCTCCACTCGGTGCCGTTCCACCAGCGCTGGGATCCCGGGTCGGTGGGCACCGGGTACCAGCCGGGTTCGCGCTCCTCCTCGTCGACGGTGACCCCGTAGTGGGTGGCGAGGCCGGCCAGGCCGGAGTCCCAGCCCTGCCCGATGGCCCGGAACTTCCACTGGCCGTCGCGGCGGTAGAACTCGCCGAACACCATCGCGGTGACCCGTTCAACCCCGGCGATCGGGAACCGGGCCAGGATCCGCCCGTTCCGGGTCGCGACGGTGACCTCCAGGCCGGGAACGGCGTCGAAGGTCCCGCCGTCCATCGAACCGGCCACGACGACCTTGCTGACCTGCGCCGGGATCCGGTGCAGCTGCACCTCGAGGCTCGCGCCGCGCGGACCGTCCCCGGTCAGCTCGACGGTGCCGGCGGCATCGCGCGGCTGGTTGAAGAACACGAAGTCCGCGTCGCTGCTGACCTTGTCGTCCGCGGCGAGCAGCAGCGCACACGGATCCACGGACGAGCCCGCACCCCACGCGATCGACGCGCGGACGGCCGGTTCGTCGATGGCGGTGTTCGCACCGCGGGCGAGCGCGATGGTTGTCATGGCGGGGCCACCTCCGGCGCGATCGTATCGAGCCGGGTTCACCATCAGCGATCATTCGGTCACGAATATGGACATCCGTCTGTCAAAGCCTCCCGACGTCGCGCTGGTGCTGACTGAACGGGCGATGGCCGGCAGGTGTCAGGAGAGGTTGGGCAGGAACTCGGCGAGGGTCTCCACAGTGCCCCACAGGCAGGCGAGCAGGATCGGCGCGCCGACGAACCAGGTCTGCAGGCCGCCCCAGCGTTGCCGGGCCCAGGTCGTGGCGAGGGCCGCGACCACGAACACCTGGAGCCAGAACACCAGCGGCACCAGGGCGTCCGGGTCGGCCTGCAGCGCCTTCTCGGCCACCGCCACCGACGTCGGCCGGCCCGGGCGGCCGGGCTGGACGTCGCCGGACTTGAGGACCGCGTCGACGTACACGACCTGGTTCGGCGCCCAGCCGCTGCGCCAGCCGTCGGCCTCGGCGGTGACCAGGGTCAGCCGGGCGCCGCCCGCGGGCAGGGGTGCGGGCAGCGGGTCGCTCTCGCGGCGGACGCCGGTCACCTCGTACTGCATGATGCCCAGGCCGCTGGTGGCGGTGATGGTGTCGCCGGGCTGCAGCCGGGCGACCCGGTGGAAGGGGCCGCCGAACGCGGCCGCGTGGCCGTAGACGACGGAGGTGCCGGGCTGGCCGGGCAGCGCGGTGTCGCGGCGGTGTCCGGGGCCGTCGCGCATGACGCCGGAGCTGGTGCCCTCCACCACGATCTGGCGCAGGCCGATGCCGGGTGCCTCGATCAGGGCGACCGGGGTGCCGGGCGCGATCTCGCCGCCGATGGGCACGGTCGCGAGGGCCAGCTTCTCGCGGAAGTCGTTGTACAGCTGCTGCTGGGTGCGGGCCTGTTGCACGGCGCTGACGCCGAGGGCGTACGCGACGAGCCAGCCCGACAGCACGGCGAGGGTCAGCAGCGACCGGACGACGACGGTCACCGCGGCCGGCGGGGGCAGCCTGGTCAGGGCCACCGGCTCGGGCAGGAGATCGTCGAAGTCGTCGTCAGCCGGAGATTCGAGCACGGCAGTCGCGGTCATGTCGCCTTCCACCAGGTCACGACGAACGTCACGGCGCGGGTGACCGAGCCGATCAGGAAGGTTGCCAGCGCGATGATCACGGCGACCGGCAGCGCCCAGGCGGCCAGGGCCGAGGACAGCCCGGCGGTGAACCCGGCCGGCCGCTGTGCCGCCGGCGGCGGCGCCGACGCGGAGGCGGACGGCACGGCGCCGGAAGGGCGCGAGCCGGGCGCCGGCACCGTGCTGGCGCTGGTCGGTGTGCCGGTGCCGCCCGTGGTGCCGCCGGTCGTGGGCGCCGGGGTGGTGGGGGCGTTGCCGCCCTGCACCAGCGGCACCGTGCCGGTCTGCGCCGCGACGGCGTCGGCGGCGCGCAGGGTGTAGGCGACGAGGTCACCGAGCCCGTTCGCGGCGGTCAGCGGCAGGTAGCCGGGCGGGAGCTGGCCGTTGCCCAGCCCCGGGGTCTGCCCCTCACCGGCCGCGAACTTCAGGAACTGGGCCAGCTTCGCGCCGTCGGTGCCGAGGTTCCGCGTCGGGATGGTGGCGTACACCGGCAGGGTGCCCGGGTAGGCGGCGGCACCCGCGGCGCTGACGAGCTTGTCGTACTGCAGGACCCAGGTGTTCGCGGTGGTGTCCTGCTTGATGAACTTCATCGCCTCCTGCATCGAGTCGTCGGTCGGCTCGACGAAGGTGCGGCCGGTGCGGTCGGTGAACCTTCCGGTCGTGGACGTGGTCGAGTGTGACTGCAGGGCCGCGGTGTTGAGCTGGAGGAATTCGGCGTCCGCGAGGCTCGTCACGCCGAGCATGAAGCGGCCGCGGAACTCCTGCCGGCCGATGGCGCCCATGTTGACGCCGATCGGCTGGCCCGCCTCATCGCGCAGCAGGACGCAGTTGACGTGGGCGTTGGCCAGGGCGTACTGGACCCGCTGCGCGATGTTGGCCAGGTTCGCCACCGGGGAGGCGACCAGCGGCAGGTACGGGATCTGGGCCAGGCCGGCGGTGAACTCGGGCTCGGAACAGCCGGTGTAGGGCGTGAAGTGCTCCGAGACGAATGCGTCCAGCAGGGGCCAGCTGGTCCGCGGCAGCGAGATGCCCTTGTAGTTCGGGTTGACGACCATGTCCCACGGGTCGGGCGTGCCGTTGAGGAACGCCCGCGCCTCGGGGTCGGCGTTGAGGTAGGCCGACAGCGCGTACATCACGTCGGAGTTGCCGGACAGGGCGAGCAGCGTCGAGGAGCTCAGGACGCTGGCGAACGCGTCACCGACGGTGGGGTTGAGAGCCTTGAACTCCGGGTCGAGCGTGACGGTGAGCGGATTCTTCGCCATCGCCCGGTACGGGTCGGCCTCGGCCGCCTTGCCGTAGGCGCCCTTCAGGTCGCTCTTCGTCGGGTACGACTCGCTGAGCAGCTTCGCCAGCAACCGCGCGTTGAGCTTCAGGTCCTTGTACTCGTTGCCGTTCGCGTCGTCGACGATGTAGCTGATCGCGAAGCCGGTGACCGCGATCGGCGCGCTCACCGTCGGCATCGGGTACTTCTGCTGCGGCGGGACGCTGGCGAGGGCCGCCTTCGCGCTGCCGGCCGCCACCGCGGACTTGGCCTGCGGCTCGCCGAGCCGCACGTGCCGGAACTTGAAGCGGGTGGGGTCGGTGCAGAACGCCGTGGCCCACTGGTCGGTCGCCTGGACCATCAGTTCGGAGCCGACGAGGTCCACCTGCTCGTCGGAGTTGGCGAGGTCGCACAGGTTGCCGGGCGGGCCGAAGGTGATCGGCACCGCGATACGGTTCTGCCAGTTCGAGGCGCTCCACCAGAACTTGCCGGTGACCGCGACGTCGACCTGGTCGGGGTCGTTGTTGTCGTAGAACTCGCCGACGCCCTTGCGCCCGGTCTTCTTGCACATGGGTCCGGCGAACCTGAGGTCGCTCGCGGTCGGCCGGTCGGCGGCGGGCAGTCCCGCGCCCTGCAGGTCACAGCTGATGCCCATGATCGGCAACACGACGAGGCTGCACGCGACGGTCATCGAGCAGCCGAGCGACTGGTTGTACTCCTCGGTCGTCACCACGAACTTGATGCTGCCGGCGCCGTCGCGGTTGCTGGCCGCGAAGGTGGTGTTGGTGGGGGTCGCGTCCTTGTCCTCGACGTTGACCATGTCCGGTGCCAGGACCGGGCCGCAGGTCTTGTTCTCGCGCCGGTTGAGCGGGTAGTAGGTGATGTTCGTCGGCGCGGGCCCCACGTAGGGCACGAACCGCGACGGCGGCGTGACGTCCGTCAGGTCGCAGCCGGCCGGCACCGCTGTCGGGACGCCGACGGTGGCCTGGCGGTTGGCCGGGCTCTCGTGCCGGTCGAGCCGCCACGGCGGGAAGGCGAGCGTCGGGTCGGTGTACCGGCGCTCCTCGACGCTCTGGGTCCAGCAGGTGCTCGGGTCGAGCGGTCTGGTCGGGGTGTCCACGCCCCGGCACTGCATGACGACGACCGGGTACTCCTGCAGCGGCGCCTGCACACTGTTGGGATTGCTCGACGTGGCCAAGGTCGGGTGCGCCCCGGTCCAGCTCACCTTGATCTGCTGCCGGTTGCGCAGGTTGCTGACCTGGCTGACCGACGCGGTGACGGTGCGGGTGTCGACGGCGGTCTGCGCGCCGTCCGCCTCGACGTGCACTCTGCTCATCGTCTGGGTCCTGGTGACCTCCGGCGGCGCCTCGTCCGACGGCGCGGAGTAGCCCGACCCGGGCAGGAGCACGCCGACGCAGGCGAGGAGCACGGCAACGCTCACGATGCGCCGGCGCTTCATGAACCCTCCCGGCGGCGGCGCAGCCAGCGACCGAGCAGGGCCGGGCCGAACACGACGAGCAGCAGCAGCACGGCCGCGGTCGGGCCGAGCACCTGCATGTGCTTGCCGGTCTTGAATGCCGCGAGGTCGTTCGGCACGCCGACCGCGTTGACGTCCCCGCCGCCGCTGCCGCCGCCACCGCCGCTGATGACCTCGCCGGTGTCGGGGTCGATCTGGGCGGCCGCCGATGCGGCACCCGACGCGGACGGGTTGGTGGTGGTGCCGCCGGACCCGTTGCCGCCACCGCCGTTACCGTTGCCGTTGCCGCCGGTGCTGCCCGTCGGCGATCCGGCGACGGTGCACGGGCCCTTGCCGCGCTTGGCGCAGTCCGGGGGGTTCGGCGCGATCACCGCCAGGTGGTTCTCGTTCGGCTTGCCGGCGATGAACGTCGGATTGTTGCAGGTGTTGACCGGCTGCGCGGCGACGGTGACGGTCGGGTCGATGTCATGCAACTTCTGCAACTGTTCGAAGCCCGCCTGGACCAGGTTGATCGGCAGCGGCGAGTAGCCGGAGATGCCCATCGAGCTCTGCCCGGTACAGATCGAGTAGGCCATGAAGTCGACCAGTGTCTGGCGTTTCTCGCTGTTCATCCTGGCGTCGTTGCCGGTCGGCAGGATCAGGTACGAGTAGGACGACAGCGCATACGTGCGGATGTCCGGGTTGACGTAGACCCTGTCCAGTTTCTGCAGCAGATACGTCAACGGGTTCGTCTTGTCCATGTTGATGTCGGCGGCCCGCAGCGCCACGGCGACGTTGAAGTCGGTCGGCTTGGTGAAGTACCCGGCGGCGTTCTCCAGGTCCACGACCGGGTAGTCGGCGCCCAACGCGTAGGAGTACTCGTCGTAGCCGATCGCGCCGTTGCTCGACCCGGCCGTGACGGTGTTGATCACCAGGTCGGAGCCGCTGACCGCGATGGGCGGCTTGCGGGTCCCGGTCTTGGGCTTGGTCGGGAAGTACTCGGTGAACTCCGTCATGCCGCTGTACGCCCGCCACAGCGCCGGGTACTGCTTCGCCAGGTACGAGGTGAACTGCGCGGTCGAGCCGGAACCCTCGGAGTGCACGACGACGATGATCGGCAGCGACGGCAGCTTCGTGCCGTTGTTGTCGGCGGTGATCTGCGCGTCGTTCCAGTTGGTGATCTGCCCGAAGAAGATCTTGGCGAGGGTCTCGCCGGACAACCGGATGTTGCGCACGAGCTGGCCGCCGACCCGGACCTGGTAGACGAACGCGGTGCCGCCGGCGACGATCGGCAGGTACGCGAACGCCCGCCCCTGCGCGTCGTCGCGCGTCCCGGTCGTCGGGTCCTTGCCGCGGAAGCCGATGTCGGAGATGCCGAAGTCGGTGGCGACCGCCGCGAAGTCCTTGCGGCCGCTCGCGGAGCCGGTCGCGGTGAAGTCGACCTGCAGATCCCGCTTCGCCACGTCCGCGACCCACTGGTTGAGCGCGTTGGCGCTCCAGGACGAACCGGTGCCGGTGATCCGGGCGTGGCCGGCCGCTGCGGCCGGGGTGGCCGGCGCGACCAGGGCGGCGACCAGGCCCAGGACCATCGCCAGCACGGGCGCGATGGCGGGCCGCGAGCGGGCGGCGGAAGTCTGCACGATGATTCCTCGTCTGTGGATGATGGGGCGGGACATCGCGGTCACACCTTCGGCCGGGCGAGCCAGCGGGCCACCGCGAACAGCAGCAGGACCAGCAGGAGCAGGACGGCGCCGGCGCCGAAGCCCCGGGCGATGAACTCCGGCTGTCCACTTCGGACGGCAGTGAAGATGAACAGCGGCAGCGAGTTCATCGTGTCCTCGAGCGGGTCCCGGTTGAGGAACGTCGAGGCGCCCGAGACGATCAGGACCGGCGCGGTCTCGCCGATGCCGCGGGCGATGCCCAGGATCAGCGCGGTCGCCAGGCCCGGCCGGGCGGTCGGCACCACGACGTGGCGGACCACCTGCCATTGCGACGCGCCGAGCGCCAGCCCGGCCTCCCGCAGCCCGCCGGGCACGACCCGCAGCACCACGTCGGAGGCCCGCGCGATGATCGGCACCATCGTCACGGCGATCGCCAGCCCGGCGGCCAGGCCGGATTTCGGCAACCCGACGGCGACGACGAGCGTGGTGTAGATGAACAGCCCGGCGAGGATGTCCGGCACGGCCGTCATCGCCTCCACGACGGTCCGCACGATCATCGACAGCCGGCCGCCGACCTCGACCATGTACACCGCGGTCACCACACCGAGCGGCAACGAGATCAGGACCCCGATGCCGACCTCGATGAGCGAGCCGACGATGGCGTGCAGGATGCCGCCGTCGGTGAGCGGTGCCGTCGGGCGCACACCCTTCATGTCCTCGGTGAAGAAGTTCCAGTGCATGGTGACAGGCCCGCCGCGGAACAGGATGTAGAGGATCGTCGACAGCAGCGCGAAGCCGATGAGGCCCGCACCGGCGTGGACGACGGCCGTGGCCACCCGGTCGACCACGACCGGCCGCGGGCTGGACAGGCTCGTCACCGTCGCGTACATCAGCAGGAACACGACGTACCAGACGATGACGAAGCCGATCAGGCCGGAGAACGGCAGGATCTTGCCATAGCCGACCCAGGTCAGCGCGAGCGATCCGGCGGCGGCGCCGGCGAGGCTCAGCTTGTCGTCGAGCGTGCGGGCGCGCAGCCGCCGGGGCCGCTCGGGAGCCGCTGGGTCCGCCTTCGTAGCGGTGGTGGCGCTGGTGCTGGTGCTGAGGCTCGACATGCTCCGTTCCTCCCTCCGGTCTCAGATCTCGGTGGACGCGCCGCTGCGGCCGCGGCTGACGATGATGGCGGCGATCGTGTTCACGAGCACCGTGATGACGAAGAGCACGAACCCGGCGGTCAGCAGGGCGGACAGCTGCCCCGCCGTCGCCTCGCTGAAGCGGTTGGCGATCAGCGACGACACGGTGATCGTGCCGACCTCGAGCACCCGCAGCTTGATGTCGAAGGCGACGCCGATGATGAGCAGCACCGCGACGGTCTCGCCGAGCGCGCGGCCCAGCCCGAGCATCGTGCCGCCGACGATGCCGCCGCGGCCGAACGGCAGCACAACGGTGCGGATCATGCCCCAGCGGGTCGCGCCGAGGGCGAGGGCCGCCTCGCGCTCGCCGACCGGCGCCTGCCCGAACACGTCCTGCATCACGGCGCAGGCGATGGGGATGACCATCATCGCCACGACCAGCCCGGCCATGAAGGCGGATCCGGTGTACTGCGACTGCGCCCAGACCGGCTCGTTCGGGTCAGTCTCAACCTTGAAGAACGGGATGAAGCCGAGGTTCTGGTGCAGCCAGTGCGCGACCGGGATCAGCTGCGGCTGGAGCAGGAAGAAGCCCCACAGCCCGTAGATGATGCTCGGCACGGCCGCCATCAGGTCGACCATCGCCACCAGCAACCTGCGCAGCCCCGGTCCGCAGTATTCGCTGATGAACAGCGCGCAGGCCAGCGAGAGCGGAAACGCGGTCAGCATTGCGATGAGCCCGACCAGGAAGGTGCCGAGCAGCACGGCGGACATGCCGACCGCGTCCTGCTCCGGCTGCCAGTCGCTCTCGGTGAAGAAGCTCCAGCCGTACCGCGACAGCGTGGGGATCGACTGCAGCGCCAGGAAGAAGCCGATCGAGCCGAAGATGACCATGACCAGGACACCGACGCCCAGCGACCCGCCCCGGAAGATCTGGTCCTGCAGCGACCGCGCCGCGGCGAGCCGGCGCGGCTGGTCCTCCACGCCGTCCGGCACAACGTCATGCATCTGGTCCGGCACCGGGTCCGGCACCGGGTCCTGCTGCTTGTCCAGCGACACGACGCTCATCCGAACCGGCCGTTGACGTAGTCGGAGGTCCGCCGGTCGACGGGGGCGCCGAACATCTGCTCGGTCTCGCCGCTCTCCACGATCGCGCCCGGCGTGCCGTGCTCGGCGAGGAAGAACGCGCACTGCTGCGAGACCCGGTGCGCCTGCTGCATGTTGTGCGTGACGATGACGATGGTGACCTCGGCGGCGAGCTCGGCGATCGTCTCCTCGATGACCCGGGTCGAGGTCGGGTCGAGCGCCGAGCAGGGCTCGTCCATCAGCAGCACCCGGGGCCGGATCGCGAGGGACCGGGCGATGCACAGCCGCTGCTGCTGGCCGCCGGACAGCGCGCCGCCGGGCGAGCGCAGCCGGTCGCTGACCTCCCGCCACAGGCCTGCCTTGATGAGGCACTCCTCGACCAGGGCGTCCTTCTCCGAGCGGCGGACCTTCAGGCCGGTCAGCTTGAGCCCGGCGACCACGTTGTCGTAGATGCTCATCGTCGGGAACGGGTTCGGCTTCTGGAACACCATGCCGATCTGGCGCCGCGCGTCGGTGATCCGGCGGCCGGTGTCGTAGATGTCGGCGCCGTCGAGCAGCACCTCGCCGGCCAGCTGCGCCGACGGCACCAGCTCGTGCATCCGGTTGAGGATCCGCAGGAACGTCGACTTGCCGCAGCCGGACGGGCCGATGAGCGCGGTGACCCGGCCCGGCTGCATCGTCAGCGACACCCGGTCGAGCACCTTGCGGCTGCCGAACCAGGCCGAGATCGCCCGGGCGTCGAGCGTCGCGAGGGGCGCCGCCGGCGGCATGAGCGGCCGCGCCGGATAGCCCAGCGGCGACGCCGGGTGGCCCGGCAGCGGCGGCACGGGACCGAACGGCAGTGTCGCCTGCGGCCCGGAGGACCACGGACCCGGCTGCGGCGGCCCGGGGTACTGCGGACCTGGATGCTGCGGCCCGGGGTGCTGCGGACCCGCGTACTGCGGACTGGAGTACTGCGGGCTCGCGTACTGCGGGCTCGTGTACAGCGGGCTCGCGTACTGCGGACCCGCGTGCTCCGGGCCGGGTTCCTCCGGCGCGGCGTGGCGCGCGGCGCCGTCCGGTGGCGCGAACGGCGACGGCTCGTGCGGGTATGACTCCTCGGTCGGCGCGGTCGTCATCGGTGGGCCTCCTCGCGGGCGACGGTGGCGGTGGCCCGGCGGCGCCGGCCGAGCAGGACCGCGGCGACGCCCGCGACGACCAGCAGCAGGCCGCCGCCGGCGAGGGTCATCACGTCGGAGCCGGTGCGCGGCAACGGGCCGCCGCCACCGGCCGGGGTCGGGCTGGGGCTGGTGGAGCCGCCGTCGACGCGGACCTCGATCGGCACGCCCGTCCCGCCGTCCATCACGGCCGCGCCCGCCACCGCGGCGGCGAGCCGGCCGGCGGCGTTGGCGGACCCGGCGCGCACCACGGTCCAGGTGCCGCCGCTGACCCGGATGTCGGCGGTCGCGTAGCTCGTGGTGAGCGTCTCCTCGCCGGGCACCCCGAGGTAGATGCGGAGCTGGACGAGCCCGTCCCACTGGGTCGGGTACACGTCCAGGAACTCGGCCAGGGAACCGGCCTCCGCGGGTGCGACGACCGTCGGGTGCGCCACGTCGGGGTACGCGCTGGCGCCGGTCAGGAACCGGCCGTGCCACTGCGTCGGGTCGGCGTCCTTGCGGGGCAGGAACGCGAGCAGGGTCGCCTTGCGGCCCTCCCGGTCATAGGGTTCGGGCGCCTTCGCCTGGGCGATCGCCTTCGCGACGAACGGCTTGTCGGCCGTCCGGCCGGACGTGGCGGGCTTGCCGTCCTTGCCGTAGAGCACGATGCCGCCGGCTGAGCGGCTGTCGGTGTAGGGCACGCCGTCCGGCTTGTCCGCCGAGCAGCCGGTGGTGGCCAGGGCGGCCGTCGCCGCCAGCACCGCCGCCGCAAACGTCAACCGCGAGGTCATGCGGCCGCTCCGGCCTTGCTCTCCTTGCGGGCCCGGCGGCGCTGCAGCGCGGCGGCGTCGGCGCGGGCCTGCCGGCGGCGGATCAGCCAGCGGCGCACCAGGAAGCCGGCGCCGGTGCCGAGGATCAGCAGCGCGATCAGCAGCAGCCACGGCCACGCCCAGATGGTCGTGTGCCCCTCCGCCTTCGGCACGGCCTGGCCGACGGGCTGCTCCGGGTCGCCGAACGGCTCCAGCTCGACCCGCACGGTCAGCGGGCCGGCCGGGAAGACGCCGCCGATCTCAGCCTCGTGCGGCACCCGCTGGCCAGGCAGCAGCTCCGGCAGGTCGGGCAGCTTCTTCTCGGCCAGGGTGATGCCGGTGAGCGCGGACTTGACGATCAGCTTCGCGCGGCTCTGCAGCCGGATGTTGCCGGTGTTCTCCGCCGTGTACGACACGGTCACCGTGCCCGAGCCGAACGGGTTGCCGACCCCTTCGTAGTGCGCCTCCACCTTTTGGGCCGCGAGCACGGGGCGCAGCAGCCCGGCAATCCTGAGGTAGAGCCGGACCGCGACCCGGGTGTCGACCTTCACGTCGGTGCCGGTGGCGAGGGAGACCACGACCCCACCGGCGTGGTCGCCCGGGGTCGCGTTGGCCGGCACGACGACCTTGAACGGCACCACGACGGTCGCGCCGGCGTCGATGGTGATCGTCGGTGCCTGGAACTGCATCCATGAGCCGATGTCGGTGGGCTTCTGCGCGGCCGGCAGCAGGTCGAAGGCGCCGGTCGAGGTGTTGAACGCGTCGGTGCCGTAGATGACGAACGAGGCGGGGACCTTGCTGCTGTTGGTGACCAGCACCTTCTCCTCCACCGCCGCGCCGGGGATGCCCTGCAGCGTGTAGTGGGTGCGCTTGTCGGGCTTGCCCTCCGGCGTGCCGGGCCGCAGCGACCAGGCGCGGTTGCCGTCGTCGGCGGGCACGCCGGGCTCGGCGTGCGCGGCCGCGGGGGTCAGCACCGCGGCCACGGCGGCGGCCGCGACCAGTGCGAAAAGGCGTCTCATAGCAGGTTTCCCGTCCGTCGGATGTGCAGCAGATGGGCGCAGGCCGGCCCGGGGTCGTCCCGGGCCGACCTGGCGTTATTTCGTTACGTCACCCGTCAGGGGCTGACCAGGGTCAGCGTGAGGGTGCTGGTGTAGAGACCGGTCGGGGAGGTGTCCGGGATCCGCAGCTCCAGGGCGGAGGTGAGGTCCTTGGTGCCGAGCCCGTTGCCCGGGGCGGCCTTCGCGAACTGGCTGCTGGTCTGCAGACCGTTGCTGGTGGCCGTCTTGAGCTTCGAGTCGACCGCCGAGCCGGCGGCCACGGTGCCTTCGGCGTCGCCGCCGCTGGCAGCCGGCACCCAGCCGAGGTTGGTGGCCGGCACGACGGTCTGGCCGTTGCGGAAGTCCGCGGCCTGCCCGTTGAGCGTCCAGCCATCCTGGGTGGGCCGGGTGTCGTTGACCGAAACGCCGGTCAAGTTGCCCGTGAACACCCAGGCGTGACGGTGACCCGTGGGGTCGGTCGCCTGCGCCGGGTGGCCGTTCGGGTCGTTCACCGGGATCTGGGTCAGGTGCACGGCGGTGCCCGCCGCGACCTGGAGCACCAGCGCACCCGCGAACGGCTCGCTGTTGTTCTGCGCGTCGAGCGGCACCGCCGCACCGTTCGCGCCGACCACCGCGTAGTTCAGGATCGCCGAGGACGACGACTGGAAGCCGCCGACGCTCGGGGTGAACGTCGCGATGAGCAGGTGGTTGCCCGTGGCGAGGGCCTTCACGAGCGTCGCCGTGCCGGTGGCGACGTCGTAGGTGCCCGCGCCCAGGTCCGTGGCGCCGTCGAAGAAGTGGACCGAGCCGGCGGTGCCGGCGGGGGCCACGACCGCGGAGAGCGTCGCGTCGAGCGTGCCACCGGTGCCGGCCGCGGTCCCGCTGGGCGGGGTGACGGTCAGCGTGGTGGTGGTCGGCGTGCCCGGAGCGTTCACGGTGAAGGGCAGCGCCGTGGAGGTGGAACCGTTGAAGGCGGAGGTGTCACTCGGAGTGAACTGCGCGGTGAGCGAGTGACTGCCGACCGACGGCGTGACGCTGAGCGTCGCGTTGCCCGTGGCCGGGTTGTACGTGCCCGCACCGAGATCCGTCGCACCGTCGAAGAAGTGCACCGAACCGGCGGTGTTGGCCGGCGTGACCTTCGCGGTCAGGGTGACCGCGGTCCCGCTGTTGACCGGGCTGGCCGGGCTGGCGGTCAGCGTGGTCGTGGTCGCCGTCGCCGACGCCGGGTACGCGATGCTCCACGTGCCGGCCGCGGTGTCGACCTGGAGGTCCAGGCGGAAGTAGTTCACGTCGGGGGACTGGCCCGGGGCGGTCGTGATCAGGCGAAGCTGGTAGATGTTCGCCAGGTTCGCGGCCGTCTCGGTGTTCGGCTTGGACGCGATGTACGCGCCCAGGGAGGTGCCGGCCGTGGCGCTGACGAGCGGGGTCGTCAGCGCGTTGAGCGGCGCCGGGGCAGCCGTGTTCGGGAAATTGGTGGTGTTGGTGACGACGGCCGACTCGAACTGGTCGGTCGGCGTGGCCGCCTTCGGGGTGGCCACCCGGAGGAAGGCCCTCACGTCCCCGGTGCGGCCCGCGCCGGACGCCGCCGCGTATGCCGCAATCGGGCTGTCGCTGAGGCTACCGCCGGTGATGACAGCGCCGCTGGCGTTGTACAGGGTGATGCTGCCGATCGCGTTGGGGTCCGGCTCGAAGGCCGGGGTCACCGCCGCGTAGGCGACACCTCCCCCGACCAGGACACTGGCCGCGACAGCCAGGGCTGCCGCCCCGACCATCAGGGACCTGGAGCGAATCTTCACTGGGACTCCGTTTCGAAGGTTGGTGTGCGCCTGCTCAGGCGGTGTGGCAGAGGCCCGCGTCGGCGTACTGGTACGTGAAGCCGGCCGCGTCCTCGATCAGGGGCTGAGCGAGGAACGACTGGGACAGGAACCCACCCGGCGCGAAGAGCGCCTTGTTCCACGAGGTGTTGATCTCGCTGTTCCGGACGATGAAGTACACCGGCCGGGTCACGTCGAACGCGGCGCCGCCGGACTGCAGCGTCACCGGGTCCTGCGCGGCACCAGCGTTGAAGTACCCGTTGTGGATCATGACCTGACGGGCGGTCGAGAACGGCGCGATGGCATTCGCGTTGGTCTGGATCGGCGTCGGGTCGTGCTCCTCGGCCCGGACCAGGCCTTCGGTCGTGGTGCGGACCTGAGCCTCGGTGAGGCCGATCTGCGCGATGAAGAACTGCTCCGTGCCGGAGGTCGCGGGCGGCAGGATCGGGACGATCGTGGCGCCCGGGTTCGGCCCGTTGTAACCGGTGACCTGGCCCCACGTGGTGATCTGCGGGGGGCTGCTGTAGATCTTCTTCAGGTCCGCGGCGCTGATGCCGGCGGTGCCGGCGTTCGTCGCCACGGTCTTCGACACGGCGATCCGCAGACCGTCGAGGCCGAGCTGGTAGCAGCGCAGGCCGCCCCAGCCGTTGGCGACCGCGCGGTCGTCCTCGGCCTTGCTCGGCTTGCGCGAGCTGCGGACGAACTGGACCTTCTTCGTGGCGCCGATGTCGGTCTGGGTGAAGTACGTCAGACCGCCGCCGGAGCCGTTCGGGCGGGTGACCGGGAAGTTGCCGCCCCGCAGCACGACGGTGGCACCCGCCGTGAGCTTGCCGCTGGCGTCGCCGGTCGCGTCGAAGTTGAACACCCGGCCGCCCGCGGCGTTGAAGCCGGGGTTGCCCTGGTAGTCGCCGTCGGCCAGGAAGTCGGCGGCGTACTGGATGGTGTCGGACCCGATGCCGACGATGTCGTTGCCCTGTGCCGCGACATCGGCGTGAGCCGCGGTGGCCTGGGTGAGCAGGAGCACCGCTACCCCCGCCACCCCCAGCCCGACCTTACTGATGTGTCGCATTCCATGACCTTTCCGCCTTGCACTCAAAGTTGAATGCGACGCCGACCTTCGCAGCGGATAACCACTGCCGAGTGCTCCAACAATGAACGACGGATGAATCGTGCCGGCGAAATACACAATGTGCGATCCGAGGCTGGCCATTCGGCCCATTGTGCGTTCACAAATAGACGATATGCACCGCTTGAACTGCACCTTCCGCAAAAGAGTCAGCATTTTCCAGGCGCGTGAAGAAATGCATTGTCCAAAGCCTGCGCCGGACATGCACCAGATGAACAGGAGCGGAGGTCCGGGCTAATCAACACATCCGCGCGAAAGGGACTTGGGTGACAGATCGGGTGGGGAAACCCGGCGGACGGGCGGATTCCGGGCGCGGCGGCGGTTAGAATCGCCGCGGCCCTGCCATCCGGGAGGCTTCATGGTCACTGTGCCGCAGATCCACGGCTACCGTGACCTCACGCTGATCAGCGCCAAGGGCGGCCAGGCGCAGGTATATCGGGCGCACAAGACGACGCTGGACAAGTCCGCCGTCGCGATCAAGGTGTACAAACGGGATCTCGACGACGCCGACCGGCGGCGGTTCCTGCGCGAGGTCCAGGCGTTGCAGGCGCTGCGCGGGCGGCCGCACGTGGTGCGGCTGCTGGAGGCGGACTTCACCGCCGAGGGCACCGGATACGTGGTGATGGACCTCTACGCCGCGTCGGTCGCCGACCGGCTCGTGGTCGAGCGGACGCTGCCCGTCGCCGACGTGCTGCGCATCGGCGCGCAGGTGGCCGAGGCGCTCATCCACACACATGAGGCCGCGTCGCGCATCCTGCACCGCGACATCAAACCCAACAACATCCTGCTCACCGACGACGGCACCGCGGTGCTGTCCGACTTCGGCATCTCCGCGATCCACCGCGACGACGGCAGGTACACCGCGACGGCCAGGATCGGCACGAAGGGGTACATGGCGCCCGAGGTCCAGGCCGGACAGCCGGACAGCGTCGCCTCCGACCTGTACTCGCTCGGCGCGACCCTGCACACGCTGCTGCTCGGCGAGCCGCCGTCGGCGCTCGATCCGCACGCGGCGCTGTCCGCCGTCTCGAAGCCGGTCGCCTCGGCCCTGCGGCAGGCACTGTCGCCGGACCCGGCGGACCGGCCGGAGTCGGCCCGGCGACTGCGCGAGGAACTGCTCCGGGTGGCGGAGCTGGCGCCACAGGAGACCGGCGCGTTCGCCACGACGCCGCCCGCCGCGACCAAGGTCCTGCCGGACGAGGCACCGACGGCCGTCCCCGGGGCGGACGTCCGGCCGCGCCTGCTCGACGTGCCGGCCGCCGACCCGGATCTGGGCCGCAACATCGCCGTGGGCGGGCTCGCCGGGCTCGGCGGCCTGGCTGTGCTGACCCTGCTCGACTGGACCTGGTGGTCGAGCGCACTGCTGGTGACCCTGCCGCTGGGCGCGGCGGTCGTCCTGCGGCGGGCGCTGGACCTGCGGCGGCTGGCCGGGCCGGCGGCCACGGCGACACTGGCCTGCTACGCGGTGCCGCTGGTGACCTACCTGTCCCGCCTCGGCGAGCACCCGTTCATCAACCTGGTGATGGTCCTGTTCACGCTGATCGCCGCCGGTGGCCAGGTCGTCGCGGTGCACGAGGTCGAGCGGTACGTCCGGCAGGACCTGGCACAGGCCGAGACCGTCCGGGCCAACCACGAGCGCGGGCAGCTGTTCCAGGGCATGCGCGACCGGTACTGGCTGGCCGACACCCACCCGCCGGACTGGCTCGACGACGTCCTCGGCCCGCTGCCCGCGGCGCGGGCCATGCCGTGGCGGGACGGCACGGTCCGGTCCGCGGTGGTGTGCGACCGCAGCGTGGTGTTCCTGGCGGTGCTCGACGGCGTGCGGCCCGGCACGTATGACCTCAACCCGACGCATGGGCACGCCTGCCGGGTGTACGCAAATGGGCGCCCCAACACCTCGGTCGACACCCGGCTGAAGGAGCTCGCGCGCCGCGTCGAACCCCTCGGCTGGGGCACGGCCGGGGTCGCCGCCGGCTGCGTGGTGGTGCTCACCACAGACGGCGCGCGGTCCGACGGCATCCGGCTCGCGCCGACCCAGTTCGAGTCGACGGGCCTGACGGTCGTGGTCGCCCGGGACGCCGGGCCGGCCGTCGTGCGCCTCCTCGCCGGCGCCGATCCCCTGGTCATCGACCCGGTGCTGCTGCGGATGGTGCACGAGCGGGCGGCGCGGCCCTGACCGGCGGAACCTCCCCCGATCGACCGATGTAACGCAACCCACACGGGCCGACTGCGGTGCGCAACCTTGACAGCAGCCGTTCCGCAACTATTCTATTCCTACCTACTAACTAGACTTGCTAGACAATCGCGACAAGCGGGAACGGAGACAGGCAGCGTGCGCAGTTGTTGTCGCCGACCCCGGGCGATCTGATCGGAGCACAGCGACGTGCACATCTCTGTCCGCGCCGACTACGCGATCAGGGCAATGCTCGCCATCGCCGCGGCGGATCCGGGCCGCGTCACGGCGGCGCAACTGGCACAGAGCGAGCAGATGTCCATCGGTTCGCTGCAGACGGTCCTTCTCGAACTGCGCCGCGTGGGGCTCGTGCACAGCCACCGCGGCACGGAGCGGGGATACGGTCTCGCCCGGCCGGCCGGCGCCATCACGGTCGGTGAGGTCCTCCGCGCCATGAACGGGGCGCTGACCACGGTGCGTGGCCTGCCCACCGGGCAGGCGACGTACGACGGGGTCGGCCGCGGGTTGCGGAAGGTGTGGCTGTCCGTCGACAACGCCGTCAACGCGATCGTCGACCAGACCAGCCTCGCCGACCTGCTGGCCGAGGAACGCACCGCGTAACACCGCAGAGCCACCGCACGACCCCCATATGAGTACTGCCGACCCAGGAGGACAAGGTTCCCCATGAAGCACCCGATCAGAGCGACCGCCGCTCTCATGCTCGCCGCCGGCTTACTGCTGTCGGCGTGCGCGGGGACCACCAAGAAGGACGACACCGGCGCCGGCGGCGAGTCCACCACGCTCAACATCGTCGGCTTCGCGGTGCCTGAGGCCGCGAACAAGGCCATCGCCGCGGAGTGGAACAAGACCCCGGCGGGCAAGGGCGTCAAGTTCCAGACCTCCTACGGCGCCTCCGGCGACCAGAGCCGCGCGGTCGTCGCCGGCCTGAAGGCCGACTACGTGCACTTCTCGGTGTCCAGCGACGTGACCCGCCTGGTCGACGCCAAGCTGGTCGACCCGAGCTGGAACCAGGGCCCCACCAAGGGCATCGTGTCCTCCTCGGTCGTGGTCCTCGCGGTGCGCCCCGGCAACCCGAAGAACATCAAGGGCTGGGACGACCTGATCAAGCCCGGCATCGGCATCGTCACGCCGAACCCGGCCTCCTCCGGCGCGGCCCGCTGGAACGCTCTGGCCGCCTGGGGTCACATCACCGCCAACGGTGGCACCGACGCGCAGGCCGGCGAGTTCCTCACCAAGCTCTTCGGCAACGTCGTCGCGCTGCCCGGCAGTGGCCGCGACGCCACCACCGCCTTCATCGGCGGCACCGGTGACGTCCTGCTCGCCTACGAGAACGAGGCGATCCTGGCCCGGCAGAGCGGCGAGAAGCTCGACTGGGTCTACCCGGACACCACGATCCTGATCGAGAACCCGGGCGCGATCCTCACCAACGCCAACCCGAAGGCGAAGGAGTGGCTCGACTTCGTGCTGAGCGTCCCCGGTCAGCGCCAGTTCGCGCTCAAGGGCTTCCGCCCGATCATCTCCGGCGTCGACACCAAGGGCGTCGAGGGCGCCATCGACCCGAACAGCCCGTTCCCGACGCCGAAGAAGCTGCTCACCGTCGACAAGGACTTCGAGAGCTGGTCGAAGCTCTCCAAGAAGTTCTTCGACGAGAAAGAGGGCCTGATCGTCAAGATCATCGCCGCGTCGGGCAAAGCCAAGTGACATCCGCGACCTCGATCCCGGGCCGGCCGGCGGGCAACCGCCGGTCGGCCCGGTCGGGCACGTCAGGGCACCCCCTCACACGCGTCTCCGGGCTCGGGCTCGGGGTCGCGATGTTGTGGTTCAGCCTCCTGGTGCTCATCCCGCTCGCCGCGGTCATCGCGGTCGCCGGCTCCGAAGGGTGGAGCGGCTTCTGGGAGGCGATCACCGCCGAGCAGACCCTCGCCTCGATCGAGCTCACCATCTTCACCTCGATCGGCGTCACGCTGGTCAACGTCGTGATGGGCACGCTCATCGCCTGGGTGCTGGTCCGGGACCGGTTCTTCGGCAAGCGGGTCCTCGAGGTGCTCGTCGACATCCCGTTCGCGCTGCCGACGATCGTCGCCGGCCTGGTGCTGCTGTCGCTGTACGGGCCGAACAGCCCGCTCGGCATCGACATCGCCAACACCCGGATCGCGGTCTTCGTCGCGTTCCTGTTCGTGACGCTGCCGTTCATCGTGCGGACCGTGCAGCCGGTGCTCGCCGAGATCGACCAGGACGTCGAGGAGGCCGCCGCCTCGCTCGGCGCCAGCCGGTTCACGATCTTCTGGAAGATCATCCTGCCCAGCCTCACCCCGGCGATCACCGCCGGGGCCGCGCTGTCCTTCGCCCGCGGCGTCAGCGAGTACGGCTCGCTGGTCCTGCTGTCGGGCAACCTCCCGATGCGCACCGAGGTCACCTCGGTGCGCATCTTCAGCAGCATCGAGAACGACCACCTGGAGAACGCGGCGGCCGTCGCCACCGTCCTGCTGGTGATCTCGTTCACCGTCATCGTGATCCTCGACGTGATCCAGCGAAGGACGGTGCGCCGTGGCTGACACCCTGGTGAAGCCCACACCCCCGGCCGCGCGGTCGTCGAAGAAGGCCACCGGCAAGGCCTGGACCCGCAAGCGCGGCCCGGTCACCTACCTGATCCGGCTCGTCGTCATCACGTACCTGTTCTTCCTGGTGGCCTGGCCGGTGTACCTCGTCGGCCAGAACACCTTCAAGAAGGGCTTCGACGACCTGCAGGCGATCCTCACCGACCCCGACATCGTGCACGCGCTGCACCTGTCGGTCGAGATCGCCATCATCTCCGTCATCATCAACACGGTCTTCGGCGTCACCATCTCGATCCTGCTCGTGCGGTACCGCTTCCCCGGCAAGCGCCTGCTCAACGCGCTGCTCGACGTGCCGCTGTCGGTGTCGCCCGTGGTCGTTGGGCTCTCCCTCGTGCTGGTCTACGGCGGCCGCAACGGCTGGTTCGGCCCGACCCTGGAGAGCTGGGGCCTGCAGATCATCTTCGCCGAGGCCGGCATGGTGATGGCCACCGTCTTCGTGGCCCTGCCGCTGGTCATCCGCGAGGTCGTGCCGGTGCTCGAGGAGGTCGGCGAGGAGCAGGAGCAGGCCGCCCGCAGCCTCGGCGCCAACGCCTGGCAGACCTTCCGCCGCATCACCCTGCCCTCGATCAAGTGGGGCATCATCTACGGCGTCGTGCTGAGCCTCGCCCGGTCGCTCGGCGAGTTCGGCGCCGTGAAGATCGTGTCGGGCAACGTGCTGGGCGCCACCCGCACCGCACCGCTGGTGGTCGAGGAGAAGTACCTGAACTTCGACAAGGGCGGCGCCTACGCCACCGCGTTCCTGCTCGCCCTCGTCGCCGTGGCCAGCATCATCGTCGTATCCGTCCTCCGGCCGAAGGAAGACCGTTGAGCATCGAAATCGCAGGAGTCGGCAAGCGCTTCGGGGACTTCGTCGCGCTCGACAACGTCTCGGTGAGCATCCCCTCGGGCCGGCTCACGGCACTGCTCGGCCCGTCCGGCGGCGGCAAGTCCACGCTGCTGCGCATCATCGCGGGCCTCGAACGCGCCGACACCGGCCGGGTCGAGATCGAGGGCATCGACGCCACCGATCTGCCGCCGCAGAAGCGCAACGTCGGCTTCGTGTTCCAGCACTACGCCGCGTTCAAGCACATGTCGGTGCGCCGCAACGTCGCCTTCGGCCTGCAGATCCGCAAGCGGCCCAAGGCCGAGATCGCGGAGCGCGTCGACGAGCTGCTCAAGCTCGTGCACCTGCAGCAGTTCGCCGACCGGCTGCCCGCGCAGCTGTCCGGCGGCCAGCGCCAGCGCATGGCCCTGGCCCGGGCCCTCGCCATCAAGCCGACGGTCCTGCTGCTCGACGAGCCGTTCGGTGCCCTGGACGCCAAGGTCCGCAAGGAGCTGCGCGACTGGCTGCGCCGCCTGCACGACGAGGTCGAGGTCACCACCGTCTTCGTCACCCACGACCAGGAGGAGGCCCTGGAGGTCGCCGACGAGATCGTGGTCATCAACGACGGGCGCATCGAGCAGATCGGCTCCCCCGACGACCTGTACGACCGCCCGGCCAACGACTTCGTCATGCGGTTCCTCGGCCCGGTCACGCAGCTCGGCGACCACCTGGTGCGCCCGCACGACCTGCAGATCAGCACCACCCCCGCCGGCCCCGACGACGTCGCCGGCCAGGTCTCGCGCATCACCCGGATCGGCTTCGAGATCCGCATCGACGTGACCACCGCGGCCGGCCAGGCCGTCATCGTCACGCTGACCCGCAACGAGTTCCTCGCGCTCGGCCTCGACGTCGGCACGACGGTGCACCTGCGGATCACCCCGGGCAGCCCCACCACCCCCGCCGTCCCGGTCCCGGCCGAGGTCCCCCTCGAGGTGGCCGCCTCCAGCCACTGAGACTCCCGACAGCGGTGACAGCCCGGTGGGCGGGCCGGGCCCGTCACCGCACCGCGCCGCCCGTCACCCACCGTGCGCGGCGCTCGCTTCCACAATGAGCGTGTCCGATGATAGGGCGATGCGAATCGGCTGGCGGATGATCGGCCTCTGCGGGCTGGTGCTGACCTTGGTCGCTGTTTCGACCGTGTCCTGGCTGCTGAAGGCGGACCAGGGCCTCGGCCTGATCTGGACGGTCGTTCCCGGCGCCGTCGCCGTCATCACGCCCGCGATCGCCTGGGTCGTCCGGGCGCGCCTGGACGCCGGCAGCGAACAGGAGCGGATCGAGCGGGCGATCGCGGAGGTCGCCCAGCTGTCGGCGCAGCGGTTGCGGGTGCAGGAGGCGAGCAGGGGCGCGCTGACCCCCTGGCCGCTGCCCGTCCGGTGGAACACCACCGAGCGGGCGCAGGCGGTCATGGCAAGCTGGTCCGCGATCCGTGGCGCACCCACCAACAACGATGCGATCGACCTCGCCGGCGAGTACGTCGACATCGCCGAGGTGTACGCGAGGCTCGACGCGCCACGGCGGCTGGTCGTGCTCGGTGAGCCGGGCGCCGGGAAGACCACCCTCGCGCTCCGGCTCGTGCTCGACCTCCTGGGCCGGCGCGATCCTGACGATCCGGTCCCGGTGCTGCTGTCGATCGCGTCCTGGGACCCGTCGAGCGAGCACATCCGGGGTTGGACCGCCCGGCAACTCGCCGCCGACTACCCGGCGCTGGCCGAGATCGTCGGCCGCCACGACCACCGCACCACGATCGCGCAGCTCGCCGTGGACCAGGGACGGTTCCTACCGGTGCTCGACGGCCTCGACGAACTCGCCGAGGACACCGAGCACCGGATCGGCCCGCCCGGCGGGAGCCGGCACGGCCAGGCGCTGGCCGCCATCGGCGGCCTGCTCCAGCGCAACGACCAGTTCGTGCTCACCTGCCGCACCCGGACGTACGAGGCCGCCGTGGCCCTGGAAGGGCCACTCGCCAGCGTGCCGGTCGTCGAGCTGACGCCGCTCCTCGCGGACGACGTCCAACGATTGCTGTCGGCGACGGCTCCCAGCACCGCGGCCTGGCAGCCGGTGCTGGCGCACCTGCGCGACCATCCGCACGGCCCGCTCGCTCAGGCGTTGTCGACCCCGTTGATGGTCTGGCTGGCGCGGACCATCTACCGCTCCCCCCGCAGCGATCCCGCCGAGTTGCTCACCGACCGGATCGGCAGCAGCAGCGCCGCCATCGAGACGCACCTGCTGGACCATCTGGTGCCGGCGTTGTACCCGGCCGCACCGGCACCGGACCACCGACGGACCCGGTGGCCGGCGGCGAAGGTCGCGCCCTGGTTCCGTGCCCTGGCCCGCCTGATGATCGCCCGCGACGCGGTGAGCTTCGCGTGGTGGTCGCCGGCCTGGATCTACCGGCCGTGGCGGGAGGTGATCAGGTTCGCCGGTGCATTCGTCACGCTGTGCCTGCTCTTCGCGGCCAGCTTCCTCGTCGGCACCGGTCAGGCCGGGCGGGGACTGCTCGTCGCGGGGCTGATCCCGCTGACGATCTACGGCGTCGTGGTGACCCTCGCCTCGCCGGTGCGGACACATCATCGGATCGCGGCGCTCGCCGAGGCCGCGGTGGTGGGCATGCTGGTGGGGCTCGGCGCCCAGGCGCAACCGATCTCCGGCACGGTGTACCCGTGGCCCGAGGCGCTGGCGCACGCCGCGCTCCCGGCGGCGGTCACCGCGTTCGCCTGGCTGATGGTGTGCACGCTCTGGGGCCGGGCGACCGCCGGGCGGATCATCCTCGCCGCGACGGGCCGGATGCCGTGGCGGATGTGGGCCTTCCTCGAGGACGCCTACCAGCGTGGCGTGCTGCGCCGGGCCGGCGTGCACTACCAGTTCCGCCACGCCCGGCTCCAGGAGCGGCTCGCCGCCCGGTCGGTGTGACGCCCGCGCGACCGATGGTCGCGCCCCGCAGTCCTCGAACGGTGTCCCGGCGCCGTCAGTTGTACGCGACGCCGGCCGGCAGCAGGGGGCTGCCGGGGCGGCGGGTGTGGCCGGTGCGCAGCAGGGCCAGGCCGGCGGTGAGGGCCAGCAGGCCGGTCAGCAGCAGGCGGGGCGTGGCGGGGCCGGTCACCGCGAGCGCGGTGGTCACGGTGACGTCCAGGCGCATCGCGTGCTGGTGGCCGTCCGGGTCGACGCCCTGGGCGACGACGGCGTGGCCGCCGGCGGCGAGACCGGCCGGAATGGTGACCGGCTTGGTGAAGTTGCCGTGCTCGTCGGTGACCACGGTGCCGAGGTTGACCGGGTCGGAGTAGATGGTGATGGTCGCGGTGGAGTTGGCGGCGAACCCGCTGCCGATGACGACGAGCTGCTCCCCCGGCGCGGCGGTGTCGATGCGGCCCTTGTCGGTGGTCAGCTCCAGGGTGGTCTGCGGTGGGGTCGGCGGGGCGACCGGGGCCGCGACGGTTGCCGGGCCCGACGGTGCGCTCGGGTCCGACGGGCCGCTGGCGGAGTCGGCGACGACCGTGAACGTGTACGTGGTGCCGGCGACCCCGCCGAGGACGCAGCGGGTCGGGTTCGGGTCGGTGACGCGGGTCGTGCAGGTGGACGGTCCCGGCGCGGCGGTGACCGTGTAGCCGGTGACGGCGGCCCCGGCGGAGGACGCTGACGCGGTCCAGTCGACGGTGATGGACGAGGTGCCGCCGGTGGCCGTGACCCCGCCCGGGACGGCCGGCGGGGCGAGCGGGACGACGGTCGCCGGGGCGCTGTCGGTCGACGTGCCGGCGAGGTTGGTGGCGCGGACCCGGATCTGATACGTGGTGCCGTTCGTCAGGCCCGTGATGGTGCACGTCAGCGGCGGCGACGCGGCGATGGTGCAGGCCGCGCCCGGCACCGGCTGGTCGTTGCGGTAGGCCTGCGCCGTGTACGTGGTGACCGGCGACCCGCCGTCGGACGGCGGCGCGGTCCACGTGGCGGTCGCGGCACCGTTGCCCGGCACGGCGGCCGCCGCGACGGGTGCGCCCGGGGCGGTCGTGTCGGCCCGCGGCGTGACGGGTGCCGAGTCGCCGGAGGCGGGCCCGGAGCCGGCGGCGTTGGTCGCGGTGACCCGGAACGTGTACGCGGTGCCGTTGGTGAGCGACCCGACCGTGCACCGCAGCGGCGCCGTGAACGGGGCGCCGAGCGTGCACGTCCTGCCCGTGACCGGGCTGCCGTCGTGGAAGGCCCGCACGGTGTACGAGGTGACCGCCGACCCGCCGGTGGACGCCGGCGCGGTCCAGGTGACGGTCGCCTCGGCCGGGCCGGCGGTGGCCGTCGGCGCGGCCGGTGCGACCGGGACGGTCACGGCGGGAGCTGGCGGCGAGGGCGGTGTCGGGGTGCCCACGGTCAGGGTCGGCGAGCCGCACAGCACCACGTCGGAGCACGACACGTCGGCGTCGAGGTCGGCGACGAGGGTGGCCCGCTCGGTCGAGGCGAACCCGAGGTCGTCGACGTCGAACAGCTGCGCGGATGCCGCCGTCACCGGGACCTGCACGGCGCAGCTGTTCGACAGGGTGACCACGGTGCCGGTCAGTGAGATCGTGCTGCCCGCGGCCGTCAGCACCGGGCTGTTGCCGCAGTCGGCGGTCACCGGCGTGCCGGCGCCCACGGTCAGGCCGGCGGGCAGGGTGAGCGTGTAGTTGGCGTTCTGGAACCCCGGCAGGCTCGGCATCGTGTTGTCGGTGCGGTCGATGCGGACGTTCAGCATCGTGGTGCCGCCGAGGTTGATGGTGGCGTCGGCGAAGCTCGCGGTCAGCTCCGGCGGCGACAGGAAGAAGATGCCCTGGTCGCCGAACCAGTGCCACAGGCCGGCGGTCGGCGCGCTGATGGTCTCGTCGGCGAAGAGGGTGTACTTGGCGACGCTGCTGGTGATGTCGACCTTCACGTCGCAGGCGTCCCCGTTGGCCACGCCCGCCCCGCCGACGACGACCTTGGTGACGGCGCCGACGACCTGCTTCGCCACGGTCACCGGCCCGGTGCAGGTGGTCTGCCACCAGTTGACGTGCCCGTCGTCGACCTCGATGTCCACCGGCACGGTGAACGTCGCGCCGTTGCCCTCCGAGACCGCGGGGTTGCCCGGGGCGTCGTGGTAGAAGTTGAACACCAGCGACTGCAGGTCGCCGATCCCCGCCCACCCGGGTGTGACCGTGACGCCGAGCTCGGTGTTGACGCCGGTGGCCGCGGTCGCGGGCGCCACGACCGCCACCGGCCCGCACGCACCCGCCATCAGCACCGCCGCCAGCAGCCTTCTGAACACCATCCGACCCCCCCGCTCCTCTTCGGGCAATCTAGAAGAAATCACCCGAAAATGAGGAGGGAAACCGGGGATTGGGCGTCACCAGGTGTCCGGGTTGTCCAGATCGAGGGCGGGCCGGTAGCCGCCGAGGACGGCGAGCGCGTCCTGCTCGGTGAAGTCGTTGCCGCGGTCGGTGAGGAACGCGCCGACGAGGCACGGCTGGACCAGCATCTCGAGCTGGCCCTCGACGACGCGCCGCGCCCGGTACGGCCCCGCCACCAGGTCACCGCCGCTGTCCCCCACGCCGGGTGGCCGGCGCTCCGCCCGGACCGCCAGCCAGCGGTCACCGTCGCCGTCGACGACGAGGGCGCCCGAGACGAAGCCGCCCAGGCCGAAGCTGACCGAGCACTCGCCGATCCGGGCGCCCACCGGCAGCAGCTCCAGGCGGAACGGCACCACGCACCGGTGGGCGGCGTCGAACCGCACCCGTGCCGCGGCGGCGGTCGCCTCGCCGCGCTTGCCGGTGTACAGGTCGAGCTGCGCCCACAGGCCGCCGGCCGGTTGCCAGCGGACGGTCCACAGGGTGCCGCCGCCGGTCGGCGCCGCGTCCGACCACGCGGTCCCGGGACGGTCACCGACCAGCACGTCGACCGGTGGCCGCGGCTGCCCCGCCGACGGCAGGTGCAGCCCTGCCGCGTCGAGCGCCGCGACGTCGGTGGCGAGCAGGACCCGGGCCTTGTCCGGGATCTCGAGGCTCTCGGTGCCCCGACCGGCCCGCCACGTGGCGTACTCGGCGTCGCCGATCACCTGGTCGGCGGAGAAGTGCACGACGCCGGGGTCGGCGCCGACCGCGCCGGGGCGTTGCAGCGCACTGGGCAGGCCGGGGGCCACGGGCAGCGCGAGCGTGGTGGGTGGCACGGCCGGGGTGTGCGACCGGGGCTCCACCCGTACCAACGCCACCGCCGCAAGCACCACAGCGCACCCGGCGGCGGTCCCGGCCAGCACCCGGCGCCGGATCCGCAGCCGGCCGCCACGGTGGCGGGCCCGCGCCACGATCGGCGCCGGATCCACGTCACCGCCGGCGCGGTCCCGCAGCGTCGCGGCGAGCCGCCGGTCGAGATCGGTGGTCATCGGAACCCTCCGGTAGGTGTGGTCACCGGCACGCCCGCGCCCTGCCGCTCGCGCAGCGCCGTCAGCGCCCGTTTCGCGTGGGTGCGCACCGTGCCGGTCGAGCAGTCCAGAATCTCCGCGATCCGCGCGTCGTCCAAGTCCTCGTAGTAGCGCAGGACGATCACGGTGCGCTGCCGTGCGGGCAGCGCGCGCACCAGCCGCCACAGGGCGTCGCGCTCGGCGACCTCGGCCGCCTCGTCCGTGGTGGTGGGCCGCTCCCCCGGCGCCGCCACGGACACCTCCCCGCTGCTGCGCCGCCGCCACCACGAGTGGTGGGCGTTGACCAGCATCCGGCGGACGTAGACGTCCGGGCGGTCGGTGCGCGAGATCCGGCCCCAACGGGCGTACGCCCTGGCGAGGACGTCCTGCACCAGATCCTCGGCGCGGTGCTCGTCACCGGTGAGCAGCCGGGCGAAGCGCACCAGCGCCGCGGTGCGGGCGAACGCGTACTCCTCGAACGTCACGCCCTTGTAGACGCGGTGAGCCGCCCGTGCCGTAGACACGGGCGGCCCACTGATGTTTCAGGACTGGCGGACGGCGACGTTGTCGACGCCGGCCTCGACCAGGCTCGCGGTGGAGGCGTCCGCGGCCTCGATCAGGATCCGGACGCTCTGCCCCGCGTACGGGGTCAGGTTGACGCTGCCGGTCGCCCAGGACGCGTCCCGGTCGGTGGCGGCGCCGGCGGCCGTGAACAGCACCGTGGTGCCGCTGCCCGTGACCACGCTGATCCGGAGGAAGTCGGCCGACGAGGCGTTGCTGCCGTGGCCGAGATACCACGAGTAGCTCAACGTCAGCGTCCCGCTCGCCGGCAGCGTGATGCTCGGCGAGCGCACGCTGGTCGTGCCGTCGTCGACGTCGTTGGCGCCGGCGCTGGCGCCGGCCAGGCGGGCCGTCACCAGGTCGTTGCTGCCGCTGACCGTGGTGCCGAGCTGCTTGGGGCCGCTGGAGTCGGTGGCCTCGGGGTCACCACGCTCCCAGGCGCCGCTGGTCGCCGTGTCCGTGCCGGACGGGTTGACCGTCCAGCCCAGGTTGGTCTCGAAGTCGTCGGACCAGACGGTGGTGCCCGGGCTCGCCCCGCAGTACTGGGCCTCCTTGCCGATCACCCGGTACGGGCAGTCGGCGTACTCGGCGATCTGCAGGCTCGACTCGCGGTTGAGTGCCGTCTGCGCCGCGATCACCTCGTCGGGCGGGTAGAAGCCGCCGCCGCCGGAGTTGCCCGGATACATCTCGAACGTGTAGGACCAGATGCGCTGGTCGCCCCACATCCAGTCGTCGATCGACCCGTCGGTGATGTACAGGTCGCTGGCCTGCTCCGGGGTGTAGCCGTTGGTGCCGGCCATCTGGATGCCGAGGGTGCGGAAGGTGGCCTCCTGGTCGGCGTCCAGGCCGGGCGCGGTGTTGGCGGTGGTGTAGCCGAACGGCCAGAGCACCAGCTTGCCGTAGGTGTGGAAGTCGATGTGTGTCTTGATCTGCTGCACCCCTCCGATCCGCCGGCTGAGCACGAAGTCCCGCACCCGCTGGGTCTCCGGCGCGGAGAACGCCGACGGCCCGCGGTAGGTCTCCGAGCTGGTGGTGCCCGACGAGCCGCCGCAGCAGCCGAAGTTGTAGGACCAGTTGCGGTTCAGGTCGGTGCCGACGTTGCTGCTGCCGCTGTTCGGCTGGCGGTTCTTGCGCCAGGAGCGGTAGGCGCCGGTCGCGATGTCGTACTCGCCGCCGTCGGGGTTCATGTCCGGCACGATCCAGATCTCGCGCGAGTTGACGATGTCCGTGATCCGCGCGTCCGTGCCGTAGCTGTCGGTCAGCTGGCGGATCAGGTACAGCGCCATCTCGACGGTGAGGTGCTCCCGGGCGTGCTGGTGCGCGGTGTAGATCACCTCGGGCTCGTTCTCGTCGACGCCGACGTTGTCCGAGATCTTGATGACGGGGATGGACCGGCCCTCGTAGGAGTTGCCGAGGCTGGTCCGGCTCAGGATCGCCGGGTGGTCGGCGACGGCCTGGTTGAGCTCGGCGGTCATCTCCGCGTAATTGTGGTAGCCGGAGTCCGCCGACGGGAAGTCGAGGATCGTGGCCGGGCCGGACGGGGTGACGGGTCGCAGCGCCCGGGTGACGGTGAAGCCCTGCTGCCGCAGCTTCGCCACCTCCGACGGGGTCGCGCTGATGTCGACGACGCCGTGGTCGATGCCGTCGATCGCCGCGCCGGTGGCCGCGATCTGGTTGCGCTGGTCGAGGGTGGTGACGCCACTCACCAGGTAAGGGGCGGAGGTCTCGGCGGGTGCCGCGTCGGTCGGCGCGGCACCCGCTGGGCTGATGGCGGCGACCACGAGGGCACCGGCAAGGGCGATGGTGAGCGGGATGGAGAGCCTACGGGTGTGGCTCATCAAGCCTCCTTGGGTGTGGAGGTGCACGAGAGCTACCAGATGACCACCCAAGGCAAGGTCATATCAACATACGTCTTTTCAATAACGTCGAGGTCCTTACTTGCCGCGCAGGCCCACCGGGTTGCCGTCGGGGTCCGCCAGGACGCACACCCGGGCGCCGGGGGCGACCTCCCGCGGCGCGCTGCGCTCGGTCGCACCGGCCGCGAGCAGCGCGGCCCGGGTCGCGTCGAGGTCGTCGACGTCGGCGTAGGCGACCGGCCCACCGGCGACGTCACCCTGCGGCGCGAGGCTGATCTCGAAGCCGTCGGCGGCATAGCCGACGTAGTAGGGCTGGTCGGTGTGCGGTGCGCCGTACAGGGCGGTGTAGATCGCCTTCGCGGCGGCCAGGTCGGTCACGGGCACGACCACACTGCGGATCGTCGGGCTCATCTGTGGTTCCTCTCGACTGCGGGCGGCCGCCCGGCACATCCACGGCCACCGGTTCGCCGACGACGTTACGGATCCGCCGGGCCACGGGTGGGCACAACGCGGGACTCACCGGCTTATCGTGACGCGCATGGACCGTGATCTCAGGCCGGCCTGCGTCGCCGGTGCGACGGCGGTCCTGTCCTGCGGTCTGCTGGCGGCGGCGGTACTGCGGCGCTGGCTGGGCGCCGACGTCGGGCGCGGCGCGGGGTTCTGCGAGGCCGGCCGGGACTGGGTCGTCCGGCAGCCGGCCAACACCTTCAGCAACGCCGGGTTCGTGCTCGCCGGGCTGCTCATCGCCTGGCACGCCGGGACCCGGCCCGACCTCGGTGCGGACGCCGGCCCGCGCCGGGGCCTCCCGCGCCGGGCCACCGCCATGGCCTGCATCGTGGTGCTGCTCGGGCCGGGCAGCGCGGCGATGCACGCGACCCAGTCGGCGCTCGGCGGGCACCTGGACCTGCTGAGCATGTACCTGATCGCCGCGTTCGCCGCCGCCTACGCGGTGATGCGCTGGCGGCGCGCCGGCACCCGCCTCCTCGCCGGGGTGTTCCTGGCCGCGCTCGCGGGCTGCGAGGTCGCCGGGGCGTGGGACGTGACGGTCCCCGTGGTGATGCACCCGGGCAACGCCGCGTTCGGGCTGCTGCTGCTCACCGCCGCGACCCTCGAGGTCGCCGTCATCCGCCGGCGGGAGACGACCGTCAGGAGCGGCTACGCGTACGCGTCCTTCGCGGCGATCCTGACCGCGTTCGCCATCTGGAACGCCACGAAGACCTGGCTGTGCGACCCGCACTCGCTGCTGCAGGGCCACGCGGCCTGGCACCTGCTGTGCGCGGTGTCGGCGTACCTGCTCTACCGGTACTACGCCAGCGAGCGACGCTGACGGATCTTGTGGTCGGGCCGGGCGGGCACATATCGTGGCGCTCTAGGGAAACGCTGTTTCCATAAGGAGGCCGCCATGGTCGCGCCCGTTCCAGGCACCGACGCCGACCGTGGAAAGACGGTGCTGGTGGACGCCTTCGCCGGACGGCCACCGGTAGCGGTCCGGCCCGCGGCGACCGCGCCGCTGGGGTGGTGGCCGGCGATCTGCGTGGCCCTCGTCGCGTTCGTCGACCGGGTCGAGTACAACCTCCTCGCCGGGGTGGTGCCGCAGATCCAGGCCGAGTTCGGCCTCAGCGACAAGGCGGTCGGGGCGATCCCGACGGCCGGGGCCATCGCCGGGGTGGTGCTGCTGCTGCCCGCGGGCCGGCTCGCCGACACCGGCCGGCGCAACTGGATCATCGCCGCGGTCGTCGGCGTCTGGGCGGTGCTGACCCTCGGCACCGGCCTGGCCGGCTCGTACGCGCTGCTGTTCGGCATCCGGGTGCTGCTCGGCGCGGCCGGCCAGCTGTACAACCCGCCGGCCTCGAGCCTGCTCGCCGACTACTTCCCGCCCGGCGGCCGGGCCCGGGCCTTCGGGCTGGAGCGGCTCGGTTACTTCGTCGGGCTGCCGGTCGGGGTGCTGGTCGGCGGGTCCCTCGCGCAGGCGGTCGGCTGGCGGGACGCGTTCCTGGTCGTCGCGGTGCCCGGGGCCGTCATCGCCCTGCTCTGCCTCACGGTCCGCGAGCCGGTCCGGGGCCTCGGCGACCGCATCGGCGCGCTGGCCGCCGGCGCGGCCGAACCCGCCGCCGCCCAGGCACCGGCGGCGCCGCTGCCGATGCTGCAGCAGCTGCGGGAGCTCGTCCGGATTCCGACGCTGCGCTCCGTGGTGGCCGGGCTGACCATCATGTTCTTCGGCCTCGGCGGCCTGTTCTTCTGGATGCCGACGTTCTACCAGCGCCAGTTCGGGCTGGAGGAGGCCGCGGCTACCGGGATCGCCGGCGGGGTCGGCGGCATGGGCATCGTGCTCGGCGTCATCGTCGGGGGCCGGTACGGCGACCGTTACCACGGGCGGCGCAAGGGCTGGCGGATGGTCCTCGCCGGCACGGCGCTGTTCATCGGCGCGCTGGGCCTGGCGGTGGCCGCGCTGGTGCCGGTCCTGCCGGTGCAGATCGCCGGCTACTTCGTCGCCAACGCCGGCTTCTCCGCGGCGATCCCGAACCTGACCGCCGCCAACGCCGACGTGGTCCCCGCGTTCCGGCGCGGCCTCGGCTTCGCCGTCCTCAACGCGGTCGTCACCCTGGGCGGCGCGGCCGGCCCGTTCCTGGTCGGGGTCGCCTCCGACGCCCTCGGCGGCAGCACCGGGGCGGGGTCGCTGCGCGGCGCGTTCACGGTGCTGCTGCTCCCGCTGGGCGTCGGCGCGTGGATCATCCGGCGTGGCGGGCGCACCTTCGACGCCGACGTCCAGCGGGCCACCGCCCCCGACGCCACCTGACGGGCGCGGCGCGTCGGGGGATCCGGGCCCGGTCCTGCCCGGCGGGCGGACGCGGACCGGCCCCGGGGTCGGCGACAGTTGGCTGGCAACACCAACGGGAGGTCGTCAGATCGTGTCGCACCAGCAGCTGTACCAGCCGGCGCCCGGGCCCGGCGCGCCCACCTACGGCACCGCGCAAGGGTCCGGCGCCGTGCCGGCGTACGGGTCGTCGCCGGCCACGCTGGTGCACTGGGTGGTGCCGTCCGGGCGGTCGTGGCAGTCCATCACCGCCGGTTACGTGGCGCTGTTCGCGATCTTCATCTGGCCGCTGGGGCCGGTGGCCCTGGGCCTCGGTGCGTGGGCGTTCGCCCGGGCCCGGCACGGCGGCCACGGCCGCGGGCGGGCCACGTTCGCCGTCATCGTCGGCGCGGTCACGACCCTGCTGCTGCTCCTCGTCCTGGCCTACACCGTCAAGGGGTAGGCCACCACGGGCACCCGGCCCCGGCAGGCGGCTGTGCGAGGCACGCCTGCCGGAGGCCGGGGTTCAGCACTGCACGCAGCGCCGCCGCCGGGGTTCAGCGCTGCACGCGGGCGCCGCCGCCGCGGACCAGGGCCTCGACCTCTTTCAGGCTCGCCATCGACGTGTCGCCCGGGGTCGTCATGGCCAGGGCGCCGTGGGCCGCGCCGTACTCGACCGCGGTGGCGATGCCGCCGTCGCGTTCGAGCAGGCCGAAGATGAGGCCGGACGCGAAGCTGTCGCCGCCGCCGACCCGGTCGAGGATCTCCAGGCCCGGCCGGTGGGTCGCCTCGGCGAAGTCGCCGTCGGCCCAGGCCACCGCGCCCCAGTCGTTGATGGTGGCGCTGTGCACGGCGCGCAGGGTCGTCGCGACCACCTGGAAGTTCGGGTACTCCTCGACGACCGACTTGATCATCGACTTGAAGTTGCCGGCGTCGAGGGCGCCGGCGTGGATGTCGGTGTCGGGCACCGCGAACCCGAGGCAGGCCGTGAAGTCCTCCTCGTTGCCGATCATGACGTCGACCAGGCCGGCGAGGCGGCGGTTGACCTCCTGCGCGCGGGCCTGCCCGCCGACCGCCTTCCACAGGCTGGGCCGGTAGTTGAGGTCGTAGGAGATGATCGTGCCGTGCCGGCGCGCGGCGGTCATCGCCGCCTCGACGGTCTCCGGCGCCGTCTCGGACAGCGCGGCGTAGATGCCGCCGGTGTGCAGCCAACGGACCCCGAGCGTGCCGAACAGGTGGTCCCAGTCGACGTCGCCGGCGCGCAGCTGGCTGGCCGCGGTGTGACCGCGGTCGGAGGTGCCGACGGCGCCGCGGACACCGAAGCCGCGCTCGGTGAAGTTGAGGCCGTTGCGGGCGGCCCGGCCGATGCCGTCATAGGGGACCCAGCGGATCAGCGAGGTGTCGACGCCGCCCTGCAGGATGAGGTCCTCCAGGAGCCGCCCGACCTCGTTGTCGGCGAAGGCGGTGACGACCGCGGTCCGCAGGCCGAAGCAGCGGCGCAGGCCACGGGCCACGTTGTACTCACCGCCGCCCTCCCACGCCTGGAAGGTGCGGGCGGTGCGCACCCGGCCGATGCCCGGGTCCAGCCGCAGCATCACCTCGCCGAGCGAGACGAGGTCGTAGCGGCACTCCCCCTTCGGGCGCAGTCGCAGCGTCATGCGGCCGCCACCTCCACCGCGGCGGCGGCGCGGCTGGTCACTTCGTCCCAGCGCTGCGCGGCCAGGAGGTCGGGGGCGACGATCCAGCTCGCGCCGACCGCGTGCACGGCGGGCAGCGCGAGGTAGTCCGGCATCACGGCGGGGGTGATGCCGCCGGTGGGGATGAACCGGACCCCACGGAACGGCGCGGCGAGGGCCTTGATCGTCGCGGCCCCGCCGAGCTGCTCGGCCGGGAAGAACTTCACCATGTCCAGCCCCGCGTCCAGGGCCATCTGGATCTCCGTGGCGGTGGCGACGCCGGGCACGACGAGGACCCCGGCGTCCTGGCACGCGGCGACGACCTTGGGCGCGAAGCCCGGCGTCACCACGAACCGGGCACCGGCGGCGATGGCGCGCTCGGCCTGCTGCGCGGTGAGCACCGTGCCGGCGCCGACGATCAGGTCGTCGCGGCCGGCGAGGGCCTCGATCGCGTCCAGGCCGGCGGCGGTGCGCAGGGTGATCTCGGCCGCCTGCAGGCCGCCCTTCGCGAGGGCGTCACCGAGTGCGTCGGCGTGCCGGGCGTCCTCCAGGACGACCACCGGCAGGACCCGACCAAGGGCAAGCTGTTCATTATTTTGAACGTCAGTCACGAGTGTGAACATAGTGGAAGCTCCGGCCGTTCGCTACAGTGACGCCGTGCAGCAGGACCTCCAGGATTTCCAGCCGGTCAAGTCCGCCGGGCGCACGCTCGACGTGCTCGAGGTCCTCGCCGACGAGCCACGGTCCTGGACCCTGGTCGAGCTCGCCCGCGCGCTGGGCATCCCCAAGAGCAGCCTGCACGGGCTGATGCGGACCTTGACCGCCCGCGGCTGGGTGCGCGCCGACGAGACCGGCACCCGGTTCCGGCTGGGCATGCGCTCGCTGCAGGTCGGCGCCGCCTATCTCGACGGCGACGACAGCGTCGCGGTGATCGCCGGCGTCCTGGACGAGCTGTCCCGGCGGCTCGGCGAGACCGTGCACCTCGGCCGCATCGACGGCAACCAGATCGTGTATCTCGCCAAACGCGACTCCACCCACCGGCTGCGGCTCTACAGCGCCGTCGGCCGGCGGCTGCCCGCGCACGCGACGGCCCTCGGCAAGGCCCTGCTGGCCCAGCACGCCGACGGCGACGTCGACCAGATGCTCACCTGGCCCCTCGAGCGGCTCACCCCGGGCACCGTCACCGAACGCGGCGACCTGCACCGGGCCCTGGCCGAGGTCCGCGACGCCGGCTACGCGGTGGACCGCGAGGAGAACGCCGAGGGCATCATGTGCTTCGCGATGGCGGTGCCGCTGACCGACCCCGCCACCGACGCCGTCTCCGTGTCGGTGCCGACCACCCGGATGAGCGCCGACGTCGAGCGGCGCATCGTCGCCGCGCTGACCGACCTGATCCGGCCGCTGGGCCAGGCCCGCAGCATGCTGTCCGCCTGACGGCCCACGTGACACGGACGGGTGCATGGGTTGCCTGGACCTTGCGGGCGGCGGGACACTTCGAACATGAGCGATGCCACGGCGCCGCCTGAGCTCGGGTCCACGCTGCTGACCGACCGGGCGGAGGCCGCGTCGGTCGCCGCGCTGCGGGAGCGGGTCGGCCACGTCGCGCGGGGCCACGGCCTCGCCGACCTCGAGGTGACCACGTTCGTGCTGGTGGTGCACGAGCTGGTGGTCAACGCGATCCGGCACGGCGGCGGCAGCGCGCGGGTCGCGATCTGGGCGGACCCGCCGGGGCTGCGCTGCCGGGTGACCGACGCGGGCCGCGGCATGCCGCCGCACCGGGTCAACCCGCAGCGGGCGCAGCCGGCCGACCGGATCCGCGGCTGGGGGCTGCGGCTGGTGCACCGCATGTGCGCCGAGGTCGACGTGGTCACCGGCGACGGGGGCACCCGGATCGACATCCTGTTCCCGATCGACGACCACCGGTTCTGACCCCCGGCACTGGCAAGCCGCCGACACCGGAAAAGCGGCGGGGCCGACCCGTCAGTCTTCCGGCGCCGGGAAGCGCTCGGCCAGCCCCAATGACCCGAACAGCCACCAGGTCGCCTCGTTCGCGGCGTCGATCGTCAGCGCGCAGCCGGCCGCCGCGGCGACACCATGGAAGCGCGTGAGCTCGCCGGCGGTGGTGTCGACGAACGACACCGCGGACAGGTCGAGCTGGATCGCCACGGGGTGCTGCGCGACGAGCAGGGCACGCAGCCGCCGGACGAGGTCGGCGACGGTGAACGCGTCGAGGTCACCCGCGACGGCCACCCGGATCCGCCGGGTCCCCCCGGACGTGACGGCAAGGCCCAGCGGCGATCGCGAGGACACCGGATGGCTCATGATCAGCAATCCCTCCACCGGACGGTACCGTTCGACGCCAGACATGTTCCCCAGCCGCACCCGCGGTGAAACACCCGCCACGATCGGGTGACACCCGTCAGCGGCGCGGGGTCGGCAGCGCCGGGCCGGTCACGCCGTAGGCGTCCAGCAGGGCCGCGGTGACGGCCTCGACCGTCACCCCCGCAGTGGTGTCCTCGATGGTGCCGACGGTGGCCGGGTCGAAGTCGTAGCCGAGATCACCGTAGGCGACGGTCAGCGGCGCGCGGAGCACCGCCGCGCCGGTGACCTGGACGATCGAGCTGAACAGCCAGCCGTCGCGGGTCACCCGCTGGGCGGAGCCGACGAGCTTGCGGACGCCGCCGCTGTTGACGCTGTACTCACCGGGGCAGTACTCGCCGGGGACGGCCCCGATCCGGGCGTCGACGCCGAGGCCGGTGAGCACCTCGGCGTGCAGGGCGGCGAACCGGCGGAACCGGGCCAGGGTGCCGCTGGACGCGTCCGGTGTCCGGCACACGTGGTCGATGACGACGCTGCCGCGGTGGTAGGTGGCCAGGCTGCCGCCCTGCGGCCGGACCACGGGGGTGAAGCCGAGCCGCCGGACCGCCTCGGCCGCGGCCGGATACCCGGGGCGCAGGGTGTCCCGGCGGCTGAACGCCGCGGTCGGCTCGGGCGAGTGGATCCGCAGCATCTCCCGCACCTCACCGAACCCGCCGCCCAGCCCGTCGCGCAGCAGCAACGGGCCGAGCGCGACGTCGTCCGCCGGGCCGCCGGGCAGCGGGTCCCCGGCGAGCAGCACGACGGTCACAGCCTGGCGATGGCCGAGGCCGGGTCCTCGATCGCGTCCGCGACGCTGCGCATGAACCCGGCGGCGGTGCCACCGTCGCAGACGCGGTGGTCGAACACGAAGCTCATCTGCGTGATCTTACGGACGCACAGCTGGCCGTCCACGACCCAGGGCCGGTCGATGATCCGGCCGAGGCCGAGGATCGCGACCTGCGGGTGGTTGATGATCGCGGCGCTGCCGTCGACCCGGAACGCGCCGTAGTTGTTGAGAGTGAACGTCCCCGCCGACAGCTCCGCCGGGCTCGTGCGCCCCTCGCGGGCGGTCGCGGTGAGCCGGCGGATCTCGGTGTCGAGCTGCGCGGTGGTCATGGTGTCCGCGCCGATGACGGCGGGGACGACGAGCCCGCGCTCGCCCTGCACGGCGATGCCGAGGTCGACCCGGTCGAACTCGACGATCTCCTGCCGTGCGGTGTCGAGCCGCGCGTTGAACACCGGGTACTGCCGCAGGCCCGCGACGACGAACCGGGCGATGTACGCCATCAGCCCCGGCCCCGCCGGCGCGCTCTCACGCAGCTGCCACAGCCTGGTGGCGTCGACGTCGACCCAGACGGTCGCCTCGGGGATCTCGGCCCGGCTGCGGCTCAGCGCCGCCGACACGGCCTTGCGGAACCCGTTGAGCGGCACCCGCCGCTCCCCCGAGGCGATGGGGACGGCGACGGCGCGCTGCACGTCGGCGCGGGTGATGACGCCGCCGTCGCCGGTCCCGTCGACGGTGCGCAGGTCCACGCCGCTCTCCCGGGCGAGGTTGCGCACCAGCGGCGAGACGACCAGGGGCACCCGCCGCGCCACCGGCTCCGGGAAGGCGGGCGCGGCGGGGCGAACGGTGCCGCGCGGCCGGCGGCGACGACCACCGGTGGCGGCGCCGCCGGAGGTGCCGTACCCGATGAGCACGTTGCCGGACCCGGCCTGTTCCTCCTCGCGGTAGGTCGCGACGGCCACGGGCTCGCGGTCCACGGCCGCCACCGTCACCAGCGGCCTGCCGACCTGGACGGTGGCGCCGGGCGCGGCGTGCAGCGTCTCGACCCGGCCGGCGTACGGCGACGGCACCTCGACGAGGGACTTCGCGGTCTCCACCTCGACGATGCTCTGGTCCACGGCGACGACGTCACCCTCGGCGACCAGCCACCGCACGATCTCCGCCTCGGTGAGGCCCTCGCCGAGGTCCGGCAGCAGGAACGTCGCCATCACTGCTCCCACTGCAGGTCGTCGACCGCGTCGAGGATCCGGTCCACGCCCGGCAGCTGGAAGTGCTCGAGCTTCGGCGGCGGATACGGGATGTCGAACCCGCCGACCCGCCGGATCGGTGCGGCGAGGGCGTTGAAGCAGCGCTCCGTGACCCGGGCGACGATCTCGGCGGAGACCCCGGCGAACCCGGCGGCCTCGGCGACGACCACGGCCCGGCCGGTGGAGCGCACCGCGGCACACACGGTCTCGTCGTCGAACGGCACGATCGAGCGCAGGTCGACCACCTGGAGGCTGCGCCCTTCGCGGGCCGCGGCCTCGGCGGCGTCGAGGGCGACCGGAACGGCCGGTCCGTAGGCGATCAGCGTGGCATCCGTGCCGTGGCGGCGAACGACGGCCGAGCCGATGCCGGGGGCCCGGGACGGCATCTCGACCTCACCCTTGCTCCAGTAGAGCTTCTTCGGCTCCAGGAACACGACCGGGTCCGGTGACGCGATCGCCGCGCGCAGCAACGTGTACGCGTCCGCCGGGGTGGCCGGGGCGAGCACGTGCAGGCCCGGGGTGTGGGCGTAGTAGGCCTCCGAGGAGTCGCAGTGGTGCTCGACGCCGCCGATGCCGCCCGCGTACGGGACGCGGATCACCATCGGCAGCGCGACCCGCCCGCGGGTACGGTTGCGCATCTTCGCGACGTGGCTGACGATCTGCTCGAACGCCGGGTACGCGAACGCGTCGAACTGCATCTCCACGACGGGACGCATGCCGTTCATGGCCATGCCCACGGCCATGCCGACGATGCCGGACTCGGCCAGGGGCGTGTCGAAGCAGCGGGCCTCGCCGAAGGCGGCGGTGAGGCCGTCGGTGACGCGGAAGACACCGCCGAGCGCGCCGACGTCCTCGCCGAACACGACCACCGCCGGGTCCTCGGCCATGGCGTCGCGCAGGGCCCGGTTGAGCGCCTGCGCCATCGACAGCGTGCCGCGCTCCGGTTCGGCCCGCTTCGCGGGCGACGCGGTCATGGGCTCTGCGACGGCGGTCATCAGCGGGCTCCTTCTCGGCTGCGCTCATCGGCCGCTTCTCGGCTGCGCTCGTCGGCCGCTTCCCGGCTGAGCTCGTCGGCGACGAGCGCCGCCTGCTCCCGCAGCTGCGGTGTGGGGGTCGCGTAGACGTGCGCGAACAGGTCGGCGGGGTCCGGTTCGATGTCGCGGTTGAGGCCGTCGCGCAGGTGGGTGGCGACGCGTTCGGCCTCGGCGGCGAAGTCCTGCAACTGCTCGGCGCCGATCAGGCCGCGGTCGAGCAGGTGGGTCCGCAGCCGGGTGATCGGGTCCCGGTCGACCCACGCGGCGACCTCGGCGTCGTCGCGGTAGCGGGTGGCGTCGTCGGCGTTGGTGTGCGCCTGCATCCGGTACGTGTGCGCCTCGACCAGCTGCGGGCCGCCGCCGGCGCGGGCCCGGTCGACGGCGGCGCCGAGGACGGCGAGCAGCGCGGCCATGTCGTTGCCGTCGACGCGTTCACCGGGCACGCCGTAGCCGACGCCCTTGTGCGCCAGGGACGGCGCCGCGGTCTGCCGGGACAGCGGGACGCTGATGGCGTAGCCGTTGTTCTGGATGAAGAACACGACCGGGGCGTGGAAGACGGCGGCGAAGTTCAGCGCCTCGTGGAAGTCGCCCTCGCTGGTGCCGCCGTCGCCGCACATGGCCATGACGACCGTCGGCTCACCCCGCAGGGTGGCCGCGTGCGCGACCCCGACCGCGTGCGGCAGCTGGGTGGCCAGGGGCGTGGCGTGCGGCGCGACGTGGTGCTCGTAGGGGTCGTAGCCGCAGTGCCAGTCGCCCTTGAGCAGGCTCAGCGCCTCGACGGGGTCGACGCCCCGGCCGACGGCGGCGACCGTGTCGCGGTAGGTCGGAAACAGCCAGTCGCCCTCGTCGAGGACCTGGGCCGCGGCGACCTGGCAGGCCTCCTGCCCGTGCGAGGACGGGTACACCGCCAGCCGTCCCTGCCGCACGAGCGCGTACGCCTGGTCGTTGAGCCGCCGCGCGGTGATCAGCGCCCCGAGCGCCTTGACGAGGGCCGCGTCGTCCGGCGCGGGGTACGCCGCGCCGTCGGCGCCCTTGATGGCCCGCCCGTCGGCGTCGATCAGGGCAACGGGCTCCGCGGCCGGCAGCAGGTGACTCGGGTCACGCGTCATGCCGCAATCCTGGGCCTCGCGCCATTCGCGTTCCAGTTCCCGGCGAAGAACGAGAAGATGGAGGCCCGGAGCCCGCCGTACGATGCCAAACGTCCAAACCTAGGGCTCGTTCAGGAAGGGGGCCGAGACAGGTGGCCGCCCCGCTCGACGACATCGACCGCCGGATCCTCGTGGAGCTCAGCCGGGACGGCCGGATGTCGATGCGCACCCTGGCCGAACTGCTGCACATCTCCCGCGCCAACGCCTACGCCCGCGTGCAGCGCCTGCGGGACACGGACGTCATCCGCGGCTTCCGCGCCGACGTCGACCACGTCGCCGCCGGGATGGGCACGTCGGCGTACGTGACGGTCAACCTGCGCCAGGCCGAGTGGCGGGTGGTCGGCGAGCAGCTGCGTGCCCTGCCGGGGGTCGTGCACATCGCCCTCGTCGGCGGCGAGTTCGACGTGATCCTGCTGGTGCGCGCCAAGGACAACGCCGACCTGCGCCGGCTCGTCCTGGACGTCATCCAGGGCATGCCGGGCGTGGTGAGCACCCGCACCCTGCTGGTCTTCGAGGAGTTCGAACCCCCGACGTCCGCGACACTGTGGGAGGCCCGCTGACCCGCGGGCTACCAGCCGGGCGCCGGCTGCATGATCTCCGGACCGCCGGTGTGCGGCGGCAGATATCTGGGGTACGGGTCGGGCAACGCCGCCACGCACGCCCGCGAGCAGGCGTTGACGAGCAGTGGCAGCACGTCGGTGCCGACCGCACGGGAGATCCACACCTGGTGCAGCTCCCGGTCGACCGGCCGGTCGCACACGCTGCACGACCGCACCGCGTCGGCGCCCCACACCCCCGGGTCGAGCGCGGCGAAGTCGGCGTCCCCGGCGTGGGTCACCGGCCGCAGTCGCGGGAACGGCGGCCGGAACTTGAAGTTGCCGTAGAGGACGCGGGTGCTGACCGTGCTGTCGGCGATCCCGGTGCACCGGCTCAGCTCGTACGGGTACCAGTGCAGCCGGTGCGACGTGTACGGGTGGAAGGACTCGAGGTTCGTCATCGCCCCGATCTCGGGTGGGAGGCGGACCAGGTTCGTGCCGTACAGCACCAGCCGCCGCACCTCGGTCAGCTGCCCGATCTGCGCGGGCAGGGTGACGACCTGCCGCCGCTCGGCCGCGCTGAGCCGCACGAACGGCGTGAACTCCGGGCGCCGGTCCGCGGCCGCCTCCTCGATGAGGTCCAGCAGCCGCAGCCACCCCGGCGCCGTGGTGTCCTGCCGGTCGCCGTGGAAGTCGACGGAGATGGGCCGCGTCGCGACACTGTGCCCCACGCACCGGCAGCGGTCCCGGTCCGGCTCGGTCCCGCCGGGTCCGACCGCGTCGGCGAACAGGTTGGGAAACGTCCTCGGCGTGCTGTCCTGCGCACCCACCGGGCCAGCATATCGACGGCGGCCCCGCCGCGGTTGCCCCGTGCGGGCGCCGGCCGGCGGGATCAGCGGTAGGCGAGGATGAGGCTCTTCGATACATGCACGACCATGGGTGGCGCAAGGACCCCTGCGGCGGCGCCGGCTTCCGGTTGGCCGTTGCGCGGCGGGCGGTCACTCAACGGACAGGTAGGGGTGGCCGACCGGCGGCCCGCGGCACCGACCGGACGATCTTGCTGCAGCGACTGTCGACTGTCGACAATTGAGCGGCGGCATACCTTCCGTCGACGTGGCGGTGGCTGCGCGTGCCCGGAAGAGGGAGACCATGAAGGTCCTGCACGTCATCGCCTCACCCCGCAACGACAAGTCGAACACCCTGCAGGTCTCCCAGCAGTTCCTCACCGAACTCGGCAGGCACGCGCCGGACCTCGAGGTCGAGGTGGTCGACCTGTTCAACCAGGACCTGCCGGCGCTCGCCGGGAACAACATCGAGACCAAGTACACGCTCAACCACGGGCAGCCGATCGGGCGCGACCACGTCGAGTCATGGCGGCAGATCGAGCAGCTCATCGCCCGGTTCCTCGCGGCGGACGCCTACCTGATCTCCACCCCGATGTGGAACCTCAGCATCCCGTACACGCTGAAGTACTACATCGACTGCATCGTGCAGCCCGGCTACCTGTTCCGGTTCAACGACCTCGGCTACCCGGAGCCGCTCGTGCACGGCAAGCGGATGGTCTGCGTCACCGCGCGGGGCAGCGACTACTCGCCCGCCGGGCCGCTGCACGCGCTCGACTTCCAGGAGCCCTACCTCCGGTCCATCTTCGGGTTCGTCGGGATCACCGACATCGACTTCATCTGCGCGCAGCCGACCGACATCTCGGCGCTGCGCGAGTCGGCGATGACCACCGCGATCAGCCGGGCCCAGCACCTGGCACCGGCGTTCGCGGCACTACCCGTACCCCAGCCGCAGAAATGACAGGTGAACCTTAAGTAACTCTAGGGTGATACCAGTCACTACTGGGGTGGCGGATAGCGCAGACCCCAGTTGTAGGATCCCCACAACTGAGTGGCACGGGGATACGTGATCGGCACAGTGGCGTACTCGGCGGTAATCACGCAGGGTGGAGCAAGGTGCAGGCGACGCTCCGGGACCCGGGACGTCGCCTGCTGTTTGTCGGCGACGCCGCTCCGCGGCGCGGGCCGCTGGTTCTTGGGAGGCTCAACCGGTGTTCAGTCGTGTCGCCATCGTCAACCGCGGAGAGGCCGCGATGCGGCTCATCCATGCCGTGCGGGATCTTTCGGCCGAGACCGGGACACGGATCGAGACGGTCGCGCTGTTCACGGACGCCGACCGGACCGCCACCTTCGTCCGCGAGGCGGACATCGCCTACCCGCTGGGGCCCGCCTCGGCCCGTCCGTATCTCGACCACGCCGTCCTGGAGCGGGCCCTGGTGCAGACCGGCGCGGACGCCGCCTGGGTCGGCTGGGGGTTCGTCGCGGAGGACCCGACGTTCGCGGAGCTGTGCGAGAAACTCGGCGTGACGTTCGTCGGGCCGAGCGCGGACGCGATGCGCAAGCTCGGTGACAAGATCGGCTCGAAGTTGATGGCCGAGGAGGTCGGGGTACCCGTAGCGCCGTGGAGCCGGGGCGCGGTCGCCACCCTCGACGACGCCCTGCGGGCCGGCAAGGAGATCGGCTACCCGCTGATGCTCAAGGCGACCGCCGGCGGCGGCGGGCGCGGCATCCGCATGGTGGCCTCCGCCGAGGACCTCACCGACGCCTACGAGCGCACCAGCCAGGAGGCGCTGCGCGCCTTCGGCTCCGGCGTCGTGTTCCTGGAGCGCCTCGTCACCGGCGCCCGGCACGTCGAGGTCCAGGTCATCGCCGACGGGCAGGGCACCGCGTGGGCGCTCGGCGTGCGCGACTGCTCCGTGCAGCGGCGCAACCAGAAGATCATCGAGGAGTCCGCCTCCCCGGTCCTGGAGCCGGCGCAGACCGCCGAACTCAAGGCCTCCGCCGAGCGGCTCGCCGTCGCCGTCGGCTACCGCGGCGCCTGCACCGTGGAGTTCCTCTACCACCCCGGCGAGCGGCTGTTCGCGTTCCTCGAGGTCAACACCCGGCTGCAGGTCGAGCACCCGATCACCGAGATCACCACCGGCACCGACCTGGTCAAGCTGCAGCTGCACGTCGCCGGCGGCGGCCGCCTCGAAGGCCCGCAGCCGGTCGAGATCGGGCACGCCGTCGAGGCGCGGCTCAACGCCGAGGACCCCGACCGCGACTTCGCGCCGTCCCCCGGCCGCATCACCCGCCTCGCCCTGCCCGCCGGGCCCGGCATCCGCGTCGACACCGGCGTCAGCGAGGGCGACACCATCCCCGCCGACTTCGACTCGATGATCGCGAAGATCATCGCGTACGGCCGCGACCGCGACGAGGCCCTGGGCCGGCTGCGCCGGGCAATGGCCGAGACGACCGTCATCATCGAGGGCGGCACGACCAACAAGAGCTTCGTGCTCGACCTGCTCGACCAGCCCGAGGTGATCGACGCCAGCGCCGACACCGGCTGGATCGACCGGGTCCGCGCCGAGGGCCGCCTCGTCAGCCACCGCCACTCCGCGATCGCCCTGGCCGCCGCCGCGATCGAGGCCTACCAGGACGAGGAGGAGATCAGCCGGCACCGGCTGCTGTCCACCGCGCACGGCGGGCGCCCCCAGGTCCAGCACGAGACCGGCCGCCCCCTCGACCTGAAGCTGCGCGGCGTCGGCTACCGGGTCAGCGTCGCCCGCACCGGGCAGAAGCGCTACCGCGTCGGCGTCTCCGGCGGCGGCGACGTGCACCCCGTCGACGTCGAGATCGAACGGTTCGACGAGCACAGCGGCCGGATCATGGTCAACGGGCACCGCTTCCGCCTCGTCACGGCCACGCACGGCCCGATCCACCTGGTCGAGGTCGACGGCACCACCCACCGGATCAGCCGCGACGAGGGCGGCGTCGTGCGCTCCCCCGCACCGGCCCTGGTCGTGGCGACGCCCCTCGCCGTCGGCGACGAGGTCGAGTCCGGCGCGCCGATCCTGGTCCTGGAGAGCATGAAGATGGAGACGGTGCTGCGCGCGCCGTTCCGCGCCCGGGTCCGGGAGTGCCCGGTGTCGGTGGGCAGCCAGGTCGAGACCGGCACCCCGCTGATTCGCCTGGAGCCCATCGCCGACGACGCCGCCGCCGTGGATGAGGCCGCCGTCGCCGAGGTCGCCGAGATCGAGCTGCCGCCGGAGCCGGTCGACGTGTCCGCGGCCGAGCGGGTCGAGCGCGGCCTGCAGGACCTGTGCAGCCTGCTGCTCGGCTTCGACGTCGACCCGCAGGACGGCCGGCGCCTGCTGTCGGGCTACCTGGCCGCCCGGGCCGAGCTCGGCGGCCGGCCCCTGGAAGGCGAGCTGAACCTGCTGACCGTGTTCGCGGACCTGTCGGAGCTGAGCCGCAACAAGCCCGGCGGCGAGTTCGACGACGAGCCCGGCAGCCCGGTGCACAGCCCGCGCGAGTTCTTCCACAGCTACCTGCAGAGCCTCGACGTGGAGCGGGCCGGCCTGCCCGAAGGGTTCCAGGCCAAGCTGCGCAAGGCGCTGCGGCACTACGGCGTCACCGAGCTGGACCGCACCCCGGAGCTGGAATCCGCGGTGTTCCGCATCTTCCTGGCCCAACAGCGGATGTCCACCGACGTCGCGGTCGTGTCGGAGCTGCTGCGCCAGTGGCTGGCCGGGCTGCCGCCCCTCGAGTCGCTCAACGAACGCGCCGGCCTCACCCTCGAGCACCTCGTCGAGGCCACCCAGGTGCGCTTCCCCGCGGTGTCGGACCTGTCCCGCGGCGTGGTGTTCCGCTGGTTCGCCCAGCCGCTGCTGCGCCGCAACCGGGCGAAGGTCTACGCCGCGGTCCGCGAGGACCTGCACCACCTGGACCACAACCCGGACGCGCCGGACCGGGCCGAGCGGATCCAGGCGATGGTGGCCAGCGCCGAGCCCCTGGTCCGGCTGATCGGCCAGCGGATCGGCCGGCCCGGTCGCGACCACGCGCCGCTGCTGGAGGTCCTGACCCGGCGGTACTACGGCAACCGCGCGCTGTCCGACGTGCAGCTGCGGGAGGTGGCCGGCTGCCGGTTCGTCACCGCCGACCGCACCGACTCCTCCGGCGTGGTCCGGATCGTCACCACCGCCGTCGACATCGCCGCCCTGCCGCACGCCCTCGACGCGGTCACCTCCCTGGCCGCGGGCGTGGCCGACGACGGGCTCGTCGCCGACCTGTATGTCACGTGGGAGGACCAGCCGGACGCCGACGCGATGTCGGTGCGGCTCGGCGAGCTGCTCGCCGGGCAGGCGCTGCCGGCGGCCGTCCGCCGGATCACCACCACCGTCGCCGGCACCAGCGGCGCCGTGATGCACCACCACTTCACCTTCCGGCCGTCCGAGTCCGGCTTCGTCGAGGACCGGCTCATCCGCGGGCTGCACCCGCAGATCGCGCAGCGGCTGCAGCTGCACCGGCTGCGCGAGTTCGACCTCACCCGGCTGCCGTCCGCGGACGAGGAGGTCTACCTGTTCAAGGCCGTCGCGCGCAGCAACCCGTCCGACGAGCGGCTCATCGCGATGGGCCAGGTCCGCGACCTGACCCCGCTGCGCGAGGCCGACGGCCGGCTCGTCGCGCTGCCCGCCGTCGAGGACGCGATCACCGCCGGCCTCGACGCGATCCGCAACATCCAGGCGCAGCGCCCGCAGAACAAGCGGTTCGACACGAACCGGATCCTCATGTACGTCTGGCCGTCCACCGAACTGACCGGCGAGGAGCTCAACGCCCTCGTCCAGCGCATCCTGCCGACGACCGCGGGCGCCGGCCTCGAAGAGGTCCAGTTCATCGCCCGGCAGCGCAACTCGGCCGGCGACCTCAGTGAGGTCGCCGTGCGGATCACCTTCGACCCCGGCCACGGCGTGCAGCTGTTCGTCGACAAGCCGTCGACGGAGCCGCTGCAGCCCCTGGACGACTACCGGCAGAAGGTGCTGCGCGCGGCCCGCCGCGGCAACGTGTACCCCTACGAGCTGACCGACCTCCTCGGCACGTTCGTCGAGCACGACCTGGTCGACGGCGTCCTCGTGCCCGTCGACCGGCCGAAGGGCCGCAACACCGCCGCGATCGTCGCCGGCGTCGTCACCACCCCCACCGAGCGGCACCCCGAGGGCATCACCCGCGTCGTGCTCCTCGGCGACCCGACGAAGGCCCTCGGCGCCCTCGCCGAGCCCGAGTGCTCCCGCGTGATCGCCGCGCTCGACCTCGCCGCTTCCATGCGGGTGCCACTGGAGTGGTTCGCCCTGTCCGCGGGCGCGAAGATCTCGATGAGCTCCGGCACCGAGAACATGGACTGGGTCGCCGCCGCCCTCAAGCGGATCGTCACCTTCACCCAGGACGGCGGCGAGATCAACATCGTGGTCGCCGGGATCAACGTCGGCGCCCAGCCGTACTGGAACGCCGAGGCGACGATGCTCATGCACACCAAGGGCATCCTCGTCATGACCCCGGACTCGGCGATGGTGCTCACCGGCAAGCAGTCCCTGGACTTCTCCGGCGGCGTGTCCGCCGAGGACAACTACGGCATCGGCGGCTACGACCGCGTCATGGGCCCCAACGGCCAGGCGCAGTACTGGGCGCCGCACCTGCCGGCCGCCCGCGACGTGCTGATGGCGCACTACGACCACACGTACGTCGTCCCGGGCGAGACCGGCCCGCGCCGGGCGGCTTCGGTCGATCCGGTCGACCGCGACGTCTCCGACTTCCCGCACGCCATCGTCGGCAGCGACTTCACCACCGTCGGCCAGATCTTCTCCACGACGCACAACCCCGACCGCAAGAAGCCCTTCGACATCCGCACCGTGATGCGCGCCCTGTCCGACCAGGATCACCCGGTCCTGGAACGCTGGGCCGGCATGGCCGACGCCGAGACGTCCGCCGTGCAGGACGTGCACATCGGCGGCTGGCCCGTCTGCCTCATCGGGATCGAGTCCCGCTCGGTGCCGCGGCGCGGTTTCCCGCCCACCGACGGGCCCGACACGTACACCGCCGGCACCCTCTTCCCGCGCTCCTCGAAGAAGACCGCGCGGGCCATCAACGCCGCATCCGGCAACCGTCCCCTCGTCGTCCTGGCGAACCTGTCCGGGTTCGACGGCTCCCCCGAGTCGATGCGCAAACTGCAGCTGGAGTACGGCGCGGAGATCGGCCGGGCGATCGTCAACTTCGACGGCCCGATCGTCTTCTGCGTCATCTCCCGGTATCACGGCGGCGCGTTCGTGGTCTTCTCCAAGGCGCTGAACCCGAACATGACGGTCCTCGCCCTCGAAGGCTCGTTCGCCTCCGTGCTCGGCGGCGCCCCGGCCGCGGCCGTGGTGTTCACCGGCGACGTGAACAACCGCACCGCCACCGACCCGCGCGTGACGGACCTGCAGGCCCGCATCACCTCGGCCAGCGGCGCCGAGCGGGCCGCGCTGAACGCGCAGCTGGCCGAGGTGCACTCCGCCGTGCGCGCGGAGAAACTCGGCGAGGTGGCCGCCGAGTTCGACCGCGTCCACAACATCCAGCGGGCCGTCACCGTCGGCTCCGTGGACGCGATCATCAGCGCCGCCGAGCTGCGACCCCGCATCATCGAGGCGATCGAACACGGCCTGAAGCGCTGACCCCGCTCATGGGGCAATGCCGGCCCGTCGCGGACGGGCCGGCATGCTCCTGGTCACCCGGTGGATCGCTGTCTCCCGGTGGATCGCTGTCTGTGGATCGCTGTCACCCGGTGGATCGCTGGAACGGCTCCTGGGCAACCCGGTGGATCGCCGGAACGCGGTGGATCGCCGGTGCCGGAACACCAGCTGCACACCGGGTTCCAGCAATCCACCGCTTTGTGGGGGGCGCTGGGCCCGGATCTTTTGTGGAGCGCCGGGCCCGGGTCGCGCCGTCCCGCCAGGGGGCCGGCCCGGGCGGAACCACTGAGGGTGCGTGGCCGGTGACGGCATCGGAGATCAATTAGGTGGGCTGGGGTACCGTGCAAGTGAAGCGGTCGCCGGACGGGGTGATCAGACGCGGCACCACCCGGTGCACAGCAGCGCCGGTCGCGTCATAGCCTCGGGCGGTGACCACACACCGGCTCTCACTCGTTGACGCGCGCCGGATCGCGGTGCGCGCGCAGCTGCTCGACCACCAGCGGCCCACCGGGCTCCTCGACGTGGTGCGGCACCTGACGCTGCTGCAGATCGACCCGACCGCGGCGATCGCGCCGACGGCTGACCTCGTGGCGTGGAGCCGGCTCGGCAAGACGTACGCACCGGCCGACCTCGTCGACGCGCTCAAGCGGCGCGAGCTCGTCGAGCTGGCCGCGACCATCCGGCCGGCCGAGGACCTGGCGCTGTACCGGGCGGAGATGGCGCTGCGCCGGGACCACGCGCCCGGGGCGTTCAAGTACTCACGGCATCCCGAGTGGATCCGGTCCAACGACGCCTGCCGGCAGGACATCCTCGCCCGGCTGACGGCGGACGGGCCGCTGCCGTCGCGGGCGCTGCCGGACACGTGTGCGGTGCCGTGGGCGTCGACCGGGTGGACGAACGACCAGAACGTGATCCGGCTCCTCGACCTGATGGCCGCGATGGGTGAGGTCGCGGTCGCCGGGCGGCAGGGGCGGGACCGGCTGTGGGACCTGGCCGAGCGGGTGTACCCGGACGGTCCGCCGGTCCCCGCGGACGAGGCGCCGGGCCGGCGGGGCGAGCGGCGGCTGCGGGCGCTCGGGATCGCGCGGGCGAAGACGACCGAGGTGCCGATCGAGCCGTGGGGCGTCGGTGAGGTCGGCGAGCCCGTGGTGGTCGAGGGCGTCAAGGGCACCTGGCGGGTCGATCCCGGGCAGCTGGACCGGCTCGGGGAACCGTTCGTCGGCCGGGCGGCGCTGCTGTCGCCGTTCGACCGGCTGATCCATGACCGGAAGCGGACCCTGGAGCTGTTCGGCTTCGACTATGGGCTGGAGATGTACAAGCCGGTCGCGAACCGCCGGTGGGGCTACTACGCGCTGCCGATCCTGCTCGGTGACCGGCTCGTCGGCAAGCTCGACGCGACCGCGGACCGCAAGGCGGGCGTCTTGCGGGTCACCGCGGTCCACGAGGACGAGCCGTTCGACCGGAGCGCCGTCGACGCCGAGATCGCGGAGCTGGCCGCATGGCTGGGTCTCGACCTGCAGCGATAGGGCAGCGGCAAACAGCGATCAACCGTGGCTGTCGACAGCACGGCGCCGCGGTCGACCTGGAGCTCGGCACCCGCCGCGCCCGGGCCGCCGCGGACAGCGATCAACGGTGGCGGGCGGACAGCGGGCAACGACGGCGGTGCGGCGGCGTCAGATGCGGGCGCCCTTGGCGAGGTTGCAGCGGCGGCACAGCAGCTGCAGGTTGCCGACGCTGGTCGCGCCGCCGCGGCTCCACGGGATGACGTGGTCGAACTCGAGGTACTCCGTGGCCTGGCACTCCACGCAGGCACCGCCGTCGCGGCGCCACACCTCGGCCCTGACCGCGGGCGGGACGGACCGGGAGTCGCGCTGGCCCGGCGCGGTCACGATCCGCTTGGCGATCTTCACGACGCCGGTGAGGACCGCGGCCACGTACTCGGGGTCGCCGACCTCGTAGGTGCCGCCGCCGCGGGAGGTGGTGGCTGCGACGACGACGGTGCCGTACTCGGGGCGGGCCTCGAGGACCTTCGCCCAGGCTAGGTCGGAGCCGGCGCTGTCACCGACGAAGCGCAGCTTGGCGTTCGTCACGATCAGGCGGCCGCTGCTGCGTTTGGTGCCCCTCGCCTGCTGCTGCACCCGCGCCGCCGGCACCTCCAGGTGCAGGATCTCGTCCGCGTCGAGGTGCAGGGTGCTGGAGGTGACCCGGGGCACCTCGCCGTTGCTGATCAGCCCGAGTTCGAGGCCGCGGCGCAGCCGGCGGCGCATCTCGCTGATCGCCGGGTCGATGACGCCGAGCGCCCGGACCGCGTCGTCGAACGCGTCCATCTCGTGCTGCTCGATGATCCCGTCGGCGAACGCGAACGTCAGCAGCTGATGGAGGTGGTGCAGCGCCACGTGGCGCAGCGCCTCCCGGCCGGCGTCCTCCCGCACCCGCTGGTGGCGCAGCTCGGCCCATAGCTGTGACCAGGCCGGCTCGGCCGTGCCGGACGTGGCGAGGACCCGGGCCGCCCGGCCCCGCCACACGTTCAGGACGTTGGCGATCTCCGGCTCGCACCGGCGGCAGGTGGACAGCCCGCCGCTGTGGCTGCGGTACTTCGGGCCGCCGCACCGCCCGCAGACGGTGGGCGTGTCGTGGATGAGCGGCACCGTCTGCACGCTCCACTCGGTGCCGTTCCACCAGCGCAGCTGGGACGGGTTTCCGTGCGCCGGATACCAGTCAGGCCGGGGCGAGGCGGGCGCCGCAGACGGGGCCGGCGCCGCAGACGGCGCGGGCGAGGCGGTGACCGTCACGCCATAGGCCGTCACCAGGCCGTCGAGCCCAGTGTCCCAGCCCTGCCCGATGGCGCGGAACTTCCACCGGCCCTGCCGCCGGTAGAACTCGCCGAACACCATCGCGGTGACCGGCTCGACGTCGCGCACCGGGAAGCTCGCGAGGGCCCGCCCGCCCGGGCCCCGGACGGTGACCTCCAGGCCCGGCACCGCGTCGAACGTGCCGGTGTCCATCGAGCCGGCGATGACGACACCGGCGACGTCCGCGGGCACGCGCGCGAGGTCGACGGCGAGGGTCGCCGCGTTGGATCCGTCGGTGCGCAACGACACCGCGCCCGACGCGTCCCGCGGCTGGTTGTAGAACACGAGGTCGGCGTCGCCGCGCACCTTGCCGCCCTCGCCGATGAGCAGCGCGCACGCGTCGACGGTCGGGCCGGCGCGCCAGGCCACATGGGCCTCGACCGCCGTCTCGTCGATCGCGGTGTTCGCGCCGCGGGCGAGTGCTGCGGTCGTCATGCGGGTCACCTCCGGCGTGAGCGTATCGACACCGTATCTCGGAGTCGATCAACGCCGCACACCCCCGAACGTCCACTATGGACCCGACCCGCGGCCGACCGGCCACTATGGACCGGAGGGCACCGCCGGCTCATGGACCGGAGGGCACCGCCAGCTCGCCGAGCTCGGACCAGTCGTCCTGCTCGACCGTGGCGTTGATGATGCGCGGCGTCGCGGCCAGATACTGCGGCAGCGTCCGCTGCATCTCCTTGAAGTGCGCGGACTCCACATGCGCCGCGCTGGCGTCGTCGCGGAAGGCCTCGACCAGCACGTACTCGTTCGGGTCGTCGAGGCTGCGGGACCAGTCGAACCACAGGCAGCCCGGCTCCGCCCGGGTCGCCCTGGTGAAATCACCCGTCAGCTCGCCCCACCGGTCGGCGTGCTCGGCCTTGACCTGGAACTTTGCCGTGATGAAGATCATCGTTCCAGGGTACCGCCGCGGCCTGCGGTAGGCTCCTGATCCGTGTCGGAACCACTGCCCCCGTGCGAGCCCGGCGGCGTGGACCCGGCCGCCGTGACCGCCTCGATCGAGGCGTGGATCACCTCGCCGGCCATGCGCGACCTGGTGCGCCGGTTCGGCAGCGAGGTGCCCGGCGGCCCGGCCCTGGACCACGTCGCGGACTTCTCCGCGGTGTGGGACTTCCGCGGCGGGACGAAGGAGCGCTTCGACACCGCCCGCGTCGGCTACGGCGCCGCGGACGAGCAGATCCGGGCCCTGATCCACGCCCTCGGCCTCGGCGGCGCCCCGCGCCCCGCGCACGACCGCTACGACCATGTGGTCATCCTCGGTGGCGGCATCCGGGTCACCCTCGGCCGGGTCGACTACACCGCCCGCCTCCTGAGCGAGCACGTGAAAGCCGGCACCGTCGCCGGGCTGGGCAGCCTCCGGCACCGCGACGACCGGGAGCACCGCGAAGGCATCCGCCTGGGCCTCGGCGCCCTGGACACCGAGGCCGACATGATGACGGCGGCGCTCCGGCGCTTCCTGGACCTGCCCGAGCCGGTGCAGACGCGCAGCGGCGACGGCTGGTGGCACCAGATCTGGCCGCACGACAACGTCCACGTCCTCGCCGCCGCGTCGACCCGGCCGCCGCTGCGGGCGAGCACCGCCTGCACCCTGCTGGGCTGGGCGGAGCACATCCACACCCCCACCCCGGCCGACCGGGTGCTCGTGGTGACCAACGACCCGTACGTGCGGCATCAGCACTGCGACGCGGTCCGGCTCCTGGGGCAGACCTACGGCTGCGGCATCGAGACCATCGGCATGGACGACCTCGCGACGGCCGAGTGGGGCCGGCCCCTGGCGACCACCGAACTGCTGCAGGAAGTGCGGTCCTCGATCCTCGCGATGCGCAACCTGCACCACGCCTTCCAAAACTGAAGCCTTCCAAAACTGAAGCCTTCCAAAACCTAGGCCTTCCAGAACGAAGAGCCTTCCAGAAATAAGTCGCGTACTAAGGCGCCGTTAAGCCTGGCTCTTGCGCACCCTCGTCGATGGCCGCTATACATCTAGGACACTTTACTGTTAACTTTATTAACGGTTGGCGAGGGTTCTATGCGACGACGTACCCTGCACCTCCTGTCCGCCGCCACGGCCGCCCTCGTGGCCGCCTCCGCGGCATTCTTCGTGACCACCGCCAGCGCGGAGGTCGACCAGGCCGCCTGTCGCCCGGACGGGCTCTACCCGACCCCGGGTGTCACGGTGCCGTACTGCAACGTCTACGACACCAACGGCCGGGAGAACCTCGGCGCCGACCACGGCCGCCGGATCATCGGGTACTTCACCAGCTGGCGCACCGGCAAGAACGGCGCTCCCGCGTACCTCGCCAGCCAGATCCCGTGGGACAAGGTCACCCACGTCAACTACGCCTTCGCGCACGTCGACGGCACGAACAAGATCTCCGTCGGCACGCCCACCGCGGCGAACAACGCGGCGACGAACATGACCTGGCCCGGGACCGCCGGCGCGGAGATGGACCCGGCGTATTCCTACACCGGCCACTTCAACCTGCTCAACAAGTTCAAGAAGCAGCACCCGCAGGTCAAGACGCTGATCAGCGTCGGCGGCTGGGCCGAGACCGGCGGCTACTTCGCCGACAACGGCGACCGGATCGACTCCGGCGGCTTCTACCGGATGACCACGAACAGCGACAACAGCATCAACGTCGCCGGCATCAACACCTTCGCCGACTCGGTCGTGACGTTCCTGCGCACCTACGGCTTCGACGGCGTCGACATCGACTACGAGTACCCGACGTCGAACGCGAAGGCCGGCAACCCGCTCGACTTCGCCCAGGCGGACGCGAAGCGGGCCGGGCTCAACGCCTCCTACCACCTGCTGATGAAGACGCTGCGGGAGAAGCTCGACGCGGCCGCGGCCAGCGACGGCAAGTACTACATGGTGACCGTCGCCGCGCCCGCGTCCGGCTGGCTGCTGCGCGGCCTGGAGTCCTACCAGGCGCTGCAGTACCTCGACTACGTCAACATCATGTCCTACGACCTGCACGGATCCTGGAACCACTTCGTCGGGCCGAATGCGGCGCTGTACGACAACGGCGACGACGCCGAGCTGTCCCAGGGCGGTGTGTACGGGGCGTACTCGAACATCGGGTACCTCAACACCGACTGGGCGTACCACTACTTCCGCGGCGCGATGCAGTCCGGCCGGATCAACATCGGCGTGCCGTACTACACCCGCGGCTGGCGCGGCGTCACCGGCGGCACCAACGGCCTGTGGGGCAGGGCGGCGCTGCCGGATCAGACGAAGTGCCCGGCCGGCACCGGCGGGGCGATCGGCTCGACCACCCCGTGCGGCAACGGCGCGGTCGGCATCGACAACCTGTGGCACGACGTCGAACTCAACGCGGAGGTCCCGGCGGGCGCCAACCCGATGTGGCACGCCAAGAACCTGCAGGAGGGCCGCACCGGTGACTACCTGGAGGCATACGGGCTGACCCCGGCGACCGACCCGGAGGACCGGATCACCGGCACCTACGCCCGCAACTACTCCAGCGCGCTGGTCGCGCCGTGGCTGTGGAACGCGCAGAAGCAGGTGTTCCTGTCCACCGAGGACGACCAGTCGCTCGGCACCAAGGCCGACTACGTGGTGAACAAGGGCATCGGCGGCGTCATGATCTGGGAGCTGGCCGGCGACTACGCGTGGGACGCGACCCGCAACGAGTACTACATCGGCAACACGCTGACGAACCTGCTGTACGACAAGTTCAAGACGGCCGCGCCGTACGGGGCCAAGAAGGCCAACATCACGCTGCCGACGCAGACCCTCAACGTCGGGGTGTCGGTCGGCGGGTTCGCGCTCGGCGACAACAACTACCCGATCAACCCGGAGCTGCGGCTGACCAACAACACCGGCGCGGCGATCCCGGCCGGCTCGACGCTGGAGTTCGACTACCCGACCACCGCGCCGGGCAACCTCAGCCAGCAGTCCGGTTGGGCGCTGACCACCGTGTCGACCGGGCACACCGGCAGCAACGTCGGCGGCCTCAAGGGCGACTTCAACCGGGTCCGGCTGACGGTGCCGGCGATCGCGGCGGGCGCCTACGCCGAGGTCACCCTCAACTACCAGCTGCCGATCTCCGGCCCGTCGAACTTCACGCTCACCATCGGCGGGCAGACCTACGCCCTCGCGGCCGACTACGCCCGCGGCGGCACCGCACCGACCGTCTCCCCCACGGTGTCCGGCAACCCGTCCACCGGCACCTGCACGGCACCGGCGTGGTCGGCGTCCACTGTGTACACCGGCGGCAACCTGGTGTCCCACAACGGCCACACGTGGAAGGCACAGTGGTGGACGCAGGGTGACACCCCGGGCGGCAACGCGGTCTGGGTCGACCAGGGCGTCTGCTCCGGCACGTCGCCGAGCCCGAGCGCGAGCGCGTCACCCAGCAAGAGCCCGAGCACGAGCCCGAGCACGAGCACGTCCCCGAGTCGGAGCCCGAGCACGTCGCCCAGCACGTCGACCGGCACCGGTTGCTCGACGCTGCCGGTGTGGAACTCGACCACCGCCTACACCGGCAACACGGTCGTGCAGTACAGCGGCCGCAAGTACCGGGCGAAGTGGTGGACGCAGGGCGAGAACCCGTCGACGAGCGGGCAGTGGGGGGCCTGGGAGGACCAGGGCGCCTGCTGAGAGAACACAGCTCCGTGCCGGGCCCTTCGGTAAGGCCCGGCACGGCCGTTCTCAGCGGGTGATGCGCGGCTTCGTGTGCGGCAGCGCCTCGATCGTCGCCCGGTCCTGGTTGAGGGTGGCGGCGGCGACCTCCGGCGGGGTGTTCGCCATCCACTGGCTGAGGGAGATGTCCTCGAACCGCGGGTTGCGGAACATCTCCAGGAACACCAGGGGTTCCTTGCCGGTGTTCTCGATGTAGTGCCCGTAGGCGAACGGCACGTACCCGACGTCGCCGGCCTGGTAGTTGAACGTCCGGTTCATGCCGGAGCCGGCGAAGACCCCCATCCGGCCCGTGCCGGAGATGTAGTACTGCCACTCGTCGTCGGTCGTGTGCCAGTGCAGCTCACGCATCCCGCCCGGGTCGATCTCCACGAGCGCGGCGCTGATCGCGTTGGACGCCGCGAACCTGGTCGAGTCGACGACCCGCGCCGAGCCGCCCTCGAACCGTTCCGGGGTCTCGGCGAGCATGCGGTGCTTGAACGTGCGCGGCACGTCACCGGTGGGGCTGACCAGCTTGTCGGACTCCAGCGCCGGCGGGACCTGCCCGTCGAAGATGTACTTCTCCCGCTCCGGCAGCTTCGCCAGCAGCTCCGGCGACCAGCCGAAGTTCTTCGCCAGGACGCTCCGCGGCGTGTGGGCGAAGTAGTCGCTGATCATGAACGTCGAGTTCTCCGAGAACATGCCGTCGTCGAAGACGAGCAGGAACTCCACGCCCTCGTCGAGCGCCTGGATGTGGTGCGGCACGCCCTTGGGGAAGAACCACAGGTCGCCGCGCTGCACGTCGTCGAGGAAGGTGCGCCCCTCCTGGTCCACGGCGCCGATGCGGCAGCTGCCCTCCAGGACGTACGCCCACTCGGACTGCTTGTGCCAGTGCATCTCCCGGTACGCGCCCGGATTGAGCTTCATGTCGACGCCCGCCAGCTGGGTGGCGACCGGCAGCTCCCGCTGGGTGACCTCCCGGGTCCAGCCGCCCTCCTCCATGCGGGTGTGTGCCATGGACATGGAGAACTTCAGGTTCGGGATCGTCCCGTAGTCCGTCGCCGGCGGCGCGAGCAGGTCCGGGTTCTGCAGGTCCAGTTCGAGGTTCCGCGGGCCGGTGTCGATACCGCCCCGGTTACCGCGCTTCGGCTGCGGCATCGCCCGCTGGGTCGTCTGAGCCATTCTGCGTCGACCTTCCTGAGGAGTTGGTACGTGGAAGCTCTGCCCCGAGCACGGCCCGGAGCAATCCGGCACCGCCGAGGAGACCGGCGGCGAGTGGGATCGCGGCGCAGGTCGCGGCGAGCGCCACGACGGTCACCGCGGGCGCGCCGGTGAGGACGGCCGCGACCGTCAGCGCGCAGGACCCGAGCAGCTTGGCCCGGATCCGGGCGGGCACCGGCACTGTCACCGGGTCAGGCCAGCAGCAGGAACGGCAGCGCGCAGCCGACGCCCGCGACGACCGCCGCCGCGACGGCCGCCACCGCCGTGGTGACCCGGGCGTTGACGAGCTGGCCCATCAGCGCCCGGTCCCGGCAGAAGTGGATGAGCAGGAACAGCGCGACCGGCACGCCGAAGGAGATGACGACCTGGCTCGCCACCAGCAGCGTGGTCAGCGACGTGCCGATCGTCAGCAGGACCACCGCCGGCAGCATGGTGACGATCCGGCGCAGGTACACCGGGATCCGCCGGCCCAGGAAGCCACCCATGACCACGTCACCGGCGAGGGTGCCGACGCCGGAGGACGCGAGCCCGGAGGACAGCAGCGCCACCGCGAAGGCGAGGGCCGCGGCGCCGCCGACGCGTTCGGCCAGGACGCTGTGCGCGTCGAGCAGGTCCCCGGTCCACGCGCCGCCGGTCAGCGCGCCCAGCCCGGCGCCGAGCGCGATCATCGACACGTTGACGGTCGCGGCGGCGCTCAGCGCGATCCCGCAGTCGTAGCGCAGCGCCCGCCGCACGTCCCGGGGGCGCGCACCGGCGCGGGCGCCGGGCTTGGCGAGCGCCGAGTGCAGGTAGACGGCGTGCGGCATGACGGTCGCGCCGACGATGCCCATCGCCAGGACGATCTGGTCGCTGCCGCCGAGGTGCGGCACGAGCCCGCCGGCGAAGCCCGACCCGGACTGGTGCCCGACGGTGACCAGGTCATACGCCATGCCGGCGCCGATCAGCAGCAGCGCCGCCGCGGTCGCGGACTCGAACCGGCGGGTCCGGCCGCGCCGGCGCAGCGCGAGCAGCAGCAGCGAGACACCGGCGGTGACGAGCGCCGACAGGGCGACCGGCATGCCGAACAGCAGCCGCAGGCCGATCGCCGCACCGACGAACTCGGCGAGGTCGGTGGCCAGGACGACCAGTTCCGCCTGCAGCCACAGGACCCGCCGGCCCCAGCGCGGGAACCGGTCCCGGCACAGCTCCGGCAGGCTCCGGCCGGTCGCCACGCCGAGCTTCGCGGCCTGGTACTGCACCAGGATCGCGACGAGGCTGGCGGCGACGACGACCCAGACGAGCCGGTAGCCGGAGGTGGCGCCGGCGGTCAGGTTGGTGGCGACGTTGCCGGGGTCAACGTAGGCGATGGCGGCGACGAGGGCCGGTCCCATCAAAGGGGTCAGCCGCGCCGGCCGGCCCGGCACGGTCTGCGGCCGCTCGGTGGTCACGACGCGCGTGGTTTCCGCCATGAGGTCGAGCGTGCTGCCGGCCGCGACGAGCCGGCCTCACGCCACCGGCATGATTCACCGGACACGGCAGGCGCCGGGCCGCTGGGCCCGGCCCCTTTCGGACGAAAGGGGCCGGGCCCAGCGGCCCGGCGTTGCTGGACGAAGGGTCAGGCGTGCGACATCGCCTTCGCGCCGATGAACTCCGCGGTCGCCTGGGCCACCTCGCGCGGGTGCGTCCACGGGATGCCGTGCGGCGCGCCCTTCAGGGTGACCAGCCGGGCGTCGGGCAGCATCGGCTGCAGGCGCTGCCCGGTCTTCGCGTAGGGCAGCACGTTGTCCTGGTCGCCCTGCACGATGAGCACCGGCACGTCGATGCGCGGCAGGTCGGGCCGGAAGTCGGTGAGCCAGGCCGCCACGCAGTCGTGGGTGCCCTTCGCGGAGCCGCGCGCGCCGATGTCCCAGTGCCCGCGGAACGCCTCCTCGCTCACCCGGGTGCCCTTGTTCTCGTCCCAGTTGAAGAACGCCTTGCAGAACTGGGTGAGGTACGCGAACCGGTCCTCGATGATCGCCGACTGGAAGCCCTCGAACAGGCTCTTGTCGACCCCTTCGGGGTTGTCGGCGGTCTTGAGCAGGAACGGCGCGAGCGGCGCGAGGAGCACCGCCCGGGAGACCCGGCGCGAGCCATACTTGCCCAGGTACCGGGTCACCTCGCCGGTGCCCATCGAGTGCCCGACCAGGATCGTGTCGCGCAGGTCGAGCTTCGTCATCAGCGCGTCGAGGTCGGCGGACAACGTGTCGTAGTCGTAGCCGGTCGACGGCTGCGACGAGTTGCCGAAGCCGCGCCGGTCGTAGGTGATCACCCGGTATCCGGCGGCGAGCAGCGGTGTGGACAGCTTCTCCCAGGTGGCGCCGTTGAACGGGAACCCGTGGATCAGCACGATCGGCTGACCCGAGCCGTGGTCCTCGTAGTACACGTCGATCGGGCCGGAGTTCTCTTTACCCACGGTGATGTACGGCATGGTTGGCCTCCTTCGGCCGAGCTCGGGAGTCCTTCGCCCGCCCAGGTGCCCGCCATGCCGGTGATTACGCCCCGCCCCCCAGGCTTTCACGCTCCGGCTCCAGGGTTTCGCGCTCCGCCTGGGCGATGAGCTCGAGGGAGTCCTCGCGGCCGAGCCGCTGCTCGCACAGGTAGCCGAACACCGTCCAGGTGGTGTCGATCACCACCTGCGGCGGGAACGGCGTCAGCAGCCGCTCCAGCGCGTCGTCCGGCCCGAGGTGGGCCCGGATGACCGCCACCGCCGCCTCCTGGTCGACCTCGACGTCGCGGGCCATCAGCGCGACGTCCTCGGCGATCGCCTCCGCCGGGGTGTCCTCGTCGAACAGGCTCCGGACAGCGAGCCGGATCGCCGCCGCCAGGACCAGCGGTTCCTTGTCATCCTGCGGCTCATCCGCGGCCTGCTCCGGCTCGTCCTGCGGCTCGGCGGCGACCTGCTCGGCGGCGTCCTGATCCCCCACGAGCAACGCCGCCACCACCGCACCGACCCGCGACCGCGGCTGCCAGTCGTCGTGCTCGCCCGTCCCCACGTCCGTCCCCATGGTCACGACTGTATCCAGCCGCCGCTCGCCGGACCGCCCCCGCGACGGGGGCTGCGCGGCCGGGCGCTCATGATCTACGGTTGCCCGGCGCCGAGCGGCGCGTGATCGGGAGGCGTGATGGGGACCAGCTACGAGACCATCCTGGTGGCGGCCGGGTTCGCGGCGGTGGTCGAGGCGGTCACCGCGGGCGGGCTGCCCGCGGTCGTGATCCCGATCGTCGAGGACCGGGTGGCGGTCCTGCCGCACACGGACCGCTACGGTGTCGCCGAGGTGCGGCCGATCGCGGTGGCGGTCAGCGAGCGGCTGCGCTGCCCGGTGCTGACCTCGATGGTGTTCGACTCGGACGTGATCACCTGCTGGGTGTACCACGACGGACGCCCCACCCACCGGTACGTGAGCGACCTCGCCATGATCATCGAGCCCTTCGAGGACGACGACGGCGTGTTCAGGTCGCAGCTCGACGGTCGCGTCATCCCCGACGGCGAGCCGCTGCCGAGCGGCCCGCTGGGTGCGGACCCCACCGCGTTCACGCCGTTCGCGGTCGGTGCGCCGGACCTGGACCGGATCGTGGCGGCGCTGCTGGGCAGCCGGGACCGCGACGGCCACGTGTGGGCGGAGTGGCAGCACCAGGCGATCATCGAGAGCCTGGGCCTGCCGCCGGCGGCGCTCGCCGAGGGCTACGGGGGCTTCAGCCCGAGGCAGTTCCCGGACGCGGTCGACGTGCCGGCGCGGTGAGCGCGCGGACGGCGTGCTCGAACTGCGCGTAGCGGCCGATGCCGTCCTCGACGGTGACGTCCGGGTTGAACGTGTCGTCGAGCAGCCGGATCTGGGCGACATCCGCGCCGGGGTGCACGGCGGTGAAGTGGGCCAGGTTGCGCCGCCAGTCCGCGTACCGGCGGGCCGTCATGCCGCCGCGCTCCCAGGTGTACAGCACCGCGGCCGGCTCGAAGGCGAACGCGAGCCCGTGGCGGCGCAGCCGGTACCCCAGCTCGGAGTCCTCGAGGCCCCAGCCGGTGAAGCCCTCGTCGAACCCGCCGACCGCGAGCAGGTGCTCCCGGCGCACGGACAGGTTGCAGCTGAACGCGTAGTACCAGCAGGTCGCGAGGTCGCCGAAGGGCAGCCCGAGCCGGGCCAGGACCATCACGCGCACGTCCCGCGGCGGCGGCAGCGCCTCGAACGACCAGTCGCGCGTGAAGTCCGCAACGGTGCCGCCCATGCGGTGCCGTGGGCCGGCGACGACCAGGTCGGTCCGCTGCTCGTGATGGCGGACGTGCCGGGCGAGGAAGTCACCCGGGAACACGTGATCCGGGTCGATCATGACGATCAGGTCGCCGGTGGCGTGGCGGATCCCGGTGTTGCGCGCGGCCGACCGGCCCGAGGTGGCAGTGCGCGGCAGGTGGACGTACACCGGGCGCAGGCCGGGATCGAAGGCCTCGACCAGCGACGCCGTGCCGTCGGTCGACCCGTCGTCGACGACGATGACCTCGAGCGGGTGCGCGCCACCGAGGTCCTGGCGGCGCAGCGCGGTCAGGCACCGCCCGAGCGCCGGGCCCGCGTTGTAGCACGGCAGGATGACGCTCACCTTCATCGACATTCCTCCACTTCGATACAGCCCCAGGCCTTACAGTGGCGCCATGGCTGTGACGAGCCGTCGCGTGCGACGCATCTATCTCAGCCTCGTGCTGCTGAACACCCTCGCCGTCACGTTCATCTGGGGCATCAACTCGCTGCTGCTGTTCGAGGCCGGGCTGAGCAACACCGAGGCCCTGGCCGCCAACGCCTGCTTCACGCTCGGCTACGCCGTGTTCGAGATCCCGACCGGGTCGATCGCCGACACGTGGGGGCGGCGGGCGTCCTACCTGCTCGGCGGGGTCACGCTGACGGTGACGACGCTGCTGTACTGGCTGGCGTGGCGCCTGCACGCGGGCGTGTGGGCGTGGGCGGCGGTGTCGGTGGTGCTCGCCGTCGGCTTCACGTTCTTCTCCGGCGCCACCGAGGCGTGGCTGGTCGACGCCCTGCACTTCCTGCAGTACGACGGCCGGCTCGAGCAGGTGTTCGCGCGGGCGCAGATCGTCACCGGGATCGGCACCCTCGCCGGCTCGCTCGGCGGCGCCTACGTGGCGCAGGCGACGAACGTGGGCGTGCCGTTCCTCATCCGGGCCGCGCTGCTGCTGACGCTCACCGTCGTCGCGTGGCGGGTCATGCACGACATCGGGTTCAGCCGCCGCCAGAGCGCCGGGCCGCTGCGGGAGATGCGGCGGGTCGTCACGGAGTCGGTGCGGCACGGCTGGGGGCTTCCGGCGGTGCGCTGGGTGATGCTGGGCGCGGTGTTCGCCGCCGGGGTCAGCTACTACGTCGCGTTCACCATGAAGCCCTACCTGCTGCAACTGGCCCACGACCCGCACGCCTACGGGCTGCTCGGCATCGCGGCCGCGGCCAACGCCGCGGCGCAGACGGTCGGCGGGCTGCTCGCCATGGCGTTCCAGCGGCTGTTCCGCCGGCGCGTGTCGGTCATCATCACCGGCGTGCTGCTCAACGGCCTGCTGCTGGTCGGGTTCGGGCTGGCCGGTTCGGTGCCGGTCGCCATCGCGCTGCTGGCCGGCGTCAGCATGGTGTCCGCGGCGATCCTGCCGTCGCGGCAGGCGTACCTCAACAGCCTCCTGCCGTCCGGGAAACGGGCGACGGTGCTGTCCTTCGACTCGCTCATCTCCTCCAGCGGTGGCGTGGTGACGCAGCCGGGCCTGGGCCGGGTCGCCGACGAGTGGGGCTACCCGACCTCGTTCGTCCTCGGCGGGGCGCTGCAGGCCCTCGCCCTGCCGGTGCTGTTCCTGGCCCGCCGCCACGAGGTCGCCGCGGCTACCCGGGAGGAGCCGGCGGCGGTGGTGCCGCAACGGTCGTGAAGGGCCGTTTGGTGCCCTCGACGACCGGCCACACCTCGCAGGGGCGCACCGGCACGCCGAGCCGCAGCAGCGTGAGACCCGCCGCCAGGCGGGCCGCGGCGAGCCGCCCGAGCAGGGCGTACAGCAGCACGTAGAGCCGGCACTGCAGGCGCTGGACCGGTCGCAGCCGCGCGTAGCCGGCCGGGTCGATCCGGCGGCGGAAGTGCCGTCCCCGCACCCCGCGGTACTCCGGGAACAGCAGGTCCAGCCGCCGCGCCTCGTAGGTCTTGCGGCGCTGCGCGCGGGCGAAGTCGCGCAGCCGCGGGATCGGATGGAAGTAGACGCGGGCCGCCACCGCGTGCTGGATGGCGCCGGGCCCGTGCCGGTCGACGATGGCCCGGGACAGGTACGAGTCGTCGCTGACCGGCCCCCGCTGCAGGCTGAGGTACGCGGCGACCCGCGGGTCGACGTCCGGCTGCCGGCGCGGCACCCGCCACGCGACGTCATAGCGCCGGATGGCGAACGCCCGGCCGCACAGGTGCCGGCCGCGGTGCACGACGTCGGGATGATAGTCGGCGAAGTTGTAGACGACCCGCCAGAAGCCGGTGCCGGTGCCGGTGCCGGCCGGGACCATGCTCGCCCAGGCCGCCTCCGCCTCCGGGTGCTCGGCCATCACCCGGACCAGTTCCCGCAGGCAGCCGGGGTCCAGGACGCAGTCGGCGTCCACGAGGATCAGGTGCTCCGCGGAGCGGGCCAGCCGGGCGATCGCCCGCTGCGCCTCGATCAGGCCCGGTGCGGTCTCGATGACCTGGACCGTGACGCCGCCGCCGGCCGCGTAGTGTTCGACGACGTCACGGGTGCGGTCGGTGCACCCGTTGAGCGCGACGATGATCTCCGCCGGGACCGGTCCCGGCACCGCCGCGACGGCGGTCTCGATCGACCGCAGGGTCTGCGCGATCGTCGCCTCCTCGTTGCGGGCGGCGACCCCGATGCTCAACATCCCCTGCCTCCCGTCAGCCGCCGGGCACGACGACGCGGTGGACGAACTCCTCGAACTGCGCGACCGAGTCGCCCGTCCACACCATGCCGTGCTCGCGGATGATGAACCAGTCCGTCTGCTTCTGGCACAGCTCCCGGTAGAAGAGCCGCCCGGCGGAGAACCGGCCGCCTTCGATCCGCGCGTCGGTGACGAGCTCCCGGTAGCGCGCGCCGCGGGTCAGCTCCCGGTGGTGGAAGTGCACGATGAGCCGCGGCCTGCGCCCGTGCATGCCCAGCACGCTGCTGAGCATCAGGAACTCCGGCGCGTCGGAGCTCGGCAGCCGCGGGCCCGTGTACGTCAAGCCGGCGGTCCCCTCGTCGAACGAGGTGATCAGGTCGAAGTCGTCGGCGGTCATCCGGGACTTGTCGGTGACGGTCTGCGACGCGAACCAGTGCCCGTCGTGGGTGAACATGATGGAGCCGTCGGTGTAGGGCTTGCGCTGCCACAGGTGGTGGTCGCGGTGCACCCGGGCCAGCTCGACGATCTCGGCGTCGTGCTCCTGGCGCAGCCGGTGCAGCACCGCCCGGTCGCCGGGGTCGACGCTCTGCGTCGGCTGGTACTTGACCCGGATCGTCTCGCCGATCGCGTTGACGTAGACGTCCTGCCAGGTGTTGGTGCGGATGCCCCGCGACAGGTCGACCTCGTCCGGGAAGATCGCGTTGACGTCGAGCAGGTCGCACAGCTCCGGCACCCAGGTCGCCGCCATGGCGTAGTCGGGCCGGTCCTCGTTGGTCTCGCTCAGCGGATACGCCGAGATGATGTTCGTCCTGGCGCCGGTCGCCGCGAGGGCGGCGAGATAACCCTGCTCGTCGACCGGCATCGTGAGCGGGTTCGTCGGCCCGTAGATGACGTAGGTGACGCCGTCCGGCCGGGGCTCGGGCACGGCACCGTACGCAAGCGGCTGGACCGTCACCCCGTATTCGGCGTGCAGGGCCCGGAACGCCGGCTGGATGAGCTCACGCAGGGCCCACCCGCGATGCGGCGACGCCGGGTTCAGGACGTAGAAGTAGCGGAGTTCGGTGACGTCGCGCTTGTAGCGGTAGTCGTTGGCCTGCAGGTTCCCCGTGGAAGTCATCGAAGTGACCACCCAGGGGACTGTACATCGACTGCCCTCGACTCGCGCGCCCGTCGCGGGCTACTCCCGCCAGCCGGACAGCTCGATGCCCTTGCCCGTCTCGACCCGATACCCCAGCCGCACCGTCTGCGTCTGCCCCTCCGGGATCACCAGACGCCAGGTCAGGACGCCGAGGTCGGTGCGCTCGGCCGGCTGCGGCTCCAGCACGGTCTCCTTGACCGTGATCTGGTCGTGCCGGCTGACCGGCAGCTGGTCGAGCACGGTGATCCGCACCGGCCGGCCGGTGTAGTTGCCGACGTTGGTGCGGTACTCCACCTCGCGGCGCCGGGTGGAGCCCAGCGTCGCCTTCGTCGCGGTGCGGCGGGTCAGCTCCCGCTCGACCCGGACCCGGTCGTCCAGGCCCAGCGCCAGCTCCAGCTCCTCACCGGGGGCCCAGGTCGACAGGGTGGTCTTGCTGACGAAGTCGGCCTCGTGGAACACCGCCGCCAACCCGGGCGGCAGCGTGTGCTGCGACGAGTTCGTCACCACGGCCCGCAGGTGCACGTCCGTCGAGCGGGCCGGCGCGGCGACGTGGTCCAGCTGGCTGGCCAGCTCCAGCACCAGCACTGTGGCCCGCGACGTGGTGCCGTCGGCGGGGACCGCGACCACGCGGGCCGGCCGGTAGGTCGCGGCGACCGGGCCCTCCTCGACCCGCGCCTGCGCCAGCTGCACCGGCGCGGCCTCGTCGGACTGCTCCAGCATGAGCTTCGCCGCGCGGGGCGCAGGGGCCATCGCGGGGGCCGGCATCGCCGCACCGGGCGCGCCGCCGTAGCCGAAGGACTGCATCGGCGGCGCGGGCGGCGGTGGCAGCAGCGGGTCCAGGTACCACGGCTGCAGTTCGGGGATCGCCACGACGCCGGACGGGCGGGCCGTCGACAGCGCCAGCTCGCACTCCGGCCAGTCCTCGCCGGTGCGCTGCTCGACCAGGCCGAACCAGGTGAGGCTCAGCGTCTCGCCGGTGAGCCGCACGTCATAGGTGGAGCGCCAGCCCGCGTCCGGCACCTGGTAGGACACGTCCAGCTCGACCGGGCCCGGCGCCGACACGGCGAGGGCGACGACGGCATACCGCGCGTCGGGCTCCCGCTTGCCGGACAGGTCCAGCAGCTGCCGGTCCAGCGCCGCGATACGTTCCGTGACCCGGGTGCGGCGGTGCTGCAGCTCGCGGATGTCGGCGAGGACCGAGGTCAGCTCGCCGCCCACCGTGGCCGTGAACGCGGTGACCGTGTCCGGTGCCGTGTCGCCGCTGGCGAGGGCCCGCGCGTACGCGCCGCTGGCCCGCTCGCCGAGCGTGGTCAGAAACGTCTGCCGCTGGCGCAGCACGGTCTCGGTGTCGGCGATCTCCGCCAGCTCGTCCTCGAGCCCGCGGCGCTCCTCGGTCACCTTCGTCACCGTGCCGTCGGACGGCGTGGCCTGCCGGCGCAGCACCACGTCCACGCCGAGGACCGTGGCGGCGCCCCGCCCGCTGACCCGGATCGAGTCGCCGTCCATGCTCAGCGGCAGCGGCCCGACCTCGACGACCTGCTCGCCCGCCTCGAGCGTGGTCCGGCCACGGCGGGTGACCCGCGCCTGCTTGGGATAGACGGTGACGGCGACGATCGAGTTCTCCACGATCCGCACCGTAACGCATGCCGTCACCCCCGCCACCGCCGTTCGGGCACGCCGCGTGCCCGTTCGGCGCTTTGTCGGCGCACGCCGCGTTTCGCGTGCCGGTTTCCGTGGCGGCGGCCCGAGAATCGCGCGGATGAAGACACTGCCCTTGCGGGTTTCGACGCGGTACCCGCTGCGGTACGCCGTCGTGGACGTGGAGACCACCGGCCTGCACGCGCCCAGCGACCGGGTGCTGCAGATCGCCGTCGCGCAGATGGAGGCCGACGGGTCGGTGGGCCGGACCTGGTCGACGCTCGTCGACCCCGGCTGCGACCCGGGGCCCGTGCACATCCACGGCATCACCCGCGAGCGGCTGGCCGGTGCGCCCCGCTTCGACACCGTGGTGGGTCACCTGGCGGAGCTGCTGGCCGGGCGCGTCCTGGTGGCGCACAACGCGGCGTTCGACTGGCGGTTCCTGGCCGCGGAGGCACACCGGGCCGTGCACCGCCTCCCGGTCAGCACCCGGCTGTGCACCCTGGCACTGAGCCGCCGCCTCGACCTGCCGACCCCGAGCCTCTCCCTCGCCTCGCTCGCCGCACACTGGGGCGTCGCCCAGGCCCGCCCGCACGACGCGGAGGACGACACCCGGGTCCTCACCGAGATCCTCCGGCACAGCCTCGCCTTCGCCGACACCCTCGCCGTCGACCTGCCGCTCAGCGCCTGCGACGCCGCCGAAACCGACCGCGTCTACCCGGCCCGTCTCCCCCGGCCCGACTGCCCGTGGGCCTGGCCGGGCCGGTGGACCCCGGGCCGGCGCCTGGTCCAGGGCGCGAAGGTCGCCATCACCGGCAGCACCGCCACCGCCCGGGACGCGCTCGCCGCCCGCGCGACCGACGCGGGCCTCGACGTGATGAACACGGTCAGCGGCCGGACCGGCCTGCTCGTCACCAACGACCCGGCCGCCGCGACCTCGAAGCTGCGCGCCGCCGCCAGGTACGCCGTCCCCGTCGTCGACGAGGCCACCTTCGCCGGGCTCCTCGCCGACGTCGAACCCGGCACGCCGAAGGAGGCCGCGCCGTCCCGACCGGCGGTGCCGTCCCAGCGCACCGCCGCCGTTGCCGCCGTTGCCGTCGTCGCCGGCCCGCTGACCGGGCGATGCCTGCTCGTCCTCGGCGGCACCCACGGCGAGGCGGCCGAGGTCCGCACCCTGATCGGCGAGCTCGGCGGCATCGCCGCGGTCAACCTCACCGCCCGCGTCACCGACGTCGTCGCCCTCCCGGGCGCGTCCGCCGACCGCCGCTGGGCCACCGTCACCGCGCTCGCGCTGCCCGTCTGCACCCCGGAAGCCCTGCAACCCGCCGCCGTCCCGGTCGCCGCGGTCGCCGCGGTCGCCCCCGTTGCGCCTGTCGCCCTCGTCGCGCCGGTCGCGGTGCTGTCCCGCGGCGCGGTGATCGACCTGCCCGAGGGCGTCGGCGACTGGACCGTCTCCGTCACGTGGCCGACGGGCACCGACGCGGAGGTCGACGTCGTCGCGTTCCTCACCGACGCCGACGAGCAGGTCCGCGCCGACGCCGACTTCGTCTTCTACAACCAGCCCGCCTCGGCCGACGGATCCGTGGAGCTCACCCTCGACATCCGGCACGAGGCCCTCGTCGACGTCCGGCTCGACCGCATCCCCGACGACGTCAGCCGGATCATCATCGCCGCCGCCCTGCCGGACACCCACACGTTCGGCGACCTCGGACCGGTCGAGTTCGTCGCCCGCACCGGCGACGGCACCACCCGCGTGCGGGCCACCCTCGACGCTGCCACCACCGAGCGCAGCCTGCTCCTCGCCCACGTCTACCGACGCGACGGCCGCTGGCGGTTGCGCGCCGTCGGGCAGGGCTACGACCACGGCCTCGCCGAGCTCGCCACCCTCCACGGCGTCACCGTCGACGACTGACCCCGTGATCCGGAAGACCTTGGGTACCCACGGGTGCACGAGGTCTCCCGGATCACGGGAACTTGCCGTGGGGTGACACAGTGCTGGGCGTGCACGAGATGGTCACCTGGCTGCGGGAGCTGCCCGTGGGGTGGGTCGTGGTCCTCGCCCTGGTCGAGAACGCGGCGCTGGTCGGGGTCACCGCGGTGCTCGGGCACTGGGTGCTGCGGCTGCCCGGGGCGCACCGGGTCACCGCGCCGCCCGGGCCGGTGAGCCGGCTGGAGCTGGCGTTGGTGGCGGTTGCGACGGTCCTCAACGCGGGCGTCACCGTGGCCGGCTGGTGGCTGTGGCGGGCCGGGGTCATCAGCCTGACACTGCCGTTCGGCTGGCGGGCCCTGGTCGACTTCGCCGTGCTGATCGTGGTGATGGACGTGCTGCTGTACGCCGGGCACGCCCTCGCGCACGTGCGCCCGCTGTTCCCGCTCGCGCACCGGCTGCACCACGTCTTCGCCGACGCCCGGCCGATCACGCTGTTCGCGCTGCACCCGGTCGAGGTGCTCGGGTTCGGCGGGGCGTGGCTGGTCGTGCTCGCCGTCCATCCGTTCTCGGCGTGGGCGCTCGGCGGGTACACCGTGCTGAACCTGCTCTTCGGGATCCTCGGCCACCTGGGGGTGGAGCCGTTGCCGCAGCGGGTGCGTGCCGCCGCGGTCTTCCGCTGGGTGGCGACGCCCGCCATGCACGCCGGGCATCACGCGGCGCCGCGGTACAACCTCGGCTTCTACACGACGGTGTGGGACCGGCTGTTCGGCACGCTGGATCCCGACTACGACGCCCGTCGCACCGGCACCATGCCGTTTGCCGACACAACGGGCATCGGCATCCCGACAGCGTCGCCCACTGGATGATCCAGAATGGTGCGCACCCCCGAAACCCCAGACGGAAAGAAGCGCGGATACCCCATGCGAGCCACCCGAATCATCGTTGCCGCCACGACCATGCTGCTGCTCGGCGCTGGGCTCGCCGGTTGCTCCTCGCAGGTGGACGACCTGGAGAAGCAGCTGACCAAGGCCGGATACACGAACGTGAACGCCGAGGCCGACTACGACCAGGTGTACGACAAGAAAAAGAAGAAGAACGTGAAGAAGCTCGATGACTACGAGGCCGACGCGAAGGCCGGCAACTGCGCCGTGGAGATCGAGCAGGACTCCGGCGACAACGACTACGTCATCGAGACCGCCAACGGCAAGGACGTCAACTTCACCAACCTCACCGCCACCGCCCTGATCGCCGAGCTCGCCAAGCAGGGCATCACCTGCTGAACCGGCGCTCCCGGCGCTCCCGCCGCTCCCGGCGCTCCTTGTGCGGCGGCGGGGCGGCGTCCGGCGTCTTGTACGTGACGAGCGGCACCGTGGTCAGCACCGGCGTGGCCAGCCGGTGCTCCACCAGGTCGCCGATCACCTGCTCGATGCGCTTGTAGGCGGTCGGCGCCTCCTCGAACAGCAGCTGGCGGTCGCCGCAGACGACCAGCGAACCGACCGGCGTGCGACGCAGCTCCTCGACGGTGTGCTTGGCCTTGCCGCGGCGCAGCGCGTCGGCGCGGGACATCTTGCGGCCCGCGCCGTGCGCCACCGAGTGGTTGGCGTCCGGCCCGGCGTGGGCGGCGACGAGGTAGGACGGGGTGCCCCGGGTGCCGGCGACCAGGACGTCCTGGCCGTCGCCGGGCGCGGCGCCCTTGCGGTGCAGGTAGACCCCGTCGCGGACCTCGACCAGGTTGTGGCACTGGTCGACGACCGGCTCGGTGGGTTCGGCGCCGAGGGCGTGGGCGACCCGGGCGGCCATGAGCCGCCGGTTGAGCGACCCCCAGCGCACGGCGTCGTCGTGGGCGGCCAGGTACGCGGCGGGATCGGCGGCCGGCCCCGCGCCGTGCACCTCGGTGTGCGCCCGCAGGATCCGCTCGCCGAGTCCCCGGGAGCCGCTGTGGACGACGAGGACGAGGTCGCCGGCGGCGAGCCCGACCCGGCCCGCGTGGGCGTCGTCCAGGACGGTGCCGACCCGGGCCAGTTCCACGAAGTGGTTGCCCCGCCCGACGGTGCCGAGCCCTTCGGTGTGCCCGGCGGGGATGTCGCCGGGCAGGACCGCCCAGGCGGGGTCGTCGGCGTCCTTCTCGGGGTCGAGGGCCGTGTCGAGGTCGGGGAACTTCGCCGCGAGTCTTTCCGGCACGGCGCGCTTGAGGCTGATCGGGAACACGGCGATGCCGCAGCCGATGTCGGAGCCGACGAGGAACGGGTACAGCACGGTCGAGGACATCGCGGCGCCGATCGGGGCGCCCTTGCCGGGGTGCAGGTCGGGCATGCCGGCGACGTGGATCATGCCGTCGAGCGCGGCCACCTGGTGGCACTGCGCGACGGCGTCGGACTCGATCCAGCTGGTGGGGCCGGCGAACACACGGACGGAAGCCTTGTTTTCAGGCACGGACGCTCGCTTCGCGATTCGAAGTCAACAGGGGCGGGCCGGGGTCGTCCGTCAGAGCGTCATGCGGTCCACGATCGCGGATCCGCCCCGCGCACCGCAAAGGGTTTTCAGGGCGCCTCCCGCTCCCGCTCCATCCGCTCCAGGGTGGCCCGGATCGCCCTGAGGCTCTCCTTGATCTCTTCCTGCTCCTCGTGCCGGAACGCGTCGTTGTCGACGATGAGCTTGCTGGCGAAATGGGCGGTGATGAGCGGGATGACGACCAGCACCATGATCGAGATGAGGAAGCCGGCGACGATCCGCCCCGGTGTCGTCGTCGGGTACGTGTCGCCGTAGCCGACCGTCGAGGCCGTGACGACCGCCCACCAGAACGAGTCGCCGAAGCTCTTGTGCTCGAAGAGGCTGTACAGCGTCCCGCCGATGAGCATGAGCACGAGGTAGGTCGCCACGGTTGCCTTGACCGAGTTGGCGATCCAGATGAATCCGCTGATGAGGGCCTTCATGGCAGGGGCTCCCGTCCGCCGCCGGTGCTGGTAGCGGCAGAGTATGGCATCCGGGCGACCGTCCGGCCAGATCCCGCCCGGGGCGCCTCAGTCGAGCGTGAACGTCGCGTCGGCCCGGCCGGTGGCGTCGCTGACCGCCTGGACGTAGAGCAGGCCGTTGCTGTGCCGCACGTACCGGCCGGGGAAGTTCTGCGACTCGAACGACACCGCCGTGCCGCCGGCCAGGCCCGCCCGCAGCCGCACCGGGCTGACGCCGTCCGGCACGGGGATGCCGAAGTTGGGGGTGCCGTCGGCGTTCCAGTACAGCTTCTGCACGCGGGTGCGGCGGTTCGGGTCGTTCAGCGGGTCACCGCTGATGTCGCGGTAGTTGCGGTCGTGGTAGACGAGGATGTCGCTCTGGCCGTCCTCGGACGTGGTGAACGAGTTGTGGCCGGGGCCGTACTGGCCGGTCGCGGCGTTGCTCACGAACACCGGGTTGGGGCTCTTCACCCACGACGAGGCGCTGAGCAGGTTCGCCGACGCGGACGCGGTGAGCAGGCCGAGGCAGTAGTTCGCGTCGGTGGCACTGGCGGCGGGGGTGCGTCATGTTTGCGCTCACATAAGCTCTTGTCAACAGCTTGACTCCTCTTCAGGAGTCATATGTGAGCGCAAACAAGCGCACCTCCGGCCGGCTACGGGACCAGGTCGCGGGTGCCCCTCGGGGTCGACGGGTTGCACCGGCGGATCCGGGCCGCGGCCAGCCGGGAGCCGACGACCAGCCCGTAGCGGCGGACCGCCTCGAGGCCGTAGTTGCTGCAGGTCGGGATCTGCCGGCAGCGGGTCGGCAGGTGCGGCGACAGCCACCGCTGATACCCGCGGATCGCCACCATCCCGGCCCGGCCCGGCCCGCTGGCAGTGGCCCGCGGCTTCTTCGTCGGCGCGCTGATCGCCATCGTGCCGAGCAGCATCGTGCCCAGCATGAAATTGCAGTCACAGCCGGGGATGTCACATCCGTCGCAGCCGGGGAGGTCACAACCACCGAGGTCGCAGTTGTCCCACCATCGCGACCGCCGCTGCTGCCCTTCGCTCTCTGTCTCCACGGCGGGCATTGTCGCCGCGCACCGGCAATGTGATCAAGAGTGCTGTCCATTGTCCGTCGCCCAGCCCCACTTCGATCATGGGCGGGGGCGGTTGATCGCCGTTCGGGGCCCTGGGTTGCGGTCCGCGGGTTCTGGTCAGCATGACCTTCAAATATTCGCCCAACGTTGCGGGGACTTGATGGCACCGCCCGGCCGCTGGCGCGTCCGTGCGACAGGGTGGCGTGGTCCCGGTCCGTGCCGTCTTGCGGTGATCCCAAGCCAGGCCCGCACTCACACGATCCAGCACCGTCGAGGTCATCATTCGGTGGTCCCACACCGTCGCCGGCTTCAAGAACTCCGAACAACCCGGTGGATCCTCGCTACCCGGTGGATCGCTGTTGTCCCACGGGGGGTAATCCACCGGGTAGTTCAAGATTTCCGTTCCGGAGCGCTGGTACCACCCAGTCCAGTGATCGATGGTTTTCGTTTTTTGGCTGAAAGCGGTGTTGTAGCACCGAATGATGACCTCGACGGACCTGGACCATGTGAGTGCGGACCTGGCTTGGCATCACCGCGAGACGGCTATCAGGGTGACCACGCAACCCTGTCGCACGGACGCGCCAGCGGCCGGGCGGTGCCATCAAGTCCCCGCAACTCTGGGCGAATATTTGAAGGTCTGGATGACCAGAAACGCGAACCGCAACCCCCGACCCCACGGGGCGCGGGCCGCGCCGCGCCCCGATCCGGGTGGGTGTGCGCCGGGATTCAGTTGTGGTGGCGCAGCGGCAGGTGCAGCTCGGCGGGCTCCGGCGGCAGGTCCTGCACGCCGGCGGCGACGGCCTCCTCGTGGCGGCGGTGCGCCGAGGGCAGGGCGAGTGAGGCGAGCACCGCCAGGACCGCGACGCCGGCGCATACCCAGAAGCCGGCCGTGAACGCGGTGTCGGTCGGCAGGCCCCGCGGGGTGCTGTTGGCGGTGATCACGGCGGCGACGACGGCGGTGCCGATGCTGCTGCCGATGGTGCGGGCGATGGTGTTGACGCTGCTGGCCTCGCCGGTCTGGGTGGCCGGGACGCTCTCGATGATGGCGTTGGACATGGCCGCGAAGGACAGGCCGATGCCGGCGCCGGTGAGCAGGCCGGAGGCGAGCACCTGCCAGACCGCGCCGTGGGCGATCGCGGGCAGCGTGAACGCGGCGACGACCGCGACGGCGCCGAGGAACAGCGGGAGCTTCGGGCCGTAGCGGCGGTTCAGCAGGCCGGCGATGGGGCCGAACACGACCATCATGAGGACCGTGGGCAGCAGGAACAGGCCGGACTCCGACACGGACTTGCCGAAGCCGTAGCCGGTCGCGGCGGGCAGCTGCAGCAGGGTCGGGACGAGCAGGAACGTGCCGAACATCGCGAAGCCCAGGATCAGGGCGACGAGGTCGGTGGCCCACACGCCGCGGATCGACATCAGGCGCATGTCGACGAGCGGCTCCTTCACGCGCCGCTCGACCAGCACGAACGCGACCATGGCGGCGACGCCGAGGGCGAGCAGGGCGACGGTCTTGGTGTCGCCCCAGCCCCAGGACTGGCCCTTGCTGATCGCCAGCAGCAGCGACACCAGCGACACGGACAGGATCGACGCGCCGAGCACGTCGAGGCGGCCGGGGGTGCGCACCGGTGACTCGGGCATCCCGAACACGGCGCCGAGCAGGGCGATGACGACGAGGACGAGCGGCAGCCAGAACAGCCAGTGCCAGGACAGGTGCTCGACGATCGGGCCGGCGCCGACGATGCCGACACCGGCGCCGACGCCGAAGATCGCCGACAGCAGGCCGACGGTCACCGCGACCTTCTCGCGGGGCAGTTCGTCGCGCACGATGCCGATCGACAGCGGCAGGATCGCGCCGGCCGCGCCCTGCATCGCCCGGGCGACGATGAGCACCGCCAGGTTGGGGGCGAGGGCGGCCAGGAGCGTGCCGGCGGCCAGGACGGCCAGGACGGCGATGAGGACCCGGCGCTTGCCGACCATGTCGCCGAGCCGGCCGAGGATCGGCGTGAGGACCGACGCCGACAGCAGGTATGCGGTGAGGATCCAGCTGATGTCCGCGGTGGAGGCGTTCAGGTCGCGGGCGATCGTCGACATCGCCGGGGCGACCAGGGACTGCAGCACCGCGAAGGCCAGGCCGCCGAGCGACAGGTACACCACCAGCAGGGTGCTGTTGACATGGCGGCTGGTGGCCACCGGCGGTTCGATGGTTCGCGTCATGAGGATCCCCGGGCGATATGTAAACGATTGCTGACTTAGTTAGTATTGACCCGGTCAGGGATAAGTCAACAATCGTTTACGTCACACCCCTAAGGACAGCCATGACCGACACCGCCGCCGCGCCGCGGCGCCGGGACGCGGCCGCGACGCGCCTGCTGCTGCTGGACGCCGCCCGGCGCCGGTTCGCCGCCGACGGCTACTCCGCGACCACGGTGCGGGACATCGCCGAGGACGCCGGGGTCAACGTGGCGCTGATCCACCGGTACTTCACGTCGAAGGAAGGCCTGTTCGAGGCCTGCCTGACGGGCGTCAGCGACGAGCTCGGCCGGACCGTCGGCGAGGACCTGACCCTGGACCGGATCGCGCACGACATCGCCGCCCGGCTGGTCGGCCCGCACACCGCCAAGCACCCCAACCAGATCCTGCTGCTGCTGCGGTCCTCCGGCGACGAGCGGGCGGAACGGATCCGCCAGGACATCCTCGGCACGTTCGCCGTGCGCCTGGCCATGGCCGGCGGGTGGCGGGCCGACCTGCCCGACGCGGATCAGCGGCTGCTCAGCGCCCAGATCACCCTGGCGACCGCGTTCGGGCTGGCGGTGCTGCGCTCCTCGACGACCCTGGAGCCCCTCGCGTCCGCCGGCCACGACGACCTCGTCGCGCCGCTCACCAAGCTGGTCAACGCGCTCCTGAAACCGTGATCACGCCGCAGGAAACAGCGCCCGCTCCAGGCGGACCGCCAGCTTGGGGTACCACCGCGGCAGCAACCGCACCAACAGGTCGACGGTCTTCGCGTCCCGCCCCACGAGGATCCGCGGCCGGCCGGCCTCGACCCCGTCCACCACGATGCGGGCCGCCCGCGACGCCGGCATCTTCAGCAGCTTCTCGTTGTAGAGCCGGGTCCGCGCCTCGTCCCGGGCCGTCACGAGCGCGCCGGTCTTTCGCGCGTGCTCGAGCGCGGCGGTAGCGATGTTGGTGCGCACCCCGCCCGGATGCACGACACTCACCCGCACCGGGTGCCGGTCCGTCAGCAGCTCCCCGCGCAACGCCTCGCTGAAGCCGCGCACGCCGAACTTCGCCGCGCAGTAGTCGCTCAGCGCCGGCTGGGCCATGATCCCGTTGAGGCTGGACACGTTGACGACGTGCCCGTCGCCGGACGCGATGAGGTGCGGCAGGAACGCCTTCGTGCCGTGGATGACGCCGAAGAGGTTGACCGCGAGGGTCCGCTCGTACGCCGCCCAGTCGTTGTCCAGCACGCTGCGCCCGCCGCCGGCGACCCCGGCGTTGTTGTACACCTGGTGCACCACGCCGAAGTGCCCGGCGACCGCGGCCGCGTAGGCCTCGACGGCCGGCCGGTCGCTGACGTCCAGGAAACTGACATGGGCACCCCCGGCCAGCTCGGCGGTTTCCGCGAGGCCGGCCTCGTCCACGTCACTCAGCGCGAGCCGGGCCCCGCGCCGGGCCAGCTCCAGCGCGAGCTCCCGCCCGATGCCGGACGCGGCGCCCGTGACCACCGCGACCTTGCCCCGCACCGGGCTCACTCGGGGACCCCCGCGGACAGGTGCGCCGCGGTGAGGGCCACGATGCGGTCCTGGACGCCTGGCGCCAGGTGGTGGCGCATGCCGGCGATCTCGACGTGCCGGGCGGCCGGGATCGCGGCGGCGGTGGCCCGACCGCCGCTGGGGTGCACCATGCGGTCGACGTCGCCGTGGATGACCAGGGTCGGTGCGGTGATCGTGCGCAGCTGCGCGGTGCGGTCCCCCGACGCCTGGATGGCGCCGATCTGGCGGGCGACGCCGGCGTGGTTGGGCCGGCCCGACCCGCGCTCCCACAGCTGCGTGATCCACTCGCGTTCGAGCGCCTCGTCCGGCGGGAACTCGGTCGAGCCGATGTGCCGCAGCAGCGCCAGGTGCCGGGCGGCGGACTCCTCCACGGTGCGGGCGGGTCGTTTCGCCATGCGGACCATCGTCGAGCGGGCCGGCTGTCCCACCCGTCGGTCGCCGGTGGTGGAGAAGATCGAGGTGAGCGTGGCGACCCGGTCGGGGTGGCGGGCCGCGAGGGTCTGCGCGATCATGCCGCCCATCGACATCCCGGCCAGGTGGACCCGGCCGATCCCGAGGTGCTCGAGCAGCCCGTGCGCGTCCTCGGCCATGTCGGCGAGGTCGTAGGCGCCGGGCACGGGCCGGGCGAACAGCTGCCGCAGCAGGCCCGGCGGCCGGGCCGCGACCCGGGTCGAGCGGCCGGCGTCGCGGTTGTCCAGGCGGATCACCCGCAGGCCCTGGCCGGTGAACCCGTCCAGCATCCGCTGCGGCCACGAGGTCAGGTCCAGGCCGAGGCCGGCGATGAGCAGCAGCGGCGCGCCGTCCGCCGGACCGTCGACGCGGTAGCAGATCCGCGGCCGCCCGTCGGGCAGCTGCACGAACAGGTCCGCGGTCACGCCGGGACCTCCGCCGCCGCGAGCGAGAACCGCAGCGCGGGGTCGTCGACGCGACCGTTGCGCAGCAGTTTGACGTCGGAGTGGTAGTCCATCGACGTGAGCCAGGGCATGCGGTCTCCTTGCCGGGGCAGCTGGTCGACGACGCGCTGGACGTAGCCGGCGGCGAAGTCGAGGAACGGGCGGGTCGGCATGTCCGGGTCGCCGACCTCGGGGCGGCAGACGGTGGTGCCGGTGGCGTCCATGTGGGCCAGGAGCCGGCAGAAATGTTCGCACAGCAGCCCGATCTTGAGGGTCCAGGACGAGTTGGTGTACCCGATCGCGAAGGCGAAGTTCGGCACGCCGGAGAGCATCATGCCCTTGTACGCGACCGTCTCCGGCAGGCGCACCGGGGTGCCGTCGACGGTGAGGGCCAGCCCGGCAAGGGCCTGGACGTTGAGGCCGGTGGCGGTGACGATGACGTCCGCGGCCAGTTCCGCGCCGGAGGCGAGCAGCACCCCCCGTTCGGTGAAGGTCGCGATGCGGTCGGTGACGACGGATGCGTCGCCCCGGCGGATCGCCTTGAACAGGTCACCGTCGGGCACCGCGCACAGCCGCTGGTCCCACGGGCCGTAGGGCGGGTTGAAGTGCTCGTCGACGGGATACCCGGCCGGCAGCTGTTTCGTGTTGACCCACCGGATGAGCCGGCGGGCCGCCTTCGGGAACCGCTGGCAGAACCGCCAGACCGCGCGCTGCTGGGCGATGTTCTTGCGCCGGGTCGCCCGGTAGCCGCGCTCCTCGCCGAGCCACCGGCGCAGCAGGTTCGCGACCGGGTCCCGCTTCGCCACCGGCATCACGTAGGACGGGGTGCGCTGCAGCATGGTCACGTGCGCGGCGGTGCGGGCGAGGGCCGGCACGAGGGTGACCGCGGTGGCGCCGCTGCCGATGACCAGGACCCGCTTGCCGGCGCAGTCGAGGTCCTCGGGCCACTGCTGCGGGTGCACGATCCGGCCGGCGAAGCGGTCCCGGCCCTCGAAGCGCGGGGTGAAGCCCTCGTCGTAGCGATAGTAGCCGCCGGCGCAGAACAGCCAGGCGGCGGTGAGCCGGGTCCGCTCGCCGGTGTCGCCGCGTTCGACCTCGACGCTCCAGCGGGCCTCGGCGCTCGACCAGGCCGCCGCGACGACCTTGTGGTGGTAGCGGATGTGGGCGTCGAGGCCGTTCTCGGTCGCCGTCTCCCGCAGGTACGCGAGGATCCGGTCGGCGGAGGCGATGGACTCCTGGTCCCGCCACGGTTTGAACTCGTAGCCGAACGTGTGCAGGTCCGAGTCGGACCGGATGCCGGGATACCGGAACAGGTCCCAGGTGCCGCCGGACGCGGCGCGCGCCTCGAGGATCGCGAACGACCTGCCCGGCAGCTCGGTGCGCAGGTAGCGGCCGGCCCCGATGCCGGAGATGCCGGCCCCGACGATCAGGACGTCGAGGTGCTCCACAGGGCTCATAGTCACGACGATGCGCCACCACCCGCGCCTTGCGCTAGCGCGATCTGCACCGAAATACTCGCCGCATGGTGCACAGTGCTGCACAGCTGCCCTGGCCGCGGCTGTCGCCCCCGGTCGCCGAGCTGTTCCGGCGCGGCGCGGAGATCGCGCTCGACCCGCGCGCGGAGTGGATCGAGGAGCTGCACGCGGCCGCGCTCGGCGGGGACCGGATGCGCCCGGTCGCCGCGGACCCGGTCCTCGCGGAGGCGACGAAACGGGCCAACCTCGCCAACCTGCTGCACTGGGCGGCGCAGAACGTGCGCCACCCCGGCCGGCGGGTGCCGGCCAACACCGGCGCGGAGGCGCTCGACGCGGCCCGGGACATGGTGCGCCGGGGGCTCGACGAGCGGGGCCTCGACGCGTACCGGACCGCGCAGAGCGTCGCGTGGCGCCGGTGGATGGAGATCTGCTTCGACCTGACGACGGACCCGGTGCTGCTGCGCGAGCTGCTCGACGCGTCGGCGCTGTCGATCGCGACGTTCATCGACGACACCGTCGCCGCCGTGTCGCAGCGGATGGAGGCGGAGCGCGCCGAGCTGACCCGGGGCGCTTCGGCGGAGCGCCGGGCGGCGGTGACGCTGCTGCTGGAGGGCGCGCCGATCGGCCGGGCCCGGGCGGAGGCGCAGCTCGGCTACGGCCTGGCCGGCCCGCACACGGCCGCGATCCTGTGGAGCGCGTCCGGCGGCGGGTCCGGGCAGCTGGAGGGCGCCGCCGAGACGGTCATGCGTGCGGCCGGCGCCACCCACCGGCTCACGGTCGTGGCGAGCGCCGCGGCGCTGTGGGTGTGGTTCCCGGCCGGTGCCGCGCCGCGGGCCGGTGACCTGGCGGAGCTGCATCCGGACGTGCGGGTCGCGCTGGGCCGGCCCGGGGCCGACGTGGACGGCTTCCGTCGCAGCCACCTCGACGCCGCGGAGGCGCAGCGGATGCTCACCAGGCTGACGTCACCGCAGCAGGTCGCCCGGTACGAGGACGTCCAGCTGGTCGCGTTGCTGACCGCCGAGCCGACGCAGGCGGACGAGTTCCTCGCCGACACGCTCGGTGACCTGCTGCACGCCGACCCGGCGACCCGCTTCACCGTGCTGACGTACGTGCGCGAGCAGTGCAGCACCACCCGCACCGCGGAGCGGCTCTACACGCATCGCAACACGGTCCTGCGCCGGCTGGCCCGCGCCGACGAACTGCTCCCGCGCCCCCTGGAGGAGAACGTGGTCAGCGTCGGCGCGGCCCTGGAGGTGCTGCGGTGGCGCCATCCCTGACGCCACCGCAGTCCCGTCACGAATCTAGCGGTGCCACTTCTGGTTGCTGCCGCCGCTGCACGTCCACAGCTGCAGCTTCGAGCCGTTGCCGGTGCCCGCGTTCTGCACGTCGACGCACTTGTTGGCCTGGATGTTCACCAGGTCACCGGCGCCGCTGAGGGTGAACTTCTGGGCGCCCGAGCCGTTGCAGGTCCACAGCTGCACGACCGCGCCGTCGGCGGTGGAGCCACCGGACACGTCCATGCACTTGCCGAGCGCCCGCACTGAGCCGTCGGAGTTGAACGTCCACTGCTGCGCGCCGGTGCCGTTGCAGTCCCAGATCTGCAGCCGGTTGCCGTCGGCCGCGTTGGAGCTGGGCACGTCGATGCAGCGGTTGCTCCCGTTGCCGATGATCGGTCCGGCACTGCCTCCGCCGCCGCCGCTGGTGTACGCGTACACCCGCACGTAGTCGACCGTCAGCGTCTGCGGGAACTGGGTGGTGCCGTCCGGGTAGCCGGGCCAGTAGCCGCCGACCGCGAGGTTCAGCAGCATGAAGAACGGGTGGTCGAAGACCCAGCGGTCGCCGCCCAGGTCGGCGGGGGTCCGGGTCTGGTAGAGGTTGCCGTCGACGTACCAGCGCAGCACGTTGGGCTCCCACTCGACCGCGAACGTGTGGAACGCGTCGGCGAACGGCGCGCCGATGGTGTAGCCGGCGCCGATGCCCTCGGCGCCGGAGTAGCCCGGGCCGTGGATGGTGCCGTGGACCTGGTTGGGCTCACGGCCGATGTTCTCCATGATGTCGATCTCGCCGCTGTTGGGCCACGGGTTGGTGCCGATGTCGGCGCCGAGCATCCAGAACGCCGGCCAGATGCCCTGCCCCCGCGGGATCTTCATGCGGGACTCGAAGCGCCCGTAGGCCTGGGTGAACTTGTCGGCGGTGAGCAGCCGGGCCGAGGTGTACTGGCAGGTGCCGTAGTGGCACTGGTAGTTGGCCGGGTTCTCCCGGCGCGCGGTGATCACGAGCTGACCGGCGCCGTTGAGCGAGGCGTTGCTGGTGCTGTTGGTGTAGTACTGCTGCTCGTTGTTGCCCCACCCGCCCCCGCCGATGTCGCGCTTCCACTTGCTGGCGTTGGGCGCGCTGCCGGCCGCGCCGTCGAACTCGTCGGACCACGTGAGCCCGCCGATGGCGGCCTGGGCCGAGGTGCTGCCGGCGTCGCGCACCGCGATCGCGGTGAGGAACGTGAGAACGGTCGCGCCCAGCATGAGCAGGGAACGAGCCTTGAGATGGACGTGCATGGGCGACCTCCCGAGGACATGGCGGTGTCCGTACGGATACGGTAAGCAATCTTCACAGATTGACTTCCGTCGAACCTACAAATTCGCAGGCCACCCGTCAAGAGAGCGCTCTCAATGGTGGACGGCTCGCCGCACGTGGTGCTTCCTGGCCCGCACCGCGAGGTCGATCAGCGAGCCGAGCACGATCAGCCCGACGATCTCCTTGGCGGTCTGGTCGGTCTGGACCGCCGTGAAGACCGGCCCCGCGCCGATGACCCAGGTGAGCACCGCGCACATGACCAGGCCGAGCCCGAGGGTGACATGGTGCAGCAGCGGGAACCACCGCCCCTTGACCACCAGCACCGCCTCGACGACCAGGCTGGCGACCAGCAGCGTGAGCAGGACCGGGCCGCGCACCCGCAGGAAGTCCGCGTCATACGCGAACGCCTCCCGGATCGCGGGCTCGGCCGCCTCGCCGGCGAGCGCCGCGATCACCCGGGCGGGATCCAGCAGCACCACCGTGCCGAGGATGAAGAACGCGAGCCCGGCCGCCCGGCCCGGCCGGCTGATCCGGTCGGTGGGCACCGGCCGCGGCCGCCAGCCGGCGTCCGGGCGGCGCCGGCGGGCCCACGCGGCGCCGGCGAACCCCGCCAGGAGCAGGCCGAGCCACGCGAACACGATGGGGAGCGCCTGCTGTGTGGCCCGCTCCAGGTCGCGCTGCGGGGCGGCCCGCTCGATCAGCTCGTGCAGCACCGCGGCGAACAGGATCAGCCCGGCGCCGCCCGCGGCCAGGGTGAGGAACCGGCGGGTGTCGGCCGGGTCGACGAGGGTCACCGGCGTGCCGTAGCGCGCCGCCACCTCGGCCGGGCGGCCGAACCCCCGCAGCAGCTCGCGGGCCGCCTGGTCCCGCGGCGTTCCGGCCGCGTCCACCTCCTCGGCCAGCAGCGCCCGCAGCTCCATCGCCACGTCGCGGCGCTGGGCGCGGGGCAGGAGACCGACCACCTCGGCCACGTAGCCGTCGATCAGCTCGTCAGCGGTCATCGCACCGTTCGCCTTCCAGGAGAAGATCCATGGCCGTGTTGAGGCCCCGCCAGGTGGCGGTCAGCCCTTCGAGGAGCTCCGCGCCGTCGGCGCTGAGCTCGTAGTAGCGCCGGGGCGGGCCCTCGGCGGTGCGCCACTCGCTGCGCAGCACGCCCTGCGCCTCGAGCCGGCGCAGCAACGGGTAGAGGGTGCCCTCCTCGATCGGCAGCCCCCGGTCGACCAGGGACTGCCGCAGCTCGTAGCCGTAGCGCAGCGTCCGCAGCTGCGACAGCACCGCGAGCACAAGGACCCCGCGGCGCAGCTCCTGCTCGAGCTTGTCCCCGGCACCGCTTACCATGCGGCACACAGTACTGTATGTCGCACAGTGCTTCAAGCCAATGATCCGGAAGACCTTGTGCAGTCAGGAGTGCACAAGGTCTTCCGGATCACGGCGGGAATCAGATGCGGAACCTGCCGACGGCCTGCTGCAGGTCGGCGGCGAGGCCGTTGAGCTCGGCGACGGTCGCGTCGACCTCGCTCAGCGTCGCCGTCGTGGTGTCCGCTGCGTCGGCGACCCCGGCGATGTTCCCGGCGATGTTCGCCGCACCGTGGGCGGCGTCGCCGACGCTGCGGCTCATCTCGCTCGTCGTCGCGGTCTGCTCCTCGACCGCCGAGGCGATGGTGAGCTGGTAGTCGTTGATCCGCGCGATGATCCGGCTGATCTCGCCGATCGCGCCGACCGCGTTGGCGGTGTCGGACTGGATCGCCTCGACCCGGCGGGAGATGTCCTCGGTCGCCCGGGCGGTCTCCTGGGCGAGGTCCTTCACTTCGCTCGCGACGACCGCGAAGCCCTTGCCCGCCGCACCCGCGCGGGCCGCCTCGATGGTGGCGTTGAGCGCCAGGAGGTTCGTCTGCTCGGCGATCGAGGTGATCACCTTGACCACGTTGCCGATCTCGGCAGAGGAGTCGCCGAGCTTCGACACGGTCCGGTTCGTCGACTCGGCCACGCCGACCGCATCCGAGGCGACCCGGGCGGCGTCGTTGGCGTTCTGCGCGATCTCGCGGATCGACGCGCCCATCTCCTCGGAGCCGGCCGCGACCGTCTGCACGTTGTGCGACACGGTGCCGGCGTCGCCGGCCACCACGTTCGCCCGGGACGCCGCGGCCTTGGCGCTGTCCGCGATGCGGGTGGTGACGCTGGTCAGCCGGCCGGTGCTGGCGCCGAGGGTGCCCGCGGCGGCGGCCAGGGTCTGCACGGTGCGCCCGACGCTCTCGTTGGCACGGTTCATCGCGGCCGCCATCGAGCCGAGCTCGTCGCGGGCGTACACCTCGGCGCGCAGCGTCAGGTCGCCGTCGGCGACGCCGCGCAGGGTGTCGGAGACCGACCGCAGCTGCTGGTTCATCCGCCGCGCGATGCCGAGCGCCAGGAGCAGCGCCAGGCCCAGCCCGGCCACGAGCGAGCCGATGGTCCAGTTCCGCGCGGTCGCGTAGTCGTCGGCGGCCGCCTCCGCCATGGCCGCGGACTCAACGGTCTCCTGCTGCTGCAGCTTCGCCAGGGCGGCGTTCATCTGCGCCTCCAGGCTCTGCCACAGCGTGTTCGTTTCGGCCGGGTCCTTCGGGACGGTGACGCCGGCCGCGGGCGTCTTCCCCAGCGCCACGACGTCGCGCAGGTTGCTGTAGTCGGTCCACGCCTTCGCGAAGTCGTTCAGCGCGGCCTCGCGGGTCGCCGAGCCGGCCAGCCGGGTCCGGTACTTCGCCAGCGCGCCGTCGATCATCGCGTCGCCGCCGTCGACCGCCTGCATGGCCCGCGGGACGAGCGTCGGGTCGTAGCTCGACCACGCGAACAGCGACTGGCCCCGGTAGTTCTCGCTGACGCCCTGCCGGATCACCACGAGCTGCTCGACGCTCTCCAGGTGCCGGGACTTGAGCTGCCCGAGCCGGTCGTTGAGCTGCGACATGCTCGAGATCGACAGGACACCGACGCCGACCGCGACCAGCGCGACGAGGGCGATGCCGATCAGGTTCTTCGTCCCGACGGACCGGTCGGCCACCCAGCCGACCAGGGCGCCACGACGGACCGTCACCTCGATGGGGTTCGTACCTGTGCTCATGTGCCGTCCTTGCCGCGCGGGCCGGAAAAACAGGGATCCGACCGCACCATCGGCCCGGCCACGTCGCCGTTGAGGGAATCCGCCCGGGACGAAATGTTTCACCCCGGCTCATGCGGGGAATCCCCCGCGACCCGCGCCGGTCCGGGTAGAGCGGCCCGGTGTCAGACGACCTGCGCCTCCTCACCCGCTACGAGCCCGTGTTCCGATACACGGCGGGCGAACTGTTCCTGCCGACGCCCGTGGAAGGGTTCCTGCGCGCGGCCTCGCTGTGGCGCGGCGGCGGGTGTCTCGTGCCGGCCGGTGACCTGGATCCCGACCGGCTCGCCGAACACGGCCGCCGGCTGCGGGGTGAGCCGCTGCACCTGCGGTTCGTGGATCGTCCGCTGCGCGGGCAGGAGTACCGGCGCTGGCGGCGCGAACTGGGCACGGCGGCGTTCCGTCCAGGTGACCGCCTCGCCGCGGTCGGCCTGGCGTCCCGGCTGGTCGACGCGGCGCTGCGCCTGTCGTTGCTCGTGCGTGGCACGGTGCCCGGCGGCACGCGGGCCGCGGCCCAGGTCCGCCACGCGGCGCGGCCGTCGCCCGAGGTCCACCCGTACTACGGCCGGGTCTCCCGCGACGGCGGCTACCTGGTCATGCAGTACTGGTACTTCTACGCCATGAACGACTGGCGCTCCACCTTCGGCGGCGTCAACGACCACGAGGCGGACTGGGAGCAGGTCACGGTCTTCGTCGCGGAGCCCGGCGGACCGCCCGCGTGGGTGGTGTTCTCCTCGCACGACAAGCTGGGCCCCGAACTGCGCCGCCGCTGGGACGACCCGGACCTCGAGCGCGTCGGCGAGCATCCGGTCGTCTACGCGGGCGGCGGCTCGCACGCGGGTGCGTACGGGCCCGGCGACTACGTCACGACCGTGAGCCTGCCGTGGCTGGAGCGGGCCGGCGCCTGGTGGCACGCGGCGCGGCGGCTGGTCACCCCGCACCCGGCGGCGCCCGGGCCGGGGTTCGGCCTGCCGTTCCTGGACTACCACCGCGGCGACGGCCCGGGCATCGGCGCCGGCGAACGGCACGCGTGGACGCCGGTCCTGATCGGCGACGACACGCCCTGGGTCCGCGACTACCGGGGGCTGTGGGGCCTGGACACCGAGGACCGCTTCGGCGGCGAGCGGGCGCCGGCCGGCCCCCGGTACGAGCGGGACGGCACCGTGCGGGCGTCCTGGGGGTACCCGGTCACCTGGGCCGGCCTGGACGCCGAGGGGCCGGACCCGGGCGCCGCCGCCGGCGCCCGGCTGCGCGAGGTCACCGCCCTCATCGCCCGGCGCCGCGGGCAGCTGCGGCGGCGGCGGGCCGCGGCGGCGGCCGCCGGGCGCGACGCCGACCCGCGCGACGACCCGGAGCTGGAGGCGCTGCAGGCGGAGCGGGTGGCCCTGCGCGACGGCGACCCGCCACCGCCGCCGGCGGCGCGGCCCGTCCACCGGCTGGCCGCGCGGCCCGACGCCCGGCGGCGCCGGTTCCTGGTGCTGTGGTCGGCGGCGTCGGCGTCGGTGGTGCTCGGCGGCGCCGCGCTGATCGTGCTGAACCCGCCGCTCGGCGTGTTCTGGTCCGTCGCCGCGCTGCTGGCCATGCTGATCGCGGTGGAGGCCGCGGCGCGGTCCAGGCTGCTGCGCCTCCTGCGCCACGGCGCCATGACGGCGGTGGTCCTGCTCGCCGGCTGGACCCTGGTCGAGACCGCCGCCCGGCACTGGCGCGTCACCGTCGCCGCGCTGCTGGCGGCGGGCGCGGTCGCCCTGTGGATCGCCAACCTCCGCGCCTGGTTCGCCCGCCGCTGACCACCTGCCCAGGCGGCGGCGTCGCGTTCCTGCACCACGGGGGCGCGGCGCCGCTGCCGCATACTGTCGGGACCATGGAAGGGCAGGGGCATGGCGACGATCGGTGACGTGGCACGGCAGGCGGGGGTGTCTCCGAGCACCGTGTCGTATGTCCTGAGCGGCAAGCGGACGATCTCGGAGGAGACCCGGCAGCGGGTGCTCGCCGCGGTCGAGGTGCTCGGTTACCACCCGCACGCCGGCGCCCGCGCCCTGGCCAGCAACCGGTCCAACGTCATCGCGCTGATCATGCCGCTATACACCGGCCTGTACGTGCCGGTCCTGATGCAGTTCGTGATCTCGGTCGTGACGGCGGCGCGGCGCTTCGACCATGACGTGCTGCTGCTCACCCAGGACGAGGGCGAGCAGGGCCTGGAGCGGGTCGCCGCCAGCTCGCTCGCCGACGCGCTCATCGTGATGGACGTCGAGCTGCACGACCGGCGGCTGCCACGGCTGCGCAGCCTCGGCCGGCCGTCGGTGCTCATCGGCTTCCCCGCCGACGCCAGTGGGCTGACCTGCATCGACCTGGACTTCGCCGCGGCCGGCGCGGCCTGCGTGGATCACCTCGCGGACCTCGGCCACGCGTGTGTCGCGCTGGTCGGCTCGCCGCCGGAGGTGTATGAGCGGGAGCTGGGCTTCGCCAGCCGCACCGCCGCCGGGTTCGACGAGGCGCTGCGCCGGCGGGGGCTGCGCGGCACCACCGTGCCGTGCGAGCCGACCCCGGACGCGGTCCTGGAGACGGTCACCGGGCTGCTGCGCCGCCATCCCGACCTGACGGGTGTGGTGGTGCACAACGAGCCGACGGTGCCGCCGCTGCTGGACGCGTTCGCCGCGCTCGGGCTGCGGGTGCCGCGGGACGTGTCGGTGGTGGCGATCTGCCCCGACGAGGTCGCCGAGCGCGGCAAGCCGCGGCTCACGTCGGTGAGCATCCCGGCCGAGGAGGTCGGGCGGCGCGCGGTCGACCTGCTCATGGCGAAGCTCGACGGCCGGCCGGTGCCGGAGGCGACGCTGCTGCCGCCGGCGTTGACGGTGCGCGACAGCGCCGCCGCGGCCCGCAACACCCGGACCGGGCCGAGGCGGGGCCGATCTCACACCCCGGACAACGCCCTCAGGTCAGCTGCACGGTCACCTGGTCGACGCCCGCGTCGACCTCGATGAGCACGCCGGCGGGGTCGGCGCCCGATGCAGGAGTGAGCCGGCCGGCGTCGACGGCCGCCACCGTCGTGACGCCGGCCAGCTGCACCCGCCAGCGCGCCGATGAACTGCCGCGTCGGCGCGCCTCGACGGTCGTCCCGGCCCGGCGCACCGTGAAGGTGGTGTCGGGCCGGCCCCGCGGTGAAGGGATGTCCACGGTCGTGCCCGCGCCGTCGGGCAGCTCGTAGATCCGCAGGGTGACGCCGTCGGCGTATGGGTAGTCGGGGCGGTCGTCGCACGCGCCGAGCGGCACGACCGAACCGGGCCGGACGAGCACCGGCAGGTCGCCGATTCCGTACCGGCGGCGGATCCAGCCCGGCCCGGCCAGCACCTCCCCGCTGCGCAGGTCGGTCCACCGCCCCGCCGGCAGGTAGAAGGTGACGTCGCCGGTGGCGCTGAACACCGGCGCGACGAGGATGCTGCCGCCGAGCAGGTACTGGCGGTCCAGGTGGGCGCAGGCAGGGTCGTCGGGGAACTCCAGCGCGAGGGGCCGCAGCACCGGCAGGCCCTCGCGGTGCGCGGTGACTGCGGCGCCGTACAGGTACGGCATCAGCCGCGCCTTGAGCCGGGTGTACTCGCGCAGCACGGCGACCGCCTCGGCGCCGAAGTGCCACGGCACCCGGTAGGACTCGTTGCCGTGCAGGCGGCTGTGCGAGGACAGCAGCCCGAACGGGATCCACCTGGTGAACACCGCCGGATCCGGGGTGCCCTCGAACCCGCCGATGTCGTGGCTCCAGAACCCGAAACCGGACCAGGCCAGGGACAGCCCGCCGCGCAGGCTCTCCGCCATCGACTCGAACGTGGCGGCGCAGTCGCCGCCCCAGTGCACCGGGAACTGCTGCCCGCCGGCGGTCGCCGACCGGGCGAACAGGACCGCCTCGCCGTCGCCGCGGTGCTCCCGCAGCACCTCGAAGACCGCCTCGTTGTACAGGTGCGTGTAGTAGTTGTGCATCCGCAGCGGGTCGGCGCCGTCGGCCCAGACCACGTCGGTCGGGATCCGCTCGCCGAAGTCGGACTTGAAGCAGTCGACGCCGAGGTCGAGCAGGTGTTGCAGTTTGCCCTGAAACCAGGCCCGCGCCGCCGGGTCGGTGAAGTCGACCAGGCCCATCCCGGCCTGCCACTGGTCCCACTGCCAGACGTCGCCGTCGTCCCGGCGGACCAGGTAGCCCGCCGCGGCGCCCTCGTCGAACAGCGCGGAGCGCTGCGCGATGTAGGGGTTGATCCACACGCAGATCCGCAGCCCCTTCGCCTTGAGCCGGGCGAGCATGCCGGCCGGGTCGGGGAACGTCACCGGGTCCCACTCGAAGTCGCACCAGTGGAACTCGCGCATCCAGAACGTGTCGAAGTGGAACACCGACAGCGGCAGCCCGCGCTCCGCCATACCGTCCACGATGGACGTCACGGTCGCCTCGTCGTAGGACGTGGTGAACGACGTGGACAGCCACAGCCCGAACGACCAGGCGGGCGGCAGCGCCGGGCGGCCGGTCAGCGCCGTGTACTTGCGCAGCACGTCGCGCGGCGTCGGGCCGTAGATGACGAGGTACGACAGGACCTGGCCGGGGACGCTGAACTGGACCCGCGACACGGCCTCGGAGCCGACCTCGAACGACACCGGGCCCGGGTCGTCGACGAAGACCCCGTAGCCGGCGCTGGTCAGGTAGAACGGCACGTTCTTGTACGCCTGCTCGCTGCTGGTGCCACCGTCGGCGTTCCACACGTCGACCGTCTGGCCGTTCTTGACCACCGGTCCGAAGCGCTCGCCCAGGCCGTACACCACCTCACCGACGCCGAGGTTGAGCTGCTCGCGCAGGAAGTGCCCGTCCGGGGTGCGCAGCGCGGCGAGGGCCTTGGGCGCGCTGGTGGTGAGGATCCGCCCCTCGGCGAGGAAGTCGAGGCGCCACTGCCCGCCGAGCGCGAACCGGGCGCTCAGGGCACCGGCGGTGAACGTGACGGTGTCGTCGTCGCGGGTCACCTTGCCGTCGGCGGCCGGGTCGGCGTCGATGCGGAACCGGGGGCCGCGGGCCCGCCCGCCGGTGTGCCGGCTGACCCGCACCGCGACGACGTCGGGCGCGGGGGTGGTGCAGTCGACCGTGATCAGGGGCGTGTTGAGCGTGTCGCCCCGGCCGGTGACCCGCCGGGTCGGCGCGTACACCGACAGGCTGTTCGCGCCGACGGCCACGTCCCGGACGTGCACGGGGTACAGGGCGTGCACCCCGTCGCGCAGCTGCCAGTACCCGTCGCTGAACTTCATGCACTGCCCCATCGTGTCGAAGCGCTTCGACAGTGGACGCTACGAACCGCTCCCTGGCGTGTCAACCGGGCCCGGCCGCCTCCCAGGCGGGGCGATGAAACTTCTGAAACTTCCATGGCACCTGCCACAATGCTTGTCGTGGCTGTTCCGGATGCGCAGTTCCTGGCGATGGTGGACGAGCTCGCCGAGGTCGAGCGGGCGCACGCCGCGGACTACACGTCGTTCAGCGTGCGCGGCAAACGCTTCGGCTACTACTGGCCCCGCACCCACACCGCCGGGTTGAAGCAGACCATTTCCGAGCAGATCGCCCTCGTCGCCGAGCGCCCCGACGTGTTCGAGATCCAGTTCACGTCCGGCGGTTTCGGCTGGGTGGTCGTGTACCTGCAGAAGATCGACGCCGACGAGCTCACCGAGCTGCTCTACGAGGCGTGGCAGCTGTCGGCACCCGAGTCGCTCGCCGAGGATCACCCGCTGAGGCGCTAGTCTGCGGGCATGTCACTCAGCGCGGAGTTCGACCAGGCCCAGATCGACGTCAAGCAGCTCGACCAGCGCCCCGCCAACGACGTGCTGCTGCGGCTGTACGCGCTGTACAAGCAGGGCACCCACGGCGACGCCGACGGCAAGCGGCCGGGCGTCTTCGACCTGGTGGGCCGGGCCAAGTACGACGCCTGGAAGGCCCTCGCGGGCACCACCCAGGAGGACGCGCAGCGCCAGTACGTCGCCCTCGTGACCGAGCTGCGCGGCTAGTCCTGGTCGGGGCGCTGGCTCCGCTCGCCCAGGACGGTGCGGTAGAGCGACTCGCGCAGGGCCAGCTCGCGCGGGTCGTCCCACAGGTGGAACCCGGCGCGGTTCATAGCGTAGGCGAAGCCGATCCCGGTCTCCGGGTCGGCGAACCCGAACGACCCGCCCGCGCCGGGCGTGCCGAACGCCTGGTCGCCGGCGGCGCCGAAGCGCAGGCGCGGGAACGGTTTGACGTAGCCCAGCGAGAAGATCGTCGGCACCCGCAGCACCACGTCGCGCAGCCCGCCGCTCGGCGGCTCGGCCGGTCGGCGCAGCGCCTCGAGGGTGGCCGGCGTGAGCCCCAGCGTGCCGCCGCCGGTGGCCGCGTCGCCGTAGACGCGGGCGATGGCGCGGACCTCGCCGGTGCCGTTGGCGGCGGGCAGCTCGAGCCGGCGCACCTCGGGCAGGTTGTAGTTGCCGGTCTTCGACAGCACCTTCGGGTTGGCGAACGAGCGGGCGGTGACGCTGCGCGGGTTGAGGAACCCGAACACGAAGCCGCGCGGCATGGTGCCCAGGTGCAGCAGCAGCTCGGCCGGTTGGTACCCGTGGATGAACGCGATCCGCTCGGGGTCCACGGTGTCCGGCACGCCGACGTGGAACTCGGCGTTCAGCGGCGCGGCGATCTCCTCGGCGAAGAACCGGCCGAGGGACCGCTTGGCCGGGTCGACGCGGCGCAGGAGCTCGCCCTCGTACCAGCCGAGCGAGATCGCGTGATACCCGTGCCGGGTTCCCGGCTCCCACGCCGGGCGCTGGTCGGCGAGGGCGTCGGCGACCACGTCGAGGTCGGCGAGGTCGGTGACGGTGAGCGGCCGGTCGATCGCGGCGAGCCCCGCCTGGTGGGCGAGGAGCTGCCGGACGGTCACCGTCTCCTTGCCGTTGCGGGCGAACTCGGGCCAGTACGTGGCGACGGTCGCGTCGTAGTCGATCCAGCCGCGTGCGTGGGCGACCGCGATCGCCAGCCCGGAGACCCCTTTGGTCGTGGAGAACACGGTGACCAGCGTGTCGGGCCGCCACGGTGTGCGGGTGCGGCCGTCGCGGTAGCCGCCCCACAGGTCGACCACCTTGCGGCCGTCGCGGTACACGGCGCAGGCCGCCCCGATCTCGCCGCGCTCGGCGAAGTTGCGGCGGAACGCGTCGGCGACCGGCCCGTAGCCCTCGTCGACGTCACCCTGGACGAGATCGGGCGGGACGTCCACCTTGAACACCATGACGGCCTCCTGCGACACGCCCCGTGGTGCGCCGACCCTACACCATCTTTTGGCACTCTGTGTGCATGATGATCGGGTCGGGTGCCGCCACAGATCCGGGCCGGGATCGTCACGCTGCGATGAACCCGCGATCGTCCTTTCGGCCAGATCTGCCAGGTGACGGCTGCGTCCTGCGCTTGTATGCGGTGATTGGGTCCGAAACGCGCGCGTTGCCGAACTGGGAGTTAGCTGGGAGATTCCCCGAGTCCATCGAGGAACCTTTCGCTGACCTGAAGAGGACTGCATGCAATCACGGGGAATCATCCGGCTCGCCGCGGCGGCCGCCGCCACCGCACTGCTCGTCGGCGGGCTCGGCGCCCCGGCGCACGCGGCCGACCCCTTCCCGGGCGCGCTCCTGCTGCTCGAGGAGCCCGTCTGGGCCGCCGACGCGCCGACCAAGGGCTGCGCGGGCATCGACACCGGCACCGCCGTCGTGGGCAAGGACGGCTGGCTGTTCAGCAAGCCCGAGGGCCGGTACACCGACCTGCAGTACGTCTTCCTGTTCGTCAAGGACGACGGTGAGGACGAGGACGACTTCATCGAGCTGCTCCTCAACGCCGACGGCGTCGCCACGCTGGACGTGAGCGGGATCCCGACGGACCCGGAGAACCCGGAGGCACTGGCCAAGGCCCTCGGCGCCAAGGTCCTGGCGAACAAGAGCGCGGACAAGCTCGAGTTCCCGACCAACCCGGCGCCGGCCGGCGTCACCGGCGCCCTCACCGATGACGGCGGTTGGCTCAGGACCCCGGCCGGCTGGGCCCTGGTCATCGGCGGCGCCTTCACCGACCCGCCGCTCAAGGACGCGACCTTCAACCTGGTCCGGGCCTGCGCCGCGGCCGCCGCGCCGACCTCGAACGCGCCGAGCACCCCCGCCGGCCCCCAGCTGCCGATCACCGGCACCAACGTGTGGGTGCTCAGCGGCGCGGGCGTCGCCCTGATCGCCGTCGGTGCGGTGCTGTTCCTGGCCTACCGCCGCCGGCAGAGCATCAAGTTCGTCGCGTAACCGTTCCCGTTGCAGGGCCGTCGTGCGGGTCTTCCGCGCGGCGGCCCTGCGCCATTCGGGGGCCGAGGCCCGTGCCCGGCTGCGGTGAGCGCAGCAGGACGTCCGTGCCGGCGCACACGGCGGTCACGGTGGTGAGGAACAGCGCCGCCGCCAGCGCAGGATCCGCACCTCCGGGTAGGTCGGCGGCGGGAGCAGGGCGGCGCTCGCGGCGGCCAGGCCGGCGACCGTGGCCACCGACACCTGCGCCAGCCACCGGCTGACGGCGCGGCGGGTCCACCCGAGGGTCACGTCGCGCACGGTCAGCACAACGGCGGTCCCGGCCACGACCGCGGCGGCGGCGACCGTCAGCCACATGGTGCCGAGGTCGAGGGCGTACCGGATGGGCAGCGCCGGCACGAAGAACAGCGTCGCGAACCAGGCGAGGCCGGTCGAGACGGTCCGCACCCCGGGGCCTGCCCCGCGGGGCGCCTTTGTTCTGCGACGGGCGGCGATCCGGGTCACCGCCAGGACGGCTCCGCCACCACCGCGACCGGTAGCAGCCGCGGGACGTGGCCGAAGTTGTAGAGCAGCGCGGTGTCGTACACCACCAGCACCAGCACTCCGAGCGCGGCGGCGGATCCGACGGCCAGCAGCAGGTCCACCGCCGACTCGCGGCGTTGCGGCGGTTCGCGCCACCGGCCGGCGAGCAGGGCGGTGCCGACCCCCGAGAGGCCCCGCAGGATCAGGTCGTCGGTGGTGTACGGGTTGCGCAGTCCCCACTCGACCAGGCCGAACACGACCGAGTACGCGACGCACGCGGCCCACAGCACGGCGGGCGCGGTCAGGGCCCGGGCGCGGACCGGGTCGAGCCAGCGGCACACGCACAGGTAGGCGAGGATCACGAACGGCAGCTCGAGCGCGGCCTGTATCCGCAGCACGCTCGCGGCCAGGAGCTCCGGCGCGGGGAATGCGGCCGCCACCGCCCGCATCACGTCGCCGTCGGCGAGGTCGAACCAGCCGGGCGGGAGGTACCGCGCGATGAAGGCCGGGTCACCGTCGTGGACGCGCAGGACGTACACCGTGAACAGCAGCTGATTGCAGGAGATGGCGGCGACCATGACGGCGAGCCAGCGCCCCGGGCTGCCGCCGGCTTCCGCGTGCCGCGGCCGGGCCCGCAGGGTGAGCGCGATGCCGGCGAGGACGGACCCGACGACCAACCCGTCGACGGCGGCCCCGACGTTGATCATGCCGGAACGATACCGGCGGCCTTCTTGAACGTGCGCTCAATTCCGAACACCGGTGATTTCGCCGATACGGCATGGGCCGCGACCTGCACACACTGACACCCATCGAAGTTACGAAGGTGTTTCGAGAGGAGTGCAGCGTTGCGAACAATCCTGCTCAGGCTGGCCGTCGTCCTCACGCTCATGGGCGGCGGAGTCGCCGCGGTCGCCACCCCGGCGCTCGCTGACGAGATCGGCCAGGCACCCACCGCCTCCAACATCACCGGCAACGGCAGCTTCGCGACCACGTCCGCCAGCATCTCCAGCACGGTCGCCGGCTTCGGCGGCGGCCGCGTGTACTACCCGACGGCCACCGGCACCTACCCGGTGATCGCCATCTCGCCCGGCTTCACCGCCACCTGGTCGAGCCTCTCCTGGATCGGCCCGCGCCTGTCCTCCTGGGGCTTCGTGGTCGTCGGCATCGAGACGAACAGCATCTACGACCAGCCCGGCAGCCGCGGCAACCAGCTGCTCGCCGCGCTGAACTGGGCGGTCAGCTCCTCCCCCACCGCCGTGCGGTCCCGCGTCGACGGCAGCCGCCGCGGCGTGGCCGGCCACTCGATGGGCGGCGGTGGCACCCTGGAGGCGCTCGCCGCCGACACCAGCGGGCTGGTCAAGGCCGGGGTGCCGCTCGCGCCCTGGAACAGCGACAAGACGTGGAACAACGTCAGCGAGCCGGTCCTGATCGTGGGCGGGCAGTCCGACACCATCGCGCCGGTCTCCTCGCACTCGGTGCCGTTCTACAACACCCTGGCGGGGCCGAAGACGTACGTCGAACTGACCGGGGCGAGCCACTTCTTCCCGCAGTCGTCGAACGCCACCACGTCGCGTGCCCTGGTCTCGTGGTTCAAGCGCTGGCTGAACCAGGACTCCCGCTTCACGCCCTTCACCTGCGGCTTCTCCGGTGCCGCGGTGTCGAGCTTCCGCACCAACGCCTGCTGATCGCCCGCGCCGTCCTGTGTCCCCGTCGCTCGTGCGGTCACCCCGTGCGAGCGACGGGGACACGCCCTGAGCGCCGCTACGTTTTCCTTGCACGTCGTTCCTTTGGCTTTGCTGGACTTCTTCCTTATGGCCTTGTTGGCCTTCTTCCTTCGGCTTTGGGGGACTTTGATGGAGGAACGCGCGTTCGCCGCGGCGGTCGCGGAGCAGGCCGGCCTGGGCAAGGAAGAGGCCGCCGACCTCACCCGCGCGACCCTGGAGGCGCTGGGCCACCAGCTCAGCGGCGGCGAGGTGCGCGACCTGGCACTCGACCTGCCCGGCGGGCTCGCGGACAGCCTGCCGCAGCACTCCGGCGGGGCGCACCCGGTGCCGCTGCGGGACTTCGTCCGTCAGGTCAGCGAACGCACCGGCCTCAACGAGGCCGAGGCCAGGCGCGGCGCGCGGGCGGTCCTGACCACCCTGCGGCGGTCCGTGTCCAGCACCCACGTCCAGCACGCGCTCGCCCAGTTGCCGGCGGAGTACCGGCAGTTCGCCTAGCAGGGCTGTAGCCGCCGCAGTTCAGTCGACGCGGTTTGCCCAGCGCCAGTTGGCCAGGAAACCGCCGGCCTGCGAGCCGTAGAAGTAGGCCCACGTGTGGGTGGCGGCGTACGGGCCGATCCGGTCGAAGACGGCCTTGCAGTCCCGGCGGCGGGCGCCGAGGGAGTATGCGATCGCCAGCCAGTTGTCGCACAGGATCGCGTTCGGGTGGCTCGGCGGGCCGAGGGCGCGCCACTTCGCGGCGCACGCGTCGATCTCGCGCTGCACGTCGGGGTCGCGGAAGTACGCGTGGGTCTGCGCGAGGCCCTGCGTCGTCACCTCGCCCCAGGTGTACTCGCGCATCGCATACTCGAAGTGCGCGAACAGCGGCAGCATGGCAACACCCGCGCCGGGTGGGGCGGCGGTGGCGGCGGCCCGGGCGACGGCGAACATGGCGTCGTGGGAGCCGTACCACTTCGCGCAATGGAAATTGACGGCCATGACGTTGAGGCCGAACTCGAACGGGTCCCGGCGCCGGCCCTCCTCCAGCGCCTCGTGAAACCCGTGCTGGTCGCCGCGGGAGAACATGGCGCGGCAGAGGATCGTGCAGGGCGTCGGGTCGGCGCGGTCCAGCTCGACGGCCCGCCGGGCCTGCACCATCGCCAGCTCCGACAGCTCGTCGAAGCGCCGGAACTGCGCCGCGCTGGTGCGGGAGGCCGCGGCGGTGCCACGGGCGTTCTTGGCCCGGGCCGTGAGGGTGGAGGCGCTGACGGTGACGGCGGTCGGGTCGTCGGAGGCCGCGGCCTGCCACGCGTCGAGCCAGGCGCTGTCGGTGGCGGCGTTCGCGCCGAGGACCGCGATGCGGTGCCCGCGCCGCTCCCAGTCGGTGCCGGCGGCCGCGATGACGGCCTGGGCGGGCAGCCAGTAGCCGGCCGCGGCACGGCCCCGCGCGGCGCGCAGCTCGTGGTCGTCGAGGGCGTCGTCCTTGTCAGGTACCGGCGGGACGGGCCCGTGGAAGAACATGCCAAGATCCTATGCGGCTCGGGCCCATCGGCCGCCCGGCTCTCACCCATCTCGCACCGGCTCCGCGTTGCCGTGCCTGCGGGCGTTGCCGTGCCCGCGGGCGTTGCTGTGCCCGCGGGCGTTGCTGTGCCCGCGGGCGTCGCCGGGCCGGTGTGAGACGGGTGAGGGCGGGTAGGGGCACGGCAGCCAGCACGCGAGAGGGAGTACGCATCATGAGCGAGGACCCGATCATCTCCGGTGTACCCGCGGCGGCCCGGACCGTCGAGCCGGGCGGGCGGCCGGTCAAGGTCCGCACGGGGGCGGATCAGCAGTGGGACCCTGAGGACCTGGCCGTGGCCGAGGGCAGGGACCCGACCCCGGCGAACGTCGAGCGCAGCCGGCGCAAGCTGGAGGAACTGGGGCCGGCAGCGATCGAGCGGACGGTGCCCTAGCGCCGGGCCAGGCACCGCGACCGTCACCCCGGCAGGGACGCACAGTCCGGGCACGCACCTCGATGTGCGCACCCGGACCGTGGACTGTGCGGCGGGACGGTCGTCAGCTCGACACGAATGCCCGCACCTGGGAAAGAATCGACGTGTCGGTCAGGTAGGTGAGATGGTTCTCGCAGGCCACGTACGTGTTCGTGGCCCCGCTGAGGACCGTGCTCGTGTAGGGCAGGATCACCCCGTCGCACGGTGAGTACCAGGTCCGGTAGACGACGCTGCCGGGCGTCTCGTCACCGGCGGACAGGGTCGCGATGAACAGCGACCCCGGGTACATCTGCTGGCACGTCACGAAGACCAGACACGCCCCGGCCGCCGTCGTGCCATGGTTGGCACCGGCAAGCGACGCGAGGTGCGCGACGTTGGCCGTGCCGCCCAGCTGCTTCAGGTACCACAGACTGACCAGCCCACCCATCGAGTGGTTGACGATGTCGACCTTTGACGCCCCGGTCTGCGCCTTGACCCGCGCCACGAACGTGGCAAGCCCCTGCGCGTTGGTGACGTTGCTGCCGTAGGAGTTGTACTCGTACGCGAACAGCTCACTGCTGCTGTACCCGGCAGCCCTGAACACCGACTGGGCAGTCACCCAGTTCGACGCACTACCGGTATAACCATGAACGAACACCACCGGCCGCCGCGCGGCGGCGTGAGCACCGGCAACCGGCCCAGCAACGACGAACGCCGCGCAGGCCAGCAGAAGCACGAGAATCCGACGCATGGAATCTCCGATCAGCGTTTCAACGGGGGTACGACCCGGCGGAGGCCGCACCCCGAAGCCTGCCGACCCACCCACCCATCACGCATCGGTGGAATCGCCTGCGTCACGACTCCGTCACCACCGTCACCGGCCCCGAACCACCGATCGACCGCCAACCACCTCACCTCCCCCCACCATCCAGGCACCGCCCCCGCAGCCCACTCACGCCAAACCCCAGACCCACACCACCGCCCCCGGCGCAACGGCAGGCCCGACCGTCCCAACCGGCCACGCCCAAACCGCCAGCGCACCACCCACCAGGCACAACCAGCACCGCCCAGTCAGCCGCGCACAGTCAGCCGCGCACAGTCAGCCGCGCACAGTCAGCCGCGCACAGTCAGCCGCGCACAGTCAGCCGCGCACAGTCAGCCGCGCACAGTCAGCCGCGCACAGTCAGCCGCGCACAGTCGGCACCGCACAGTCGGCACCGCACAACCAGCAGCCAACAGTCAGCCGCGCACAACCGCGACGCACAACCCGTCAGGCACAATCGGCACTGCGCAGCTGGCCCGCATAACCGGCCAGACATAGCCGGCCAGACATAGCCGGCACCGCACAGCCGGCCGCGCACAAACCGCACCGCGCAGTCAGCCGCGCACAACCACGACGCACAACCCGCCAGGCACAATCAGCACCACGCAGCTGGCCCCCGCACAACCAGCCGGACATAGCCGGCCAGCCATAGCCGACACCGCACAGCCGGCCGCGCACAACCGCACCGCGCACAACCACGACGCACAACCCGCCAGGCACAACCGGCACCGCACAGCTGGCCAGGCACAACCGGGCAGTGTGCAACCGCAGCACGGCACCACCGGACGGACCGCCGCCGTGGACGTGACCTGCCCATGACCGACCTCGACGGCACGGAGGCCCTCTCGGCCACCCGCCGATGAGCCGGGCCAAGCAAGGACACACACGTGCCACGCAGGCGGTCAAACGCCGTTCACGTCGTGAGGCACCTGCCGCTGGACGCTGCCACGCAGATCCGTGACGGACGGGACCTCGCTGGCTCGGATCTCGTCGCCGCTGCGGCCGCGTCCGCAGGTTGCCACAGCGACCGGACTCCACGTGCGCGGACACGGGCACCGGGTCCGTCAACACCCAAAGCGCAGACGCCGCCGCAGGCTCGGATCCTGCTGCCCCGCACGCGGACGTCACTGCCCCGGGTGCCGACGCCACCCCAGACGGAGGTATCGAACCTGCCCGGCGCCGCGAAGCCAGTCGCAGGCTCAGTTGCCGCTGCGGCGATATACGGCGCGGAATGGGGCGCGTCGTCCGGCACCTGCTGGCACACACCCGGCGACGATCGGGCGGACCGAGCCCAGGCCGCCGTGGACATCGGCGCCCAACCCGTTGGCGCGGCGGGCACCGGCACGGCCAGCCCCAGTTCAGCGGGCCTTGGCCGCCATGGCGTCGCCCGTGCCACAACAGTCAGCTCCGGTGGCGGCAGTGGCGTTGGGGACATCACTGGCGGCGGCAGCAACGGCGGCTGTGTCGACGACATCGGCGGCGGCGACAGCGACGGCCGTGGCGGCGACAGTGGCGGCGGCGACAGCGACGACAGCGACGACAGCGACGACAGCGACGACAGCGACGACAGCGACGACAGCGACGACGGCGACGACAGCGGCGACAGTGGCGGCGGCGACAGCGACGACGGCGGTGGTGGTGACGGTGACGGTGACGGTGGTGCCGACAACGACACTGGCGAGGGCGGTGGCGATAACGACGGCGGCGGTGACAGCGGCGGTGGCGACAGCGACGGCCGTGGCGGCGACAGTGGCGGCGGCGGTGCCGACGACGACGGCGGCGGCGACAGTGGCGGTGGCGACAGCGACGACGGCGGCGACAGTGGTGGCGGCAGCGGCAGCGGTGCCGACACCGACGCTGACGACGGCGCCGGTGGTGGTGACACTGGCGGTGCCGGTGTCGACGACGGCTGCGACCGCACCGAAGGCGGCGACGCCGCCAACGACGACCGCGACGGTGTGGGTGCCGGCTCGCGTGTGGGCATCAGCTCAGGCGAGTCCAGCTCCGCCAACAACCGGGCCGACTTCAGCCGCGCCAGTTTCGTCGCGTGACGGGCCGCCAGCCCGTGCCGGCGGGCCTCCGCGAACTCCGCCCTGGCCCGCAGCTTCTCCTCACGATGGCGCTGTCGCTCGGCCCGCGCTGCGGCGAAACGCGCGTCCCAATCGATCGATTCGAACGACACGAACGAGCCGGAATCCGGTGCGTCCAAAGAAAAGCAGGGCCGTGGCACGTGCCGCCTCCCCCCGGTAGGCGCTACCCCTCCATCCTCAAGCCCGCACACCCCCGTGTCCAGCCCGACCGTAGGGTCAGCACCACCAGTGACAGGCACGTTACCGGGCTGGTTGAGGGATCGGCGCGCTTCGTAGCGTGGGGATTCGTTGGTACTGCTACTGGGGGGTGTCGTGAACAGAAGAGGGTACGGGGCGGTGGTGGTCGCCGTGGCGGTGCTGCTGTCCACTGTGGGCAGTGGGGTGGCGCACGCGGGCAGGGGCGGGGATCGGTGGCGGTTGCAGGGCGCGCTGGACGATCTGCGGGAGCTGGGGGTGGTGGGCGCGCAGGGGCAGGTGTCGGCCGGGGCGGGCAGCGTGACGGCGCGCAGCGGGGTTGCCGACCGGGCGACCGGGGTGCCGATGCCGAGGGTGGGGGCGTTCCGGATCGGTAGCGACACCAAGACGTTCGTGTCGGTGGTGGTGTTGCAGCTGGTCGGCGAGCGCAGGTTGGCGCTGGACGACACGGTCGAGCGGTGGCTGCCGGGGGTGGTGGCCGGCAACGGCAACGATGGCCGGCGGGTCACGGTGCGGCAGCTGCTGCAGCACACCAGCGGCATCGCCAACTACACCGATGACATGGTGGCGCTGGCGACCGAGGAGGGGTTCCTGGCGCACCGGTTCGACCACTACGAGCCGGCGGACCTCGTCGCGATGGCGATGCGGCATGAGCCGGTGCCGCACTGGCACTACAGCAACACCAACTATGTACTGGCCGGCATGATCGTCAAGGCGGTGACCGGGCAGTCGTGGGCGGAGCAGGTGCGGCGGCGGATCCTGGGGCCGCTCGGGATGCGGGACACGTTCTTCCCCGGCGACGAGGCGAGCCTGCCGCCGCGGGCGGCGCGCGCGTATCAGCAGTTCGGGGCCGGTGCGGCGCTTGTGGACGTCACCGAGTTCAACGCTACCGCGGCCGACGCGTCCGGTGGGCTGGTGAGCACGACCGCTGACCTGGACCGGTTCTGGCGGGCGATGCAACAGGGGCGGCTGTTGCGGCCGGCCCAGCAGGCCGACCTGCACCGCACCGTGCTCGCCGAGGGCTATCAGGACATCCGGCATGGCATCGGGTACGGGCTGGGCATCTTCCACGTGCCGAACCGCTGCGGCGGGTACTGGGGGCACCCCGGCGACGTACCCGGCACCAGCACGTTCACCGCGGTGCGGGATGACGGCATGAAGGCGGTCGTGGTGTACCGGACGACCGCGCTGGCCGACGGTGCGGCGAGCGATGCCCGGGTCATGGGACTGGTCGACGACGTCATGTGCGACCCGGCGGCAAGCGGCTGAAGCGCAAACGGCTGAGGCGAAAGCGGCTGAGGCGAAAGCGGCTGAGGCGAAAGCGGCTGAGGCGAAAGCGGCTGAGGCGAAAGCGGCTGAGGCGAAAGCGGCTGAGGCGAAAGCGGCTGAGGCGAAAGCGGCTGAGGCTCAGGACACCACCTTCGCCAGTTCGGTCCGGGAGCGGACGCCGAGGCGGGTGAAGATGTTGCGCAGGTGGTGGTCGACGGTGCGGGGGCTGAGAAACAGCACCTCGGCGACCTCGCGGTTGGTCGCGCCGCCGGCCACCAGCTCCGCGATGCGGGCCTGCTGCGCGGTCAGGGCCGCCCGGGCCTCCTCGACCGGGGTCACGTGGTCGCCGGCGGCGCGCAGTTCCGCGGCGGTGCGCTGGGCCCACGGCGCCGCGCCGAACTGTTCGAAGGTGGCCAGGGCGCGGCGCAGGTGTTCGCGGGCCGCGGCCGGGTGGCGGCGGCGGCGCAGTTCCTCGCCGTAGAGCAGCTCGGTGCGGGCCCGCGCGAACGGCGAGTCGCCGGCAAGGTGCAGGCGGATCGCAGAACGGAACCGCTCGTCGGCCTCGTCCTCGGTGTCGGCGAGCAGTGCGTGGCAGCGGGCCGACAGTGCCAGCCAGGTCGGGTTCGCCGTGCTGGAGGCCCACAGGTCGTAGGCCCACAGGATGTCGCGGGCCGGGGCGCGGTCGCCGCAGCGGGCGACGGCCTCGACCAGCGTCGGGGTCGCGGGGATCTGCACGCCGAGGTGCCCGCGGCCGCCGGCGGTGCGCATGACGCCCCACAGGCGGCCGGCGGCGTCGGCGTACCGGCCCTCGGCGACGTCGAGCAGGGCCGCGGCCCAGACGCACATCGCGCGGGCCTGGCTGTCGACGTCGACGCCGGCCCTGGCCCGGCAGCGGCGCGCCCACGCCTGGCTGGCGGGGCCGTCGCCGAGCATGCCGAGCACCACGGCGAGGATGCCGCGGCAGTTGTCGGCGACGGCGTCCTGCCCGGTGGCGGCGGCGAGCCGCTGGCCCTCGGTGGCGGTCGCCACGGCGAGGTCGAGGTCGCCGAGCGCGAACGCGGCCGTGGCGGCCAGGTCGAGGGCGTGCGGCACGCTGGCCCGGTCACCGGCGCCGCCGGCCAGTCTGGCGGCGCGCACGGCCAGCCGGTACGCCTGCTGGTCCTCGCCGATGAGAATGCCGGCGGCGGCGGCGCGTACCAACGTCGGAGGGTCATCGACGGCGGCCGCGAGGTGCAGGACCCGCCGGAGTGGTTCGACCCCGCGGGACGGGTCGCCGGAGAAGAGCGCGGACACCCCCGTGAGGTGTTCGAAGAGCAGCACGGCGGCGACCGGGTCGTCGGGGCGCCGCAGCCGCAGCGCCCGTCCGGCCAGCGCGGTGAACTGGTCGTGCCGGCCGGTCGCGAGGAGCGCCTCGCCGGCCAGCATGAGCGCGCCGAGGCTGCGCTGCCGGTCCCGGGCGATCAGTCGGCCCGCCGCGGCGATGAGGGTGTGCTGCTCGCCGCCGCTCGCGCCGGTCCGCAGGTCGATCTCGCCGAGCAGCAACTCCCGTTCCGCTTGCAGATGCTCCGGTACGCCCGGCGCAAACACCGACCGCAACAGCATCCGCGCCTGGTGTGGCTCACCGCCCCGCCACGCCAGCCGGGCCGCGGCGAGCGTCCGGGATGCGGCCAGGACGGGTGCGCTGGTGAGGGCGGCGGCGTGCCGCAGCGCGGTCGCGGCCAGGGCGGGTGGCACCGCGGCGGCGGCCCCGGCCAGGACGCCGGCGAGGGCGTCGTCGGGGCCGTCGGCGACCGCGGCCAGATGCAGCGCCGCGGTCAGCACCGCGCCAGGATCCCCAGAAGCCGGCACGCCCGGCATCACGGAAGGCACCGCGGGAGGCACCGCGGGAGGCACCGCGCCGGGCATCACGCCGGACTCTCCGGAAGCAGGCGCCGCGGAAGGCACCGCGCCAGGCACCGCGCCAGGCACCGCGCCAGGCACCGCGGGAGGCATCACGGAAGGCACCGCGGGAGGCACCGCGCCAGGCATCACGGAAGGCACCGCGGGAGGCACCGCGGGAGGCACCACGCCGGGCATCACGCCGGGCATCACGCCGGGCATCACGCCGGGCATCACGCCGGGCATCACGCCGGACTCTCCGGAAGCAGGCGCCCCGGAAGGTACCGCGGAAGGTGTCTCCGAATGCAGCACGGCCGGCGCCCCAGGAGGCCGCGCGGCCGGCACACAGAAAGACAGGCCGGAAGACAGGCCGGACGGCGGACCGGACGGCAGGCCGGCGAGGAGGCGGTGGGCGGCGTGCCGTTCGGCGAGGGCTGCCTCGGCGTACAGGATCGGGGCGAACAGCGGCGGCACGAACCGGACCCGGCCGGCGTCGACGTGCACCAGGTCGGCCCGTTCGGCGGCGGACAGGTCGGCGGGGCGGTGGCCGGCCGCGAGGAGCACAGACACGTCGCAGCCCGGCCGGCCGCCCGGTGACCGGGGCGCGGTCAGCGCGGCCGCCGCCGCCAGCAGCAGCACCCGGCGGGTCGGGTCGGGCAGCGCGCGCAGCACGGCCCGGTACTCCCGGCGCAGCGGGCTGTCGCGCGGCAGTGTGTCCGGCGGTGCGGCCTGGCCGTGGCGTTGCTCGGCGTCCAGCGCGGCGGCCAGCTCCACCAGGGCGCGCGGGTTCCCGCCGGCCATGCCCGCCAGAACCCCGGCGACGTCGCCGGCGAGGTCCGGCACCGCGTCGGTGAGCAGGTCGCGGCTGTCGCGCAGGTCGAGGGGGGCGAGCCGGCGATACGGCAGGCCGGCCAGCGCCGCCTCGCTGCCCGCGCCCGACGGGGTGTCGCGCAGCGCGAACAGCAGCGCGACCCGGTCGCCGCCGGCGCGCCGGGCGGCCAGGGCGAGGGCGTCCAGCGACGGGCGGTCCAGCCACTGGGCGTCGTCGATGCGGCACACCACCGGGCCGCGGGCCTTGCCGCCCAGGCCACGCAGGGCGGCAAGGGTGGCAAGACCCACGGCCAGCCGGTCCGGCATCGCGCCGTCATGACGAGCGGCCCCGTCACAGCCAAAGCCAGGAACCCGGCCGGCGAGCAGCCGGTGCAGCCCCGCGTACGGCAGCAAGGTCTCCGCCGGGCACCCCGAGACGGTCAGCTCGACCGCCGGCGCGAGGACCGCACCGGCGAGCAGCGCGGTCCGGCCGATCCCGACCGGACCGGCGACGACCAGCGCTCCCCCACGCCCGTCGGCGGTGGCGGCGAGCAGGGTCGCGATGGCGGCACGGTCGGCGTCGCGGCCTCGCAACGAAACTTTCTGCACGGTCGATGCACTAACCATGTCGCCAGTGTTACGTGTCAGTAACACCAATGGAAGAGGCTCGTTGTGACACGACGGAACGCCGCAGCTCCCGCTTCAGCACCTTGTGGCTCGGCCCGAGCGGCAGGGAGTCCACGAACCGGACCTCGCGCGGGTACTTGTGCCGCCCAAGCCGCGACCGGGACCACGCGATGAGCTCATCAGCAACAAGCGGCGACGACGCGACGACCACCGCGCAGATCTCCTCGCCGTGCACCGGGTCCGGCACGCCGATCACCGCGACCTGCGCGACCGCGGGATGCCGGGCCAGGACCTCCTCGACCTCGCGTGGGTACACGTTGAAGCCGCCCCGGATGACGATGTCCTTCTTGCGATCCACGATCGTGACGCGCCCGGACGGATCACGGGTGCCGAGGTCGCCGGTGCGGAACCACCCGTCGACGACCGCGAGGGCCGTGTCCGACGGGCGGTTCAGGTACCCGGCGAACACGTTGTGCCCCCGGACGACGATCTCACCCAGCGACCCCGGCGGGAGCAGCTCGATGCGGTCGTCGACCTCGGCGCGGGCCACCTCGACCTCGACCCCCCAGATGGCGTGCCCGACCGTCCCGGCCAGGGTGCCGAAGCCGGGCTGGTTGGTGGTGGCGGTCGGGGAGGTCTCCGACAGCCCGTACCCCTCGTAGATCGACGTCGAGAACGCGGCGTTGAACCGCTCCAGGACCGGCACGGGCAGGGAGGCTCCGCCGGAGATGCACAACCGCAGGCGCGGCAGCTCACCGAAGGCCGGGGCCGCGTCGAGCAGCGCCAGGTACATGGTGGGCACGCCGTGGAACACGTCGACCCCCTCCCGGACCATCACCTCCAGGGCCGCCGCACCGGTGAAGCGGGCCAGCATGACCAGGGTCGCGCCGAGCCGGAAGGTGCCGTTCATCCCGACCGTCTGCCCGAAGGTGTGGAACAGCGGCAGGCAGCCGAGCACCACGTCGGTGGACCGGGCGTCGTTGGCGTCGAAGACGTTGACGGTCGCGTTCATCACCAGGTTCAGGTGCGTCAGCACGGCACCCTTGGGTTGTCCGGTGGTGCCGCTGGTGTACAGCACGACCGCCGGATCTGCCGGGTCCCGCGACGCGTAGGACCGCAGCGGCGCGGCCCCCGTGAGGTCCGACGGCGCGACGACCGGGATGCCGGCGAGCGCGGCGGCCTCGGTCCCGGTCGCGGCCACGGCGGCGTGGCAGATCAGCACCCGGGCGCCGCTGTCGCGCAGGGTGTAGGCGACCTCCGGGGCGGTCAGCAGCAGGTGCACGGGCACGACGACGGCGCCGAGTGCGAGGGCCCCGTAGTACGCGCGCGGGAAGTCGACCGTGTTCGGGCACTGCAGCGCGACCCGGTCGCCGGGGCGCACCCCGAGGTCGCGCAGGGCGCCCGCGACCTCCAGGGCCTCGCGCCACAGTGAGTCATAGCTGACCCGCGAAGCGCCGTCCACGACGGCGATGCGCTGGGGGTACCGCCGCGCAGACTCGGCCAGCACGGCCGCCAGCGACAAGGTGGCGCTCATGCCGCCATCTCCGCTGCGCTCCGACGACGGCCTGAGCCCCAAAGCACTGTGCCCCTGGATCGCGGGTCCTCGCTCCGCTGCGGCCCGCTCATGCGAGGTGCCCGCCGATCTGGGTGAAGCCGCGCAACAGGTCCCGCGCGATGATCATGCGCTGCATCTCGTCGGTGCCCTCGAAGATCCGCAGCAGCCGGACGGATCGGTACCAGCGCTCGATCGGCAGTTCGCGGGTGTACCCCATGCCGCCGTGGATCTGCATGACCCGGTCGACGACGTTGTTGACCATGTTCGCGCCGTAGAGCTTCGCCATCGACGAGGCGTGCCGGGGGTCGATGCCCTGATCGACGGTCCAGGCGGCGCGGAGCACGAGCCAGCGGGCCGCCTCCAGCTCCACCTCGGAGTCCGCGATCATCCACTGGATGGCCTGGTTCTGCCCGATCGGCCGGCCGAACGTGTGCCGGGTGTTGGCGTGCTCGATCGCCATGCGCAGCGCGCGTTCGGCGATGCCCAGGGCGTGCGAGGGGATGATGTAGCGACCCTTGCCGATCCAGCGCATCGCGAGGTCGAAGCCCTGGCCGAGCTCCCCGAGGATGTTGCGGGCGGGCACGCGGACGTCGTCGAAGACCAGCGCCGCGGGACCGCCCTCACCCATCGTCTGGATGTGCGACGAGCGCCAGCCCATCGCCCGGTCGACGAGGAACGCGGTGGCGCCGCCCGCGCGGACGTCCCGGTCCTTGTCGGTGACCGCGATGACGATGGTGAAGTCGGCGTCGTTGCCGTTGGTGATGAACGTCTTCTCGCCGGACAGCAGCCAGTCGTCGCCGTCGCGGCGGGCGCTGAACGTGATGTTCGCCGCGTCGGAGCCCGCGCCCGGTTCGGTGATCGCGAAGCAGGAGACGCGTTCGCCCTCGATCGTCGGCACCAGATATTCGCGGCGCTGCGACTCGTCGGCGAAGTACAGGATGTTGTCGGCCTCGCCGCCGAAGCGGAACGGCACGAACGACCGGCCGACCTCGGTCCACACCAGGGACTGCAGCACCGCGGGGAGGTCCATCCCGCCGTACTCCTCGGGGGTGGACAGGCCCCAGAACCCGAACTGTTTCGCCTTGAGCTGCAGCTCGCGCAGCTCGCTGCGGTCCAGCCCGGGCTGGTGCCGGCGCTCGCGGCGCAGCACCTCCTGTTCGAGGGGCTCGACCTCCTTGTGGATGAAGGCCCGGGCGGTGTCCCGGATCGCCTTCTCCTCGTCGCTGAGCGAGAAATCCATCGCAACCCTCTCCTATTTGCACTTCGAGTGCACTAATCTTCGCCGACATGGATCGGTTCATCTCGTTCGACGGCGCCGGCATCGCGTACCAGGTGTGGGGCGGGCCCTCCCCGTTACCGCCGGTGGTGCTGCATCACGGGTTCGTGGTCGACGCCACCACCAACTTCGTCGCCCCCGGCGTGGTGGCCGCCCTGGTCGCGGCCGGCCGGCGGGTGATCGCACCGGACGCACGCGGGCACGGCGCCTCCGACAAGCCGCACGACCCCGACCGGTACGGCGAGGCCGTCATGGCCCGCGACCTGGCCGGCCTCCTCGACACCCTGGGCCTGGACACGGTCGACCTGGTCGGGTACTCGATGGGCGCGGTGGTGGCCGCCGTCTTCGCCTCGACCGACGACCGGGTGCGGCGGCTGGTGCTGTCCGGGGTCGGCGCGGGGGTCGTCGAGCTCGGCGGCCTGGACACCCGCGCGATGCCCCCCGCAGAGGTCGCCGCGGTGCTGCTCACCTCGTCGGAGGCGGCGATCGAGGCGTCGCCGGCCGCACCGTTCCGCCGGCTCGCCGATGCCGTCGGTGCCGACCGGGCCGCCCTGGCGGCGCAGGTGCACGCGGCGCACCGGACCCCGATCGCCCTGGACCGGATCACCGCGCCCACGCTCGTCCTCACCGGGCAGGACGACCCCCTCGCCGCCCGTCCCGAGGTCCTCGCCGGCGCGATCCCCGGCGCACGGTGGCGCGTGGTGAGCGGCGACCACCTGACCGCGCTGCGCTCCCCCGCGTACACCCCGGCGCTGGTGGAGTTTCTCACTGGCTGAACCGGCGCAGTTCGCGCCGGGCGAGGGAGCGGCGGTGCACCTCGTCCGGCCCGTCGGCGATGCGGATCGTGCGGGCCCGCGACCACAGCGCCGCGAGGGGCGTGTCCTGGCTGACCCCGGCGGCGCCGTGCGCCTGGATCGCCCTGTCGAGGATCCATTCCACTGTGGACGGCACGGCTATCTTGATCGCCTGGATCTCGGTGTGGGCGCCCTGGTTGCCCACGGTGTCCATCAGCCATGCGGTCTTGAGCACCAGCAGCCGGGCCTGCTCGATGCGCACCCGCGACCCGGCGATCCAGTCCTGCACGACGCCCTGCTCGGCGAGGGGCCGGCCGAACGCGACCCGGGCCGTCACCCGCCGGCACATGAGCTCCAGGGCCCGTTCCGCCATCCCGATCAGCCGCATGCAGTGGTGGATGCGGCCCGGACCGAGCCGCGCCTGCGCGATCGCGAACCCGTCGCCCTCACCGCCGATGAGGTGCTCCGCCGGGACCCGCACGTCGGCGAACTCGATCTCGGCGTGCCCGCCGTGGTCGCCGTCGTCGTAGCCGAAGCTGTGCAGGCCACGCACGACGGTCACGCCGGGGGTGTCGCGCGGCACCAGCACCATGCTCTGCTGCCGGTGCCGCGGGCCGCCCGGATCGGACCTGCCCATCACGACGAAGATCTCGCAGCGCGGGCTCATCCCGCCGGTGGCGAACCATTTCCGGCCGTTGATGACGTACTGGTCGCCGTCACGCTCGATGCGGGTGGCAATGTTGGTGGCGTCCGACGAGGCGACCTCGGGCTCCGTCATGCAGAACGCCGAGCGGATCCGCCCGTCCAGCAACGGTTTCAGCCACCGGTCCTGCTGCCACGGGGTGCCGAACCCGGCGAGGAGCTCCATGTTGCCGGTGTCGGGGGCGGCGCAGTTGAGCGCGGCCGGGGCGATGGACGGGCTGCGCCCCATGATCTCCGCCAGGGGTGCGTACTGCAGGTTCGTGAGGCCCGCGCCGTGCTCGCCGGTCAGGAACAGGTTCCACAGGCCGAGCTCCCGCGCCGCCCGTTGCAGGGCGCCGAGGTCCGGTTGGTGTTCGGCCGGGTACACGTGCTCGTCCATGAACGCGAGGAGCCGCCGGCGGTACCCCTCGGTCACCGCGTCGAAGGCGAAGTCCATCACAGCCGTCCCTGGTCGATCTTCTGCTGGAGCCGGTTCATGCCGTTGAGCCACCGGTCCGGGTCCTCGGCGCGGCGGGTGTAGTAGGTCGCGACCTCCGGATGCGGCAGGATCAGGAACCGGTCGCCGGCGAGTCCGTCCACGACGTGGTCCGCGACCTGCTCCGGGGTGAGCGCGGTGCGGTCGAGCAGGCCGCGGCTCGGCCCGTTGCCCTGCTCGAGCATCGGCGTGCGCACCCCCTGCGGGCACACGGCCTGCACGATGATGCCGCGGTGCGCGTAGGTGACCCGCAGCCACTCGGCGTAGGCATACGCGGCGTGCTTGGTGACCGCGTACGGCGCCTTGCCCAGCAGGGTCAGCATGCCGGCCGCGGAGACCGTCGCCAGGAACCGGCCGTGGCCCTTGGCGAGCCACCGCGGCAGCAGCGCCCGGGACGCGTACACGTGCGCCATGACGTTGACCTGCCAGGCCTGCTGCCACATCGCGTCGGGTGCGGTCGCGTCGCCGCCGGGCGCGACCCCGGCGTTGGCGCAGAACAGGTCCAGCGCGCCGAGCTTGTCCCAGGTGAAGTCGACGAGCCGGTCGACCTCGTCCGGGTCGGCGACGTCGCCGGAGAAGGCGAGGCCGTCGATCTCGTAGGCGACCCGGCGGGCCGCGTCGGCGTTGCGGTCGTTGACGACGACCTGGGCGCCGAGCCCGGCGAAGCGGCGGGCCAGGGCCGCGCCGATCCCCGAGCCGCCGCCGGTGATGACGACCGCGGCGCCGTTGAGCTGCAGCGCGTTCGCCGTCATCCGGGCCGCCGGGCGAGCGTGATGCCGCCGTCGACGACGAGGGTCTGCCCGGTGATCCAGCTCGCCTCGTCGGAGGCCAGGAACGCCGCCGCGCCGGCCACGTCGTTCGGCACGCCGAGACGCCGCATCGGGTACTGCGCGGCGGCCTCCTCCTCGCGGCCCTCGTACAGGGCGGCCGCGAAGCGGGTCTTCACCACCGCCGGTGCGACCGCGTTGACCCGCACCGCCGGCGCCAGCTCGACCGCGAGGCAGGACGTGAGGTGGTTGAGCGCGGCCTTGGTCACGCCGTAGAAGGCGATGCCGGCCGGTGGGTGCACGGCGGACACCGACGAGACGTTGATGACGACCCCGGTGCGCTCCGGTGGTTTCCGGAACACCTCCTGCACCCAGCCGAGCGAGCTCAGCACGTTGACCTCGAAGATCTTGCGGGCGGCGGCGAGGTCGAGCTCCAGCAGCGAGCCGTACACCGGGTTGATGCCGGTGTTGTTGACCAGGATGTCGGGCGGGCCGAACAGGTCCGCCGTCTGCCGCACGGCCTCGGCGCGGTGGTCCGGGTCGTCGGCGCGGCCGGCCACGGCGACGGCGTTGACCGGCCCGCCGAGGGCGCCGACCGCCTCGGCCAGGGCGTCGGGCTTGCGGGCGGTGACGCAGACCTTGGCGCCCTCCTCGACGAACCGCCGGGCGATGGCGAAGCCGATGCCGCGGCTCGCACCGGTGACCACGGCGACCCGACCGGCGAGCCGTCCTTCCTGCACGCTCATGCCCCACTCCTCGCACGACGGCTGTGTATATGCACTTGGAGTGTATGTTTTTCGGGGCGGGCGTCAACTGGCAAGCTGGGCCGGTGCGCGTGCTCTTCGCCAGCCTCGGCTCCGTCGGCCACACCTATCCGCTGATCCCCCTGGCGATCGCCGCCCGCGACGCCGGGCACGAGGTGCACTGGGCCGCCGGCGAGGAGGTCCACCCGCCCCTCGCCACGCTCGGGCTGCGACCGTTCCGGCCCGCGGACGCCTTCTACGAGATCTACGCCGAGGACCTGGCACCCGAGCTGGACCGGCTGCGGCCCGACCTGGTCGTGCACGAGTGGGGGCTGCCGGGGGCCGCCGTCGCCGCGGCGCGGGCCGGCATCCCGGGCATCTGGCACGGCTTCGGCCGCATGATCCCGCCCGGGATCGGCCTGCAGCTGCCGTCATCGGTCGACGGTGCGGCCGGCCGGCCGCACCTGGACATCTGCCCGCCGTCGTTGCAGGACAAGGACTTCCTGGCGACCGGCGACCGGATCGAGCTTCGTCCCGTGCCGTTCTCCTTCCCCGCCGGCACCGCCGCCGTCCGGGGTTCACGCCCGCTGGTGTACCTGACGCTGGGCACCGCGTTCGGCACCGCCGCACTGCTCACCACCGCGATCAAGGGACTGGCCCGGCTCAACGTGACCGTGGTCGTCGCCGCCGGGCGGGTGCCGCCGGAGGAGATCGGTGCGGTCCCGGCCGGCATGACGGTCTCGCCGTGGGTGCCGCAGGCGCAGCTGCTCCCGCACGCCGACGTCGTGGTGCACCACGGCGGCAGCGGCACCACCCTCGGCGCGCTCGCCGCCGGCGTGCCGCAGCTGTTCCTGCCGCAGGGCGCCGACCAGTTCGCCAACGCCGACGCGGTCACGGCCGCCGGCGCCGGGCTCCAGCTGGGCTCCGCCTACGTGACCGCCGACGCCGTCGCCTCGCAGGTCCGGGCGCTGCTGGCCTGGGACGGACCCCGCGACGCGGCCCGCGCGGTCGCCGCCGAGATCGCCGGCATGCCCGCGCCGGACGAGGTGGCCCGCCGGCTGCCTGACTACGCCTGAACGCTGTGGCATACTGCTGCGGACCCGATCCTGAAAGCGAGGTGACCGCCATGGCCCGCACCTGTGACCGCCCGGGCGTCACCTCCCGCCACTGAGGCGGTCGCTCACGCCTGGGCCTTCGTGACCAGCGACCTGAGCTTGTGAAAGGGATCGACCCATGCAGCTTCTGAACAGTGCGCTCGCCCTCGTCCAGCAGCACTACATCTTCCCGGAGACGGCGGCCGAGGTGGTCGCCACGGTCGCGGCCCGCGCCGCCGCCGGGGACTACGACGACCTCGACGACGAGACCCTCGCGGCCCGCGTCACCGAGGTGTTCCTCGCCACCAGCGGCGACAAGCACCTGCGCCTGCTCGTGCGCTCGCCCGACCACCGCACCGCCACCACGGAGGAGGAGGCCGAGGCGGCCTGGGCCGAGACGCAGCGGCTCGGCAACCACCACATCGCCGCCGTCCAGCGCCTCGACGGCAACATCGGCTACATCGACCTGCGCGGCGTCGCCTCCCCCGGCGACGGCGGCACCGCGATCGCCGCAGCGATGGAGCTCGTCACCCACACCGGTGCGCTGATCTTCGACCTGCGCCGCAACCGGGGCGGCGACCCGGAGGGCGTCCAGCTGTGGAACAGCTACCTGTTCCCGGACTCCGACACCCACCTCAACGACATCTACGACGGCGGGACCAGGTCCACCCGGCAGTTCTGGACCCTGGCACACCTGCCGGGCCGCCGCTACCTGGACCGGCCGGTATACGTGCTGACCAGCTCGTTCACGTTCTCCGGCGGCGAGGAGTTCGCCTACAACCTCAAGGCGCTGGGCCGGGCCACCCTGATCGGCGAGGTGACCCGCGGCGGCGCCCACCCCACCCGCCGCTTCCCGGTCTCGGCGACCCTGGAGGTCGCGGTGCCCAACGCCCGCTCGATCAACCCCGTCACCGGCACCAACTGGGAGGGCACCGGCGTCGTCCCGGACGTCGCCACGCCCGCCGAGGAGGCGCTGCGGGTGGCGTACCGCGGGGCGCTGCAGCACGTGCTGTCCACCGCCACCTCACACGCCGTCCTGGCCGAGGCACAGGAGGCCCTGACCGCGGCGGGGTAACCGCGGTTTTCTCATCGAACTCTTATCCACGCGGAGCGGCCCTCTTAGGTGCGGGACCGATGCTGACGGTGCCGGCCTCCATCCCCCCGGCACCGGAGGACCACTGATGAGCGACACGAAGCCACTCCCGGACGACCCGGACCCGACCGTCGCCGCCCCGGCGACACCGGACCCGGCGCCCGCCGACCCGACTCCCGGCGAGCCCGTCTGGGCGGCGGAGCCGGCCCCGCAACCCGCTGTCTCCGCAGCTCCGGCCGGGCCGGGACCGCAGCGCCCGGCGGGTGGGCGGCTGCGGGACTCGCGGGTCCGGGTCCCGCTGCTGGTCGGCCTGGCCACGCTGGTGCTCGGCTGCTGCCTGGGCGCCGGCCTGGTCGCCGCCGGCGTCGCGGTGTTCGGCGACGGCCACCGCGGCGACGTGCGCCGCGGCGACGACCGCGGCCGCGTCACCCGTGACGACCGCGGCCCCCGCGGCCCGGTGGGCCGGGACGGCGACGGCCGCAACCGGCTGCGCCCTGGCCAGCCAGGCCAGCCCGGACAGCCCCAGCCCACCCCCGCCCGTCCGACGCAGGCCACGCCGACCCCGTCGGCGTCCTGACCCTTCGTTGACCTTGGAGACTTTGACACGTCAGGGCGTGCCAAAGTCTCCAAGGTCGACTAGCGGCGGTTGAACCTCCGGTCCAGGGCCGGATCGCGATCATCGAGGGACGGAAGGTAGGACGGTGCCGCCGCGGTCAGCGCCGCCGGCGCGGGCACGCCCGCCCAGCGCTGCAGTGCCGCGGTCGCCGTCGCCGCCTCCGGCGCGGTCAGCCGGCTGATGTTGGCGCCGTGGTTCCAGCCCGCGGCCGTGTAGGTCAGCGAGTCCTTCGTGCCGGGACCGAGGCGGAACGGTTCGGCGCCCCACGGGTCGTTCTGGCCGTACACGAACAGCAGCCGCCGCCCGAGGAGCTTCACCCAGGCGTCGACGTCGAGCATCGTCAGGGGCTGGAAGCGCGGCACGATCTCGCCCGGGATGTAGGACTGGGCCCGGTCCTGGCCCCGGTAGTGCTGCAGGCCGGCCAGGTGCGGCAGGCTCACGTCCGGGTAGCCCAGCTGGTAGGAGGCCTGGAAGTAGTACGGGATGTAGGGGCTCACGCCCTGGTCGGTGTTGGAGTCGAGGCCGTAGATGAGGTCCAGCCACGCCCAGATGTCGTCGCTGGACGCGGTCGCCGGCGGCACGTCCACGCAGTCGCTCTCCAGGCTGTACTGCCAGAACGCCCACGTCGTGCCGTTCACCATGAACTCGAACGCCTTGTCGGCGCTGCCGATGACGCTGAACGTGCGCGCGTTGGCCGCCGCCCAGTCCTGATACCGGGCGACCAGCTCGGTCCGCCGGCGCAGCGCCTCGACCTGGACGGCGTCGAGGGCCGCCCGGCACTGCGCGGTGCCGACCTTGGTGAAGAACCGGTCGTAGGCGGAGTCCTCGCCGTTGATGACGTCCTGCGGCGCGACGTAGGCGACGGTGCCGTCGACGTCGTCCGGGTAGAACCGCTGGTGGTAGATCGAGGTCATGCCGCCCTTGCTCGCCCCGGTCGAGATCCACTTCTGGGCGTAGATCGGCTTGAGCGCGGCGACGATGCGGTGGTGGTCGGTGGCGGCCTGCCAGATCGTGAGCTTCGACCAGTCCGCGGGTTCGGGCCGCGACGGGGTGAAGAACCGCTGCTCGACGGAGAGCTGGTTGCCGTCGATGAGGCGGGTCGGCTCGGACCGGAACGCGTAGGCCGGCACGTTGTAGCCGGTGGTGTGCAGCACCGTCGGCCGGTCGGTGCCCCGGTGCAGGACGGTGAACCGCTGCTGGAAGGTGCCGGCCGAGGGGCGCAGGTGGTCGACCGGCTGGGTGATGCTCAGGACGAAGAACCGGTAGGGCGCGGCGACCGGCTGCTCCTCCAGGACGGTCACGCCCGGCGCCGCCTCGAGCTGGTCGCGGATGTCGGTCGCGGCGGCCGCCGGGCTGCCGACCCCGACGGCACCGGCCAGCCCGAGCAGCAACGCCATCGACAACAGCGCACGTCTCACCCGTGTCATACCGTGACTCCCATCGACGATTTCGAGTACATCGATGCACGCTATCGGGAGTCCGGCCCCTTCCCGCCCTCGTCGGCGCCCTCGCATGTCTGGTAGTTCTACGGATCCAACGCCCGTGGGGCGGCGCTGATGATGAGCGCCATGACCACACACACCACGCGGCGCGTCGCGCTGCTGACCACGCTCGTCGCCGCCGCCGGACTCCTCGCCGGGTCGCCCGCGGCCGCGCAGATGGAGGTGACCTGCTCGCTGAACGCGGCGGCGGTGCGGGTCTGCGCCTCGCCGGAGGACGTCCGGGCCGGGCGGGTGCAGGAACGCTTCCCGCTGCACGAGATCTTCCACGCCGACGGCACGAAGGTCGGTGAGATCTACGTGGCGCGCAAGCCGGGCGCCGCGATCTACGTGGAGCACTGGGTGATGTACCCGGGCTACGAGTACCCGGACCGGATCCGCCCGGCCGCGGTGCAGCGGTTCCGCAGCGAGCAGGACTTCCTGGACCATGTCGCGTTCGGCGCCGGTTACCGGTACGTGCGGTGGGACGTGGTGGAGCAGGGCACGATCCCCGGCCGGCGCTGACCGGTGCGTGCCGGGGCCACCGCGCGGCGGCCCCGGCACGGGTTGTTACGGGATGACGATGTTCACGGTCAGCGTGCGGTTGTTCCGGACGTCGTACGTGGTGGCGTGCGCCAGGTCGGCGCCGCCGAGCCAGCCGGTGCGGCCGTCGTTCGTGCGGTAGGAGATCTTCACCTGCTGCGGCGCGATGTTGGCGATGGTGTAGGTCGCCGGCGGCTGGCCCTCGGGCGTGATGCCGCCGGCGAACTGGACCGCCTCACCGCTCACCGGGTCGTGGGCGACCACGAACGCGTCGAGCGGCTGGCCGGACGCGTCGCGGATGATGCCGGTCAGGGTGCCGCCGCCGGTGCGCAGCTTGATGTTGGCGGTGACCGTCTTGCCGGCCTTCACCGTGACCGGCGTCGCCGTGCGGCGGTTCACCGCGTTGCCGGACCAGCGCCACTGGTACCCGTAGGCGACGAACTCCACCGGCCATGCGTACGGCCCGACGCCGGGGATGCTGTACGTGCCGTCGGTGCCGGCGGTGGCTGGGCAGTCACCGGAGCCGTTGACGCCCTCCGAGATGGCGGCGACCCACACGCAGGCGTAGGGGACCGGAGCGCCGGTGGCGACGTCGGTGACCGTGCCCTTGATCGTGCCGGCCTTGTCGAAGCGGATCTTCGGCGCGGTGATCTGGTCACCGGCCGCGACCGCGAACTGCAGCGCCCCCTCGCGGTTGCCGGTGCCGCCCGCCGCGCCGAGCCACTGGAGTCCCAGCGCGTCACTGCGCGGTTTGGCGAGCAGCTGGTAGGTGCCCGGCTCCAGCGGGCCGACCACGACCGAACCCGGCACGGGACCTGGCGTCCAGTCCGAGCAGAAGCCGTAGGGGGTGTACTGGTAGTCGGCGTTGAGCCGCGCGACGCTGACGCAGCCCTCGGCGGCGGCACCGCCGTCCCGGGCAACCATCGTCGCGGTGATCGTCGCACCCGGGCGCAGCGCCACGTCGACGGTCACGGTCTGCCCGGCGGCAACCACCGCGGGACCGGCGCGGGTGCCGAGGTGGCGGTGGTCGTCGATGGTGATGTCGAGCAGGTACGAGCCGACGAAGACGTCGGTCAGCAACAGCTCGGTGCCGGTGGCGCAGCCGCCGAAGCCGGAGGCCGTGAACGCCCAGGCGCAGAAGTCCGACAGCGGTGCGCCGGTGACGGCGTCGTGCGCGATCAGCCGGATCGTGCCCGTCGGCAGGAACGCCTCGTCGACGGTGGTCAGCTGCCCGTCGGTGACGGCGAAGCTGTCCGCGGCGTCGGGGTCGAGCTTGCCGTGCGCATACTGCGGCACCCCGTGGGGGCCGTAGAACCCCACGGTGTAGTTGCCGAGCAGCAGGTCGCCGAACCGGTAGCGGCCGTCCGCGTCGGTGGTCGCCGTGCCCCAGCTGCCGTTGACGCCCGGCTGGCTGGTGGTGACCTGGACGTTGCCGGCGGGGGTGCCGTCGGCGTTGGTCAGCCTGCCCCCGAGCGACCCGGTCGGCAGGACCGTCTCGTCGACCTGCACCGGCTGCCCGGCGGTCACCACGACCGGCGTCGCGGTCTCGAAGGACTGCTGCCCGCCGGTCCACTGGTCGAACGCGTTGCGGACCCGGAAGTTCAGCTTGTAGGAGCCGACCGGAAGCTCCGTGGTGAACGAGCCGTCGGACTGCACGTTCACGTAGGTGACGGAGAGCTGCGCGTCGGCCTGGTAGACGGTGAGCGACGCCTGGGCCGGGGTGCCGTCGCGGTTGAGCAGCCGGCCCTGGATCGTGCCGGTCGGCAGCAGCTGGTCGTCGACGACCACCGTGGCTCCCGCGCCCACGGTGATGTGATCGGCGTCCGAGAAGGACAGCTTCTGGTGTGCCCACTGGGCGAAGCCGCCGCCGGCCGCCCGGAAGCTGACGACGTATTCGCCGTCGGGCAGGTTCGGCAGGGTGTAGGAGCCGTCCGCGCCGGTGTAGGCCGAGGCGGTGGCGCCCATGTCCGGCTTCTGCGTCCAGACGAAGGCGTTGGCGGCGGGGTTGCCGCTCGCGTCGGTCAGGTGACCGGTGATGGTGCCGACGCCGGCTGCGGACGCCGGCGTGGCGGCGAGGGTGACGGCCACCGCGGTGGCTGCGAGGGTGGTGGCCGTCACCGCTGCGAACGTGACGGTGCGGCCGAGGACATTGCTGCGCATGCGCCCTCCAGGAGGGTTGGGGTGGCGGGGAACCCCGGGCACGAGGCAGCTCACCGCCGCACTCCATCGGAGTCCCCGTTCGGCGTTGCGTGCGCATCGTGTCACGGACGCTTCCGTTGCGCTGCCCCGTATCGGCGGTGTAAGGCAGGGACGCGGGCCGATGCCCCGGGCCGGTCAGATCCCGGGGTGGCGCACGGCCTGCCGCCGGTCGGGCCCCAGCAGTCGTCAGGACGCACCCGATCGCGGCATCACCAGCCGCGGCCCTCGTCCCGGCGGGCGGCGGCGGCCTGCTCCTTCTGCCGGGCGCGGAGGCGCTTGTACTGCTCGCGCGCCTCCGGCTGCCAGCCCTGGATGGCGCCCTCCACGGTGGCCGGACCGAAGATCTTGAAGAAGAACTCGCCGAACCGGTCCTTCTTCTGGCCGCTGGCCCGTCGGAACATCGCGCACATCCTTGGTGGTCCAATAGTTGGTGTACAAAGTATCAGCGTACACTGGTGCCGTGGACACCGCACCCCCCGACGATCCCCTCGCCCTGGAGCGCCAGGTGTGCTTCGCCCTGGCCGTCGCCTCGCGCAACGTCATCGCGCTCTACCGGCCGCTGCTGGAGCCGATGGGCCTGACCCACCCGCAGTATCTGGTGATGCTGGCACTGTGGCAGCGGGCACCACTGTCGGTGAAGGAGCTCAGCGGCCTGCTCCAGCTCGACCCGGGCACGCTGTCGCCGCTGCTCAAACGCCTCGAGTCGGCGGGCCTGATCAGCCGCCGGCGGGCCCGCGACGACGAGCGGGTCCTCGCGGTCACGCTGACCCCGCAGGGCCAGGATCTGCGGCGGCAGGCGGAGCTGATCCCGGCGGCCGTGTTCGCCGAGCTGGGCATGCCGATGGACGAGCTGCTCCAGTTGCACGCCGCGCTGACCAGGGTCATCGAGGTCACCCAGAAGGCCGGGCCGGACGCACTCTGAGGTGTGCCCGGCCCGGCCCGGCCGGCCGGGGGCTACCGGCCGCCCATGCCACCGCCCGCCGGTGCCTGGCCGGCGGTGACCGTCACCGCGAGGGTCGCCGAGCCGAGCGTGCCGCCCTGGGCGAGGCCGCCCGTGCTCGTGCCGCTCGCCGAACCACCCGTGTAGACCTTGTACTGGCTGCCGGCCGTGATCGCCGACGACGAGTACACGATGTTCTGGATCGCCTTGGACGTCACGAACGTGGCGACCACCTTCCCGTCGCCGCCGACGATCTGGACGGTGCTGCCGGCGGCGACGGTGCCGGTGAAGGTCGCCGACAGCCAGCCCTGCGCCGAGTCGGTGCCCGGGGCGACCACCATGCCGGAGCTGCCGGCGGCGACGAGCGTGCCGCCGCTGACGGTGAAGCTGCCGTTGACGTCGAGGGCGCCGTTGCCGCGCTGGGTGGGGCCGTTGACCACGACGGTGCCGCCGGTCATCGAGGCGGTGCCGTTGGAGTCGAAGCCGTCGCCGCCCGCGTCGATGACCAGGGTCCCGCCGGTGATCGTGGCGGTGAAGTCCCCGACGGTCTCGCCGCCGCCACCGCCGAAGCCCCGCCCGCCGCCGCCCTGACCCGGCTGCCCACCGCCCTGCGCGGTCGTGCCGTTGGAGGAGCCGGCGGTGGCGCTGCCGCCGGCGGCGTTGAGGCCGTCGTCGCTGGACACGACGTGGACGTCACCGCCGTTGACGGTGATGTGCGCGGACTCGAGGCCCTCGTAGGACGTGCTGACGTTCACCGTTCCTTTGTCGATGACCAGGGCGGTCTCGCCGTGCACGCCGTCGCCGCCGGCGGCGAGGGTGAGCGCGGTGCCGTCGAGGTGCACGGCCCCGTCGCTGTGGACCGCGTCGTCGGCGGCGTCGACCGTCGCGGTGCCGCCCTCCAGGACGCTGATCACGCCGGACTTGAGGCCCTTGACCGACGTGTCGCCGGCCTTGGTGCCGCTGCCACCGCCGGCGCTGACGGTCATCGTGCCGCCGGTGACCACCAGGTCGGTGACCGCGTCAGCGCCGTCCCCGCCGGCCTTGACGGTGACCGTACCCCCGCTGACCGCGATGAATCCGGCGTCTGCCTTCTCCGCGTTGTCGGCCTTCAGCCCGTCGCCGCCGGCCGTGACGCTGATCGTGCCGCCGGTGACGACGAGGTAGTCCTTGCCGCGGATGCCGTCGTCGACCGCGTCGACGGTGATCGCGCCGCCGGCGATGACGAGCCCGTCCTTGCCGGTGATGGCGTCGTTGCCGAGGCCGTGCACGGTCAGCTTGCCGTTCCCGGCGATGGTGAGGTCCGCGGCGCTGTAGAGGGCGGCGTTGACGTCCGCGTCCGCGGCATACGAGCGGGTGTCCGACAGGGTGTTGCTGCTGCCGCCGGCGAGGATGACGACGACCTGCTCCGCCTCCGTCGCCGCGATCGCCGCGCCGGTGGAATTGCTGATCGTCGCGCCGTCGAGGACGAGCTGCACGGTGGCGTCGCCGGCGACGACCAGGATCTGGCCGTCGGCGAGTGTCCCGGTGATCCGGTACGTGCCACCGGCGGTGATCGTGATCTTCGAGCCGTCGACGGTGACGCCCTTGCCGGCGGTCGCCGACGAGCCGGTGAGGGTGATCGCGACCGCGTCGGACGCGCTCCAGGTGGTGTCGGACTCGTGGACGGCGGTGTCGGCGGCCAGGACGGCGGCGGCGCTCTGGGTGGCGTCGGCGGTCGCCGCGGCGGTCGCGGCGCTGGTGGTCGACGCGGTGCTCGATGACGAGCCGGAGGACGAGCAGCCGGCGAGCGCGGCGGTGGCGAGGACGACGGACGTGATGGCGGCGACGGCGCGGGAACGGATGCGCATCTCAGAACTCCCTGTTGGAGGGGGCGGACGGGAAGTGCCGGCGCAGCGTCGACCGCCAGCGGTTCGCGGGGAGGTCCGGCCGCAGCGCGGCGAGACCGGTGCCGTACTTCGACACGGAGCAGGGCCGGTGGCCGAGGGACCACAGCAGCCGGTCGGCCTCGCAGGCACCGCCCGCGGCCTTGGTCTCGACGATCACCCGGTCCGGCACCCGCAGCGTGGTGCCGTCGTCGAGGTGCCAGGACAGCGCGGCGTCGACCGTGACGCGGCCACCGCTGGCGGGCAGGTAGAGGGTCGTGCGCTCGTACCGGGTGATCAGCACCGGCCGGAGCAGTTCCGGGTCCCACGGGACGTGGATGCTGTCCAGCGCGCCGGCACTGAGGTGATCGATGCCGCCGCGGTACTGGACGCGCTCCTTCACGGTGGTGCCGCGCGGGCCGCGGGTCTTCACCTCGACGTAGCGACCGCCGGTGTCCAGGTAGGTGCGGACCCGCACCTTGCACCGGCGGCGCCGGCGGTGCGCGGCGGCGAGGTAGCTGTCCAGGCCGGGCGTGTCGAAGTAGTCGGACCGGTAGCCGAACCGGCGACGGCCGTCGATGTCGAGGACCCGGGCGGCGCCGGCCAGCCCGTGCAGCACCCGTGGGAGCCGGTCGGCGGGCAGGAGGTACTTGCGGTCGACCCGGGTCAGCAGTGCGGCCTGCGCCACGAGTTCGTCGAGGCCGATGGGTTCGAGCCCGGCCGTCATACCGGGACCCGCTCGATGCTCGGTCCCAGGGGTGCCCGGAGGCCGGTGCCGAGCACGTAGCGGACCTCGACCAGCGTCGTGTCGTTGACCAGGTCGACGTGGCGGATGCTCAGGTTGACCACCTTGCCGCCGAGCCGCGTCTCCAGGTGCGCCCGCAGCGCCGCCTCGTCCGTGTGCGCGGCGTCCAGCTGCATGGTCTGCTGCCGGTACCGGCCGAACAGCCGCGGGTGGTCGGCGACGAAGAGCCCGCCGGTGACGAGCGCCATCAGCCCGACGGTCAGCCAGCCGACGGTGGGGCTGAGCCCGCTGAGCAGGCCGAGCGCGAGCGCCGCGAAGTAGTACGCGATCTCGTGCTGGGCGATCTCGTTGGACCGCAGCCGGATGATCGACAGCACGCCGAACAGGCCGAGGCCGAGACCCGCCCCGACGGAGGAGGAGCCGAGCACCATCGAGGTGGCGAGCACGCCCAGGTTCACCCCGAGGAACGCGACGACCAGGTCCCGCCGGTGGTGGCGGGGGAAGTACACCCCGAAGGTCAAAACGGCGATGGCGACCAGGTCGACACCGATGATCATCAACTCGTCCACAGGAGATCCTTCAGCTGGAGTTCGTTACCCGTTCATCAAGCCGGGCCGGGCTGTACGCCACCTGTGAGGGCGCTGTGCCAGGACTGCCGAACACGAACCGGTGCTGGGTGAGGTAGCTCACCGCGAACAGCACGGCGTCGGTCGCCAGCTTGGCGGGCAGCAGCGGTAGACCCGCTGCGGTCAGCCCCGCGAGCACGAGGTAGTTGACCAGGGCCAAGGTGACGACCAGGGCCCAGTACCGCCGCGCCGACGTCGCAAGGGTTGCCGTTCGTTCCTTGAACACCAGGTGCCGGTTGACCGCGAAGTTCGTCGTTGAACTGACCGCCCGAGCGGCGAGCACCGACGGCAGCAGTGCACCGGTCGCCGCGTACACCGCGAACAGGGCCACCGCGTCCACGGCCCCGGCCAGCATCGACGAGGCGGAGAAGCGCAGCAGCGGCGCGTACACGCGGGCCGAGTCGATCAGGGGACGGAAGTGCGACGACGCGTTGTGTTCCAGGTACACGGTCGCGATCGGCACCTGGTCGATCGAATGTCCGTGGCGGGTCGCGAGCAGCAGGGCGCGCATCTCGTACTCGAACCGGTCCCCCGGCACGTCCAGCAACCAGGCGAGCTCGCTCGCCGGGTACCCCCGCAACCCCGTCTGCGTGTCCTGGATCCGGCTGCCGGTGACCGCCGCGAAGACGACCCGGGTCAGCGCGTTGCCGGCGCTGCTGCGCAACGGGACGGGCCCGGTGAACCGCCGCACGCCGAGCGTCGTCCGGCCGGTGCGCCGCACGTGGTCCGCGACCCGCAGGATGTCCTCGACCCGATGCTGGCCGTCGGCGTCGGCGCAGACCACGTCCTCGCGGGTGGATCGGAACCCCGTCTTCAACGCCGCGCCCTTGCCCCGGTTCACCGGATGCGTGAGCACCGTCCCGCCCAGGTCGCGCACCGCCTGGAACACCGGCGCGTAGGCGGGTCCGCTGCCGTCGTCGACCACCACGACGGCCTGCCCCGCGCCGCGCAGGCCGTCCACCAGGTCGACGAGGCGCTGGTCCGGCTCGTACGCCGGAATCAGCACGATCATCGTTCGATGTAGAGGATGTCGGAGGTGCCCCGCTCGGCGCCCTTGCCGAGGGGGTTGTTGACCAGCGCACCGTTGAACACCATCGTCGAGGAGCCGCCGCCGTCGAGGTTGTACGCCGTCGTCGCGCCCAGCCCTTGCATCAGCGTCGCGAGCTCGGTCATGGTGACGCCCGCGCTGTAGCCGCTGCTGCGCCCGTCGACGACGACGAACACGAGATGGTTGGCGTCGACCACCCCGACCGCCGTGCGCGGCTGGTCCCCCTGGATCGAGTGGTTGCCGAAGTTCGTGTCGACCTCGACGTTCTCGATGCCGGCGACGACCTGCCCGTCCTGCAGCACCGCCGGCCCGAACGACAGCGTGTTCCACACCCCGGCGTCGAGCAGTTCCTGTGCGGTGGTGGCGGTCTCGTCGTACACCTTCACCGTGCCGTCCCGGTAGAACGCGAGGCCCTGGCGGGCGCCCTTGTCGCGGTACACCACGCCGTTGCGGATCACGATCCCGGTGTCCCGGAACCCGTAGTAGTCGCCGTTGATCGCGAACACGGCGCCGTTGTCCGCGGCGATCTGCGACGTGTTCTCCACGATGTTCGTGCCGAACCGGTTGTCCGCGAACGCCGACCGCAGCCGCGTCGCGTCGGTGAGCACCACGTCGGCGACGAAGTACGTGACGGTGGCACTGCCAGTGCCGGTGACATGCTTGGAGATCGTGACGGTCGCGTCGTCCGACTCGTACGTGGTGCCGGTGACGGTCGTCTCGGCGTCGCTGCGGTCCTCGGCGCTGCCGGCGTGCGCGGCCTCGTACGCGTCGACGTCGGCGATCTGCACGTGATCCACGACGTACCGGTCGAGGGCCCACGCGGTGCCACCGCCCGCCGCCAGCACCAGCGCCGTGATGCCACCGACGACGGCCCGGCGCACCCGGCTGCTCCTGTTCGATGCGTTCATGTCACCTGGGTACGCACCGAACCCGTGCCGCCCTTGCGAACCGCCTGTGACCCAGCTGTGCTGTCGCCCGTCCGGCCGGCCCGCAACCAGTTGGGACCCGTTCCAGCTGGAATACGGCGAGCGCCCCGAGACCGCGGCGCCCCGCATGCGCTTCGCCCGCGAGCTGGCCGACGCGCTTGCCCTCGCCCCCGGCCCTGGCCGCCTGACCCACCTGGCGGCAGGAAAGCGCTCCTCCCAGAGAGCGCTCCCCCGCCTGAGGGATCGATGGGGCCGATTGCGGCATGTGATCGCTGGCAGGTGTGCGGCCTGCGGGAAAACGGATTCTTGGAGAGCGCTCTCCCATTTGTCCGGATCCATTGACATCGGTCGAGTGAGGGGTTCAGTGTGAGACGACAGAGAGCGCTCTCTGGCAAGATCACCGGCCCGCTGCCACGGGTTCGGTGCCGGTCGGACCCCGCCCCCGACCGTTCCCGCAGAACCGGAGGACCCTCATGTCCCGCTACGCCCTCGCGGGCAGAATGCGGCTGCGCACCCTGGTGCTCGGTGCCGCGCTCACCGCGTTGCTCGGCACGTTCCTCACCGCTCAGGCCCTGCAGTCCGCCGACGCCGCCGAGACCCCGCTCTCACAGGGCAAGCCGGCCACGGCGTCGTCGACCGAGAACGGGGGCACCCCAGCCTCCAACGCCGTCGACGGCAACGCCGGCACCCGCTGGTCGAGCGCGTTCAGCGACCCGCAGTGGCTGCAGGTCGACCTGGGCTCGACCGCCACGATCACCAAGGTCGTGCTCAACTGGGAGGCCGCGTACGCCAAGAACTTCACCATCCAGACGTCGGCCGACGGCACCTCGTGGACGACGATCAACACCACCGTCAACGGCACGGGTGGCGTGCAGACGCTGAACGTGACGGGTTCCGGCCGGTACGTGCGGCTGAACACCACCGCGCGCGCCACGCAGTACGGGGCGTCGTTGTGGGAGTTCCAGGTGTTCGGCACCGGCGGGGTCCAGCCGACCCCGACGACCAGCGCGCCGTCCGGCACCGGCTGGGTGAAGATGGACCAGGCGAAGTGGGCCGCGCAGCTCGCGCAGTTCAACGCGCTGCCCATGCACCCGGCGCCCGCCAACGCCGTTCGCGTCTCGGAGTTCAACGCGGCGTGCACCTACAGCCACTCGTTCAAGGACGACCCGATCGTCTTCCCCGGGCTGCCCGGCGCGTCGCACATGCACAGCTTCCTGGGCAACCGCAGCACCAACGCCAACACCACGACCGAGTCGCTCCTGGCCAACACGTCGTCGAGCTGCGGCCCGGCGCTGGACCACTCCGCCTACTGGATTCCGACGCTCTACCAGAACGGCGTGGCGATCGAGCCCCGCGGCGTGACCGTGTACTACGGCTCGCGCCTGCAGGACCCGACCAAGACGGTGCCGTTCCCGCAGGGCTTCCGGATGATCGCCGGTGACGCCAAGCGGCAGGTCGCGACCCCGTCCGGCGCACCCGGCCAGTTCTGGTGCGCGGGCCCCGGCGGCGAGATCGGCCGCAGCGCGGACGGTAACTGGCCGATCTGCGCGCAGACCGCCAACCTCACGTTCCAGCTCGTCTTCCAGGACTGCTGGGACGGGGTGAACCTGGACAGCCCCGACCACAAGTCGCACGTGTCGACCAACCTGGTCAACGGGCAGTGCGGCGGGGCGTTCCCGGTCGCGATCCCGAACGTGTCCTTCGTCATCGACTACGACACGCACGGCAGCGCGGCCGGCTACACCCTCGCGTCGGGCCTGGCGTCGTCGATGCACGGCGACAACTTCTTCGCCTGGGACAACGTGGCCCTCGGCCAGCGGGTGAAGGACTGCATCGTCCAGAAGGCCAAGTGCAACACCGCCGGCACGTTCTGACGAAGCACGAACAGTGACACGAACGTTCCACGATGGATGACGTGGTCCTGGCTGGCGGGCCAGGACCACGTTCCCTCAAAGAGGATCAGCCGCGGTGCCACTTCTGGTTGGAGCTACCGGTGCAGGTCCACTGGATGAGCTTGGCCCCGTCGTTGGCGTTGAAGGACTGGATGTCCAGGCACTTGCCGGACTGCAGGTTCACGATGTCGCCGGCGCCGTTGAGCGTGAAGCGCTGGGCGCCGGAGCCGTTGCACGTCCAGATCTGGATCTTCGCGTCGTTGGCCAGGGAGCCGGCCGCGACGTCCATGCACTTGCCGCCGGCCTGGATCGTGTCGCCGCTGAACGTCCAGTTCTGCGCGCCGGTGCCGTTGCAGTTCCACATCTGCAGCTGGTTGCCGTCGGTGAAGTTCGACGACGGCACGTCGACGCACTTGGAGTTCATGTTGCTGATGATGCGGTTGCCGGTCGGCTGCGGGTTGCCGCCGCCGGTGAACGAGGTGAGCACGATGCCGGCGGCACGGGGGTCGCCGTCGTGCACCAGGGACTCGAACGCGCCCACGTCGTCGAAGGGGAAGGCGTACGCCTTGCCGTCGACCATGTTCGCGTGAATGATCTTGGCGTACTGGTTGGTCGGGTTGTTCTTGTAGAAGTCCGCCGCGTTGGTGCTCGGCTGGGTGTCGATGGTGCCCAGCGTGCCGCGGTTGAGGGCGGCGCACAGGGTGCGCGAGATGGGCCCGACGACCAGGTCGTTCGGCGCGGCGAGGCGGCCGGCGCAGCCCCACACGTCGGCGCTGGTCGGCCGCTGGAACGACGCGACCTGCTGGCCGGCGGAGTTGGTGAAGTTCATCGTCGTGCCGGAGGTGCGCCCGAAGTACCTGGTGTTCGGCTGGTCGCCGAAGGGCACCACGGTCAGCGTCTTGGACGCGTAGGCGCCCCAGGCCGAGTTGATGTACGAGTCGAGGTACGTGCTGCTGAGCCCGCCCGCCTCGGCCGCCTTGCCGGGTGCGAGGACACGCAGCACGGTGCCGTCGCCGCGGGTGTAGATCGAGCCGCCCCAGCCGGCCTGGTTGCGGATGCCGTTGATGACCGCGTCGCGGCCGCCGGAGACGAGGTCGCCGGTGCGCTTCGTCGCGCCCGTGGCACCCGTGACGGTCACCGCGTGCGGCACCGCGAACATGTCGACCTGGGAGCTGTTGAGCCACAGCCCGGCGTCGTTGTAGGTGAACTCGCTCCAGTCGAACAGGATGTCGCGGTTGGAGTCACCGCCGGCCCACGGCGCGGGCTGGACCAGGCCGTCCGGGGTGAGGAAGAAGTTGAGCCGCTGGCCGAGGGAGAAGTAGACCCGGCCGGACAGCCCGCGCGGGATCTGGATGGTCTTCGTGCCGCCGTTGCCGGGGCCGGCGATCGACACGTCCGGCGCCGGGGTGGGCGGCAGCCCGCCGGCCGGCCAGTTGTTGAAGGTGCCGGCGGCGTTGACGTAGCCGAGCCGGCCGGTGCTCAGGTTGACGCCGAGCACGTAGAGGTACACGGCGTCGCCGCGGCCGGTCGAGTTGGTGACGGTCAGGGGCAGCAGGCTCGGCCCGATGGCGTGGGCGGCGGTGCCCGCCGCGAGGGCGATCGGGACTGCCAGGACGAGGGTCGCGGCCGCGCGTAGCAGCCTGGTCAAGGTGCGCAAGATGGCTCCTCGGTTCCGCAGGACAGCCGGGATTGCCTCCGGTGGCGGCCGGACCGGCTGTCGCCGACGTTGGTGTGATCCGCCGGTGCACTCAACTGTGAAGAATCTTTAGTGAGAGCGCTCTCACAGCATCGAGGCGAGATCGGAGCATGTCAATAGGGTGCGAATAGGCCGGACGACTACCTGTTACGGCTGCGGCACGGTCCGGGGCCGCCGCCGCGGCGCGGTCTCCATCACCGAGACACGGTCCCGGCCGCGGACCTTCGCGTCGTACAGGGCCCGGTCGGCGGCGGCCAGCAGCGCCTCGGGCTCCACGGCCACCGAGCGGGTGGACGCCAGGCCGATGCTGAGGGTCGGCAGCCCGTCGGGCAGATCCGTCATCCGGGCGACCGAGGCCCGCACCACCGCGGCGATGCGCCGCGCGGCCGCGGCGTCACCCGCCACCACCACCGCGAACTCGTCCCCACCGAGGCGGGCGACGGTGGCGCTGCCGGCATCGCCCGCGGCGGACCGCAGCGCGGCCGCGACCTGCACCAGGACCCGGTCACCGGCCGCGTGGCCCCAGGTGTCGTTGATCGTCTTGAAGTGGTCGACGTCGATGATGAGCAGGCAGCGCTCGGCGGCCGTGCGCCGCCCGGCCGCCAGCGCGTCGGCGAGGTCCCGGTCGAACGCGCGCCGGTTGGGCAGGCCGGTGAGCGGGTCGCTCAAGGCCTGCAGCTCCAGCGCCGCGACCAGCGCCTCGGCCCGCCCGCGCAGCGTGCTGACCACGACGGTCAGCACGCAGTACGCGGTGATCAGGGCTGCGACGTCGGTCACCCCGACGCTGACCGGCTGCAGCGTGAACGTCACCGCGGCGTCGGTCGCGCTGGCGGCGGCGAGCAGCCAGTAGGCGACGTCCCGCCGCAGAAACGTCGCCGCGTACAGCAACGGCCACAGATAGTAGAGGTGTGCGCTGACGCTCACATCCTCCGTGGCGAGGTTCAACCCGCCGATGATCACCACGCCGAGCACCGGCACGCCGACCCAGAACGGCTCGGGCACCCGCTCCGGCATGACCCGGCAGCACGCGCCGGCGAGGACCGACGCGCCGCCGGTCACGACGGTGGCGAACACACCCCCGGTGGTGCCGCCGGCGAACCCGGGCACGAGCAGGGCGCAGGTGCCGACGACCGCGCCGCCGGCCATGAGGAAGTACGCGACGGCACGCGTCGCGGCCACCCGGTCCCGGGCGAGGATCATCGACCGTCGCAGCGACGCCACCCTGCTGCAATCGGCACACAGCAGGCGTACCTGAGCAGAACCGCGGGTGTGCCTCCCCCCTACGCAGGAAAAGGACCACCTACAATTCCCCGACGGTTCGCGCAAGATTGGTTGCCGGCGCAACGATCCAGGTGGGCCGCACCGGCATGATCGACGATCGGGGGCGCATTGCCTGCTCGGGGAGACGGCTTACGGCAGTCCGGCGAAGACGTCGTCGATCAGGGGACGGCCCGGAGCGCGGCCGTGCTGGACGAACCACTCGCGCCCCATCAGCACCCGGAACAGCGGCCGCGGCAGTTTCAGCAGGACCGCGAGGGTGCGCCGGCCCGTGTCGGCCCCGGCCTGGCTGGCGTGCGCGGCCATCGCGGCCCGCTTGGCCCCGGCGTAGGCCCGCACGTCGACCCGGTGGGTGAGCCGCTCCGGCGCGGCGAACGCACCGGCGAACCGGGCCGGGTGGAAGTCCGCCGGCACGCCCGGCAGCCAGTGCACGGCCCGCAGGACCCGCTGCAGCAGCCGCCGGTCGACGGTCGCCTCCAGCACCACCGCGGTCCCGGCCAGCTCCGCGGCCCGGGTGCCCACCTGGTGCACCCGCACGTGGTCGGGGTGCCCGTAGCCGCCGGCCGGGTCGTAGATCGTGAGCACGTCGGCCTGCTCCTGCCGCAGCAGCTCGGCGAGCCGCCGCGCCGCTTCCTCCGGGTCGGTGCCGGCAAACGCGTCCGCGGCGCCGGACGGGGCATCCGCCATCCCGGAGTCCCCGTAGCCGAGGCACTCGACCCGGGCGCACCCGAGCGCCTCCGCGGAGCGGTGCAGCTCGGCCAGCCGGCGCCGCGCGAGGGGCCCCTCGGCCAGGACCTCGGAGGACGCCAGCCCCGCCCCACCGGCGGTGGCCACGACCAGGACGACGCGGTGCCCCTCGGCGGCCGCACGGGCGAGAGTCCCGGCGGTCAGCAACGCCTCGTCGTCCGGATGAGCATGAAACGACACCATCGTGTACGGCACCGGCCAATGCTCCCACCTTCCCCCGGGCGCCGGCCGCCACCGCTTCGGAGCCCCTGTTCATGAGAATCGCGCACGTCACCGACTTCTTCCTCCCCCGCCTCGGCGGCATCGAGATGCAGGTGCACGACCTGGCCGTCCGGCAGCAGGCGGCCGGCCACGAGGTCGAGATCATCACCACCACCCCCGGCGGTCCCGCCGACGACGGCGAGTTGCGGGTGCACCGGCTCTCCGAGCGGCTGTGGCTGCTGCCCGCCGAGGTGCGCCCCGGCGTGCTGCGGGCCGGCCGTGAGCTGCTGCTGAACGGGCGGTACGACGTGCTGCACGTGCACGCCGGGCCGGCCTCGCCGCTCGCCTTCGCCGCCGCGGCCCTCGCCGACCGGGTCCCGACGGTGGTGACGATCCACTCCCTGCTGTCGCACCTGGAGCACGCGTTCCGGGCGCTGGACACCGCCTCCGGCTGGACCCGCTGGCCGGCGGTGTGGACCGCGGTCAGCGACGTCGCGGCGGCACCCCTGCAGCGCCTCGTCTGGCCGATGGAGGTGCACGTGCTGCCGAACGGGATCGACACCGACCGCTGGCGGGTCGACCCGCACCCGGCGGACCCGTCCGGCGTGCTGGTCGCCGCGGTGATGCGCCTCGCCGCCCGGAAACGTCCGATGCAGCTGCTGCGGCTGCTGCGCCAGGCCCGCGCGACCCTGCCGGCGGCGGCCGGCCTGCGGGTGGTCATCGCCGGTGAGGGCCCCCGGCGCCCGGCGATGGAGCGCTACCTGCGCCGGCACGGGATGACCGGATGGGTGAGCCTGCCGGGTAGGCTGTCCCGACCGCAGATCAGGTCCCTGTTCGCGCAGAGTGACCTGTTCGTCGCGCCGGCGATCCTGGAGTCCTTCGGGATCGCCGCGCTGGAGGCACGGTGCGCCGGGCTTCCGGTGGTCGCGCGGGCCGAGGGCGGGATCGGCCAGCTCATCGCCGACGGCAGGGAGGGTGTTTTGGTCGACAGCGACGCCGCGATGGCCGACGCGATCGCCGCACTCGCCATGGATCCGGCGCTGCGCGGGCGGATCGCCGCGCACAACCTGGCGACGTCGCCGCCGGTGGCGTGGCCGGACGTCCTCGCCAGGACCGCCGGGCTCTACGAGCTCGCCGCGGCGCACCGTGCACCGATCGGCGCCGGAGCGTGACCCTGCGCCCCGTCACGGACCGCCCAGTCACGACCACCCCACCCACCCGCCGCCGGCGCCCCAACATCCTCGGCGAACTGCTGATCGTGGTGCTGCTGGTCAAGGTGTACGACCTGATCCGCTCCCTCGCCGCGGTGCGGGAGGCGCCCGCCCACCGGCACGGCGCCGAGGTGCTGTCCATCGAGCGGCTGCTGCACCTGGACTGGGAGCTGGCCGCCAACCGGTGGCTGACCGACCATCCCCCGCTCGCCCTGGCCGCGGTGTACTGGTATCAGTTCGCCCACATCGGGGTGTCCCTGGCCGTGCTGGTCTGGTGCTACATCGCCGGGCCGCAGCTGTACCGGCCGATGCGCAACGCCCTGGTCATCACCAATGTGACCGGGATGACCGTCTTCTACCTGCTGCCGGTGATGCCGCCGAGGCTGATGCCGGGCGGCGGCTACGTCGACACGATCGCGGCCGCGGGGTTCAGCCTGGACCACGGCGGCCAGGTGCCCGCCGACCAGTACGCGGCGATGCCGTCGCTGCACCTGGCCTGGGCCGTGTGGACGGCGTGCGTCGCGGCGGCGCTGCTGGCCGGCCGGCGCGGGCGGGCGCTGTGCTACCTGTACCCCACCACCACCGGGATCGTCGTGGTCGTCACGGCGAACCACTGGGTCCTCGACGTCGTCGCCGGGGTCGTCGTCGGGCTCGCCGCGGTCGCGCTGGCCCCGGCGCTGCCGCCGTTGCCGGCCCGCCTGACCACCCCGCCGTGGCGGTGGGCGGCCCTAAATGATGCGGCGGCGCAGGAGCACCGCGAGGACGAACGCGCTGGGCAGCAGCGGCAGCCACACGGTGATCAGCCGATACCCCACCACCGCACCGAGCGCCACCGCGGAGGTGACGCCGATCGCGGCGAGCCCGGCCAGCATGGCGACGTCCAGCGCGCCGATGCCACCGGGTGACGGCACGAACGCCGACAGGGTCGACACGACCAGGTAGACCACGACGGCCGTGCCGACCGTCACCGCGACGCCGAGGCTGCGCAGCACCGCGTAGAGGATGACCGAGTGCAGCAGCGGCGTGGACAGCGACCCGAGCCACAGCGCCGCCGCCCGGTACGGGTCGCGCAGCACACCCCACAGGCCCCGCAGGTCCTCCGTCACCCGCCGGCCCACGGCGGCGACCCTGCCCGCGAGCCGGTGCCGCCACGCGGGCCGCACCGAGGCAACCAGCACCCCGGCCAGCAGCGCGGCGCACAGGCCCAGCAGCACCCAGCCGATCGGCCCGGCCGCGCGCGACGCCGCGTCCCGCCAGGAGCCGGGCACGTGGATGCCGCGGGCCAGGGACGGGCTGACCGCGACGGCCACCACCAGCAGCAGCGTGTGCGTCAGCATGCCGACGAGGGTGTTGAGCCCGACCGACCCGACCGCGGCACCCGTGCCGAGGCCGTGCCGGCGCAGGAACCGGATGTTGATCCCCATCCCGCCCGAACCGGCCGGCAGGACGTGATTGGCGAAGGACGCGGCGACCTGCACCGCGAGGAGCTTGCCGACCGGGGGCCGCAGCGACATCGACCCGATCTGCGTGATCGTCCCGGCGACCCAGATGGAGGCGGTGCCGAGCGCGGCGACGACCAGCCAGGCGCTGTTGGCCCGGGCCAGCCCGGCGGCACCGGCGCTGACCGTCGACCAGTGCGTCACGGCGAGGACGACGACGGTGACCGCCACGGCGATCGCGAGCAGTGCCCGGGGCAACGACGATCCCCACACCGACTCGGTCGTGCCGCTGTCAGGCGGCGCGTCGACCGCGGCCTCGTTCACAGTCATTGCGCTCCTACCGCTCCTGGGTCCATGGCGGACCGACGCGCCGGATGCATGCGAAAGCGAGCGGGCCGCAGGGGGGATATCGATATCAATCAGTCGAAATCCTGCAACTCGCTCAATCCGGGCGCCAATTCTACAGGTGGCGGGCGGTGTGCCGACCAGGGACCAAGCGGTGAACAGAGGGTGATGCGACGGCTACGACGCAAGGGCCGCTTCGAGGGCGTCGTACATGGCGTTGCTGCGGTCGTGGTCGCCGAGGCGGCGGGTGACGTACGCCAGGCTGTAGCCGGACGACTCGTCGCTGCCGGCCGAGGAGCCGCCGATGCCGCCCATGCCGAACCAGGCATCCTCGCGCCGCCAGCCGAGCGTCCAGGTGGCGTCCTCCTGCAGCAGCAGGTCGAACCCCACCACCTGCGGGCCGATCGCCTCGGCGAGCACGGCCGGCGGCAGCAGGTCGGGCAGGGTGGCGTAGAAGCCGGCGAGGCCGCGGGCGGTCGCGTGGCAGTTGACCGCGGGGAGCTCGCCGCCGCGCCACAGCGGCCCGTTGACGACGTCGGTGGCGAGCAGGGCAGCCGGGCCCAGCGCGCGGGCCCACAGGTCGCCGTGGCCGCGCAGCTGCCGCTCGGGCCAGTCGGGGGTGGCGTGCTCGACCTCGGCGCAGCGCGCCGCATCGGCCGGGGACAGCCCGAAGTGGACGTCGAGGCCGAGGGTGCGCACGACGTCGCCGACGCTCTCGCCGGTGGCGCCGCGCAGGATCTGGCCGAGAATCGTGCCGTAGGTGAGGGCGTGCTCACCGACGGCCGTGCCGGGCTCCCACTCGAAGGGGGTCGCCGCGATCGCCGCGGCGAACCGCGTCTCATCCAGCACCTCGGAAATATCCGAGACCACCGCTGCCGGCAGGCCCGCCGCATGGGACAGCGCGTGCCGCACCGTGGCGGCCGGGTGCGGGAACGCCTTCCAGTACGCCGCGATCGGCGCGTCGAGCTCGATCCGCCCGTCCGCGACCCGGCGCAGCACCGCCATGGCGGCGACCGGCTTGCCCGCGGAGAACACCGTCGACAGCGTGTCCGCCTGCCACGGCCGGGTCCGGGCGGCGTCGGCCCAACCGCCCCACAGGTCCACCACCAGGGCCCCACCGGCGTACGCGGCGACGGAAGCCCCTGTCTCCGCCCCGTCGACGAACAGCTGCTCGAACGTCGCACTGACCGCCTCGAACCCGGGTGCCACGGTGCCCCGCACGATGTCTGTCACGCGCCGCACCCTACCGGCGGGGTTCGCGGCCCGCCGCGCAATTCCGTCAGTCCTCGCGATCGCCGCCGCGGGTGGTGTACAGCGATGCCTCGAACTTTCGTTTGAGCGCCGGCACCCGGTCGGTGGCCCGCAGGAACGCCCGCTGACCAGCGAGGGCGAGCCGCCCGATCACCGGCCGGTGGACCAGCTGGTCGCCGCCCGTGCGGGCCTTGGAGGCGGCCACCGCGGCGAAGCCGTAGTCGCGCATCCGACGCTCGTACCCCTCGATCCGGCCGGACAGCGGACCCTCGCCGGATGTGAGCGCCCGCACGAGGTTGCGCGCGTCGCGCAGCGCGGTGTTGGCACCGACGCCCTGGCCGGGGGTCATGGTGTGGATCGCGTCGCCCAGCAGCGTGACGTTGCCGGCCGGCCAGGCCGGGACCGGCACCGAGGTGCGGATGGTGATCGGGAAGCAGCTGGCCGGGTCGGTGGCCGCGAACAGCCGCCGCAGCCCCGGATCCCACCGCGGGGTCATGGCGAGGGTCTGCTCGACGAGCCGGGGCCCGGCGAAGCCGGTGACGCCCTCGGGAAAGCGGTCCCGGTGGGCGGAGATGCCCCAGTTGACGTGGTCGCGGGTCGGGTCGTCCGGCAGCGGCGACGCACCGCCCGGTCCCCACGGGAACTCCATCACGTGCAGGATGCAGGCCAGCCCGTGCGGGGCGAGGATCAGCCCGATGCCCGGGAACACGCCCTCGGGCAGCAGGGCGCGGGTCTGCGCGGTGAGAGCCACCTTCCCGCCGATCGCGACGACGCCGGAGTCCTCGACCCGGGCGTGCGGCAGCAGCTGGGCGCGCACCCGGGAGTTCGTGCCGTCGGCGCCGACGAGCAGGTCGCCGGTCGCGGTGGAGCCGTCGGCGAAGTGCGCGGTGACGGTGCCGTCGTGCTGCTCGTAGTGCGTGAACTCGCGGCCGAACCGGACCTCGATCCCGGTGTACAGGACCTGCCGCAGCGTCATCCGGCTCACCGACTTCTCGTCGTTGACGTCGTCGGCCGGTGGCCGCAGCGGGACGGTCAGGGTGTGGCGCAGCCGCTCGTCGAGGAACGCAAACGTCTCCGGCGGGGCCGCACAGGTGCGCCGGAACAGGTCGTACACCTCCGGCGGCAGGCAGGCCTTCAGCGCGCGGCTGCCGTCCGGGTCGATGCCGACCCGGTAGCCGTGCAGGCCGTCCGTGCGGGTCCGGTGCCGCTCGAAGACCTGGACGTCGATGCCCGCGCGGCGCAGGCCGTGCGCGAGGCACATACCGCCGGTGCCGCCGCCGATGACGATCACGCGCATGACTTCTCCTAGAAATTCTGATTACTTGACTTTCTAATTACTTAGCCTACGAGGGGTCCCGTACGATCGGCAAGTGGGAACGACCGCACGCGCCGACCTGCTCGCCGAGCTCGGCCAGGTCATGCAGGCCTATCAGCGCGCCATCGACGTGCTCGACCAGCGCGTCGCCGACCGGCTCGGGCTCAACCGCACCGACATGCGGTGCCTGGAGCTGCTGTTCGCGCCCTCGCCGCTCAGCCCCGGCGAGCTCGCCACCGCCGCCGGGCTCACCACCGGGGGCGTGACGACGGCGATCGACCGCCTGGAACGCGCCGGCTACGTGACCCGCGAGCGGGACTCCGCCGACCGCCGCCGGGTCACGGTGCACCCGACCGACCAGGCCCGGCGGGTGGTCGAGGAGATCTACGGGCCGATCGTGGCCGAGGGCGACGCGCATCTCGCGCGATACGACGACGCCACCCTCCGCCACATGGTCGAGTTCCTGACGTTCGCCACCGACCAGCAGCACCGCCACGCGGAGCGCCTGACCAGGTAGCACCACGGGAGCGCATGGCGCGTCGCTCTGTCGCGGGGTTGCGCGGATCTCCTACAGTCCTCGTGTGACCGACGCGCCGCCGCCCTCGCCCGACCATCTCGACCAGGGTCCCCCGCAGGCTCCCTACGCGGCGCCGTTCATCCCGCCGATCGACACCGACGGCGCTCCTTCCGAGCCCGGGCACACGCCGCCGCCCTCGCCCGACGGCGTCGACGACGGGCCGCCGCCCGGGCTGTGGCAGAAGATGCGCGCCGACCCCGAGTACGCCCCGGAGCACCTCGCGATCGAGGCGGTCACGCGGATCGGCCCGAAGATGGTCATCGAACTGCAGAAGCTGCGCGCCATGAACCCGGGCGCGCCGCCGGACGCGCTCGCCAGCATGGTCGTCTACCGGTACACCAACCACGCCCGCCTCTCCGGCGCGGTCTCCGGTGCCGTCGGCCTCGCCGGCGCGGTCCTCGACGTCGGCGTCCTCGCCTGGACCCAGGCGAAGATGGTGCTGCTCATCGCCGTCATCTACGGCCGCGACCCGGCCGACCCCGAGCGCGCCATCGAGCTGCTCGTGCTGCAGGGCGTGCACAAGTACACCGACACGGCCCGCGCCGCGCTGCAGGTCGCCCGGGGCCGCCAGGGCATCGAGACGCTGCTGCCGGACAAGCGCCGGCCGTTGAACCAGATGCTGATGAGCCTCGGCCTGAAGCTCGCCCAGATGGCCGGGATCAAGGCCGCGAAGCGCATCTTCGCGAAGCTCGTCCCGGGCGCGGCGATCATCCTCGGCAGCTTCGCCAACGCGGGCGCCACGAAGGCCCTCGCGAAGAAGGCGATGGCGCTCTACAGCCGGCCCCAGCTCCCCGCCCAGCGCCCGCCGCTGCAGCTGCCCTCCGCCGAGCCGCGCAAGCCCTAGGGCATCCGCAGCAGGTGTCCGGCCCGCCGCGCGACGGACTCCATGGTCGCGCGGTAGGCGGCCCTGGTCGTCGTGCCGTCCAGCAGGCCGCGCACCGCCGCGACCTCCACGTCGTCCGGCGCCTCGCGGGCCCTGCGTTGCTGGTGTGCCCGGGCCAGATGCCGGGCGATCAGGACGCAGTAGATCACCACGAGCAGCGCGGCAACGGACATCGTCGCGAACATCCTGAAGACCCTACGGGCCGCCCTCACCCGGTCCGGCGCAGCGTCGCAAAGACGACGACGTTGCCACGGTAGGAGCGGCGCAACCGGTCGAACGTCCCGCCGCACGTGATCAGCCGCAGCACGGGGCGGTCGACCGCGCCGTACACCTCGTCGGACGGGAACCGCTCCTTCGGGTACTCCTCGACCCGGTCGACGCCGAACACCGCGATCGTGCCGTCGGCCCGGCGCACGCTGACCTCGTCGCCCGGGCGCAGGTCGCGCAGCTGGTAGAACACCGCCGGCCCGTCCCTGGCCGTGTCGACGTGCCCGAGGATCACCGCCGGCCCGGCCTCGCCCGGGGTCGCGAGGTTGCGGTACCACCCCGCGGGCGCACCGGCCCGCAGCGGCGGCACCGCGATCGTGCCGTCGGGGTTGAGCCCCAGCTCCATGATCGCGGTGCTGACGCCGATCGCCGGGATGTCGAGGTGCACGGGCACCGAGGCCCCCATCCCCACCGCGGCCGTGCCCACCCCGCTCGTGCCGCTCGGTGTGGTCGCGGGCGCTGTGGGGGTGCCGGTGGCGGGGCTGGGGCCGGGCGGTCCGAGTGGCTCCTGCCCGGCGGCGACCTGCTGCTCGGCCCGGCGCTGCGGGTCGGCCCGGCGCTGCGGCTCCCCGGCCGGCGCCGCGCCGATCACCACGAGCGCGAGACCCGCGACCGCGCAGACGGCCGTCACCGCGTCGACCACCCGGCGGCGCCGCCGGGGCTCCATCGCCTCGACCCGATCCCGCATCCTGCGCACCACACGACCGCGCCGCTGCGGACCGGACCGCGGCGGGCCGGGGTGCATCAGCGCCAGCCGGTGGCCGGTCGCAGCCGGAACACGACGAGCGCCGCGGCGGCCAGCAGCAGGGCGATGCCGGTGCCGGCGAGCAACGGGGAACGCATGCCGAGACCACCACCGCCGCCCGTGCCGGGGGCGCCGCTCGGTGTCGCCGGGCCGGCCGTGGTCGTCGCCCCGCCGCCCGCCACGCCCGCGGAACTGCCGCCCGTCGCGCCGCCCGCCGTTGCGCCGCCATTGGCCGTTGCGCCGCCGTTGGCCGTTGCGCCGCCGCTGTTTGCTGTTGCGCCGCCGCCGGCCGCGCCCGCGGAGCTGCCGCCGGCGCCGGTCGAGGAGCCGCCGCCCGTCGCGCCACTGCCGGCTCCGGTCGAGCCGCCGGTGGCGGCGCCCGAGGTGCGGGCGGCGCTGCCGGACGGTCCCGGGGTGGTGCGGGTGGCGGTCGGGGATGCCGTGCCGGTCGCGCCGGGGGCGGCGCCGTTGCGGCGGATCGCGGCGCAGTACGACAGCAGCAGCACCAGCAACACCAGCAGCGCGACCGCGAGGACCGCGGCCACCATTCGGCGCTCGGCCGGCGTGCGCCTCGCGTGTGCTCGCCTCACGGGTTCGGACATCGAGCCATCCCTCCGTGAAGTCGGGGGTCACGGGTGTCTGGAGGTGATACCCAGCCGTCAGCCTGGCATAACCCGCGGTCGATAGCACCTGTCGCCCGGACGTGGGCGGGGCGCGCCGCTCAGCGGGGCGCGCCCGACACCTGCCGCGCCGCCCCCGGTCGCCGGTCCCACAACACCAGCAACCCGATTCCGGCCCGCAGCGACACGGCCACCACCAGCACCCATACGACCCACGGCATGGCTGATACATGCCCCGCGGATCGATGCTCCAACCCGCCTACTCGAACAGCGAGTGGTGGCCGCCGCGGGCGTGGCGGCGGCGCTGGATCACGACGAGGTCGACTGCGGCGACGGCCGCCAGGGCCACGAACAGCCAGGCCGGCAGGGGCAGGTCGGCGCGGAACAGCAGCACCGCGAACACGACGGAGGAGACGAGTCCGAACGTGGCCAGGACCAGCCGCAGGTTCAGGGGGCTGTACGGGTGCCCGACGGTCCCCCGCCGCCCCGGCGGTTGCGCGTCGATGGGCATACCGGTCCCGTACCCGCTGGGCCCGGCGCGAACCCTGGCACCGACGAAACTCGATGGTCGGTGGCGGCGGTGGTCGGTACCGTGGCGGCGTGTCTGCACGTGATCTTCGGTGGGAACCGTGAGCGGGCGGCTGCGGGAGATCGCCCGGCAGAGCGTCGCGATCGCGGCCGCCGGCGAGTACCGCAACCAGGCCGGCGACCTGGTCCGCATCGGCGCCGCGGTGACCGCGGCCGTCGCCGGGACGAGGCTGTACCTGCCGGAGGACCCGCTGCCGCCGCCCCCCGGCCCGGCCGCCGTGCCCGCCGTCGAGGTCACCGGCGAGTCGACCCTGGCCGCGGCCCGCCGCCTCGCGCAGACGCCGGGCGGTGTCGCGTGCCTCGTGTTCGCCTCCGCGAAGAACCCGGGCGGCGGCTTCCTCGGCGGCGCCGAGGCGCAGGAGGAGAGCCTGGCCCGCGCGTCCGCGCTGTACCCGTGCCTGCGCGCGGCACCGGAGTTCTACGCGTTCCACCGCGAGCACCACGACCTGCGGTACAGCGACCGGGTCATCCACTCCCCCGGCGTGCCGGTGTTCCGCGACGACAAAGGGCGGCTCCTCGACGCGGCGCACCACGCCACGTTCCTGACCGCCGCCGCGCCGAACCTCGGCGCGATCCTGCGCAACCAGCCGCAGGACGCCGCCGACGTCCCCGCCGTGCTGCACCGCCGGGCCCGCCGCGTGCTGGCCGTCGCCGCCGCACACGGGCACCGCACCCTGGTCCTCGGCGGCTGGGGCTGCGGCGTGTTCCGCAACGTGCCCGCCGACGTGGCCACCGCGTTCGCCGCCGCCCTCGCCGACGTCCAGCACTTCGACCAGGTCGTGTTCGCGGTGTACGACCGACTCAAGGGCACCCCGGTCCAAGCGGCCTTCGCCGCCGTCTTCCCCTGACGCGTCAGGGGAGCGACTGGCGGGAAACAGTCACATCCAGCAGCATCTCGGCGGTGCGGGTGGCGACGCCGTCGAGGCCGCCGCCGCGCATCACGGCGCGGACCGAGGCGCCGTCGAACAGCATCAGCAGTTGCGTGCCGAGTTGCCGTGGATCCGGGGCGCCGAGCAGTGCGGCCTGGCGCTGGAAGTACACCTCCAATTGCAGTTTGAACTCCCAGGCGACGCGGCTGGCCTGGTGCGACGCGTCGTGCAGCTCGATGGTGGTGTTGGCGAACGGGCAGCCGTGGAAGCCCGGCGCGCCGGCCTGGTCCTCGAGGACGCCGAACACGTGCAGGATCCGCTCGCGCGGGGTGAGGTCGGCGTCCTCGGGCGGGAAATAGTGCGCGACGACACCCGGCCCGTGCACCCGCAGCGCCTCGGCGACCAGGTCGTCCTTGGTCGCGAACAGCTGATACATCGACCGTTTCGACACGCCCGCGGTCTGGCACAGGCGCTCGACGCCCACCGCGCCGACACCTTCGGCGTAGAACAGGTCGGCGGCGGCGCGCAAGAGGCGTTCACGTGTCGGTGATGTCACATGACAAGTGTAAACCGATCGGTTTATGGTTGCCGTGTTCATCGGAAACCGATCGGTTTTTTAGGAGCCCGGCATGGATCTCAAGACGGCAGTTGTACTGGTCACCGGCGGCAACCGCGGCATCGGCAAGGCCCTGGCGGCCGAGGCCGTCGCCCGTGGCGCACGGAAGGTCTACGCCGCCGCCCGCGACCCGCGCACCGTCACCACCCCGGGCGTCGAGGCCGTCGCCCTCGACGTCACCGACCCCGCGTCGGTCCTGCGGGCCGCCTCGCAGACCGGGGACGTCACCGTTCTGATCAACAACGCCGGCATCTACGTCGGCGCCAGCCTCGTCACCGGCGACCTCGACGAGGTGCGGCGCGAGTTCGAGACCAACTTCTACGGCCCGATCCACGTGACCCGCGCCTTCCTGCCGCAGCTGCTGGCCAACGGCGGCGGGCGGATCGTCAACGTGCACTCGGCGCTGTCGTGGGTCGCGTTCGGGCAGTCGTACAGCGCCACCAAGGCCGCCCTCTGGTCCGCCAGCGACGCGCTGCGCCTGGAGCTCGCCCCGCAGGGCGTCGGCGTCACCGGCCTGCACGTCGGCTACGTCGACACCGACATGGCCGCGTCCGTCGACGCCCCGAAGATCAGCCCCTCGTCCGTCGCGGAGCAGGTGTTCGACGCGGTCGAGCAGGACCGCGACGAGGTCCTCGCCGACGACACGTCCCGTGGCGCCAAGGCCTCGCTGACCGCCGAACCGGCCGACCGGTACGCGGCAATGGCAGGATAGGACGTATGGGTGCCTACCGGTCGACCGGCGAATTCAAGCGGGACCAGAACTACATCACGTCCCGCATCACCGCCGACGGCCGCGACGGCTACCCGGTCGAGCCCGGCCGCTACCGACTGGTGGTGAGCCGGGCCTGCCCGTGGGCCAGCCGCGCGATCATCGTGCGGGAGCTGCTCGGGCTGCAGGACGTCCTGTCGATGGGCGTCTGCGGGCCGACCCACGACCAGCGCAGCTGGACCTTCGACCTCGACCCGGGCGGCCGCGACCCGGTGCTCGGCATCGAGCGCATCCAGGACGCGTATTTCGCCCGCTTCCCCGGCTACGAGCGCGGCATCACCGTGCCCTGCATCGTCGACGTCACCACCGGGCAGGTCGTCACCAACGACTACGCCCAGATCACCCTCGACCTGTCCACCGAGTGGACGGCGTTTCATGCGCCGGGCGCGCCGCAGCTGTACCCCGCTGCCCTGCGTGCCGAGATCGACGAGGTCAACGACCTGGTCTTCCGCGACGTCAACAACGGCGTCTACCGCGCCGGTTTCGCCGGCTCGCAGGAGGCCTACGCCGCCGCCTATGAGCGGTTGTTCGCCCGCCTGGACTGGCTCTCGGAGCGGCTGTCGACCCGCCGCTACCTCGTCGGCGACCAGATCACCGAGGCCGACATCCGCCTCTTCACCACCCTGGTCAGGTTCGACGCGGTCTACCACGGCCACTTCAAGTGCAACCGCAACAAGCTCACCGAGCTGCCCGTCCTGTGGAACTACGCCCGGGACCTCTTCCAGACCCCGCACTTCGGCGACACGGTGAACTTCGACCACATCAAACGGCACTACTACGAGGTCCACCGCGACATCAACCCATCCGGCATCGTCCCGCTCGGCCCCGACCTGTCCGGCTGGGACCTCCCCGCGCGACCCGTCGGGCCTAGGATCTGACCATGGACCGGGTCACCATCATCACCGGCGGCAGCCGGGGCATCGGCGCGGCGACCGCCGTGCGCCTCGCCGGCGACGGTCACCGCGTCGCCGTCGGCTACCAGCACTCCGCGGACGCGGCGGCCGCGGTCGTCGCCGCGGTCGGATCGGCCGGCGGGACGGCCGTCGCCGTGCAGGTCGACACGTCCGTCGAGGACGACGTGGCGCGGCTCTTCGCGACCGCCGCCGCCGCACTCGGCCCGGTCACCGGACTGGTCAACAACGCCGGCACGACCTCCGCGATCGGCCCGTTCGCCGACCTCGACGCCGCCGACCTGCGCCGCGTCGTCGACGTCAACATCGTCGGCGCCTTCCTGTGCGCCCGCGAGGCCACCCGCGTCCTGCCCCACGGCGGCGCCATCGTCAACGTCTCCTCGGCCGCCGCGACCCTGGGCAGCCCCGGCGAATACATCCACTACGCCGCGAGCAAGGCCGCCCTCGACACCCTCACGATCGGCCTGTCGAAGGAGCTCGGCCCCGCGGGCATCCGCGTCAACGGCGTGGCCCCGGGCATCATCCGCACCGAGATCCACGCCGTCTCCGGCGACCCCGACCGCGCCGAACGGGCCGGCCCGGGCGCCCCGCTCGGCCGCCCCGGCGAGCCGGCCGAGGTCGCCGAGGCGATCGCCTGGCTGCTGAGCCCCGCCGCGTCCTACGTCACCGGCACGACCCTGCGAGTGGCCGGCGGCCGCTGACCCCCGGGCACTGACCGGGACGGTCGCGGGGGCGGTCAGCGCTCGCGCAGCGTCTCGATGTCGGCGCCCTGGTCGAGCAGGAACCGCACGGCGCGGTCGAGGTCCGCCTGGCGCAGCACCAGCGCGCCGACCCGGGTCCGGCGGGTGTCCTGGGAGCCGCGGTCATACACGTCGACGCCCCGCGCCCACACCTCGAGCCGCCACCGGCCGTCCCCGGTGACGAGCACCCGCATCCCCCGCACCGCATGATTCTCGGCGCCGAGGCACCCGACATATCGGAAATATCCGAAAACCCCGGCTCAGTACACGGCGGCCGTCGGGTGGGCGGCGGCCCAGGCGGCGCCGAGCAGGGCGGCGTGCTCCGTGTCCGACACCGGGCGGGCCGGCAGGGTCAGTGCCAGGGCGGGCTCGATCAGGTCCCAGGCGCCGGTCATCGAGCCGCCGAAGACCACGACCTCGGCCTTGAAGCGGGTGAGCCAGTCCGTGAGCAGCAGGCCCAGCGCGCCGAACGCGGTGTCGATCACCGTCTGCGCGGCGGCGTCGAGTTCGCGGGCGCGGGTGGCGAGGCCGCGCATGCCGTCGACGTCGACGCCGGTCAGCGAGCGGTACGCCCGGATCAGCGCGCGGTCGGACACGACCTCCTCGAGCTCGACGCCGTCGATGGTCAAGAAGTGCACCTCGCCGTCGGGCGGCACGTCGGGGCCGGTGGTGACCACGCTGCCGTCGGCGAGCCAGGCGGAGCCGATGCCGGTGCCGAGGGTGATGGCGACGCAGCGGGGCGCGCCCTTCGCGGCGCCGTCGACCCATTCGCCGAGGAGGAAGGCGTCGGCGTCGTTGACGAAGGTGAACGCGTCCGGGGCGGCCGGAATCGCCTGTGCGAGCGCGGCGCGCAGGTCGACGCCGCGGAGGCTGTCGAACTTGCCGACGCCGGCGTGCAACGAGACGCCGGTGCGGTAGTCGAAGGGGCCCGGCATCGCGACGGCCCAGCGGTCCCCCGGGTGCGGATCGAGGAGCTTCGCGGCGCCGGCGAGGGCGTCCACGATGCCGTCGGCCGCGAGGCCGGGGTCCAAGGGGTGGCGTTGCCGCTGGATCACCTTGCGGTCGTCCAGCAACACGCCGGCGGCCGTGACGTGGCTGCCCCCGATCTCGAGGACCCACACCGGCCGGGAGTCTGCTTCGGGCGCGTGCACGGGCGTAACGTTATCGCACGCATGATCGTCGGATTCATGAGCGACCGCTGCCGGGAGGTTTCCACGTGCACGACCCGAACCAGTTGCTGGGCCCTGACGGTGGTCTGCCCGAGTCTGTCCCGCCGTGGCCGGCCCGTGATGCGCTCAGGATCACCGCGGTCCGGCCGATCGTCACCGCACCGGAGGGCCTCCCGCTCGTCGTGGTGAAGGTCGAGACGACCGAGCCGGGGCTGTACGGGCTGGGCTGCGCGACCTTCACGCAGCGCTACGCGGCCGTGGCGGCGGCGGTGACGGAGCACGTCGGGCCCCTGGCGGTCGGACGGCACCCGGCGGACATCGAGGACATCACCCGCACGGTGCACTACTCGTCGTACTGGCGCAACGGGCCGGTCCTCAACAACGCGCTGTCGGGGCTGGACCAGGCGCTGTGGGACATCGCCGGGAAGCGGGCCGGCCTGCCGGTGCACGAGCTGCTCGGCGGGCGGGTCCGCGGCGGGGTCGAGGTGTACACGCACGCCTCCGGCAACGACACCGGCGAGGTGCTCGACGAGGCCGAGCGGCTCATCGCGCAGGGGTACCGCTGCATCCGCCTGCAACGCGCGGAGCCGGGTCTGGGCAGCTACGGCGCGGCCGGCACCGGCGGGCACTACCCGGACTCGCCGAACCCGGACGGCTGGGACCCGGAGCGCTACCTGCGGGGCACGCCGTCGCTGTTCGCGGCCGCCCGGGAGCGGCTCGGCACGGGCGTCAACCTCATGCACGACGTGCACAGCCGGCTCACCCCGAAGCAGGCGGTGGTCCTGGCGCGGGCCCTGGAGCCGTTCGGGCTGTCGTTCCTGGAGGACCCGATCCCGTCGGAGCTGTACGACCGCCTGCCGGAGATCAGGGCCGCCTCACCGGTGCCCCTCGCGGTCGGTGAGCAGATCAGCTCGGTCGCGGACGCGGCGCGGCTCATCCGCGACGGCGGGGTCGACCTCATCCGGTTGCACACGTCGGCGGTCGGCGGGCTCACCCCGACGCGGAAGCTGGCCGCGCTCGCCGAGCTGTGCGGCGTCCGGACCGCGTTCCACTCCCCCGCCGACGTGTCGCCGGTCGGGGTCGCGGCGAACCTGGCCGTCGACATCTCCAGCCACGCATTCGGGTTCCAGGAGTCGCACGAGTACAACGAGGCCACCCACGACGTGTTCCCCGGCTGCCCGGACGTGGTCAAGGGGTACATGTACCCGTCGGAGCGGCCCGGCTGGGGCGTCGACGTGGACGAGGTGGAGGCGGCGAAGTATCCGCCGACGAAGTTCCTGTTCGACCGGTGGGCCGCCGTCGTGCGCCGCCCCGACGGCGCCCTGGAGGCACCGTGAGGGTCGTCGTCACCGGCGCCGGCGGCAACATCGGGCGGGCCGTCGTCGCCCGCCTCGAGAACGAGGGCGTCGAGGTCGTCGCGCTGACCCTGGAGCCGGCCACGTTCGACAAGGCCACGGTCGTGGTCGGGTCGGCCGGCGACCCGGACGTCGTCGCCGAGGCGTTCACCGAGGAAACCGACGCCGTCATCCATCTGGCCGCGATCCCGGCACCCACGCTCGGCACCGCCCTGGACGTGTTCGCCGGCAACACCCGGGCCACGTTCGTGGTGCTCGACGAGGCCGCCCGCCGGGGCGTGCCACGGGCCGTGCTTGCCAGCAGCTACGCGCTGCTCGGCATGCCGTTCTCGCCGCACGACCTGCACCCGCCGTACTACCCCCTCGACGAGCAGGCACCGCCGCAGATCGAGGATCCGTACGCGCTGTCGAAGCTGGTCGACGAGCTGACCGGCGAGATGGTCCACCGCCGGCACGGCATGGACGTGGTCGCGCTGCGGTTCCCGTTCACCGGCGACACGCCGAGGCTCGAGAAGGCCGCTGCGGACGTGCGCACCGACCCGGTCGCGGCCGCCCGGAACTCGTGGGCGTATCTGCACGTCGAGGACGCCGCCGAGGCCGCGTGGCTGGCCGCCTCGGCACCGCTGCGCGGGTTCCACCGGGTGTTCCTGGCCGCGCCGGAGACGCTGGCGGACCGGCCGACCGAGGAGCTGATCGCCGAGTATCACCCGGGGGTGCCGGTCCGGACGGCAATCCCGGGGCGCCGGGTCCCGATCGACACCACCGCGGCCGAGCGGCTGCTCGGCTTCCGCTCGAGCTACCGGCTCCCCGAACAGGACGGGTAGGGCGTCGTCTTCGCCCCGGTGACGAGCGCGTCGAAGAACGCGTCCGTCACCAGGGCCCGCTCCCCGTATCGGCGGACGAGCTCCGCGGCCACCGCGGGCCCGAGGAACGGCGCCTCGCCGCGTAACACCGCCGCGCGTGACGACGGGCCGCGGAACTCCTCGGCGAGCCAGGTCGCCAGGTGCCCGGTGGTGTGCCGCAGGTCGTAGTCAGCGTGCTCGCGCAGCCACGCGCGTTCCGGCGCGGTCAGGTCGAACCCGGAGTGCAGCGCGAGGCCGTAGTCGGCGAAGTACACCTCATCGCCGTCGGTGAGGACGTTGTTGAAGTGCCCGTCGAAGTGCCACAGCCCGGCGGCGTTCATGAACGTGATCGCGTCCCGCAGCCGCGCGTCGACCCGGCCGGCCGCCGACGGGTCGGCCCGCAGCAGGTCGTGCACGGTCCGCGGGAGGTGCTCGAGGAACAGCACGAGCCGCGCCGGGGCGTCCCGGAGCTGGGTCAGCCGGTGCCGCACGGACGGCGCCCCGCCCCAGTACGCCACCCGCTCCTCGATGTCGACGGGCTGCCATGCGAACCCGGCGGGCAGGACCCGCCAGTGGTGCAGCAGCGGGAACGCGGCGTGCCGCCCGGAGAGGACCCAGCCGGTCGTGATCCGGTGCGCGGCGAGCTCGCGCCACGCGCCGAAGCCGGTCGAGCCGACCCCGTACTGGTAGTACATGGGCAGGCCGAACAGGTTCGCCGTCGAGTGCGGGTGTTGCAGGTCCAGGGCGGTGACCGGGACCTGTTTGACGAACACCGGCGAACCGGCCACGGCGAGGGTCGCGGTGCACCCGCCGATGCCGACCGCGTCGGGCCGGGCGTGCTCGTCGAGCAGCGCGGCCACGCCGGCGTCGCTGAGCAGGGTCAGGGCCGCCGACACCCGCTCGTGCCGGAGCACGCGGGTCATTGCCGCCCGCGCCAGATGAGGAACACGACGAGGGCGACCAGCAGGACGCCACCCGTGACCGCCGCAGCGATCTTCGGCACGCTGTAGGGGCGTTCGCCGGCCACCTCGCCGGTGCGGCCGTTGACCTGGATGTTGTAGGTCCTCCCGGCGTACACGTAGCAGGCCAGCCACACCGGCAGCAGCATCAGCTTGAACGTCAGCCCGTTGTACGCGGTGTCGACATGCGAGACGCGCTGCTCGTCGCCGCCGATGTCGGCGCGGCATTCCTCCTCGATGACCACCGCCATGAGGGCCTTCGCGGCGTCGAGGGCCTGCTCCGGCTCGACGTCGTAGCGCAGCGTCTCGTGCCCGGCGAGATACTCGGGGCGGAACGGCGCGGCGTCGGTCAGCGGCCACGGCTCGAGCGCGTCGAGGTGCTCCCGGGTGACCTTCGTGGTGCCGGCGACGAGCACGTCGTCGAAGTCGCTGGCGACGGTGCCGGACGCGCCGCTCCACCGGGTCCGCCGGACCTGCCGGGTGCGGGTCTCGCCGTTGGCCCGATACGTCTCCGTGTCCCAGTAGTGGTCGCCGCGCTGCCCCTGGTACTGCGACACGGTGCGGCTGTCGTAGGTCCAGTGCGGCAGGTACGTGCTCTTCGCCGACTCGGCCTCGCTGACCTTCTTCAGCCCCGACGGCGCGAACCAGCGCGACGCGGCCCAGGCGCCGAGGGCGGCTCGCAGCGCCGGACGGTCGACGGTGAACGGCAGCACCGCCTCCGGGACGACCTGGTCGGCGGGGTCGACCTGGGCGACGACGGCGGCGCCGCAGAACCGGCAGCGGTCGGAGACGGTGTCGCTCTCCGTCTGCGCGCCGCAGCCGCCGCACACATAGACGTTGGCGGCCAGCAGCGCGATCGGTTTGCGGGGCAGCGCCTCGAACTCGGCCCAGTCGTGTTCGCGCACGGCGCGGCCCGGCTGCTGTTCGATGACGGTGGTGTGTCCGCAGTACGGGCAGCGCAGCGTGTTCGTGCCCGGGGCGAACTCGACGGTGGCGCCGCAGCCGGCGCACGGATACTGCCGCATCGGCGGCTACGCCTGCGGGGGCAGCGGCGGGGGGACGGCGGCGAACAGGGCGCCGAGCTCCGGCACCTGGCCCGCCGGGGTCCACTGCGCCATCCCGTTGCGCCAGACCAGGGTCTCGCGGGTGACGGTGCCGCCGCGGACCTGCGCGCCGAGCGCGGCGAGATCATACGGCCCCTGCTGGGCACCGCCGACCCCGGCGAACCACTGGTCCTGCTGGGGCAGCGGCGGCGGACCACCCGACGGCGGGGCGCCCTGGGTCGCGGCGTTCGTCATCCGCTGCCCGGCGGCCATGCCGAGGCCGAACCCGAACGCCTCCCCCGCCCCGCCGGAGTTGTTCGCGGCGTCCTCGATCGCGTTCGCGGTCTGGAACTTCGTATACGTGTCCAGGTTCCCGACGACCCCCATCGAGGTGCGCTTGTCGATGGCCTCCTCGACCTCCGGCGGCACCGAGATGTTCTCGATGACGAACTTCGGGATCTGGATGCCATACCCGGCGAGCTCGGTGGTGAGGACGCCGGCAAGCTGCTGGCCGATCTCCAGCTGCCGCGCGGCGAGGTCCAGGACCGGCACCCCCGCGGTTGCCAGGGCGCTGCCGAGGTGCCCGACGATGAGCTGCCGGACGAACTCCGAGACCTCCTCGGTGCGGAACTGCGGGTCGGTGCCGACCAGCTCGCGCAGCAGCTTGTCCGGTTCGGTGACGCGCAACGCATACGCGCCGAACGCCCGCAGCCGCACCATGCCGAACTCGGCGTCGCGGAGCATGACCGGGTTCTGGGTGCCCCATTTGAGGTCGGTGAACTGGCGGGTGTTGACGAAGTAGACCTCCGCCTTCCACGGCGAGTCGAACCCGTACTTCCAGCCCTTCAACGTCGACAGGATCGGCAGGTTCTGCGTCTGCAGCGTGTGGGTGCCGGGCTTGAAGACGTCGGCGACCTGGCCCTCGTTGACGAACACGGCGGTCTGCGACTCGCGCACGATCAGTTGCGCGCCCATCTTGATCTCGTTCTGGTAGCGGGGGAACCGCCAGACGATGGTGTCCCGGCTGTCGTCGAGCCACTCGATGATGTCGACGAACTCGCCCTGGATCTTGTCCCACAGTCCCACGTCGTGGCCCCCTGCCGATCGTCAGACGTCCGGTCGGGACGCCGGCACCCAGTCTGCACCGCCTCCGCCAGTGGCGTCCCAGCCCGACCCGGAAAGTAACTGGGCAGCGTCGCGAAGCCACTGAGCGTCAACTTCGGCGCAGGCGGTTGACACATGGACGGACTGGGCGAAGTTGTGCACGTGTCCCGCCGCGGTCCGGTGTACGACCGGCACGCCGGCCGCGGTGAGCCGTTGCGCGTACTGGCTGCCGCCGTCGCGCAGCGGGTCGTGTTCGGCGACGGCGACCAGGGCCGGCGGCATGCCCGTGAGGTCCTCGGCCAGCGGATCCGGTGCCTTGTCCGGCGCCCACCAACCGATCCACTCGCGCAGCTGCGCGACGTCCAGGGTGTAACCGGTGCCCTTCTCCGCGACGCTCGGCTGGGTCGCGGCCGGCAGGGTGACGTCGATCAGCGGGCAGACGAGCAGTTGCGCGTCGATCCGCTCCCGCCTGGCCAGGGCGGCCTGGATGACGAGGAACCCGCCGGCGGAGTCCCCGGCCACCGCCACCCTCGCGGCGGTCTGCGCGTCCAGGACGGTGAGGACGTCGTCGACCGCGGCCGGGAACGGGTCCTCCGGCGCCCGCCGGTAGTCGACGGCGACGACGGTCCGGCCGGTCGCGTGGGCGAGCCTGCGGACGAACGCGTCGTGTGTCTCGAGGTCGCCCAGCACGAAGCCGCCGCCGTGGGCGAAGACGATGACGTCGGCGCCGCTCTGGTGGTACACCCGGATCCCGACGCCGCCGACGGTGCGGTCCTCGACGGGCATCGCCGGGCCCGGTGTGCGCAGTGCGGCGCGGGCCTTCCCGCCCCGGCGCAGCTCGGCGACGCTCACGGCCGGCTGGGGTTCGCGGGATGCCGCGACCATGGCCGCGACGGCCTCGTCGGCGAAGACGTCGGCCATCAGTCGCGGCCCTGCCAGGTCGTGACGCAGACCTCGTTGCCCTCGACGTCGGCGAGGATCCAGAACGCGGGTGCCGCCGCCTCCGACACGAGGATGCCGCCGGCGGCGAGGGCTGCGGCGATCCGGCCTTCGGCCGCGTCGTGCGGGACGCTGATGTCGAAGTGGATCCGGTTGCGCTCGACCCTGGGCTCGGCCATCTGCTGGAACCAGACGGTGGGTCCGAGCCGGTGCGGGTCGGCGACGGCGGCGCCGGCGTCGCCCTCGACGCCTTCCTCGTCCTCGTAACCGAGGACGGCCTTCCAGAACGGGCGGACCGCGGGGATGTCGATGGCGTCGACGGCGATCTCGAGGAGCTGCACCGGCCGACCGGCCGCGGGGACGGTCGCCAGGCCGATCTCCCGCAGCGAGCCGGTGAGGGCCCGGGCCAGCTCGATGTCGCGCCCGGTGACCCGGCCGTTGTCTCTCGTCTGCAGGTTCAGCAGGACGTGATCGGCGCGCAGGTCGAGCCACAGGTGCCGGTCGGCGTCGTCACCGGCGACGGCGGTGCACCGGGCCGCGACCTCGGCGGCCTGCCCGATCGAGCCCACCGGCACCGTGGTCATGATGGTGCTCAGGATGTACCGCCATCCGACGTCGATGACCGCGTCGCTGATCTCCTGCCGGTTCATGCCGTCGAATCTAACGTGCGGGTCCGGCGCCTACAGGTACACGTCGACGCCCTGGCCGTCGGTGATGTTGTTGGCGACGGCGGTGTTGTGCCTGGTGCCCATGAGGGCGCTGAGCGTGTCTGCCTGGGCGTTGACCTGGGCCTGCGCGGTCTCGGGGTCGAGGCCGCGACCGGCGGACGGGACGCTCCACGTGATGGACGAGGCGATCTGGGCGACGTTCATGCTGTGCTCCTCTCGGTCGTGTCCCCATCGGCGGCGCGCCGCCGACCTGAAGGGTTATGCGGTCCGGGTCAGCCGCCACTGGCTGAGCAGGCCGGCCCCGGCCGCGGCGAGGATCGCGGTGCCGTACAGCACCACGGTGGTCAGCAGGCCGAGCGGGGCGACGAGCTGGCCGGCGACGATCGCGGGGATGCCGAAGGACAGGTAGGCGACGAGGAACACCGCGGCGAACAGCCCGGCCCGCTGGTGGGTCTCCGCCAGGGGCCCGACGGCGCGCAGCGCCCCGGAGAACGTGGCGCCGAACCCGGCGCCGCCGATGATCCCGCCGACCCAGACCAGGGGCAGCAGCACGGCGACGATGCCGGTGAGCACGACCGCGGCGCCGAGCAGGACCGCGGCGCCGCCGAGCAGGATGGTGCGGCGCGGGTGCAGGCGGCCCAGGACGTATCCGGCGACCGCGGCGGACGCGGGCGGCAGGAACGCGGTCGCGCCGTTGAGCAGGCCGCTGTCGAGGTGGAAGATGTCCCGCACGATCGTCGGGGCGAGGCCCATGAACAGCCCGGCGAACATCCAGCTGGCCAGGTGCACGGGGATCGCGGCGCCGAACTCGCGGCGGGCGGCGCGCGGCACCGTGACCCGGGGCTTGAGCGAGTCGAGGGCGCCGGCCCGGCGGGTGACGGTCTCGCCGGAGAACGCGGCGGTGAGCGTACCGATGACCATGATGACGGCGAGAGCACCGAAGACGATCAGGTTCGCCGAGTGGGTGAACTGCACGGCGGCGCCGGTCAGCAGGGCGCCGAGGCCGAGCCCACCGGCGGGGGCGGCGCCCGCGACGATCGTGCCGAGGCGTTTGCGGTGCGGCGGCGCCAGCTCGACCAGCGCCGCGGTGAACGCGCTGCTGGCGGCGCCGGTGGCGATGCCCTGCACGACGCGGGCGGCGATGACCCAGCCGATGTTCGGCGCGAACACGAACATGAGCATCGCGGCGACCTCGACGCTGAGCGCGCCGACCAGGACGGGCCGCCGGCCGATGTGGTCGGACAGCGACCCGACCACGAGCAGCGCGGCGAGCAGCCCGAACGCGTAGGCGGCGAACGCGACGGTCAGCACCCACGGCGCGAAGCCCCACTCCCGTTCGAACAGCACGAGCAGTGGCGTCGGTGCGCCCGCGGCCAGGTACAGCGACGCGAACGCCAGGCCGGCGCCGGCGAACGCGGCCCCGGCGGGCAGTGTGACGGGTCGGACCAGTGCGGTGGTCATGCCGTACCCCCTAAAGCAATTTCCGTTGCGTTAAGCTGAAGCTACTCGCTTGCTGTTTGCTTAAAGCAATTTTCGTTGCGTTAGGAGCGTCACATGCCTGAGAAACGGACCGGCGGTCGCAGCGCCGTCGTGGTGGCGCAGGTCAGGAGCGCGGTCGAGGACCTCGTGCGGGAGCGCGGCGCCGAGCGGGTCACCATCCCCCTGATCGCGGAGCGCGCCGGGGTCAACCCGACCTCGATCTACCGGCGCTGGGGTGACCTGCCGACGATGCTCAACGACATCGCCACGTATCGGCTCGACCCCGACCGGCCGCTGCCCGACACCGGTTCGCTGCGTGACGATCTCATCGCCTGGGCCGGCGAGATCGTCGCGCACTACGCCAAGCCGGTGAACGCGGCGCTGCTGCGCGGCGGGGCGGCCTCGGCGGGCGACACCGAGTCCGACTGCCTGCGCAACCGGCGGGCGGAGGCGCAGGTGCTGGCCGACCGGTCCTCGTCCGCGTTCGCCGCCGACGACCTCATCGAGCTGGTCATCGCGCCGATCATCTACCGCGTGATCTTCCTGCCGTGGACGCTGACGCCGGAGCTTGCCGCGCGCTGCGTCGACCGGCTTTTGTGTCACACCCCCGAGGTAGCGTCGGAGGCATGAAGATTCCAGGGCCTGACCACCCGATCACCGTGACCCCGACCGGGCGGCGCGTCACGGTCCGCGTCGATGGCGTCACGGTCGCCGACACCACGGACGCACTGACGCTGCAGGAGTCGACGTATCCACCGGTGTACTACCTGCCGCTGGACGACGTCGACCAGACGCTGCTGCGGCGGACCGAGCACTCGACGTACTGCCCGTACAAGGGCAACGCCTCCTACTACAGCGTCGTCACCGCCGACCGCGAGCTCACCAACGTGATCTGGACCTACGAGACGCCCTATCCGGCGGTCGAGCCGATCACGAAGCGGGTCGCCTTCTACACCAATCAGGTCGACCTGACCGTGTCGTGAGCGTTTCGCACGTTTTGTCGGACGGGCCCGCGCGAAATGATCGTCATCGCATGCAACGCGAGGGGTTTTGCGAGACGTCTTCGTGTGGGTACCGTTCGCGAACGGGGAGGGTGCGAATCATGCTGAGTCGTCGCAAGATGCTGGTCACCGGTGCGGGAGTCGCTGGTGCTGTGGTTGCCGGGTCCGTCCTGGCCGGCTGTTCCGACGGGGCCAAGAAGACCGGCGGCGCCGCCACCGGCACGACCGGGGGTCCGGGTGGGGGCGCCGCGCAGCCGGCGAAGCTCACCATCACGCCCGCCGCGGACACCAAGGACGTCCCGCCGGGCAGCCCGGTCACCGTCGCGATCGAGAACGGCACGCTGGACACCGTCACGGTCGCCGCCGGCGGCAAGTCCGTGGCCGGCACCCTCGCCGACGACAAGCACAACTGGCAGTCCACCGGCGCCCTCGCCTACGGCCAGACGTATACCGTCACGGTCACCGGCGTCGACGCGACCGGCACCGCCGTGAACCAGACGGCGACGTTCACCACGCTGAAGCCGGCCAGCACTGTGTCGATCACGTTCCAGGCCAACCCGATGCTCGCACTGAAGAACGGCAACACCTACGGCGTCGGCCAGCCTGTCATCGTCTTCTTCAACAAGGCCGTCACCAACAAGGACGCCGTCGTGCAGGCGATGAAGGTCACCACGTCCCCCGAGGTCGAGGGCAAGTGGCACTGGGTGAGCGGCCAGAGCGCGCACTGGCGCCCCGAGAAGTACTGGGCGCCCGGCACCACGGTCAAGGTCGACGCCAACCTGCTCGGCGTCGACATCGGCAACGGCGTCTACGGCGGCACCAACGCCTCGGCGAACTTCTCCATCGGCAAGTCCCGCATCGCCATCGCCGACTCCAACACCAAGCAGATGGAGTGCTACGTCGACGGCCAGATGGTCCGCAAGATCCCCTGCAGCATGGGCCGCGGCGGCAAGGGCACGATCGGCTCCAAGGGCGAGAAGATCGACTACCTGACCGCCAGCGGCGTGCACGTCCTCATGACGAAGGAACCCCTCGTCACGATGAGCTCCGCCAGCTACGGCGTGACCAACAAGAACGACCCGAACTACTACGAGGAGAAGATCCGGCTCGCCTGCCGCATCTCCCTGTCGGGTGAATACGTCCACCTCGCCGACTGGAACATCCCCAAGCACGGCAAGGAGAACACCTCGCACGGCTGCATCAACGTCGCCCCGGACCACGCCAAGTGGTTCTACGACAACTTCGACGTGGGCGACGTCGTCGAGGTCCGCAACACCCCGAAGAACCTCCCCCTCACCGACGGCCTCGGCGACTGGAACGTCCCGTACGCCCAGTGGTGACCCGCGCAGTCCCTGCGCGTCCATCCAGGCCCGTGGCGCACCATGCCGAGCCGGACCATGCCGACGCGCGGGCGGGTGCGGGCCCGGCCGGGGTGTATGACACGTGAGCCGGGCCCGCATGCGATCAGTTCGCCGAGCTGTCGAACGTGCCGGGCTGGTAGGCGCCACCCTTCAGGTGGAGGATCACGCCGAGCCGGTTGGCGGCGTTGATCATGGCGACCAGGTACACCAGTGCGGCGATCTGATCGTCGTCGTAGTGCTCGCGTACCTGGGCCCAGGTCTCGTCCGGCACGCCCCGGTGGGCGTCGGCGAGCCTGGTGCCCTGCTCCGCGAGTGCCAGCGCCGCCTGTTCGGCCTCGGTGAACACCGTGGACTCGCGCCAGGCGGCCACCAGGTTGATCCGGACCGCGGGCTCGCCTGCCGCCGCGAGCTCCTTGGTGTGGGAGTCGGTGCAGAAGCCGCAGCCGTTGATCTGGCTGGCACGCAGCGCCACGAGTTCGATCGTGGATTTCGGCAATGACGACTGCATGATCGCCAGGCTCGTGTTGGCGAACCGTTTACCGATCTTGGCGCCGAGCTCGTTGTCGTTCAGGTTGAATCGAGGTCCCATGACGTTGTCCTCACTCGTGATGCGGCGTCGAACGACCACAAGACGGCAGCGACCTGCTGGGCATAACGAGGCGTTTCCGTGACGCACACCACGACCGCCCCGGTGTTACAGAACGGCGGACCTCGGCGTCTGGTGGGCGACCCAGTCGAGCGTCAACAGGAGTCACCATGGCCGGCACGGCGCACACCACAGCGGACGATCGCCACCTCGGCGAGCATCGGGACCGTCGGCCGGATCCCGCTACCGAGGCGTTCGTCGCCCACCGCAACCTGCTGTTCACCGTCGCCTACGAGATGCTCGGTTCGGCGGCCGACGCCGAAGACGTCCTGCAGGAGACCTGGCTGCGATGGGCGGGCGTCGATCTCAGCACGGTGCGGGATCAGCGTGCGTACCTGATCCGGATCACCACCCGCCAGTCGCTCGACCGGCTGCGTGCGCTCGGGCGCCGCAAGGAGTCCTACGTCGGCCCCTGGCTGCCCGAGCCGCTGCTGACCGCACCCGACGTTGCCGATGACGTCGCGTTGGCCGACAGCGTCTCGATGGCGATGCTGCTGGTGATGGAGACGCTCGCGCCGATCGAGCGGGCGGTGTTCGTGCTGCGCGAGGTGTTCGAGCTGGAATACGAGGAGATCGCCGAGGCCGTCGGCAAGAGCCCCGCGGCGGTCCGCCAGCTCGCGTACCGGGCGCGGGCACATGTCGCGGCGCGCCGCCCGCGCGGAGTCGTTTCCGCTGCGGAGACCCGCAACGCGCTCGAGGCGTTCCAGCGGGCGGTCGAGACCGGTGAGCTGCAGAGCCTGCTCGACATCCTCGCACCGGACGTCGTCTTCCTGGGCGACGGCGGCGGGATCGCCCAGGCCGCGCCGGCACCCGTTGTCGGAGCCGACGCAGTGGCCGGCGTGCTGGCCGCCGGACTGGCGAACCTGGCCACGAGGTCGCCGCGAATGGCACAGGTCAACGGCTGCCCGGCGCTGATCCTGCGGCTCGGCGGCGAGATCGACACCGTCCTGGCGCTCCGCGTCGACGAAGGTCTCATCACCGGGCTCTACTCCGTGCGCAATCCCCAGAAGTTGTCGCGTCTGCAGCGGGAGACCGTGCTCCTGCGCTGAGACGGGTCCACAACGACCGGTCACCTAGTTGTTGCAAGATCGCCGGTTCCGCCCCCGTGGCCGTCGCGGTCAATGGGCGAAACGATGCACAATAGGTCTTGTGCAATGATTCTTGTGCGTGACAGAGTGGCGGACATGGCGGGACGAGGTGTTACCCAGGTTCGGGATTCACGGGTGCTGGCTGCTGCATCGCATCCGTTGCGGCGGCGGTTGATGGATGTGCTCAGGGTTGAGGGGCCGGCTACCGCGAGCATCCTGGCGGCCCGCACCGAGCAGGCCGTCGGGAACGTCAGCCACCACCTCAAGGTTCTCGCGGCGGCCGAGCTGATCGTCGAGGTGCCGGAGCGGGCGCGGGACAAGCGTGAGCGGTGGTGGAACCTCGCCTCGACCGCCCTGCGCTGGTCCGATTCGGACTTCGCCGACGACCCGGTCGGGCAGGCGGTCGCCAGTGCCGCCATGTCGATCAACCTGGACCGGCAGTTCGGTCTCGTGCGGGCCTGGCACGGCGCGCCCGATGAGCAGCGTGCGGAGTGGGGCGACGCGCCGTTCTCCACGGACAAGTGGCTCTCGATGTCCGCCGAGGAACTCGCGGCCTTCGAAGGGGAGCTGCAGGGCCTGATCGACAAATGGGCGAGCCGGGCGATCCCCGACGACGGCGCCCGGCGGGCGTCGGTGTTCTTCTTCGCGCACGGCGTTCCGGCGAAGCCGTGACCACGGCAATGCGCCACGGCAGGCAGCCGTGACCACGGCAATGCGCCACGGCAGGCAGCCGTGACCACGGCGGTGCGCCACGGCGCGCAGCCCGTCCGCGACGGGGGTCGTGCGTTCCGGCTGTTGTGGGCGGGTCAGGCGACCAGCAACCTCGGCACCAGCGTGACCTCGGTCGCGCTGCCGCTGGTGGCGATCACCGTGCTGGACGCCTCGGCGTTTCAGGTCGCCGCGCTGGCGGCGGCCACCTGGGTGCCGTGGCTCCTGATCGGGTTGCCGGCCGGGGCGTGGGTGGACCGGTTGCCGCCCCGGGCGTTGATGATGTGCTGCGACGCGGTGTCGCTGGTGCTGTACCTGAGCGTGCCGCTGGCCGCCATGGCCGGCGCACTGTCCACTGTGCACCTGTTCGCGGTGGCGTTCGGGACCGGCACCGCGAGTGTCTTCTTCAAGACCGCATACCAGGTGTTGCTGCCCTCCCTGCTCCGCCCGGCCGATCTGCCGGCCGGCAACGCCAGGCTGCAGGGCACGGAGGCGATCACCCAGATCGGCGGGCCCGGGCTGGCCGGGGTGATCGCCGGGGCGTTCGGTGCCGTGTGGGCGTTGCTGTTCGACGCGGGAACGTTCCTCGTCTCCGGACTGTGCTTGCTGGCGATCCGCCCCCCGGCCATAACAACCACAGCAAAGACCGCGAAAAAACCGCTGCGACAGCAGGTCGCCGACGGGATCCGGTTCGTGGGACGGGACCCGTATCTTCGGGTGTTCGCGGTGTACGGGGCGGCCAGCAACCTCGGGCTCGTCGCGTACCAGTCGATCCTCGTCGTGTTCCTGGTCCACGACATCGGCCTGGGGTCCGTGGCCGTCGGCGCGGTCGTCGCGGCGATGAGCGCCGGCGGCGCCCTCGGCGCGTTCGTGGCGCCCGCGCTCGGCCGGCGCCTCGGCACCGCGCGGGCGACCCTGCTGTGCCAGCTCGTGGCGATGCCGGCGGCGTTGCTCATCCCGTTGACCGGGCCCGGCCCCGGGTTGGCGGCGGTCGTGGCCGGCGGGGTCCTGATCGGCACGGGCGTGGTCGCCGGCAACGTCATCAAGGCCAGCTGGCGGCAGGTGTACACGCCGCGACAGCTGCTCGGGCGGGTCGTGGCGAGCATGCACCTGCTCAACTTCGGGACGATGCCGCTCGGGGCGCTGATCGGCGGGGCGCTGGCGAGCTGGCTGAGCGTGCGCGCCGCGATCTGGTGCGCGGCCGCGTGGCTGGCGCTGACCTGCGTGCTGCTGCTGGCCAGCCCGATCCGCAGACGCCGCGACCTTCCATCGAAGCCGGAAGAGCAGAACACGAAAAGAAGTGCTACGAACGTGGGATGCCCGAAGCAGATCAGGTGACCCGTCCCGCTCCAGGAATCTGGGTGTTGCGGACCCCCGGCAGTGCCTACGTGGTGAGCACCGGCGGCGAGGACGTGCCGGTGGCCGTGCACTGGGGGGCCGGCGTCGACGACGCGACCGCGGTCGCCCTGGCCGCGGTGCCGCCGGACCCGCAGCGGGCCAGCTGGGAGAGCCCGCTGGACGGGCGGGAGGAGTACCCGTCGGACAGTGGCCTGCGGTTCGCGGAGCCGGCGCTGGCCGTGCGGTTCCCCGACGGGCAGCGCACGGTGCGGTGGCAGCCGCCGGTGGACGAGGTCGTCGCCGGGGACGGGTGGAGCGAGCTGCGGCTGCGGTTCCACGAGCTGACCCGGCAGCTGCGGCTGACGTTGCACTACCGGGTGCTGGACGGGCTTGACGTCGTGGAGCGGTGGGCGACCCTCGACGCCGGCGAACCCCTTGAGGTCCGCCGGGCGGACAGCGCCGCGTGGTGCCTGCCGCGGCGGGACGGGCAACGGCTGTCGAGCCTGCACGGGCGGTGGGGGGCGGAGACCCAGGTGCAGCGCACGACGCTGCCGGCCGGCCGGACCGGGCTCGGGTCGCGGCGCACGACGACCGGGCCGGCGCACAACCCGTGGTTCGCGGTCGACGACGGCGCCGCGTCGGAAACGGCGGGTGAGGTGTGGAGCGTGGCCCTGGCGTGGTCGGGGACGTGGCATGCGGACCTGGAGGTGCTGCCGAACCACCGGGTCACCGCGCGGGTCGGCGCCGGGCACGAGGAACCCCTGGCGCACCTGGACGCGGGCGGGTCGTTCACCACGCCGGTCAGCGTCGGTGTCTTCAGCGACGGCGGATTCGGGGGCGCGAGCCGGGCCTGGCACCGGTACGCGCACCACGTCATGCCCAGCGGGGGCGAGACCCGGCCCGTGTTGTACAACTCGTGGGAGGCGACCGGGTTCCAGCTCGACGAGGCCAACCAGCTGGCGCTCGCCGAGCGGGCCGCGGCGATCGGCTGCGAGCTGTTCGTGATGGACGACGGCTGGTTCGGCAAGCGGGTCGACGACCACGCGGGGCTCGGGGACTGGACGCCCAACCCGGACCGGTTCCCCGACGGGCTGGGTCCGCTGATCAAACACGTCACAAGGCTGGGGATGCGGTTCGGCATCTGGGTCGAGCCGGAGATGGTCAACCCCGACAGCGACCTGTACCGCGCGCACCCCGACTGGGTCTACGCGACGCCCGGGTATCCGCGCCACGAACTGCGCAACCAGCTGGTGCTCGACGTCGGGCGGCCCGAGGTGGCCGAGTGGCTGCACGGGTGGCTCGACGCGCTGCTGAGCGGGCACGACATCGCGTTCGTGAAGTGGGACATGAACCGGCCGGTGACGGACCCGGGGCCGGGTCCGCAGTGGGCGCAGCGGCACGCGGAGGGGGTGTACACCATCCTGGACCGGCTGCGCCGGGACCATCCGGGGGTGCGGTTCGAGTCGTGCGCGTCCGGTGGGAGCCGGGTCGACCTGGGCATCCTCGCCCGGACCGACCAGGTGTGGCCGAGCGACAACACCGACGCCGCGGACCGGCTGCACATCCAGGAGGGGTTCAGCCTGGCGTACCCGGCGCGGGCGATGACGGCGTGGGTCACCGACGCGCCGAACTTCCTGACCGGGCACCGGCTACCGCTGCGGTTCCGGTTCCACGTCGCGATGTCCGGGGTCCTCGGCGTGGGCGGCGACCTGAACGCGTGGACGGCCGACGAGCGGGCCGAGGCGGCGCAGCTGATCGCGCTGTACAAGCAGATCCGGCCGGTCGTGCAGCACGGCGAGCTGCACCGGCTGCGCTCCCCAAGGACGAGCACCGCGCCGGCCCTGGCCTATGCCCGCGGCGACGAGGTGGTGGTGTTCCAGTGGCTGCACAGGCACCGGTTCGGCGAGCCGGCCCCGCCCGCCCGGCTGGCGTTCCTGCCGCCGGACGGGACCTGGGTCGACGCGGAGACCGGTGCGACGTTCCCGGCCGGCTACCTCAGGGTGCACGGCGTGGACGCGGGGCTGTCCCGCGACCACGACAGCGCCGTCACGGTGCTCCGGCGACGCTCGTGAAGTACTGGTCCAGGAACACCGTGTGCCAGGTGGTGCCGGTGGCGTCGGTGTAGCCGGCGGCGAGGACGACGCCGGTGTTCGGCGAGACCAGGATGCTGCGGCCGCCGTGCTCGCCGGGGCTGGGCCGCGGGCCGGCGCCCTCCGGGCCGGTCACCACGACACCGACGCGGCCGGACGGGTCGGTCGCCTCGGTGCCGCAGAGGATCCCGTCGGTGCGGGCCAGGAAGCGCAGCACCGCGATCCGGTGCTCGCGGTCGAGGATCCGCTGGCCGACCAGTTCCTCGACGCCGGTGATTGCCTGGGACGGGCCGTTCTCCCTCGGCTGGTAGAGCGCCTCGGCCATCGCCGCCGGGTCCGCGGCCGGGACCTGCTTGCGCGGGGTGCCGGCCGGCAGGTCCTCCTCGCGGGTGCCGGTGTGCGGCAGCCACGACGGGTTGTTGCGGAAGAAGGTCCGGGACGCCGCGTCGGCGTACTCGGGCGGCTGGTTGATGGTGCGGCGGTGCACCGATCCGTCCTCGGCGGTCCACGTCCGGGTCTCCACCTGGTACGTGAACCGGGCGAAGTTCCCGTTCGGCATCTGCACGGTCCTGCCGCTGGTCCCGGCCGTCCGCAGGTACTCGTACGGACCGCCGACCCCGTCGCGCATCGCGGTCATCGCGCTGTCGGCGAGCCGGTCCAGGCAGCTGGGCGTGCCGCTCGGCGCCGGCACCACCGGGGGCCCCGCGGGCGGTTGACCACCACCACGCACCAGGACGGCGGCGGTCGTGCCGGTCACCGCGACGACGGCGGCGGCGGCCACCGCCGCGACCAGGAACCGGCGGCGGCGCACCGGGGGGCGCAGGTCGTAGCCGGTGACGTCGTGGGACGCCCGGTGCAGCAGGGCCTCGACGTCGCCGGGGGCGACGGGCACGTCCCGCGCCGGGTCGGCGGCGGTCAGCAGGTTCATGATCTGCTCGTTCATCGGGTGCCTCCCACCGGCGAAGGGGTCTCGGCGACCAGCGCGGTGAGTCGGCGGCGGGCGCGGTGCAGCCGCACCTTGGCCGCGGTCGCGCCGCAGCCGAGGACCAGGGCGGCCTCGGCGACCGTGAGCTGCTCCCACGCGACGAGCCGGAGGATCTCCTGATCGTCGTCGGAGAGGCGGGTCAGTGCCGCCCGCACGTCGAGGAGGTCGGTGACCCCGTCGTGCCGGTCGGCGGCCGCGGGATGCTCCCCCAGCTCTGTGTGGAACGGCAGCGCACGCTGGGCCCGCCAATGGTTGGCGAGGAGGCGCCGGGCGACGCCGTACAGCCACGGCAGGGCGAGTGCGGGCACGTCCCAGCGGCGGCGCCAGGCGACCAGGAACACCTCCTGGGCCAGCTCCTCCGCCGCTGGGCTGCCGTCGAGCCGGCGCAGTCCGTAGCGCACGACGTCGGCGTAGTGCCGGGCGTACACGCTCCGGAACCAGCCGGTGTCACGGTCGTCGTCCATACCCCGTTCTATGTCGCCGGGGCGGTGCGGGTTACAGCAGGCTCCGCAGATATTCGAGATTGTCCGCGGTCCGCTGCTCCAGGGGCAGGGCGGTGGAGAAGTCCTCGACGGTGACCCAGCCGTCGTAGCCGTGCGCGACGAGCGCGGCGAGGTACCGGCCGACGTGCGCCTGCCCGGTGCGCAGCGGTGCCCAGTCGTGGACCCAGGTGACGGTGCCGTCCGGGGCGGTGTCCGCCGGTAGCCAGGCGACGTTCTTCACGTGGACGTGCTGCAGGTACGGGCCGAGCAGCTCGAACGCGGCGCGGTGGTCCTCGTGCCCCTCGATGACGAGGTTGCCCAGGTCGTGGATGACGCCGATGTGGCGCGGGTCGAGGCCGTCGACGAGGCGCATCGCCGCGGACGCCGAGGACACGATCGTCTCGTGGTGCAGCTCGACCAGGATCGTGACGCCGTGCCGGGCGGCCAGCCCGGTGGCCCATTCGAGGTCCTTGCGGGTGGCGTCGAACAGGTCCGGGTAGCGGCCGGTCGACAGCAGCGGCACGGTGACCCGGACCCGGCCGGCGCCGAGGGTCGCGGTCGCGGCGAGGAGCCGGGCGACGTCGTCGTGCTCGAAGCTGCGGGCGTAGCCGCCGATGCCGGAGTACTCGAGGCCGGCGCCCCGGGTGAGCGCCGCGACCTCCGGCAGGGCCGCCTCCAGGCCGGTGAGGGGCCAGGTGGCGCGGTTGCCCTTCCAGAATCCGGGCTCGGGGGCGTCGTCCTGGTCGACGACGCGCCATTCGACGCCGTCCCAGCCCTGCCCGGCGAGGTGCCGCACGGCCTCCTCCGGGGTCCAGTCCGGGGTCGACGCGGTGAAGACCGAGAACCTCACGCCTGCTCCTCCTTGATCACGTCGGTCACCGCGGGGCGCACGTCGTCGTGCACCCCGTCGAGGACCTGGTCGAACAGCACCGGACGGCCGAGGGTGGCCGCCACGTACACGGCCCGCACCGTGGCGAGGGCGAGGAGGCCGTCGGCGACCCGCACGCCCGGTAGGCGCCGCTCGTCGATCGCCTCGACGAGGTCCTGGTACTGGCGCAGGTGCCCGAGCACGAAGCCGTCGGCGGGTTTCGGCGCCCCGTAGACGTCCCCGGCGCCGACGAGGTCCGTGGCCGTTTCCCCGGAGCCGACGCAGGAGAAGTACTCCAGCTGGTCGTCGTGCAGGACGGCGGATCCGCGGGTGCCGTGCACCTGGAGCCGCACCGGCAGCCCGGGGTGCGCGCTGGTGCTGGCGTGCAGGACGGCGAGGGCGCCGCCGGCGAAGCGGAGCGTGGCCACGGCGAGGTCCTCGACCTCGATCCGCTCGTGGGCGATGCGGGCGGTGCGGGCGGTGACCTCGACCGGCGGGCCGAGCAGGGCGAGCATCTGGTCGACGAGGTGGATGCCCTGGTTGGCCACGGCGCCGCCGCCGTCGAACTCCCAGGTGCCGCGCCAGTCGGCGGAGTCGTAGTACGCCTGGTCGCGCCACCACGGCATGGACACGACCGCCGACGTGAGCCGGCCCAGGCGACCCTCCCGCACGGCGCGCTGCACGGCGACCATCGCCGGGTCGAACCGGTGCTGGCTGACGACGGCGCAGACGAGCCCCCGGTTCTCGGCCTCCTGGGCGACCTTGGCGAACGCGCGGGCCTTCGGCAGCGACACGTCGAGGGGCTTCTCCACGAGCAGGTGCGCGCCGGCTCGCAGGGTCTGCTCGGCGGCCTCGACGTGCAGCCCGCTGGGGGTGCAGATGGCGACGAGGTCCACCTGCTCCGCGGCCAGGGCGTCGCCGAGCGTGCGGTGGCAGGAGGGGGGCGGGTCGATGCGGGCGGCGAGGGCGGCGTTGGCGGTGTCGACGGCGTCGACGAGGGCCACGATCCGCAGACGGGGATGGCGCAGGATGGCGTCGGCGTGGTTGCCGCCGATGATGCCGCTGCCGACGATCGCCACGTTGATCAGGTCTGTCATTTCACTCCCCCGGCGGTCAGACCGCCGACCAGGAACCGCTGGAACACGAGGTACAACACCACCACCGGCAGCGCGCAGATGAGCGCGGAGGCCATCAGCTGCCCGTAGATCGGGATGGCGCCACCTTCCTGGGTGGCGCCGAACACCTGCAGCGCGACCGCGACGGTGCGGCTGTCGGGGTTGGTCATGACGGAGGCGAACAGCACGTCGTTCCAGCCGAGGAGGAACGCGAAGATGCTCGCCACGACGAGGCCGGGCCAGCTGAGCGGGATGATGATCGAGCGCAGGATCCGCCAGGACGAGGCCCCGTCGAGGCGGGCGGCCTCGTCCAGCTCGGCGGGCAGGCCGCGCAGGTAGGTGACCATCACCCAGGTGGAGAACGGCAGCGCGAACGTGAGGTACGTGACGAACAGCGCCCAGCGGGTGCCGATGACCTGCATGCCGAGGACCGCGGACAGGTTCGCGAACAGCACGAACACCGGCAGCAGCATGAGCGTGCCGGGGATGGACTGCAGCGCCAGGAGGCCGCGCAGGATGAGGCCGCGGCCGAGGAACTGGAACCGGACCAGGACGTAGGCGGTGGCGACGGCGACCAGCGCGGACACGAGCGCGACGCTGCCCGCGACGACGACGCTGTTGCCGAGGCCGGCGCCGAGCTCGACCGTCGACCAGATCTTGCTGTAGTTGTCGAGGTGGAGGCTGGTGGGCCAGAACGCGCCGCGGGCCACCTCGAGGTCGTCGTTGACGGACGCGAACAGCATGTACAGCACCGGCGTCATGACGAACACGAGCAGCGCCGCGATCACGCCGACCTGGACACTGCGTGGCAGGAGACGTTGGACGTCAGTTTTCATGCTGGTTCAGCCTCACCGCGCGCAGGTACACCGACAGCGGGATCGCGACCAGGACCAGCGACAGCACGGCCATGGCGGCGCTGAGCCCGAACCGGAAGTTCTGGAAGCTCTCCACATACGTGAGCACCGGCAGCACCTCGACGTCGTGCGGGGCGGGCACCCCGAACAGCACATACGGCAGCGTGAAGCTGTTGAGGTTGTGCAGGAACGCGATGATGAGCGCGAGGGCCAGGACGCCGCGCAGGTGCGGGAAGATCACGTAGCGCAGCTTCGCCCACCAGGCGGCGCCGTCCAGCGCGGCCGCCTCGTGCACCTCCTCGCTGATGCTCTGCAGGCCGGACGCGGCCAGGAGGTACAGCAGCGGCCAGGACGTCCACAGCTGCACGACAACGAGCGTCCAGTAGCTGTTGGGGCCGTTGAGCCACAGGTGCTGCTCGCCGAGGACGCTGTTGGCGGGGCCGGCCGGCATGAGGATCGTGCGCCACACCGTGCCGACGACGAAGGCCGGCAGCACGTACGGGATGAGGAACGCCGACCGGACCAGCGCCCGGCCCTTGAACCGTTGCTGGGTCGCCAGGGCGGCGGCGAGCCCGACGGGCAGGGTCGCGACGGTGACGAGGGCCGAGTAGCCGACGGACACCCAGATGGCGTGCGGCAGCGCGGTGTCGGTGACCGCCTCGACGTAGTTGTCGAACGCGATGAACGGCGCGCCGGTCCACTCGCGCAGCGTGTACTGGTCCAGGTCCAGCAGCGACACGGTGAGCGCGACCCCGAGCGGCACCAGGATGACCAGGACGAGCAGGATGCCGCCCGGCGCCAGCATCCACAGTGGACGGTTCCGGTTCCGGCGGCGGGGCGGCGGCCCGGGCTTGGAGCCCCGGGCCGCCGGCGGTGCGACAGTTTCGATCGCCATGAATCTATTTACTCTTGTCCAGCGCGTCCTGCGCGGCCTTCTGGCCGTCGGCGATGAGCGCCTTGAGCTTCGTCTCGTCGAGCTTGCCGTCCTTCAGCGCCGGGATCGACTGGACGACCACGTTGACCAGGGCCAGCTGGACCTGGCTCCAGGCGCCGTTGAACGGGGTGCCGCTGGCCTTCGACGCCGAGTCGATGATCGGCGCGAGCGCCGGGTCGGACTGCAGCTTCTTGGCGGCGGTCGCGTTGGTCGGCAGCTCGCCGAACGTCTTGTAGTACGACTCCTGCTGCTCGGGGCTGGTCAGCAGCTTCACCAGCGCGAGGGCGAGGTCCTTGTTCTTGGTGTACTTCGCCACGACGAGGTTGTCGCCGGACAGGATGCTGGTCGCGCCGACCCCGTTGCCGGGCTTGCTGGTCTGCCCCGGCGGGATCGTCGGCATGATGGCGTAGGCGTACTTGCCGGCGACCGCGGACTTGTCGAGGGTGACCTTGGAGGTCGCCGACACCATCGGCAGGAACGCGGCCTTGCCGGCGCCGAAGTCGGCGATCGCCTGGGCGTTCTTCCAGCCGACGGCGGCCGGGTTGACGACCTTGTCGGTGGCGAGCCAGCCGAGGTAGGTCTGGTACGCCTTCAGGGTCGTCGGGTCGTTGAGCGACGCCTTCTTGTCCTTGACCAGGGGGTTGCCCGCCTGGACGCTCATCGCCCAGATGAACTTCCACGGGTCGAACCCGTCGGCGTAGGCGACCGCGAGGCCGTAGGTGCCGCCGCTCGTGAGCTTCTTCGCCTGCTCGAGCAGGCCGTCCCAGCTGTCCGCCGGCTTGTCGATGCCGGCGGCCTTGAGCAGGTCGGTGTTGTACGCCATGACGAACGGGCGGCTGGTGAACGGGATGCCCACCTGGTGCTCCGCGTCGGGGCCGGAGATGCCGAGGGTCGCCGGCAGGAACGCGTCCTTGCCGCCGAGCTTCTTCCAGTCGTCGTCCTTGAGCTCCAGGAACGCGCCGGTCGCGTAGGCGGTCGGGGTGAACGTGGTGCCGAGGGAGTAGATGTCGGGGCCCTGACCGGACAGCACCGACGTCTGGATCTTCGTCAGCTCGTCGTTGGCCGAGGCGAACGTCTCGAACTTCACCTCGGCGCCGGTCTGCGCCTTGAACTTGTCGTTGATCTCGGTGAACCAGGCGCGCTGCTGGTCCGGGTAGATGGTGTTGGCCTGGACGAGGACGTTGAGCGTCTTGCCGGCGCCGTTGAGGCCGGTCTCGCCCGTCTTCGGGCTGTCGTCGCCGTCGCCGCAGGCGGCTAAGACGAGCGCGGTGGCGGTAACGGCGGCGATGAAGGACATGCGTCTCATAGGGGTGTCCACTCCTCGTGAGCGGTGCGCCTTCGCCATGGTTCTGGGGGTGTGGCCTGGGCGCATCGATGCTGCTTGACGGCGGATTGAGCCGGACGCTATCAGCGGCGCATTCATGGCGGCAACCGCTTGCCATCGTTTGCCATCGTCTGCTCTGCTGTTGGTCATGCCCCGTGCACACCAGTTCGGATCCGGTGACCGGCCGGTCACCATCAACGACATCGCCGCGGCCACGGGGGTCGCCGCGTCGACGGTGTCGCGCGCGTTGAACAACCCGGGCCGGGTCAACCCGGCGACCCGGGAGCGGATCGAGGCCGCCGCCCGCGAGCTGCGCTACGTGCCCAACTCGCAGGCGCGCGCGCTGAGCTCCGGGCGGACCGGTGCGATCGCGGTGCTGGTCTCCGACGTGACCAACCCGTTCTACTTCGGCGTGCTGCGCGGCACCCAGATGCAGCTGAAGGCGGCCGGCTACGCGCAGTTGCTGATCGACACCGAGGACTCCGGGGACCTGGAGGTGGAGCTGCTGCACAAGATGCGCCGCTCCCTCGACGGCGCGATCCTCGCCGCGTCCCGCCTGCCGGACCGGGCGCTCGCCGCGCTCGCCGAGGACATCCCGCTCGTCACCATCAACCGCAACGTCCGCGGGGTGCCGAGCGCGATCATCGACACGCCCGCCGGGATGGGCCAGGCGGCGGAGCACCTCATCTCCCTCGGCCACCGGTCCATCGCCTACGTGTCCGGGCCCGAACGGTCCTGGCCGAACGAGGCCCGCTGGCACGCGGTCAAGGCCGTCGCGGCCCGGCACCGCCTGACGTTCACCCGGGTCGGGCCGTTCCCGTCGGGGCGCCGCTCCGGCTCCGCGGCCGCCGACGCGGTGCTCAACACCGGGGCGACCGCCTGCATCGTGTTCAACGACCTGCTGGCGATCGGCGTCCTGCAGCGGCTGCGGGAGCGGGAGATCCGGGTGCCGGAGGACATCAGCGTCGTGGGCTGCGACGACATCTTCGGCGCCGACTTCTGCCACCCGCCGCTGACCACCCTCACCGCCCCGATCGAGCAGGCCGGGCGGGTCGCGGTGTCGATGCTGCTGTCCCGCCTCGACCCGAGCGCGCCGGCGATGCGGCAGTCGGTGATGCTGCCCGTGCACCTGACCGTGCGGGGATCCACCGGACCCAGGCTCTGACGGGCCCGCTGCGGCGGGCTTCGCTTCAGCGGGTCAGCCGGCCCAGGATCGCCGAGGCCACGACGATCGCGACGGCGGCGGAGCCGACGAGGACGCCGTAGTCGAGCAGCAGCCGGGCGTGCGTGCCGATGAGCAGGCCGCGCAGCGCCTCGACCTCGTAGCTGAGCGGGTTGACGTGGTTGAGGACCTGCAGCCAGCCCGGCATGACGGTGACCGGGTAGAGCGCGTTGGAGGCGAAGAACAGCGGCATGATGATCGCCTGACCGATGCCCATCATCCGGTCGCGTTTCAGGACGAGGCCGGCGAGGGTGATCGACAGGCAGCAGAAGAACGCCGAGCCGAGGACGAGGACGCCGGCGACGCCGAGCAGGTGCAGCGGGTTCAGGTCGAAGGAGACGCCGAGCAGCGCGGCGAGCACGACGACCACCAGGGCCTGGGTCAGGGCCCGCACGCTCGCGGCGAACGCCTTCCCGGTCACCAGCGCGGCCCGCGGGGTGGGTGTCACCATGAGCTTCGCGAGCACCCCGGCGTCGCGTTCCCAGATGATGTGGATGCCGTAGAAGATCGACACGAACAGCGCCGACTGGGCCAGGATGCCGGGGGCCAGGAAGTCGAGATACGGCACGTCCCCGGTGGGCACGACGCGCAGCCGGGTGAACGTCTGCCCGAAGATGATCAGCCACAGGGCCGGCTGGATCGCCCTGGTGACGACCTCGGTGCGGTCCCGGCGCAGCTTCTGCAGCTCCACCAGGCACAGCGCGAACGTGCGGGACGCGAGCAGCCGGACCGGTTCAACGGGCGCGGCGAGCGACACGGACATCTTTGAACCCTCCCCCGTCGAGGTCGTCGCCGGTGTACTCACGGAACACGTCGTCCAGGTTCGCGGCCTCCCCCTCCAGCGACGCGACCAGCGCCGCGGGGGTGTCCAGGGCACGGATCCGGCCGCGGTGCATGAGGGCGACCCGGTCGCAGTTGGCCGCGGCCTCCTCCATGTAGTGGGTGGTGACCAGGACCGTCATGCCGGTGCGGGCGCGGGTCTCGTGGATGCGCTCCCAGACCCCGGCCCGGGCGACCGGGTCGAGGCCGATCGTCGGCTCGTCGAGCACGAGCAACCGCGGCGCGCTCACCAGTGCCTGCGCCAGCTCCAGTCGGCGGACCATGCCGCCGGAGTAGGTGCCGGCGGGCCGGTCGGCGGCGTCGGCGAGGCCCATCGCGTCGATGACCTCCGCGGTGCGGTCCCGGCGCTGCGCCCGCGGCACGTCGAACAGCCGGGCGAACAGCGCGACGTTCTCCCGGCCGCTGAGCGCGGGATCCGCGGACAGCGCCTGCGGCACGTAGCCGATCAGCCGGCGCACCGCCATCCTGCGGCGGCGCACGTCGAGGCCGAACACCTCGACCGTGCCGGTCTGCGGCGGCAGCAGGGTCGTCAGCACCCGGATGGTGGTCGTCTTGCCGGCGCCGTTGGGTCCGAGCAGGCCGAAGATCTCCGCCTGGTGGACGACCAGGTCGAGGCCGTCGACCGCGACGGTCTCCTTGAACCGGTGCCGAAGCCCATCGATGCGCACGGCCGGTTCATCAGGTTCCACACCGCCAATATAGCTCGTTAGCCGGGCTAATGATCCTTCCGGTTCCGGGACGCCTGGTTCCGGAACCGCGCTACTGCGCGCTGTCGGTCTGCCGCCAGCCCCGGGTGTAGACGACGGCCAGCTTGTCCTCGATGGCCTGGCGCAGGTCGATGCCCATGGTGTGCGCCGTGACGAACGCGGTCAGCACCACGTCCGCGAGCTCCGCCTCGACGTCGCTGAACGGCCCCGGCCGCCGCGCCATCCCCGCGTGCCGGCGCACCGCCCCGACGAACTCCCCGACCTCCTCCGCCAGCGCGAGGGTCTGCCGCAGCTGCGCCGACTCGGTGAACCCGGCCGCCTCCAGGTGCTTGGCGATGTCCGCCGCCGTGTCGGGCAGTTCGCTCAAATCAAATGGCATCCCGGCACCCTAGCCTTCTAGGCTTTTGTCCGTGCCGCCCCACGAGATCCGCGCCGTCTACGACGACGAGACGATCACCGTCTACCAGGCCTACTCCCCCGCGATCGCGGTGCCGGCCGTCGCCGCGCAGCGGTTCGTGCCGCCGTTCAAACGGGACCGGATGACCTGGGTCAAGCCGTCGTTCCTGTGGATGATGTACCGCAGCGGCTGGGCCATGAAGGAAGGCCAGGAACACGTGCTCGCGGTCCGGCTGCGCCGCGCCGGGTTCGACGCCGCGGTCGCCGGCGCGTGCCTCAGCCACTATTCCCCCGCCGTGCACGCCAGCCGGGCCGACTGGTCCCGGCAGTTGCGCACCAGCCCGGTCCGCGTCCAGTGGGACCCGGAGCGCTCGCTGCAGCTGCAGCCCCTGGCGCACCGGTCGCTGCAGCTGGGGCTCAGCGGTGACGCCGTGCACCGGTACGTGGACGACTGGACCGTCTCCATCAGCGACGTCACGCCCCTCGCCCACGAGATCCACGCCCTGGTGCGGGCCCGGTCGCTGGACGAGGCACGGGCGCTGCTGCCGGCCGAACGCCCCTACCAGCCGGTGACGATCACGTAGCCCTTCGGGTCCCGGACCGTCCCGCCGTCGTCGAACCACCGGGCGGCCTCCGCCGCGATCCACGCCACGACGGCCGGTCGCGCCGGGTCGTCGTCGCGGACGCCGAATCCGGTGAGCATCGACACCGCGTAGGCCACGAGCGGCGCCGGCTCGTGGAACACCAGGGCGTTGTCGTGCCGCTCCACCCGCGTCTCCCCGAACACCGCCGCCACCAGGCCCGGCAGGTTGTCGCCGTGCACGGCAACGGTGTAGACGCCGGGGTCGAACCCGTGCGCCGCGACCGCGTCCCGGATGAGTCCGTGGATTGCGGGATACGCGTCCCGGATGTTGACCACGGCCGCGAACCGCCCGCCGGGCCGCAGCACCCGCCGCGCCTCCCGGATCGCTTCGACGGGTTCGCCGACGTGATACAGCATGTGCCGGGCGGTGACGACGTCGAACGTGCCGTCGGGCCACGGCAGCGCGGCCGCGTCGCCGAGGCGCACCTCCACCCCGGGTGTGCCGTCGAGCGCGGCGACGGCGGCCGGCGAGGTGTCGACCCCGGTGGCTTTCGCAGTCGCTCCCGGGGGCGCTCCCAGGTTCGCTCCTGGGGTCGCCAGCCGGCGCAGGAACGCTCCGGTGCCGCAGCCGACGTCGAGCACCGCATCGGCGGCGGTGTGCCCGACGGCCGTGAGGACGGCGGCGTCCACGTCGTCGTCGCGTTCGCTGTGCCGCAGGTGCGTCTCGATGCGCACCCGCAGCGGGTCGAGCGTCCGGTACTCCAGCATGCCTCCGAACCTAGCGTTTGTTGCACAAGGGATGGCCGGGCTACGGCGGGCCCACGCACCGGCCCCCTTGTGCAACAGACGCTAGCCCGTGAGGCTGGCCCGGAGCCGGTGCACGAGGCCCGGGTCGACGGGGTTGTCCCAGTCCCGGTCCCGCCGGACGGCGGCGCCCGAGTGGAAGGCGGTCACCCCGGCCGCACGCAACGGCGCGATGTGTTCGTCGCGCAGCCCACCCCCGACCAGCAGTTGCGGCCCGCCCGCCGACGCCTCGCCGAGGACCGTGGCAAGCCCTTCGGAAAGCCCGGCCGGAGCACCCGCGGTGAGCACCGTGTCGAGCCCGGGCAGCCCGGCGATCGCGGCCCACACGGCGGCCCGGTCGCCGGCGTGGTCGATCGCACGGTGGAACGTCCAGGGCGCGCCGTCCAGGGCGTCGACCACCGTGCGGACCGCCGGCAGGTCGACGTCGCCGTTGCGGTCCAGGAACCCGAGGACGAACTGGTCACCCCCGGCGGACCGCAGCTCCTTCGCGGTGCGCCGCAGGGCGTCGAGGTCGCCCGCCGCGAAGTCCGCCCGGGATCGCAGCATCACCCGCACCGGCAGGTCGACCGCCGCGCGCACGGCGGCGACGGTCGAGGGCGCCGGGCTCAGCCCCGCGGCGGCCATGTCACTGACCAGCTCCACCCGGTCCGCACCACCGTCCCACGCATTCCGGGCATCTGCGGCATCAAGGGCGATGACCTCCAGCAGCGGCATGATCATGACCCAATCCTGCCAGCGCCATCCGCCTACGGCCCGTTTCCCGCCTGTGATCCGGAAGACCTCGGGCACCCAGGGGTGCACAAGGTCTACCGGATCACGGGGGCGGGGTGCGGCGGGTGCGGTACGCGCGCATGCGGGTGTTGACGCCGCAGCCGGCGACGTCGCACCAGCGGGCCGAGCGGTTGCGGGTGTGGTCATAGAAGGCGTAGCGGCAGTCGTCGGCGGCGCAGGTCTTGAACCTCGGCCAGGTGCCGTCCGCGATCGCCGTCACCACGCCACCCAGGATCGTGGCGAGCGCCGCGGCAAGGGCGTCGGTGGTGCCGGCCGAGCGCCAACGGACCCCGGGCGACGCCGGGTCACCGGTGAGGGCCGGGGTCACCCGGTGCTCGAGGAGAAGGGCGTCGAGGGCTTCGGCCGCGAAGCGCGACGGCGGCAACCCGGTATTGGCGTCAGCCAGGTCGCGGATGGCTTCCCGTACCCCTGCAGCAGCCGAAAACGCGTCGGCGGTGAGGAGACCACAGCGGAACCCGTGCGCCCGCAGCCACGTCGCCAGGGTCTCCGGGGAGGTGGCCTCGTTACGGGTACGCAGGAACGCCTCGACGAGGGCGAGCCCGCCCGGGGCCGGTGGCCGGTGATCCATGCCCACCAGGTTACAGTCAAAGCCGGTTAGGGCGTAACATGCGGGGATGCGATTCCCCGAGGAGCGGCTCGACGACCTGCGCCGGCGGCTTGCGGCAGCGCGCCTTCCGGCGGCGCCGATCCGTGGCGGCGGCGAGACACCCGAGACCGTGGCGCGGCTGGACGAGCTCATCGCCTACTGGCGCGACGGCTACGACTGGCCGGCGCAGGCCGAGCGGATCGCCGCGCTGCCGCACCGGTTCGTGACGGTCGACGGCGTCCGCCTGCACGTGCTCGTGGCGGAGGGCAAAGGACCGAGCCCGAGGCCGCTGCTGCTGGTCAACGGGTGGCCGAGCAGCTTCGTGGAGTACCTGGACGTGCTCGGGCCGCTGACCGACCCGGCGGCGCACGGCGGCGACCCCGCGGACGCGTTCACCGTGGTGATCCCGGCCCTGCCGGGCTACGGGCTGTCGGACCGGGCGCTGCACCTGGACCTGGACCGGGAGGCGATCGCCCGGCTGTTCGACCGGCTGATGGTGCAGCATCTCGGGTTCGGCAGCTACGTGGCGCACGGCGACGACATCGGCGGCGGGGTGGTCAACCGGCTCGGCATCCACCACGCGGACACGGTCACCGCGATCCAGACCGCGAACTGGCTGGACGCGCACGTGCCGCCGGGTGCGGCGCTGACCGCGGCGGAGGAGCACTACCTGGTCGCGTCGCGGGAGTGGGACCGGACCGAGGGCGCCTACGCGCACGTGCAGCAGACCCGGCCGCACACCCTGGCCTTCGCGCTGACCGACTCGCCGGTCGGGCTCGCGGCCTGGATCCTGGAGAAGTGGCTCACCTGGAGCGACCCCGCGTCCACGCCGGGCGCCGACCTGATGCTGACCAACGTGATGCTGTACTGGCTGACCGACACCATCGCCAGTTCGACCCGTCTCTATGCACTGTCGTCACCGCCGGGGCCGCGGGACGTGATCCAGGTGCCCGCGTCGGTGCTGGTGACCAACGAGCCGCGGCTGCCGGTGCCGCCGGAGGAGTGGCTGCGGCGGGCGTATCCGCGGCTGACCCGGGTCGCGCACGCGGGCACCGGCGGGCACTTCCTGGCGGCGGAGCAGCCTGCATTGTTCGTGAGCGAGATTCGCAATGCCTTCCGATCAGACCATAAACTCACGTGATGCAACACAAACGGCCAACCCTTGACGACGTCGCGCAGGTCGCCGGGTTCTCCCGGGCCACGGTCTCGCGGGTCATCAACGGCAACTCGCGCGTCGCGGAGGAGGTCCGCGAGCAGGTGCGGCGGGCTGTCGAGCAGCTCGGCTACCGGCCCGACCCGGTCGCCCGGGCCCTGGCCCGCGGGCACGGCGACGTCGTCGAGCTGATCGTCGTCGACGACCAGCCGACGAGCTTCGGCACCAACCCCTACTACGGGCGGGTCGTCGCCGGGATCGTCGAGGGGCTGCGGCACTCCGAGGCGCAGATGCGGGTCCACGTCGTCGGGCTGCCCGACGCGCCCCGGCTGCTCGACCGGGTCGCGCACTCCGCCAGCGTGGGCGCGATCCTCGTCAACGTGCCGCCCGCGCTCGCCGCGGACTTCCACGCCGTCTGCCCGCGGGTCGTGTCGATGGGCCGGACCACCGAGCCGGTGCCGTCGATCGTGCCGGACAACACCACGGGGGCGTATGAGGCGGTCCGGCTCCTGCACCGCAACGGGCGCAAGCGGATCGCGGCCGTCCCGGGGCCGGCGCACATCAGCGACGCCGTCGACCGCCGGGCCGGATATCTGGCCGCGGTCCGCGACGCCGGCCTCGACCCGATCACCGGCGAGGGCGGCGAGTTCACCCGGGAGACCGGCGCCGCCACCACCCGGCAGCTGCTGGCGGAGCACCCGGACCTCGACGCGCTGTTCGTCGCCTGCGACCTGATGGCCTCCGGGGCGCTGCAGGCCCTCGCCGCGGCCGGCCGGCGGGTGCCGGAGGACGTCGCGGTCATCGCCTTCGACGACAGCCTCATCGCCGCGTGCACCACCCCGCCGCTGACGTCGGTGCGCCAGCCCGTCGAGGAGATGGCGGCGGCCGCGACCCGGGCCCTGCTCGCCGGCGAGGTCGGCTCCGGCTGGCACGGCACCTTCCCGACCTCGCTGACCGTCCGCCGCAGTTCAGGCTGAGTTCTCCCAGGCGACCTGCGCGCGGGTTACCTTGCGGGCATGGCTGCCCGTCAGACATTGATCTCGGGGGTACTGACCACCGCCGCCGCCGGCACGCTCGTGCTGCAACTGCTGATCCTGCCGGTGTGGCTGTTGCCCGCCGACCCGCGCTGGGGCTGGCTGCTGGTGCCGGTCGTGCTCACCACCGTCCCGCTGTGGTCGCTCATCCACGAGGGGATCCACGGCACCCTGCTGCGCGACCGCCGCTGGAACGACCGCCTCGCCCGGGTCCTGGCCACCGGCTACGGCGCGCCGTTCGCGCTGCTGAAGGCCGGGCACCTGCTGCACCACCGCTACAGCCGGACCCGCCGCGAGCGGACCGAGGTCTACGACCCGGCCGTCACCACCTGGCTCGCCGCGGCGCGCGGCTACTACCCGCGCCTGCTCGGCGGGCTCTACCTCCTGGAGGCCGCGTCGGTGGTCCTCGCCGTCGTGCCCGCTGCCGGGTGGCGGTGGCTGGTGCGCCGCACGGACTCCCTGGACTCCGTCACCGGCCTGCTCCTCGACCGGGTCTCCCGGCGCGACACGCTGCGCCGGTTTCGGATCGAGGCCCTCGCCGTCGTGGCGACCTACGCCGCCGCGGTGGCCGGCTACGGGCGGCACGCGTGGATGCTCGCCGCCGCCGTCGGCGGCCGGGCGCTGCTGGTGTCCCTCGCCGACAACGCCTACCACTACCGCACCCGGCTCGAGCGCCCCCTGGACGCGATGAACCTGCGGCTGCCGCGCCCGCTGGAGCTGTTCGTCCTCGCGTTCAACCTGCACAGCGTGCACCACCGGCACCCGGGGCTGCACTGGTTCGAGCTGCGGGCCGCCTTCCACGCCGACGCCGACGAGTGGCACCTCGGCTGGGCCACGGCCGTCGCCCGCCAGCTGCGCGGGCCGGTCCCCGAACCGGCCCTGCTGGGGCTGGAGCCACTCACTCCGTCACGGTGACGAACCCCTCCGTCCACTGGTCGTCGTCGACGACGGAGGCGGCGATCAGGAAGCAGTCCGGCTCGTCGAAGAACCCCGGAAGCTCGCGCGCCCGCGCGATGCGCTCCCGGGCCCGCTCCTCGGTCGAATAGACCCCGAGGATCTTCACGTCGTCGCCGTCCGCCTCGTCCCAGCTCAGCTCGCCGTCGGTGTCACGGTGGTCAGGGCCCGCATGGTGCACGTGCCACAGCAGGAACACGTCCATGCCCGGTAACCTACATCGATACAAGGCACCCCCGCCGGGTGAGATTCACCGAGTGCAGAGGCGATGTACCCACGGTGACCGTGCGGCCGTCACACCGGTGGGCGGCCGGGTGCGGGGGCCGGCGCCAATGGGTGGGCGCCCCAGGCCCGCGCGCCGCGCTCCCCGTGGCGAGGGCGGTCGGCGTGCGGGCCCCGGGCGCCCCACGGTGCCGGGCTGGGCGGCAGCGCCGCCAGGCCGCCGGTGGCGTCGAACGCCATGCGGTGACCGCCTCGGACACTGCGGGTGCCGGCCACCACGAGCGCCGCCGGCACGGCTTCCAGGAAGCGTTCCAGGTTGTAGTGGCATTCCCTGGCGCGCAGGTAGGAGCGGCTGGACATGCCGACGGTCGTGCCGCCGACCTCCGCCCGCCAGACCCACTGCCCGTTGGACTCCACGGCGGCGACGGTGCTGCGCACCGCGGCGAACCCGGCCTGCAGGTGCAGCACCGCGTCCCGGCACGCCCCGTAGGTGTCGAACGTCCGCGCCGCTCTGCCCAGCGGCCGGTTGTTCGGCGACACCAGCATCCAGGTCGTGGCCGCGGCGACCGTGCCGTCATCGGCGGCCGCCCCGGCCAATGCTAAGAAGACGAACCTCGATTGGTGCACCCGCTGCCCCCTCGCCCGCCAGGAACGCCCACCCACTGGGACACACGTTCGGGACGGCGCATGACCAACAGGCGCGGCCACACGCGCACGCCGGACATGCAAGAGGTGAACAACAGGAAGGGGCAGGACCGTTGCTATACCACCGTTCCACCGCAAACCCGGAAAGGGGCCTTGACGCCAGACATCGACATCCGTTAGACCTCTTGGAGATTCCTAATCTTCGATGGAGGACATCGTGGTCCGAACTCGTGTCGCCGTGGCCGTGCTCGCCCTGATCGCCACCTCGGCGTTCGCCGCCACGCCCGCGCAGGCGTCCGGCGAGCCCGTTCCCACCGGCGGGCCGTGCGCATACACGCCGACACCGGACGATCCGGCGGTCCGGCCGGTGCCGCTGCCCAGGGATCCGCGGCACACCCCGTCGCGGGGCACGGTCACCGTCACGCTGGTCACCAACCTCGGCCTCATCCCGCTGACCCTGGACCGGGCCCAGGCACCGTGCACGGTGCAGAGCTTCCTGCACCTGACCCGGCACGGCTTCTACCACCGCACCGTGTGCCACCGGCTGACGACGTACCCGACGCTGAAGGTCCTGCAGTGCGGTGACCCGTCCGGCACCGGTGAGGGCGGCCCGGGGTACCGCTACAAGGACGAACTGCCCACCAACCTGCCGCCGGCGCCGACCGACCCGACCGGCGCGCGCAAGGTGTACGCCCGCGGCGTCCTCGCCATGGCCAACGCCGGCCCGGACACCAACGGCAGCCAGTTCTTCCTCGTCTTCGCCGACTCGGCGCTGCGGCCCAACTACACCATCTTCGGCAGCGTCCGGCCGCTGGGCCTGCACACCCTGGACCGGATCGCCGCCGGCGGGGTCGCCCCGACACCCGAGGACCCGGCCCCGGTCGACGGCGCCCCGGCGCTGCGCACATCGATCATCCTGGCCGTGTAGCGGCCGGTACATTCTGCGGCGTGGCTCATTACAGCAGGCTGTACACGATCGTCCTGGACGTGCCCGCCGCCGACCACGACGCGACGGTGACCTTCTGGCGGGGTGCCCTCGGCGCCCCGCTGGAACAGGTCGGAAAGTATCCGGAGTTCCACGGGGCGCTGATCCCGCACCACGACCTGGTGCTGCTCGCCCAGCAACTCCGCGACGGCGGCCCACGCGTGCACGTCGACATCCACACCGACGACCTCGACGCCGAGGTGGCCCGCCTGGAGGCGCTCGGCGCGACCCGGGTCGAGCGTCAGGACCGCTGGTGGGTGATGCGCGACCCGGCCGGCGTCACCTTCTGCGTCGTCCTGGACCGCCCCGGCATCCTCACCGATGCGAACGCCACCCGCTGGCCCTGAGCACGTCGTTCACGACGAGTTCCACGCATGGGCATGGGCGGCACGGCAGCCGATGGACATCGACTGATGCGGCCCATTCGCCCGGCCCATCCGGACGAGCATGGTCGCTTCGATCTCGAACCGCGGTGAGGGACCGCGGAATGTGGTCCCTCAGCCGGGGCAGGTCAGGCGACCGTGTTGCGCCAGGCGCGGCCGCTGCGCTCGATGAGGCGGTTGGCCTCCGTCGGGCCCCAGGAGGCCGCCTCGTAGGTCGGGATCGGGCCGGTGTCCTCGGCCCAGCGCTCCAGGATCGGGTCGACGATCCGCCAGCACTGCTCGACCTCGTCGGAGCGGATGAACAGGGTCGTGTCGCCGATGAGGGCGTCGAGCAGGAGGCGCTCGTAGGCCTCGGGGGACTCCTCGCGGAAGGTCTTGTCGTAGGAGAAGTCCATGCTCGCGGAGCGGACCCGGAACGAGTGGCCCGGGACCTTCGCGCCGAAGCGCAGGGCGATGCCCTCGTCGGGCTGGATGCGCAGGATGAGGGCGTCCGGCTGCAGCTCGGTCAGCTGCCGGTTGGGGATCGGCAGGTGCGGCGGGCGCTGGAACTGCAGGGCCACCTCGGTGACCCGGCTCGGCAGGCGCTTGCCGGTGCGGACGTAGAACGGCACGCCGGCCCAGCGCCAGTTGTCGACGTCCAGGCGCAGCGCCGCGTAGGTCTCGGTGCGCGACAGGGGGTCGACACCGGGCTCCTCGCGGTAGCCGGCCATGAGCTCGGAGCGGGAGCCGCCACGGGTGTACTGCCCGCGCACCGCGATGTCGTCGATCGCGCGGCCGCTGGGCAGGCGGATCGCCTGGAGGAGCTTGACCTTCTCGTTGCGGACCGCCTCGGCGCTGAACGACGCGGGCGGCTCCATCAGCGCGAGGGCGAGGACCTGCAGCACGTGGTTCTGCACGATGTCGCGCATGGCGCCGGCGTGCTCGTAGAAGCTGCCGCGGGTGCCGACGCCGAGGGTCTCCGCAACGGTGATCTGCACGTGGTCGACCCAGGTGCGGTCCCAGATCGGCTGGAAGATGGCGTTGGCGAAGCGCAGCGCGAGCACGTTCTGGACGGTGTCCTTGCCCAGGTAGTGGTCGATGCGGAAGACCTGCGACTCGTCGAAGGCGGCGTGCACGGTGGCGTCGAGCTGCTTGGCGCTGGCCTCGTCGTGCCCGTAGGGCTTCTCGATCACGAGACGGGCGAAGGAGTCCTCGCGGGACTGGTGCAGCCCGGCGCCGGCGAGGCCGTTGATGACGAGCGGGAACGCCTCGGCCGGGGTCGACAGGTAGAAGATCCGGTTGCCCGCGGTGCCGCGCTGGTGGTCCAGCTCGTCGAGCACGGTGGCCAGGCGCTTGTAGGTCTCCGGGTCGTCGTAGCCGCCGGAGATGTACCGCACGGCGCCGGCCAGCTGCGGCATGCCGGACAGGCCCCGGTCGCCGAGCACGGCGTGGATGAACTGGTCGTCGTCCATCGGGGTCCGGGCTACGCCGACGACGGCGAACCGCTCGGTGAGCCGGTTGTGCCGGGCCAGGCTCTCGATCGCGGGGATCAGCTTGCGCCGCGTCAGGTCTCCGGAGGCACCGAAGATGACGACCGTCGCCGGTGGGGCCTGCCGGTCGTCGGACTCCTGCGGGATGGTGACGTGCTCGCCGATCGTGCCGTGCTCGCTGGGCATGGATGCGCGCCTCTCCTCGGACTGCCGCCGTGACACTACGAGTCAACCGCCACGCACAGCAACGATTCCAGAACGTGACCGGCGTCTCGCGTATTCAAGCCTACGGTCAGGCAAGCGGTTGCACGGCCCTCGATCCCGTCGCCCCTCATGGAACACATGGGTAACACTGGGCACCGGGCTGGTGAGTGGCGATCATGGCGAGTAACGTAGAGTCGTCAGGAGCAAGCGGAGAGTAATCGGGTCGCAGGACGGGGATGCGCGATGTCGATCACACCGGTAGCAGCCACCACCACGGGTCTCACGGCCACCCAGGTGCAGCAGCAGCGCCAGGTCGATCTGGTGGACCAGCAGCGCCTGGACGACCAGCGGACCCAGGACCGGCACCAGGACCAGCGCCTGCAGGACCAGCGCAGGGTCGAGGACCAGCAGTCGGTCCGCCAGGATCTGGTGCGCCAGGATCAGCGCCGCGCCGACGACGTGCAGCAGTACCAGGACGACCAGTACCGCATCCAGCAGCAGCGGGTGCAGGACCAGCAGCGCCTCGACGACCAGCAGCGCATCCAGGACCAGCTGCGCCTGGAGGACCAGCTGCGGCAGCGGGCCGAGGAGAACCGGCTGCAGCTCGAGCGGACCGCCGACGCCGCCGCCCAGGCGCGGCTCGCCCAGGGCAACGGCATGTTCAGCGGCCGCATCGACGTGTACCTCTAAGAAGCTGCCAGCCGGGCCAGCCGCTCCGGGGTGGGCCAGCGCACGTCCCACGCCCAGCCGGCCCGTTCGAAACGCCGGATCAGCCACGCCGAGATGTCGATCTGCCCGGGCAGGACGCCGTGCCGGGCACTGGTCGGGTCGGCGTGGTGCAGGTTGTGCCACGACTCGCCCATGCTGAGCACGGCGAGGGGCCAGAAGTTCGCGGACCGGTCCCGGGCCGCGAACGGCCGTTCGCCGATCATGTGGCAGACGCTGTTCACCGACCAGGTGACGTGGTGCAGGGCGGTGACCCTGACCAGACCGGCCCAGAAGAACGCGGTCGCCGCGCCCCACCAGGTCCAGGTGACCAGCCCGCCGATGACGGCCGGCAGCAGCAGTGTCAGCACCGTCAGCGGCCCGAAGAGCCGGTGCACCAGGCGGATGTCACGGTCCGCGAGGAGGTCCGGGGCGAAGCGCTGCTGGTTGGTCAGACCCCGGTCGAGCACCCAGCCGAGGTGGGCGTGCCAGAACCCGCGGGCGAGCGCGGCGGGACCCGTGCCGAACAGCCACGGGGAATGCGGGTCGCCGTCCTTGTCGGCGAACGCGTGGTGCCGGCGGTGGTCGGCCACCCAGTGCAGGATCGGCCCCTGCACCGCCATGCTGCCCACGACGGCGAGGCCGATCCGCAGCGACCGGCGGGCCTTGAACGCGCCGTGGGTGAAGTACCGGTGGAAGCCGACCGTCGTGCCGAGGCACGTCGCGGTGTAGAAGGCCGCCGCGAGGGCGGCGTCGAGCCAGGTAAGGCCCCAGCCCCAGGCGAACGGGACGGCGGTGACGAGGGCCAGGAACGGCACCGTCACGAACGCGTACACCGCCACCTGGGCGGGCAGAGGCCGCTTCGCGGCCAGCATCGGAAGTGCCACGCCGGCACGCTAGCCCGCCGCGATGACCGGCACCCCGCGCGCAGGATGCCGGTCCGCGACGTTCAGATGACGTGGTTGGCGACGAACAGCCCCGACGGGTCCACCGCGGCCCGGACCGCCCGCAGCCGCCGCAGCGCGGCCGGCTCGAACGCGCTGTCGGCGGCGACCGGTTCCTCGGCGAAGTTGAGATACTGCGACCCGGTCGCCCACGGCGCCAGCGCCGACACGACCCGGCCGCCGTCGGCGGCGGCCGCCGCGCCCAGCTCCGGCGTGGCCGCGATCCCGCACGAGAACAGCGCGAACGCGCCGTTCAACGAGCTGAGCGCGCCGCCGCCCGGGGCGGGCCGGCCGAGCGCGCCGCCGAGTTGCCGCAGTTCGGCGGGGACAAGCAGCGACGTCCCGGAGTCCGGGCCGGCCGCCGCGAGCAGCGCGTCGACGGCCGCGGCGGGCAGGTCGCCGAGCAGCGACGTCCTGGACACCGTCGGGGTCGGGCCCTCCGGGTCCAGGTGCAGCCGGATCAGCGACGCGGCCGGCGCGTCGGCGAACGTGTCCAGGAACGGCGAGAGCGCCCGCAGCGGCGCGACGACGTCCGGGCCGGCGGCACCGAGGACGGCGCCGTCGACGACGAGGAGCCGGCGGCCCTGCAGGTCCGGCGGGAGCTGCGGCAGCGGCGGCAGTTGCAGCAGCCGCAGGGCGGTGGTGACCTCGTCGGGCGCGGTCGCGGCCCAGTCGAGCCAGGCCGGCAGGACCCGGGCGGCCTCCTGCCAGTCCCAGGCGAGCAGGCCGGCGTATGCGGTCCTGATCGGGAACAGGTCGAACTCGACGGCGGTGACGACGCCGAAGTTGCCGCCGCCGCCGCGCAGGGCCCAGAACAGCTCCGGCTCGTGCTCGGCGTCGACGCGCACCAGCGTGCCGTCGGCGGTGACGAGTTCGGCGGCGGTGAGGGCGTTCGACTGCAGGCCCAGGGCGCGGGAGTACCAGCCCATGCCGCCGCCGAGGGAGTACCCGACGACGCCGACGTCCGGCGACGAGCCGTGCAGTGCCGCGAGCCCGTGCGGCGTGGCCTGCTCGACCACGTCGATCCAGAGCGCGCCGGCCTCGACCCGGGCGGTGCGGCCGGTGACGGTGACGCCGGTCATCGCGGACGTGCGCAGCAGGATCACGTCGTCGAGGGGCCCCAGCGGGCCCGCGTTGTGGCCGGTGCCCTGCGCCGCGACCCGCAGCCCGGCGCCGGCTGCGGCGCGGACGACGGCGGCGACCTCGGCGGCGTCGGCGGGGTACGCGACGGCCGCCGGCCGCTGGTCGACCGCGACGTTCCACGGGGTCCGTGCGGTGTCGTAGCCCGGGTCACCGGGAAGGTGGAGCGCGCCGCCGCAGAGGCCGCGCAGTGCGTTCGAAACAGTGGTCATGCGGTACAAGCTGCGGCAACGCCCTTGGAGCCAACTTGCGAGAGACCTGAGTCAGACGTGCGCCCGCAGTTCGGCGAGGGTGGTGACGCCGAGTTTGCGGCGGATCGCGGCGAGGGTGTCGCTCACCATGTGCGGGGTCAGGAACAGCGCCTGGGCGATGTCGCGGTCGTCGGCGCCGCCCACGGCGAGGGAGGCGATGCGGCGCTCGCCGGTGGTCAGCGACGCCGACGGCTGCGCCGGGACCGGTTCGCCGAGGCCGGCGAGGGCGGCGGCGACCCGGGACCGCAGCGGCGCCGCCCCGCATTCCTCGGCGAGCCGCAGCGCGTCGCGGAGCATCGGTGCGTCGCGGTCGAGGTCGCCGAGGGCGAACAGCGCCCGCGCGTGCTCGAGCCGGGCCTGCGTGCCGGCCAGGGTCTCGACGGCGGCGGCGAGATCGGCCCGGTCCTGGCGCAGCTCGCCCAGGACCCGCAGGGCACGCCCGACCCCGCGCGGCGTACCCCAACGCCGTACATCCGAAATATCGGACAACGCCAGTGACACCGCCTCATCGGTGCGCCCCAGCGCCGCCAGCGCCGAGGCGCGCAGGCCACGCTCCTCGAACCACATCGGATTGCCCGAGTGGCCGGTGCCCAGCAGGGCCAGGGCCCGCTCATGCTGCCCCTCCGCCATCAGCAACGTCGCCGAGGCCTGGTTGAACAGCCGGATGCCGTCGCCGACGCGCGGGCGGCTGCCGTGCTCCTCGACGAACGCCCGGGCCTCGCCCACCTCGCCCCGGTCGACGAGAGCCCGCACGAGGTACGCCTCGCCGTAGGAGATGCCGATCGCGGGCACGCCACCCCAGCGCAGGCTCTGCTCGTTGGCGGCGACGAGGGACGTGCACGCCTCCGGCAGGTCGCCGCGCTGCCATTCCCGCCACCCGCGCCACAGGTGCGTGGCGAGGACGGTGAACAGCGACCCGCGGGTGTGCCCGAGCTTCAGCGCGTCGTCCCACAGCGTGCCGGCGTCCTCGTCGGCCTCCTCGAGCACCACGCCCGCGATGACCCAGAAGAGCCCGGGATCGCCGCGCAGCAGGATCCCGTCGGCGAGCGCGAAGCGGGCCAGCCGCACCGCCTCGGCGCGCCGCTCGCCGTTGACGAAGGCCTGCCAGGCGTGGCACACGGCGAGCATCCGGGCGCCGAGCCCGTCGCCGGAGATCGCCGGCGTCTGCGCCGGGAACGCGTCGGGGGCGCCGCTGTACATGTATCCGGCGATGCGCTCCAGGGCCTGCATGCCCTGCCGCTCGTCGGTGAACGACGCGTCCAGGCGCGCCGACGCCCGGCGCGCGAACTCCGGCGCGTTGCCCTCCGGCCCGGTGAAGATCAGCGTGTGGATGAGCATCCGGGACACCGCCGCGAACGTCGCCGGGTCGGTGATCGGGTCGTCGTACGCGGCCCGCAGGTGCGCGATCGCCGCCGGGCCGTCGTTGAGCGTCTCGACCTGCCCCAGCTGCAGCAGCACCGCCGGGCGCTGCTGCGGCACGGGCGGCTCGGCCAGGGCGCGGCGCAGGTAGGCGGCGGCGCCGTCGGGTGCGCCGCGGTGCAGCGCCGTGTCGGCCGCGGCCCCCAGCACGCCCACGACCCACGGGTCGGCGCGTTCGGGCATCTGCAGCAGGTGCGCGGCGACCTGCTCCGGCGCCGCCGACAGCCCGCTGAGGACCCGGGCGGCCCGCTCGTGGTGCAGCTGCCGCTCGCCGGGCGGCAGGTCCTGGTAGACCGCGTCGCGCACGAGCGGGTGGACGAACCCGACCGGGTACTCGTGCCGCACCACCTCCGCCCGGGCGAGCGCGGCGACCGCCGCCGCCGCGGCCGGCTCGTCCACGCCGGCGAGGGCCGCGATCGTCGGCAGGCCCGCGCCGTCGCCGAGGACCGCGATCGCCCGGGCGACGGCGGTGCTCGCCGCCGGCATCCGCCGCAGCCGGATGAGGACCATGCTGGACACGGCCCGCGAGCCGATCGCGGTCACCGTGCCGACGTGCGCGTCGGTGGGCCGGACCCCGTTGGTCTCCAGGGCCCGCAGCAGTTGCCGCAGCAGCAGCGGGTTGCCGGACGTGGTCCGGTGGCAGGCGGCGACGAACCGGGGCTCGGCCCCGTCGCCGAGCCGCTCCCGCACGAGGTCGGCGACGCCGCCGGCGCTCAACGGCCCGGGCCGCACCGGGGTGGTCGCCGGGTCGAGCTGCAGCTCCGAGATCAGCGCGTCGTCGTCGTACTGCTCCCCGGTGCGCAGCGTCGCCACGAGCAGCACCGGCAGCCCGTCGAGCCGGCGCACCAGGTACGCCAGGAACCGCAGCGAACCCGTGTCGCACCACTGCAGGTCGTCCACCACGATGGTCAGGGGACGCGTCGCAGCGACGTTCGCGGTCAGCCAGTAGAGCCCGTGCAGCGCCGCGAACGTGTGATCGCCCCGCTCGGTGTGCTCGCCCGCGGCGAGCCCGATGTCGAACACGGACGCGGCCGACGCGGCGGCGCCGGCCAGGAGCCGTTCCCGCGCCGCCGGGTCGGTGAGCAGCGCCTCGAACAGCTGCCGCACCACACCGAAGCCGAACTCCTTCTCCAACTGGCTGCCCCGCGCGGTGAGCGTCACCGCCCCGTGACCGTCCGCGATCCGCCGGGCCTCGGTCAGCAGCCGGCTCTTGCCGATCCCGGCCGGCCCCTCGATCATCGCCAGCCGCGGCACCCCACCGAACGCATCGCCGGCCGCGAGCCGCAGGTCCGCAACCTCCTGATCGCGATCCACCAGGTGCTCGTCAGTCATTTTTCGCGGGGGTACCGGCACCCCCTCCGACGGCACGGAAGAGGGCAGACCGGTCGCCGCCTCCGGCGAGGACGTTCCCCCGGAGGTGCGATCCGCTGCCTCGTGGTCCTCTCCCCCGACCGCCGGCCCCGGTGGGACGGCCGCCTCCGGCCGCGGTGGCGCGTCCAGCGTCTCGGCCTGCGCGAGGACCTCGGCCTCCAGCGCCCGCAGCGCCGGCCCGGGATCCACGCCGAGCTGCTCGGACAGCGTCTGCCGGGCCCGCCGCAGCGCGCCCAGGGCGTCGCCCTGCCGGTGGGCCCGGTACAACGCGAGCACCAGCAACCGCCAGCGCTGCTCCCGCAGCGGTTCCTCGGCGACCAGCTGCTCCAGCTCGGGCACCAGCAGCGCGCTGTCGCCCAGCGCGAGCCGGGCCGCGAGCAGCTGCTCCCGGGCGACCTCGCGCAGCTCCGCCAGGCGCGCCACCTCGGCCTGCGCCCACGCCTCGTCGGCGTACTCCGCGTAGGCCGGCCCCTGCCACAGCCGCAGCGCCCCCTCGAGCAGGTCCCGCTGCGTGCCGTGGTCGCCGGTGCCGAGCGCCGCGGTGATGGACCGGTCGAAGCGCCACGCGTCGACCGCCTCCGGGTCCAGCGTCAGCGCATACCCGGGCGGCCGCGACGCGATCACGTTGCCGCGCGCCCGCGCCGTCGCGCCGGGCTCCAGCCTGCGGCGCAGGTGCGACACGTACGCCTGCAGCGCCCCGGCCGCGTTCGCCGGCGACCGGCCGCTCCAGACGCAGTCGATCAGCCGGTCGGTGGGCACCACGTCGCCCCGGTGGAGCACGAGCACCGCGAGCACGGCCCGCTGGCGCCGCCCGCCGAGGTCGACGAACGCGCCGTCGACGGTCGCGGTCATGTCCCCGAGCACACTGACCCAAAGCCTGCCGGACAGCGGCGTGACCTGCACCGATCCTCCCTGACCGCACGACCCGAGCGATCAAGGTACACCGGCCGCCCCGGACGTCTCCTCAGCCGTTCAACCGGATCTGCGCGATCGGCGTACCTTCGAGGGTCGGATCATCACTTGATGAGAGGGTTTCCGCCATGGAGGCACGGTCGCCGCGGATCATCGACGCGAGCTGGGGCCGGCTCGAGGTCGAGGGGCTGGGCGTGGTCAAGGACCTCAAGGTGTGGCCGGGCGGCGGGCGGGCGTGGGACTGGAGCGAGACCGGGACGCGGCACTCCCCCGGCATCCAGGTCGCCGACGCCGAGGAGCTCCTCGAGCACGGCGCCACGGTCGTGGTGCTGTCGCTGGGCATGGACGAGCAGCTCGGCGTGCCGGACGAGACCGTGGACGCGCTCGAGGCGCGCGGGATCGAGGTGCACGTCGCGGAAACCCGCGAAGCCATCGACCTGTATAACAGCCTGATCGGGTCCGCGGCGGTCGGTGGGTTGTTCCACAGCACCTGCTGACGCTTGCAGGCACAGGACGGGGGCGGCAGGTGCAGCGGGTGTCGGTGGTGGGCAACTCCGGCTCGGGCAAGTCCACGCTCGGCCGGGCCCTGGCGGCCCGGCTCGGGGTGCCGTTCGTGGAGCTGGACTCGATCCATCACCTCCCGGACTGGGAGCCGATCGGCGTCGACGAGTTCCGAAAGACGGTCGGTGGGATCGTCGACGGCGACGGCTGGGTGATCGACGGCAACTACAGCGCCGTCCGCGACCTGGTGTGGGCGCGGGCCGACACCGTCATCTGGTTCGACCTGCCCCGGCGCACCGTCATCCGGCAGGTCCTGTGGCGCACGATCCGGCGGGCCGTCACCCGCGAGGAGCTGTGGAACGGCAACCGGGAGCGGCTCAGCAGCCTGTTCCGGCTCGACCCGCAGGAGTCGTTGCTGCGCTGGGCGTGGACCCGGCACCGCGTCTGCCGGGAGCGCTACTCGCGGGCCGCGGCCGAACGCACGGACCTCGAGTTCATCCGGATCCGCTCCCACAAGGACGCGGCCCGCCTCCTGACCGCCGACTGAAAGTTTCGCCCGCTTTTCGGAACAAACCCGCCTCAACGCGGCACGAACCGCTCTCCCGCACCGGACAGCACTCATGGTGCTCGATGGAAGGGAGAGAACATGAGCAGACACCTGCGCTCCGTGCTCGTCACGGGGCTCGCCGCCGTCGGGCTCGTCGCCGCCGCCGGGACCGCCATCCTGGCCGCCGCGACCAGCGCCCACGCCGACACCACGATCTGTGAGAAGTACGGCTCCACGACCATCCAGGGCGGACGGTACGTGGTGCAGAACAACGTCTGGGGCACCGACCAGACCCAGTGCATCAACGTCACGAGCACCGGCTTCAGCATCTCGCAGGCGAACCACAACGTGCCGACCAACGGCGCGCCGGCCTCGTACCCGTCGGTGTTCTACGGCTGCCACTACACCAACTGCAGCAGCGGCACGATCCTGCCGCTGCGGGTCAGCGACTCCCGGTTCGCCACCATCCGCACCAGCGTCAGCATGAGCTACCCCGGCTCCGGCCAGTGGGACGCCGCGTACGACATCTGGTTCGACCCGACCCCACGCACCGACGGCCAGAACACCGGCGCCGAGATCATGGTGTGGGTGAACCACGCCGGCGCGCCGCAGCCCGTCGGCAGCAAGGTCGCGACCGTGAGCCTCGCGAACGGCACGTGGGACGTGTGGTTCGGCAACATCGGCTGGAACGTCATCTCCTACGTGCGGACCCAGGGCACCGGCTCGGTCAGCTTCGCCCCCGCGACGTTCCTCACCGACGCCGTCAGCCGCGGCTACGCCCAGACGAGCTGGTACCTCACCAGCATCCAGGCCGGCTTCGAGCCGTGGACCGGCGGCCAGGGCCTGGCCGTCAACAGCTTCTCGGTGACCACCGACGGCACCCCGCCGACGTCCCAGCCGCCGACCTCGTCCTCCCCGCCACCCAACCCCGGCAACGGCAGGTGCGCCGTCACGTACACGAAGAACGACTGGGGCACCGGCTTCACCGCCGACGTGAAGGTGACCAACACCGGCACCGCGGCCCTGACCGGCTGGACGGTGGCCTGGACGTTCAGCGGCAACCAACGCGTCACCAGCTCCTGGAACGCGACGGTGACCCAGTCGGGCACGTCGGTGACGGCGCGGAACCTGTCCTACAACGGGACGATCCCGCCGGGCGGGTCGACCACGTTCGGCTTCCAGGGCACATATACGGGGTCCAACCCGGCGCCCGCGCTTGCCTGCAGCTGAGCACTCCACGGGGCGGCGCCGCCGGGTCTTCCGGTGGCGCCACCCTCCCGTTGCGGTTCGCGCGTTCCGGTCTTCATGACCTTCAATTTGAAGGTCATGAAGACCGGAAACCGCGGACCGCAACCACCAGCTCAGGAGACATCAGCGACTGCCGCAGCGAGCAACGCCACGCCTTCCTCGATGGCGCGCTCCGACAGCGACCCGTATCCGAACAGCAGCCCCGGCTCCCCCGCCGGATCGATGCGATACCGCCCGACCCCCAGCACCGCCACCCCCCGCGCCAGCGCCGCCGACTCCACCGCGGCCTCGGACCAGCCGGCCGGAAGCCACGCGACCAGATGCTGCCCCGCCGCCACCCCCACCGGCCGCAGCTGCGGCAGGTGCCGTGCCAGCGCGGCGAGCAGCACGTCGCGGCGGCGGCGGTACAGCGGCCGCATCCGGCGCAGGTGCCGGTCGAACTCGCCGCGGGTCAGGAAGTCGGCGAACGTGAGCTGGTCGATGGCCGGTGAGCCGCGGTCGGCGAGGAGCTTCGCCGCGACCACCGGGGCGACCAGCCGGGGCGGCAGGACCATCCAGCCGAGCCGCAGTCCCGGCGCCAGGGTCTTGCTGGCCGAGCCGACGTACGCGACCCGGTCCGGGGCCAGCCCCTGCATCGCACCGACGGCGGCCCGGTCGTAGCGGTACTCGGCGTCGTAGTCGTCCTCGACGACGAGCGCGTCGCGGGCCGCGGCCCAGCGGATCACGGCGGCGCGGGCCGGGGCCGGCAGCACCCCGCCCGTCGGCCACTGGTGCGACGGGGTCAGCACGAGCGCGTCGGCGTCCACGGTGGACAGTGCGGTGACGTCGACGCCGTCGGGGCCGACCGGCACGCCGATGATCGACATGCCGGCCGCGGCGGCCAGGGTGCGGGCGTCGTCGTCCGCGGACGGGTCCTCGACCGCGAGGCGGGTTCCCCCCAGGACCTGGATCAGCAGGTTCGCCGCCTGGGCGTAGCCGGCGCAGATCACGATCGTGTCGGGGTGGGCGTCGGTGCCGCGGACCCGGTTGAGATACCCGGCGAGGGCGGCCCGCAGCTCCGGCGCGCCCTGCCCGCTGGTGTAGCCGAACCGGTCCGTCGGAGCGGTCGTCAGGACCCGGCGGACCGAGCGGAGCCAGGCGGCGCGCGGGAACTGTGAGACGTCGGTCCGTCCGTAGCCGAAGGTGACGGTCACCGCGGGTGCGGCGGGCGGCGCCGGGGCCGGGACCTGGCCGGCCGCACCGGTGGCGATCGTGGTGTACCCGCCGGAGCGGCTGGTCAGGTACCCCTCTGCGGTCAGCTGCTCGTACGCGGTGACCACCACGCCGCGGGAGACGCCGAGGGACGCGGCCAGGGCGCGGCTGGGCGGCAGGGCGCTGCCGGGGGCGAGCCGCCCGCTGCGGATGCCGGCCCGGATCGACGCCTCGAGCTGGCGGTGCAGCGGCCCGCCGCCGGTCCGGTCGAGCTCCACGAGGAGGTCCGCGGCTGAATTGGTCTTCTCCCCCGCCATGGAAACGGACCTTATCGCAGGGACCAATCGGCGGGGAAGCTCGACGCATGACGATGACAGGGACAGCAGAGGTGCTCCGCCCCGGCGACCGCGGCTACGACGAGGCCCGGCAGGTGTGGAACGCGATGTTCGACCGCCGCCCGGCGATGATCGTGCGGTGCCGGACGGTCCAGGACGTGGTCGGCGCCGTCCGCGACGCCCGCGAGCGGGACCTGGAGGTGTCGGTGCGGTGCGGCGGGCACAGCGCGGCCGGGTTCGGCGTCACCGACGGCGGGCTGATGATCGATCTGACCCCGATGGGGCTGGCGAGCGTCGACCCGGCGCGGCGGCGGGCATACGTCCAGGGCGGCGCGCTGCTCGGCGCCCTCGACGACGCCGCCCAGCGGCACGGCCTCGCGACCACCGCGGGCAACGTGTCGCACACCGGCGTCGGCGGCCTCACGCTGGGCGGCGGCATGGGCTGGCTGGCCCGCCAATACGGCCTGGCCTGCGACAACGTCATCTCCTACGAGCTCGTCACGGCCGCCGGGGAGGTCATCCGGGTCAGCGCCGACGAGCACCCGGACCTGTTCTGGGGGCTGCGGGGCGGCGGCGGCAACTTCGGCATCGTGACGGAGTTCGAGTTCGCGCTGCACGACACCGGCACCGAGGCGCTGGTCGTCGAGTCCACGTTCACCGGCGACCGGCGGCACGCGGCGATGCGGCGCTGGCGCGACGAGCACCTGACCGCGCCCCGGCAGGCGACGTTCACCGCGTCGGCGGCCCCGGGCACGCTCACCCTCGGCTACGTGTGGACCGGTCCCGACACCGGCTACCGGCCCACCTTCAACAAAGGTGGCGATGAGCGGCGGATGCCGATGTCGTACCTGCAGCTGCAGCGACGCGACGACACCGACGGGCGGCACGCACTGCGCCGGTACGGCCGCTCCCACTACCTGAAGTCGATGCCCGACGCGGCCGTCGACGCGTTCATCGCCGCCGGTGAGCACTGCGGCGCCGGCCTGCAGGGGTACGGCGGCGCGATCGCCGACGTGGCCGAGGACGCGACGGCGTTCGGGCACCGCGACACGATGTTCGAGTTCGGCGCCGGCTCCTCATGGACCGACCCGGCCGACGACGACGCCCGCCGGGACCGCGCGCGGGCCGCGGCGGCGCTGCTCGAGCCGTTCACCGCCGGCGTCTACGTCAACTCCCTGGGCGACGAGGGTGCCGCCGGGGTGCGCCGCGCGTACCCGCCCGCGAAGCTGGCCCGGCTGACCGCGCTCAAGGACCGCTACGACCCGGCGAACGTCTTCCACCTGAACCAGAACATCGCGCCGACCCGGAGCCTGTCGTGATCACCATGTCCGACACCATCTGGGACTCGCGGTCACGAATCTCCCGCGGACGGAAAACGGGTTAATACGGATCGCGAAGAAATACTAGGCTCGCGGCGATGGCACTCGTGGAGGCTCGACAACTGACCAAGGTGTTCCGCAGGCCGGACAAGGATCCGGGGATGCGGGGGGCCGTCAAACATCTCTTCGTGCGGCGGTTCGTGGACAAGACCGCCGTCGACCACGTCGATCTGTCGATCGAGGCCGGTGAGGCCGTGGCGTACGTGGGGCCCAACGGTGCTGGCAAGTCGACGACCGTGAAACTGCTCAGCGGCATCCTGGAGCCGACCTCCGGTGAGGTCCGCATCGACGGGCTGTCGCCGCAGAAGGACCGCATCGCGGTGTCGCACCGGATCGGGGTGCTGTTCGGGCAGCGGACCCAGCTGTGGTGGGACCTGCCGGTGTCGGAGTCGCTGGCCGTCCTGCGCGACGTCTACGGCATCGACCACGGCACGTACCGCAACCGCATGGCCAGGTTCGAGGAGGTCCTGGAACTCGGCGAGGTGCTGCCGGTCCTCGGCCGGAAACTGTCGCTCGGCCAGCGGATGCGGGCCGACCTCGCCGCAGCGCTGCTGCACGCCCCGCCGGTGGTCTACCTGGACGAGCCGACGATCGGGCTCGACCTCGCGGTCAAGGACCGGGTCCGGGAGTTCTTCCGCACCGTCCGCGACGAGGGCACCACGGTCATGCTGACCAGCCACGACCTCGGCGACATCGAGGGCTTCTGCCGGCGGCTCGTCATCATCGACGAGGGCCGGATCATCTTCGACGGCGACCTGGAGGCGGTGAAGGACGCGTTCGCCCGCGAGCGGATCCTCAACGTGCAGACCGAGACGGCGGTGCCGCTGGACGACGTGCGGACCGCGCTGCCGGGTGCCGTGATCGAGGCCGGGGAGACGCCGCTGCACTTCGGGGTCCGTTTCGACCGGTTCACGATGACCGCCGGGCACGTCGTGTCGGCGCTCGCGCCGCTGGCCAACCTCGTCGACTTCAACGTCGACGAGCCGTCCATCGAGGACGTCATCCGGCGGGTGTACAGCGGCGAACTGGTGCTCCAGCCGTGAGGCCCTACACCGCGCACGCCCGGGCCGCGGCGCTCAGCGCACTGGCGTACCGGGGCAACTTCCTGCTGTCCCTCGGCGGGGCCGCGGTCCAGCTGATCGCGCTGCTGGCGGTGTGGCAGGTCCTGCTCGCCGACGGTCAGGTCGGCGGGTTCGACTGGCCGCACATGCGGGCCTACCTGGTCGTCGCGTTCGCGTCGGCCACGCTCGTCGGCACGTTCGTGGACTTCCGGATGTCGCACCGGATCCGCTCCGGGCTCGTCTCGCTGGACCTGGTGAAGCCGGTGGACTACCAGCGGGCCCGGTTCGCCGAGACGGCCGGCGGGGTGTGGATCGAGGCCGTCGCCGTGGTCGTCGTCGTGGCGATCACCGTCGCGGTCGGCGGGGCCCTCGACACGCCGCCGGGGCCGATGCTGGGCCTGTTCGCCGCCAGCATCGTGCTGCTCGTGCCGTTGAAGTTCTCCGTGTCGTACCTGAGCACCCTCGTCTGCTTCTGGACGGAGAACTTCGTCGGCGTGCTGTGGGCCAGGCAGGCGCTGACCGGGCTGCTGTCCGGGGCGCTGGTGCCGCTGGCGTTCTTCCCGGGCTGGCTGGCGACCACGGCGCAGTGGTCGCCGTTCGCGGGGTTGACCTCGACGCCGGCACTGATCTTCATCGGGCAGGCGTCGGGCACGCACGCGGTGCTCCTGGTCGCCACGCAGCTCGGTTGGGTGCTCGTGATGTGGTACGGCGCCCGCCTGCTGTTCCGGCGGGGGCTCCGCCGGCTGACCGTGAACGGGGGATGAGATGCGCACCATCCGGCTGTACGTGCGGCTGCTCGGCGCGCACCTGCGCTCCCTGCTGGAGTACGAGAGCGACTTCTGGATCATGATGGTCGGGACCGCCATCATGCAGGTCGTCAACGTGGTGTTCCTGGCGGCGATCTTCGCGAAGGTGCCGCACATCAACGGCTGGTCGTTCTGGGCGGTCGTGGCCATGTTCGCGCTGGTGGCGATCGCCGAGGGCGTCGGCTCGCTGTTCTTCGAGGGCATGTGGAACCTGGCCTGGCAGATCAACCAGGGCGACCTCGACTACATGATGGTCCGCCCGTACCCGATCGTGCTGCAGGTCAGCAGCATGCAGATCGGCGTCAACGGCATCTCCAACATCGTCACCGGCGGGCTCATGCTCGGCTTCGCGATCGCCAACCTCGGCATCGACTGGACCGTCGGCAGGATCGCCGGCGGCGTCATCGTGCTGCTGTCGGCGATCGCCGTGAAGGTCGCGATCAACCTCGCCACCAACTCGGTGTCGTTCTGGATGCAGAGCCCGAGCCCGCTGTTCGCATTCGCCGTGCACCAGGTCGGCGACCTGGCCCGGTTCCCGCTGTCGATCTACCCCCTCGCCCTGAAGGCGGCGCTGGGCTTCGCCCTGCCGTTCGCGTTCGTCAGCTTCTTCCCCGTCACGTTCGTGCTCGACACGGGCGACGCGTGGGTTGGCCTGCTGACCCCGGTGGTCGCCGCCTACTGCCTGGCCGTGGCCTGGTTCGTCTTCTCGCGAGGCCTGCGCCGCTACGAGAGCGCCGGCAACTGACCAGTGGAGACCTGCGCCACATCGCGGAGAGGAGCGCCCGTGCGATAGTTCACCGGCGGAATGTTTGACTCGGCAGCTATGTTCTACTGCCCGTCAGACCTGAGAGCTTGGAGCGTGCGAGATGCAGTTCGGAGTGTTCACCGTCGGTGACGTCACGCAGGACCCGACCACCGGCCGGGTGCCGACCGACGCGGAGCGGGTCAAGGCGATGGTGACGATCGCGCTCAAGGCCGAGGAGGTCGGCCTGGACGTGTTCGCGCTCGGCGAGCACCACAACCCGCCGTTCGTGCCGTCGTCGCCGACCACCATGCTGGGCTGGATCGCGGCGAAGACCAGCCGGCTGCAGCTGTCGACCGCGACCACGCTGATCACGACGAACGACCCGGTCAAGATCGCCGAGGACTACGCGATGCTGCAGCACCTGGCCGACGGCCGGGTGGACCTCATGATGGGCCGCGGCAACACCGGGCCCGTGTATCCGTGGTTCGGCCAGGACATCCGCAACGGCATCGCGCTCGCGGTGGAGAACTACGCGCTGCTGCGCCGGCTGTGGCGCGAGGACGTGGTGGACTGGGAGGGCCAGTTCCGCACCCCGCTGCAGGGCTTCACGGCGACCCCGCGCCCGCTCGACGGTGTCCCGCCGTTCGTGTGGCACGGCTCGATCCGCAGCCCCGAGATCGCCGAGCAGGCGGCCTACTACGGCGACGGGTTCTTCGCCAACCACATCTTCTGGCCCAAGGAGCACACCCAGCGCATGATCGGGCTGTACCGCCAGCGCTTCGAGCACTACGGGCACGGCGCCGCCGACCAGGCGATCGTCGGGCTCGGCGGGCAGGTGTTCATGCGTAAGAACTCGCAGGACGCCAAGCGGGAGTTCCGGCCGTACTTCGACAACGCCCCGGTCTACGGGCACGGCCCGTCGATGGAGGACTTCACCGCGCAGACCCCGCTGACCGTGGGCAGCCCGCAGGAGGTCATCGACCGGACGCTGTCGTTCCGGGAGTACGTCGGTGACTACCAGCGCCAGCTGTTCCTGCTCGACCACGCCGGGCTGCCGCTGAAGACGGTCCTGGAGCAGCTCGACATCCTCGGCGAGGAGGTCGTGCCGGTGCTGCGCAAGGAGTTCGCGGTCGGCCGCCCCGCGCACGTGCCGGACGCCCCTACCCACGAGTCGCTGAAGGCGGCCCAGGCCGAGAAGGTGGACGCATGAAACGCCTCGTCGTCATCGCCGCGGGGTTGAGCCAGCCGTCGTCGACCCGGCTCCTCGCGGACCGGCTCGCCGCCGCGGCCGCCCGGGAGATCGGCACCGGCACCGAGGTGCGGGTGGTGGAGCTGCGCGACCACGCGCACGACATCACCGACCACCTGCTGACCGGCTTCCCGGCGCCCGCACTGAAGGACGTCCTGGACGCGGTCGCGGCGGCCGACGGGGTGATCGCCGTGTCGCCGATCTTCAACGCCTCCTACAGCGGCCTGTTCAAGTCGTTCTTCGACGTGCTCGGCGACGACGTGCTCACCGACAAGCCGGTGCTGCTCGGCGCGACCGGCGGCACCGCCCGGCACTCGCTGGCCCTGGAGCACGCGCTTCGGCCGATGTTCACGTACCTGCACGCGGTGGTGGCGCCGACGTCGGTGTTCGCCGCGACGGAGGACTGGGCCGGCGGCGGCGACGCGACCCTGCACCGGCGCATCGACCGGGCCGGGCGCGAGCTCGCGGACCTCGTCGGCCGGCGGGAGTCGCCGGTGGTCGCGGACCCGTTCGCGCTCACGACCACGTTCGACGCCCTGCTGTCCGGTCAGGGCCGTGCGGTGACCAACGACCTGCGCCTCTAGCTCTTCCGCAACAACGGCGGATACAGCACCGGGGCCGCCCCGCGCACGAACAGCTGCGCGGGGCGGCCCCGTTCGCCTGCGGTGGAGCGGCCGGTCGCCACGACGAAGCCGTCGGTGGACGTCACCTTGCGGTGGAAGTTGCGCGGGTCGAGCCGGGTGCCCCAGACGGACTCGTACACCTGGCGCAGCTCGGCGATCGTGAACTCCGGCGGGCAGAAGGCGGCCGCGAGGGGCGTGTATTCCAGTTTCGCCCTGGCCCGCTCGATCCCGTCGGCGAGGATGCGCCCGTGGTCGAACGCGAGGGGTGGCAACGCGGCGACCGGCACCCAGTCCGCCGCGGCGGCGTCGCTGCCGGCCCGCGGTGCCGGCGCGTCCGGCACCAGGGCCAGGTAGGCGATCGTGACGACCCGCCCGCGCGGGTCCCGGCCGGGCGCGCCGTAGCTGCCGAGCTGCTCCAGGTGGCCGGCACCCCGCAGCCCGGTCTCCTCGACCAGCTCGCGCTCCGCGGCGTCGTCGAGGTCCTCCTCCGGCAGCACGAATCCCCCTGGTAGCGCGCTGCCGCCCTGGTACGGCGGGATCGCCCGGCGGATCAGCAGCGCGCTGAGGGCACCCTCGCGGATCGTCAGCATCACCAGGTCGACGGTCACGGCGAACGACATGTATTTATCACCACATTGACGAGAAACGGCGACGACTTATATCGTCAGGACGACGATAACTCATTGGGAGGGCCACCATGGCTGACGTGACAACGCGCTTCTTCCTGCGCCACCTGCGCGGCGCGCCGACCTCCTGGGTCCGCCACCACGTCAAGGGCAAGGTCCGGCACGAGGGCATCGGCCAGTCGTTCTACTACCGGCCGCTGACCGCCGTGCTGTCCGAGGTGCCCGTCGACGACCGGGAGCTGCCGCTGCTGTTCCACGCCCGGACCGCAGACTTCGCCGACGTCACGGTGCAGGCGACGGTCACCTACCGGATCAGCGCCCCCGACGTGGCCGCCTCCCGCCTCGACTTCTCCGTCGACCCGCAGGCCGGCGCCTGGCGGGGCCAGCCCCTGGACCAGGTCGCGACCCTGCTCGCCGAGCTCGCCCAGCAGCCCGCCCTGGATCTCCTCGCGCGGCTGACCCTGACCGACGCGCTGACCGCCGGCATCGCCCCGGTCCGCGAGGCGGTGGCGGAGGCGCTCAGCGGCGACCCGCGCCTCACCGACACCGGCGTCAGCGTCGTCAGCGCCCGCGTCGTGGCGATCCGCCCCGAGCCGGACCTGGAGCGGGCCCTGCAGACCCCGACCCGCGAGGCGGTGCAGCAGGAGGCCGACCGGGCCACGTATGCCCGCCGCGCCCGCGCCGTCGAGCAGGAACGCGCGATCGCCGAGAACGAGCTGCAGAGCAAGATCGAGCTGGCCCGCCGCGAGCAGCAGCTGGTCGAGCAGCACGGCGCCAACGCCCGCCGCAAGGCCGAGGTCGACGCCGCCGCGGCCCTCGTCGCGGCCCAGGCCGTGGCCGAGCGCGAGCAGGTCGCGGCGACCGCCGCCGCCGAACGGTCGAAGGTGACCGCGCTGGCCGACGCCGAGCGCGCCCGGCTCACCGCCGCCGCCGAGGCCGACGCCGACCGGGCCCGCACCGAGGCGCGCGCCGAGGGGGTCCGGGCCGTCGGTCTCGCCGAGGCCGAGGCGGAGACCGCGCGCCTGGCCGCATACCGGGACCTGGCGCCCGGCGTCCTGCAGGCCCTGGCGCTGCGTGAGCTCGCCGGCAACCTGCCCGAGATCGGCCAGCTGACGGTCACCCCGGACGTGCTGACCGGCCTCGTCGACCGCCTCGGCCGCTGACCCACCTTCCGTGATCCGGTAAACCTCATGCACCCCTGGCAGCACAAGGCCTTCCGGATCACGGAGACGACTCACGTCCGTGATCCGGTAAACCTCGTGCACCCCTGGCAGCACAAGGTCTTCCGGATCACAGAGATGTCCGAAGGGAGCACGTCATGAACACGTGGGCAGGGCCGTCATGAGCACGCTCGCGCCACGGGTGGTGCTGGTGTCGCGGCGCAGCGAGCTCGACGAGCTGCTCGCCCGGCACGGCACCCGCGCCGCCGCCGCGTATTTCCTGCGCCAGCGCGGCCGCGACCTCGACGAGGTCGCGGCCCGGCACACGGCCCAGCAGGCCGCGCTCACCACGGCCGGCGCGGCCGTGCCCGCCGACTGGCGCCGCGGCCACCTCGACCGGGCCGACCTGTCGCGGTTCCTGTTCGCGCCGGAGGACGTCGTCGTGGCGGTCGGGCAGGACGGCCTGGTCGCCAACGTCGCCAAGTATCTCGACGGGCAGCCGGTCATCGGGGTCAACCCGGCGCCCGAGCGGAACCCGGGCGTGCTCGTCCGTCATGCTCCGAAGGCGCTGCGGCGCCTGCTGCGCGACCTGCCCGGCCTGCCGGTCCAGGACCGGACGATGGTGTCCGCCGCGCTCGACGACGGTCAGGAGCTGCTCGGCCTCAACGAGATCTACGTCGGGCACGTCACGCACCAGTCGGCCCGGTACACACTGTCCACATCGGACGGTGCACGGGAGCGGCACTCGTCCTCCGGGGTCGTCGTCGGCACCGGGACCGGCGCGACCGGCTGGTGCTCCTCGATCGCCCGGCAGCGCGCCGACGCCCCCGACCGGCCCGCGCCCGGCGAGCCGGCGCTGACCTGGTTCGTCCGCGAGGCGTGGCCGTCGCCCGCGACCGGTGTCACACTGACCAGCGGCCGCCTCGAGGGCACCGCAACCCTGGAGCTGGCGAGCGAGGGCGAGGGCCTCGTCGTGTTCGCCGACGGCCTGGAGGCCGACCGCCTGGAGCTGTCGTGGGGGCAGCGCGTCACGATCGGCGTCGCCGCCAGAAAACTGCGTCTCGTCATGTGACCTGCGGTGTGACACCATCACTGGCCATGATCCGTGAACGGCTCCACGACCACGCGGTGCTGCTGCACCGCCAGGGCAAGGACGACCCACTGCCCGCCGGTGGTTCGCCGTATCCAGACGATCAGCGCCCCCGCACCGGCATCGGCAGCGACGCCCGGCGGGTCGGCGCGGACGTCGCGAAGATCCTCGACAAGCACTTCGCCTCGCCGGCCGCCGCACCCAGGGCGCTCGTCGGCGCGTTCGACGAGGTGTACGTCCCCGTCCACGACAACGAACACGTCGCCGCCGCGGCGCTGCGGGCGGGCCGCAAACGGGTCCGGCGCACCGGCCGGTGGCTCGTGCGCTACGGCGTCGACCGGCGCGAGGTCGCCGTCGGGCTGGCGCTGCTCGGCACCGAGGCCACCACCTCCGACAAGGACATCGAGCTCATCCGCACGATCGGGCTGCTGTCCGCCGAGTTCGGCGCCCTCGCCGTCGAGTCGCTGCGCCACCGCGGCGACGCCGGCATCGAGGCGCTGCTGTGGCTCGCCGCGCGGACCCGCGGCTGGGGCCGGGTGCACGCCATCGAGGCGCTGTGCACCGTCGCGGTCCTGCCCGAGGTGCGCGACTGGCTGCTGCGGCACGCCTGCGCCGGCGACGACCTCGACGCGGTGACCGCCGGCGCCGTCGCCACCGCCGCGCACCTGCACGCCGCGATCATCGACCCGGCCGCCGACGACGAGCTCGTCGACCACGCCGCGGCGCTGCTGCGGGCCATGGCCGACGGCTCCGGCCAGGGCATGAGCCTCGCCGACTACCCACCGGCCCGGCACGTGCTCGCCGCCCATGTCCGCCGCCTGGCCCGGCAGAAGCCGACCTGGGCCCGCTTCGCCGCCGCCGCCGTCATCGCCGACCGGATCGCCCGCATGGAACCCGAGCAGCTCGGCTGCACGAAGAAGCAGCGCGAGCGGCTGGTCGAGCGCTACGAGAAGATCCTGCGCCAGCGGCGCTGGCAGGCCGTCGTCCCCCGCCGCAAGGCCAAGAGCCGCAGCAAGGCCAAGCCCGTGGCCCGCCGCCGCACGAACCGCCGGACCGCCCGCTGACCCCGGCTGCCTGACCCGGCTGCCTGACCCCGCCGCCCGACCCCGCCGCCCGACCCCGGACCTCGCTCGGTGCCGCGCGGCCGCGTGCCGGGCACCCTGGCACGCGGCCGTCGTTCAGGTGCCCGGCGCCACCGGGGATCAGGCGGCCCGCGGTGCGGCGCGGCCCTGCAGCACCAGCGCCGCCACCGCCAGGGCGGTCATGACCAGGCTCACCGTGAGCCCGATCAGGCCGCCCTCCATGCCCGCCGCGACGCTCACCACCGCGCCGACCAGGTTCACGGCGCCCACCGCGGCGACCGCGGCCGCGCCCCACGAGGCCTTGGCGAGCAGCGCGACCGCGGCGGCGAGCCCGAGCAGCCCGAGCATGCTGACCAGGATCCGCACGGGCATGGCCAGACCGGCCCCGCCGTCGTCGAACACGAACGGCAGGTTCATCAGTGACATGACGACGGCGGCGACCGCGGCCGTGTACCGGATGGTCCTCATGACATCTCCTCAATGGTTGTCGAAGTCCACCGAGCGTGCGGGCACGGCCGTACCCCGGCCCAGGGCTGCCGTTCCCGACCCGCCGGGAGGAACTCCCGGTCCCACGGGAACGCCGGCCATTGCCGCACCGGCCGGCGGGGCGCGATGCTCATCGCATCGACACCGCCCGCGAACCCAGCCCCGCCGCCGCCCGATGCGCCGCGGCGACCCTGGCCGTCGTCATCGTCGGCGTCGTCTTCCTGCTCGCCTGGTTGGCCGAGGGGCACCGGGGGCCCGACGACCAGGGATGGCTGGAGTCCCTCGCCACGATGGTGTCCTACGGCGTCGCCGGGGCCGTGCTCATCCACCGGCGGCCGGACCTGCCGTTCGGCTGGCTGCTCGCCGGCGCCGCCGTCCTGGTCGTCGTGCAGGTCGCGGCGGTGCTGCCGGCGTATGAGGCGGCGAGCCGCGGCGCCGACGGCTTCCTCATCCGGTGCGGCCTGGCCGCCGCCAGCTTCGGTTTCCTGCCGATCGCCGTGCAGGGTCTGATCAACGTCCGGTTCCCGGCCGGCCGCCCGGCGACGTGGCGCGGTCGGGTCCTGGAGATCGCGCTGATCACCGGCACGGTCCTCGTCGTCGCGGGCGGCATCGTGGTGGCGGTCACGGCGGAGAAGCTGGACGGCCTCGAACCGCAGGGTGCCGCCGGCGAGGCCCTCCTGGTGCTCGCGCCGGGCGTCGTGCTGCTCGGCCTGGTCGCCGGGCTCGGCGTCGTCGTGCGATACCTGCGGGCCCGCGGCGTCGAACGCCAGCAGCTCAAGTGGCGCGCCGTCGGCGTCCTGGGCGCCCTGGCCCTCTTCCCGCTCGCCGTCACCGACCACTTCGGCGAGTTCAACGCCCTCGACCCGGTGCTGTTCGTGCTCACGCTCGCCGTGCCGGTGCTGCGGTACCGGCTCTGGGCGATCGACACGATCGTGGCGCGGTCAGCCGTCTACGCGTCGGTCACGGTGCTGCTCGTCTGCGCGTACCTCGGCGTCTCCGCCCTCCTCGTGCGGCTCGCCGGCGACCGGCTGGCCGCCCCGGTCGCGGCCGCGGCCGTCGCGCTGCTGTTCGCGCCGGTGCGGGCCCGGGTGCAGCGGCTCGTGGAGCGGCTGTTCTACGGCGACCGCAGCGATCCGTACCGCACGCTGCGGGAGCTCGGCCGCCAGCTGAACGCCGTCCCGCAGCGCGACGTCCTGGCCTCCCTCGTGGAGTCGGCGGCGACGTCGCTGCGCCTGCCCTACGTCGCGATCGAACGCGCCGACGGCGCCGTCCTCGCCGGCACCGGATCCCCCGGCCCGCTGGTCCGGCGTTGGCCGCTGCGGTTCGAGCAGCGCGTCGAAGGCTTCCTCGCGGCCGGACCGCGCCGTGGGGAGGACGGCTTCGACGACCGCGACGCGGCGCTCCTCGACGACGTCGCCAGCCAGCTCGGCGTCGCCGTGCACGCCGCCGGCCTCACCGCCGAGCTGCTGCGCTCCCGCGAACGGCTGGTCACCGCCCGCGAGGAGGAACGCCGCCGGCTGCGCCGCGACCTGCACGACGGCATCGGCCCGGTGCTCACCGCGGTCGGGCTCACCCTCGACGCCGCCGCCGCGCGGCTCGACGCCGACCCGGCCGGTGCCGCCCGATACGTCGGCGAGGCGCGCGAGGCGACCACCCAGGCCCTGGCCGAGCTGCGGCGCCTCGTGCACGGGCTGCGCCCGCCCGCGCTGGACGAGCTCGGCCTGGTCGGCGCGCTCCGGTCCCAGGCGGACCGGCTCCGGGCCGGCGCCGGCACCACGGTCACCGTCACCGCCGGTGACCTGCCGGAACTGCCCGCGGCCGTCGAGGTGGCGGTGTTCCGCATCGCGGTGGAAGCTGTCACCAACACCGTCCGGCACAGCGACGCCGCCCACTGCCGGGTCCGGGTCGCCGTGCGGGAGCGCGACCTGGTCCTGGAGGTCGGCGACGACGGCACCGCCGGCCGGCCGTGGCAGCCGGGCGTCGGCCTGACCGCGATGCGCGAGCGCGCCGAGGAGCTCGGCGGCACGCTGCACGCCGGCCCCGCCCCGGCGGGCGGCGCGACCGTGACGGCCCGCTTCCCGCTCTCCAACGACGCGCCCCCGGCCCTGTCCCTGCTTTCCAGCGACCCGGCCGCAGTCCAGCCTGGCGACCCGGCCGCTGATCAGCCCGGCGGCGCGGTCCTGGTCAGCGCCAGTGGTGCCGCGCCGGGCCCACGTCCGGGCCCGGCACCGGTGGACGTGGCGGGGACCGGATCCGCCTCGGCGGTGGCATCGTGACGCGGGTCCTGCTCGCCGACGACCATCCGCTGGTCCGCCAGGGGCTGCGGGCGGTGTTCGGCACCGTCGAGGACATCGAGGTCGTCGGCGAGGTCAGCGACGGCCGGGAGACCGTCCGGCGCACCGTCGAGCTCGCCCCCGACGTCGTCCTCATGGACCTGCAGATGCCCGGCCTGCACGGCATCGAGGCGACCCGGGAGATCCTCGCCCGCCGCCCCGCGACCGCGGTGCTCGTGCTGACCATGTTCGAGGACGACGACACGGTCTTCGCCGCGGTCCGCGCCGGCGCGCTCGGCTACCTGGTCAAGGGCGCCGAGGGCCGCGACATCATCGCCGCCGTCCGCGCCGCCGCGTCCGGCCAGCCGGTCTTCGGCGCCGCCCTGGCCGGGCGGCTCCGCGAGTGGTTCGCGACCCCTCCGGCGAGGGACCGCCCCTTCCCGCAGCTGACCGCGCGGGAGCTGGAGATCCTCGACCGGCTCGCGTCGGGCCTGTCCAACGCCGAGATCGGCCGGACGCTGCACCTGTCCGGCAAGACGGTTGCCAACAACGTCTCGACGATCCTCACGAAGCTGCAGGTCCCGACCCGGACCCAGGCAATCGTCCAGGCCCGCGAGGCAGGCCTGGGCCGCACCCCGGGGTCCTGAACACCGGTCAGGCGGAGGCGCGCAGGATCAGCTCCGGGTTGAAGATGACGGACCGCGGGGAGCGGCCGGGTTCGCGGATGCGGGTCAGCAGCAGCTGCGCCATCTCCCCCGCCATCTCCTCGACCGGCTGGCGGACGGTGCTCAGCGGTGGGTGGCACTCCAGGGCGGCGGTGCTGTCGTCGAAGCCGATGACGGCGACGTCGTCGGGGACGCGCCGGCCGGCTTCCTGGATGACGCGCAGGGCACCGTCGGCCATGAGGTCGTTGGCGACGAAGACGCCGTCGACGTCGGGATGCGAGGCGAGCAGTGCGCGGGCGGCCCGTTCGCCGCCGCCGCGGGTGAAGTCACCCTCGACGTAGGGGGCGTGGGTCTGGCCGTGGGCGGCGACGGCGGCGCGGAAGCCGGCGAGGCGGTCCTGGGCGGCCGGCATGTCGAGGGGGCCGGTGATGGTGGCGATGCAGCGGCGGCCGAGGCCGGCCAGGCGGTCGACGGCCATGCGGACGCCGGCGCGCTGGTCGACGTCGACGTAGCTGGTGTGCACCGGCTGGCCGGGGCGGCAGGACAGCACGCACGGCACGCCGAGGTCGACGAGCTGGCCGGGCAACGGGTCGTCGACGTGGCTGGAGATGAGCAGGGCGCCGTCGACGTGGCCCTGCCGCAGGTAGCGCATGACGTGCTCGCGGGCCGGCGGGTCGGCCAGGAAGATGACCAGGTGGATGCCGAGCGGGCGGAGCACCTCCTGCGCGCCGGCGGTGACCCGGCCCAGGTAGGGATCGGTGAACGTGCGGGTGAGGAACGGCGTCTCGTAGCCGCGGTTCTCCGGCTCGGACACCACGAGGGCGATCGAGTCGGTGCGGCGGGTGACGAGCGACCGGGCGGCGAGGTTGGGCACGTAGCCCGTCGCGGCGATCGCCCGCTCGACGGTGCGCCGCAGTTCGGGGTCGACGGTCTGCACCCCATTGATCACCCTGGAGACCGTGGCGCGGGACACCCCGGCGTAGTTGGCGACCTGTTCCAGGGTGGGTGGTCGCGTCTCGCTGCCCGTCATGGTTCTCACGGTAGATCGTGCCCCCGCGCGGTGAGAAAAGGGAGCCGTGGATGGACGGCAACTGAGGCACGTCCATCCACGGCCGGTTCCTAAATAACTACGCTTGCCCGTTCGCGCCGCACTTGACCTTCAGGCGGATGCAGTACGCGACCCGGCGGTCCATCTCGGCCTGCGGCCAGGCGTTGAAGAAGTCGCCGTGCATGGTGAACCCGGCACCCGAGCTGAGCCGGATCCGTGACGGGTCACCGTTCACCGGGTACCGCAGCACCTGCCGCAGCTTCGGCACCGGCACCGGGTGGGTGGCGGGGCAGGCCCCGTTGACCGGGTAGGCCATGTGGCTCTTGTGGTCGGCCGAGTCCAGGTCACGCCCGTTCCAGCACTGCGGGAAGTCCAGGTAGGACTCCAGCATCGAGTCGGCCGGGCAGTTGATGAAGTCCTTCCCCGCGCCTGACTCGTTGTGGTGCAGGCAGGACCAGCGGGAGATGGTGGTCGCGTCGGGTGCGGTCGCCTTGGCGTTGCCGGCGACGATCCGCAGCCCGAAGGGCAGCGACTGGGTCTGCTCGCGCACGGCGTCGCTGACCCCTTCACCGAGGTAATAGAACGTGGTGATCACGGGCTCCTTCGCGACCCCGTCCTGATACAGGGTGGGCACCCAGTACGAGGACTTGTCGACGGCCGGGTTGCAGTTGCTCGGGCCGTTGGCAAGGTCGGTGACCGTGCTGTTGCCGTTGGTCACGGTGCTGCCGAAGAAGCTGTGCATGTGCGACGCCCCGGGCAGGCCCGGGAACACGATCGGGTCGTCCGGCAGCCGGTGGCTGAACGGGCAGTCGGCAAGGAACTCCGCGACCCGGACCGCGCCCGGCGGGATGGTGGTGGGACCACCCGTGGGTGTCGACCCACCGGTCCCGAACACCTGGAACTCCCACAGCGAGACGCCGTACTGGGTGGCCCGGCGGGTGGTGTTGAGCTTCACGTACCGGCCGGAGCCGGACACGTTCAGCGTCTGCACCCCGCCGGTGCCGTTGACGGTGGTGTTGATCGTCGTCCACGAGGTGCCGTTGGCCGACGTCTGGATGGTGAAGTCGCGGGCGTACGCGGCCTCCCAGTTCAACACCACCTGGGTGATCGTGGCGGGCGCGCCCAGGTCGACCTGCAGCCACTGCGGGTCACTGAACGCGCTCGACCACCGGGTGCCCCCGTTGCCGTCGACCGCGTTGGCGGCCGCCGACCCTCCGTTCTCAACCGACGAGGCGGTGACCGCTTTGCCCTGCGAGATGGGGATCTCGGCGGCGTCCGCGGAGCCCTGCAAAAATGCGTACGTACCAACCAGTGCGGTGAGCGCCAGCCCGATCAGTGCTTTCCTGGTCAGGCCCCTCCCCAGGACCCGGGCGCTCACTTGTAGACCCGCACGTAGTCGACGTACATCCGGGACGGGAACGGCGTGGTGGCGTCGATCGGGCCCGGGAAGTCACCGCCGACCGCGAGGTTGAGGATCAGGTAGAACTGGTGGTCGTAGACCCACGGGCCACGGGTCGTCTCGACGGTGTCCTTGTTGGCGACCAGGATGACCTGGTTGTCGACGCGGAACGTCATGTGCTTGCTGTCCCACTCGGTCGAGTAGACGTGGTAGTCCAGCGACAGGTCGACCGTGCCGATCTTCTGGCCGTAGCCGCCACCGCCGTTGTAGGCCGGCGCGTGCAGCGTCGAGTAGATCTCGCTGGTGTTCTTGCCGAGGATCTCCATGATGTCGATCTCGCCGTTGTACGGCCAGGGCCGGCCCTGCAGGAAGTCGGTGCCCATCATCCAGAAGGCGGGCCAGAGGCCGTTGCCCTTCGGGACCTTGATCCGGGCCTCGATGCGGCCGTACTGGGTGGAGAACTTGTTGCTGGTGTTGATCCGGCCGGAGGTGTAGTCGCGGCCGCCGAGGGTCTGCTTGCGGGCCTCGATGACCAGCGAGCCGCCGGAGACGGACGTGTTCTCCAGGTTGGTGTAGTACTGGATCTCACCGTTCTGGCCGGTGCCGGGGTCGACCGTCCACTTGGACGTGTCGACGTTGGTGCCGGTGTTGAACTCGTCGGCCCACACCAGGTTCGACGCCGGGAACACCGGGTCGGCCGGGAACGCGGGCGGCTGCACGGGGTTGCCGCCGGTGCCGTACACCTTGAACTCCCACAGCGAGTAGCCGTAGCCGTTGGAGCGGGCGGTGCCGTACATCCGGACGTAGCGGCCGGTGCCGTTGACCGTCAGGGTCTCCTTGAAGCCCTTACCGGTCGTGGTGGTGTAGATCGGCGTCCAGTTGTTCGCGTCCGGCGAGGTCTGGATCTGGTACGACACGGCGTAGGCCGGGTCCCACTGCAGCACGACCTGCTTGATCTGCGCGGTCGCGCCGAGGTCGACGTAGATCCAGCCCGGGTCGACCCAGCCGTTCGTCGGGCTCGTCGCCCAGCGGCTCGCGGGGTCGTTGTCGAACGCCTTGTCCGGCGTGCACGGGTTGCAGTTGCTGTCGTTCTGCGACGTCGAGGCGACGGCCGGCTTGTTGTACGACAGCAGGACCGTGTTCCCGGGCTGCTGGCTCGGCGAGCTGCTCGGGCTGCTCGGCGTGTCACTGGTGGTCGACGGCACACCCTGGGTACGGACCTGGAACTCCCACAGCGAGTAGCCCCACTGGGTGGCCCGGGCGGTGCCGTTCATCCGCACGTACCGGCCGGTGCCGGTGACCGTGAGCGTCTGCACGCCGCCGGTCGCGCCGGTGGCGGTGTGGATGGTCGTCCAGGTCGTGCCGTTGGTGGAGACCTGGATCGTGTACGCGGTCGCGTACGCCGCTTCCCAGTTCAGCGTGACGCCGCAGACGACCTGGGTGGAGCCGAGGTCGACCTGGACCCACTGCGGGTCGCTCGCGGCGCTGGACCAGCGGGTGCCGTTGTTGCCGTCGAACGCGGACGCGGCGGGCGTGCCGGCGTTCTCCGTCGAGGAGGCGCTGTAGGTCTTGCCGAGCGCGGCATTGGCGGTGCCGCAGGTGCCGGGCGTGGTGTCGCCACCGTAGACCTGGAACTCCCAGAGCGACACGCCGTACTGCGTGGCGCGGGCGGTCGTGTTGATCCGCACGTACCGGCCGGAGCCGGAGACGGGCAGGCTCTGGTTGCCGCCCGTGCTGGTGGTCGTGCTGTAGATGTTGGTCCAGGTGGTGCCGTTGGCGGAGGTCTGGATCTGGTACGCCGTCGCGTACGCGGTCTCCCAGTTCAGGGCGACCCGGGTGATGGTCTGCGTGGAGCCGAGGTCGACCTGGATCCACTGGGGGTCGCTGTACGCGCTGGACCAGCGGGTCCCGGCGTTGCCGTCGGTGGCGCTGGCAGCGGGGGTGCCGACGTTCTCGATCGAGGACGCGGTGGTGGGCCTACCCTGCGACAGCAGGGTCTCCGCGGCGTCGGCGCGGGTCACGACCACGACGATGTAGGTGCACAGCATCGCAGCCACCGCGGTGGCGATGGCACCGGCGCGCAGCGCACGCCGGCCGGTCGTAAATCGTGAGAGACGTCGATGGCCGGGGGCGGGTGCCGACCAACTCATAAGGAGCTCCATTCGTGTCGCTCGGGTGACCAGTGTGTTGCAGAGGGATGAGAGAGCGCTCTCTCATCCGGTCACTGTGAACCCTTGCTCGAATCGTGTCAATGCTTCGGCCCGAATGGGAGAGCGCTCTCCAAACATCGACTACCAGCAGCTCACGGGCGATTGACGCTGCGTCGCACAGTGACAAAGCCTGATGTGATGCCTGCGGGAGCGCTCTCCCCAGGTCAGCGCGCCGGGGCCGCCGTGTTACGGCCGGCGCATGATCCAGACCGGCAGGTCGGCATCGACGGTCAGGTGTTCGAGGATGTCGAAGCCGACGCTGCGGTACACCTCGACGTTGCCGGGATTGGAGGTCTCCAGCAGCGCCGGCAGCCCGGCACCGGCGGCCCGGCGCAGGCCCGGCGCCATCACGGCACGGCCGAGCCGCTGTCCACGGCGCTGCGGGTGGCAGGCGAGGACGCCGAGGTACCAGCGCGGATACGTCGGCATCACGGCGGCGACGGCATGCTCGTACACCGCGAACCGCCCGATCGGCTGGTGACTCGACGGCGGCGCGTCCGGCCCGTCCCACATGGCGACGGCCGCCCCGCCGTCGGCGACCCAGACGGTGCCGTGCCCGACCCGCGAGTCGAACAGGCCGCCGGCGATCGCCGCCGCGTCGCTCGGGTACGTCTCGTCGTCGGGGCAGAAGAACCGGAACGCCGGGTCGGCGGCGAACGCCGCAACGACGGTGGCGACCGCCGCGGCACGATGCGCGGGGGTCGCCACCTCGATGACTGGTTCGGTAAGGGGTGTGGTCACGCCCAGGTCATACCACGCAGCATCGCGTCGAACTCGGATTTTCCGATCGGTCCGCCGGACACCTCCAGCGTGAAGCGCACGTCCTGGTTGGGCGACCACCAGCCGGCGGCCAGGCTGCCGGCCCGGTCGTACACGTCGATCCGGCGGTTGCCCACCTGCAGGGTGTGATCGGGCGGCGCGATCCGGCCGTCGGGCTCCGGCTGCCAGCGGATCGGCGAGATGACCAGGTCCGGGCCGCCGGCCCGGGTGAAGACGAGCTCGAGGACGGCGGCGCCGGAGCCGAGCCAGACCGACTGCACCTCGCTCCAGCCGCCCGCCGCCAGGTCCGGCAGATCCTTGTCGGAGAAGACGAACGGCTGGCCGGACGGGCTCCGCCGGTCCACCAGGAACCGGTCGCCGATCGCCTGGGGCAGCTCGAACGTCCGGGCGGCCACCTGCGTGTCGTCGCCGCAGCCGGTGTACACGCCGTCGAGGAGAATCCAGGCGCGGTCGTCGTCCAGCACCAGTTCGTCGCGGGCGGGGTCCCGGTCGATGCACTTGCCGAGCAGCGGCGCCGCGAAGACCGTGATCCTGGTGCCGGTCCGGTCGATCCGCGCGCCGATCCATGGCACGCCCGGCGCCACCTGCATCGACGGGGCCGGGGACGCGGCCGGCTCCTGGAGCTCGACCCCCGGTTCCGGCCGCGCGACCGCGAACCCGGCGACGATCAGCAGGGCGGCGGCCACGGCGGCGCCCCACCCGGCCGCGCGACGGCGCCGAACCCGGCGGCGGATCTGCGCGTGCGGCGCCGGCAGCAGCGCCGGCGGCACCTCGGCCACCGCCCGTTCGAGCAGGTCGATGACCTGTTCCTCGTCGCTCATCGACCCACTCCCTCGCTCAGTAAGGCCCGCAGTTGCGGGTCGTGGCGCAACGCCGTCAGGGCGCGCGACGTGTGCGACTTGACGGTGCCGATCCGCAGGCCCAGGGCCCGCGCGGTGTCGGCCTCGGTGAAGTCGCCGTGATACCGCAGCATCAGCACCGCCCGCTGCTGCCGCGGCAGCCGGGCGAGGGCACCGGCGAGCAGGTGGCGCAGCTCGACCCCCTCGAGCTCGCCCCCGCCCGCCGGCCGTTCCGGCAGCTGCTCCGTCGGCAGTTCCCCCCGCCACCGTCGCCGCCACCAGCTCAGGTACGTGCTGGCGAGCATCGCCCGCAGATACGCGTCCGGTGCGCCGTCCCTGATCCGCGGCCAGCGGCCGTACGCACGGGCCAGCACCGTCTGGACCAGGTCCTCCGCCCGGTGCCAGTCGTGCGTCAGCAGCCACGCCGAGCGAAGCAGCCGTGGCCACGCCGCGCTGACGTACGCCTCGAAGTCCTCCATCGGTCACCCTCCCCTGGCCGGTCAACAACACCGGCCCGGGAAATGGTTGTCACCGTTTTCTGGCCGCCTCCACCTGGCGCAGGTACGCGGCGATGGCGTCGCGGTTGCGGGCCAGGCACTCGATCCGCGCGTCCATCTTGTCGCGCTCCGCCTCCAGCAGCCCGACGAGCTCGTCACTGGCGTCGGTGACCGTGATGGTGCACGGGTTGTCGGTGCAGGGCAGCACCTCCCGGATCACCCGAGTCGGCAGCCCCGCGTCGAGCAGCCCGCGGATCTGCTCGACCCGGTCGACGAGCCGGTCGGCGTAGTCGCGGTATCCGTTGGCCAGCCGCACGGGCGTGAGCAGCCCCTGCTCCTCGTAGTACCGCAGCAGGCGGGTGGGGATACCGGTCCGGCGGGACAGCTCGCCTATGCGCATGCTCACTCCTGCACTTTGGTAGTGCACTTGACGTTCACATCAGTGTGAACCTTCGATGATCCTAGGCATGCCGTTGCTCCTGCTGTCCCTCGCCCAGTTCCTCCTGGCCCTGGACTACTCGATCGTCTATGTTGCGCTGCCCGGCATGGCCGCCGACCTGGGCCTGGACCTGGCGGCCGCGCAGTGGGTGGTGAGCGCCTACGCGGTGCCCTTCGCCGGTTTCCTGCTCGTCGGCGGCCGGCTCGCCGACCGGGTCGGCGCCGGCCGGCTGTTCGTCGCCGCGATGGTCATCTTCGGCGTGGCCAGCATCGGCGGGGGGCTCGCGTCGTCCGGCGGGGTGCTGCTCGGCGCCCGGTTCGCCCAGGGCCTCGCCGCCGCGCTGCTGCAACCGGCGATCCTGGGGCTGCTCGGCACGATGTTCCCGGCCCGGTCCCGGGCCCTGTCGGTGTGGGGTGCGGTCGGCGCGTCCGGCCTGGCCGCCGGCGTCGTCCTCGGCGGCGTGCTGACCCGCGTGTCGTGGCGCTGGACGTTCTTCGTCAACGTGCCCGTGACGCTGCTGTGCCTGGCCGGCGGCCTCGTCTGGCTGCGGTCCGCGGCCGCGGGCGGCACCCGCGTCCCGCTGCCCGGCGCGCTGCTCGGCACCGGCGCCGCCCTCGGCGCGGTCCTCGGCCTCACCCTCGCCGGCACGGCCGGCTGGACCGCCCCGGCCACCCTCGCCACCCTCGCCGCCTCCGCCCTGCTGACCGCCGGGTTCGTCGCGCACGAACGCGCCGGTCGCGCACCGCTGGTGGAGCCGTCGCTGCGGCGCATCCGGAGCCTGCGGGTGGGCGTTGCGGCGACGGCGCTGTACATGGCCAGCGTCGGCTCCGAGTTCTACGTGGTGACCCTGCTGCTGCAGACGTCGCGCGGCTACGCCCCGCTGCGGGCCGGGCTGGCCTTCCTGCCACTCGCCGCGCTCGTCACCGTGGGCAGCGCGGTCACCGGCCGGGCGGTGCGCCGCTTCGGCACCCCCGCGGTCCTCTCGGGCGGCTTCGCCCTGGCGGCGCTCGGACTCGGCTGGCTCGCGGTGTTCGGCGGCGGGCCCTATGCCGCCGGCCTGCTGCCGGGGCTCCTGCTGAGCGGCTTCGCGCACGGGATGATCTACACGGCGATGTTCCTGCTCGGCGGCCGGGACGTGCCGGCGGCGCAGCAGTCCTCGGCGGGGGCGGTGCTGACGACGTCGCAGTACCTGGCGGGGGCGGTCACGGTTGCCGTGCTGACGCTGGTGCTCGGGGGTGGCGGGTCGTTCGGGGCGGCGTTCGGGGTGACGGCTTGTGCGGCGTTGGCCGGCTCGCTGCTGGTCGGTATCGGGGTTCCAGCGGTCCGCCGGGAACCTGTGGCGGCTTCCCGCTGAGGTTCGCGGTCCTTTGTCGTCCAGACCTTCAAATATTCGCCCAGAAGTTGCGGGGACTTGAAGGTCATGTCGACCAGAAACGCGAACCGCAACCACGCCCCCCGGGGGCAGGCCAAACCCACCCCCGAGGGACACGACGTCAGGCCGAGTATTCCTTCTTGTCGCCGGCCCACTGCGTGTGGAACGTGCCGTCGCGGTCCGTCCGGCGGTACGTGTGCGCACCGAAGTTGTCCCGCAGCCCCTGGATCAGCGCCGCCGGCAGGCGCTCGGCGCGCAGACCGTCGAAGTACGCAAGCGACGACGAGAACGCCGGCGTCGGGATGCCCGCCTCCGCGGCCGCCACGACCACGCGGCGCCAGGACGGGACGCCGGAGTTGACGGCGTCGGCGAAGTACGGCGCGACCATGAGGCTCTTCAGCCCCGGGTTCTCGTCGTACGCCTCACGGATGCGGTTGAGGAACCGGGCCCGGATGATGCAGCCGCCGCGCCAGATGGTGGAGACGGCGCCACGGTCGATGTCCCAGCCGTACTCCAGGCTGCCGGCCTCGATGTGGTCGAAGCCCTGGGCGTACGCGACGATCTTCGAGGCGTAGAGCGCGAGCCGCACGTCCTCGATGAACTGGTCGCGGTCGGCCACGGACAGCCCGCCCGAGGTGGACGGGAAGGCGACCCGGGCGGCCGCACGCTGGTCGGCGTGGCCGGACAGGGAGCGGGCGAAGGTCGCCTCGGCGATGCCGGTGATGGGCACGCCCAGGTCGAGGGCGCTCTGCACGGTCCAGCGGCCGGTGCCCTTCTGCTCGGCCTGGTCCAGGACGATGTCCACGAACGCCTTGCCGGTGTCGGCGTCGACGTGGCCGAGGACGTCGGCGGTGATCTCGATGAGGAAGGACTCGAGGTCGCCGGTGTTCCAGGTGCGGAAGATGTCGGCGATCTCCGCCGGGGTGGCGCCGATGCCGGCCCGGAGCAGGTCGTACGCCTCGGCGATGAGCTGCATGTCGGCGTACTCGATGCCGTTGTGGACCATCTTCACGAAGTGGCCGGCGCCGTCGGGGCCGATGTGCACGCAGCAGGGCGTGCCGTCGACGACGGCGGCGATCTTCTCGAACATCGGGCCGAGGGTCTGGTACGACTCGGGCGAGCCGCCGGGCATGATCGACGGGCCGAGCAGGGCGCCCTCCTCGCCGCCGGAGACGCCGGTGCCGACGAAGTGCAGGTTCTGCGCCCGCAGGGCCTGCTCGCGGCGGCGGGTGTCGGCGAAGTGGGCGTTGCCGGCGTCGACGATCATGTCGCCGGGCTCCAGCAGGGGGACCAGTTCGTCGATGACGGCGTCGGTGGGGCCGCCGGCCTTCACCATGATGATGACGGCGCGGGGACGGGCCAGGGACGCGACGAAGTCGGCCATCGACTCGCTCGGCACGAAGGTGCCCTCGTGCCCGAACTCGTCCACGAGGCGTCGGGTGCGCTCGTAGGAGCGGTTGTGCACGGCGACGGCGTAACCGTTGCGGGCCAGGTTGCGGGCCAGGTTACGTCCCATCACCGCGAGACCGGTAACGCCGATCTGAGCAAGGTCGGACATCTGAACCTCTCCAGTCAAAATCTCGCCTCGACCGGCGATCACTACCCCGGGATCACGGTTCGAAGCGCGCGTCGGACCAGGCTACCCGCCTGCTGTCACGCCCCGGCACGGCACGGGCGAGGGTTCCCAGGATCCGCGGGCCGAACACTTCGGTTCAATCGGGCTAATCTGGTCGTAACCCGCGGAGCGGGCGAAACGTTGAGCCAAGGTGCACACCGACTCGCCACCGACCACCCGCGTGCTGTACCTCGCCGGGTGGGGGCGCAGCGGCAGCACCCTCGCCGAGGGGATGCTCGACCAGGTGCCGGGCCTCGTCGGCGTCGGTGAGATCAAGTTCCTGTGGGAGCGCGGGCTGCTGCAGAACCGGCGGTGCAGCTGCGGCACGCCGCTGCGCTCGTGCGAGTTCTGGGTCGAGGTGCTGCACGAGGCGTACGGGCGCATCCCGGACGACGACGAGCTGCGCGAGCTCGACGAGGCGTCCCGCCGGTTCCGCACCCGGCACCTGCCGGGGCTGCTGCTGCGCCCGGCCGGCCACACCAGCAGGGCCGAGCTGCGCTGGTATCACGAGGCGCTGTCGCAGCTGTACCGGGCGGTGGCGAAGGTCAGCGGCGCCGACGTCGTCGTCGACTCCTCGAAGTTCCCGTCCTACCTGACCGCACTTCTGCAGGCGCCGGGGCTGGACGTGAAGGTGGCGCACATCGTGCGGGATCCGCGGGCCGTCGCGTACTCGTGGCAGCGGCACAAGGAGGACCCGGACGCCCCGAACGGCGAGCTGATGCCCCGCATGCATCCCGGTTGCACGGCGCTGTACTGGTCGGCATGGAACCTCGCGACGGAGCGGATCGCGCACCGGGCGGGGCTGCCGTACCTGCGGTTCCGCTACGAGGACCTGATCGCCGAGCCGGACGCGACCCTGCGCGCGGTGACCCGGCTCAGCGGCGTGCCGGCCACCGCCGTGCGGGTCGGCGAGCGGGGTGAACTGTTCGTGCGCCGGACGCATCAGGTGTCGGGCAACCCGGTCCGGTTCCGTTCCGGGGCGGTGCCGTTGCGCCTGGACGACGAGTGGACCACGGGCATGGCACCCCGCCACCGGCAACTGACCGCCGCTGTGACGTTCCCGCTGCGGCGTCGGTACGGCTACCGCGACTCCTAAGCTGCACCCTTCCGCCGCCGATCAGGACCGTGGGGACCGGTTCGCTCGGCGTGGAGGTGGCGCGGTGTGGCGCTGGCTGGTGGTCACCGTCACCGCCCTGGCCGTGCTCGCCGGCGGCGGGACCGTGGCATGGCGGCACTACACGGGCACCATCGACCAGATGGACCTGCTCGGCGAGGCGGCCCGGGACAGCCCGCCGCGGGAGATCACCATCGAGACGGCGCCGCGGCTGCCGGGTGGCCCGATCGTCTCCCAGCCGGCCGCCGACGCCGGTGCCGCCGACGCCCAGCCGGGGCGCAACATCCTGCTCGTCGGGATCGACGCCCGGCCCGGCGAGGACGAGGCCGGCGCGCGGGCCGACTCGATCATCGTGGTGCACGTGTCCGCCGGCGGGGACCGGGCCTGGCTGGTGTCGCTGCCGCGGGACACGAAGGTGGAGATCCCGGGGTACGGCACCGACAAGCTCAACGCCGCGTTCTCGGCCGGCTCGAAACAGGGCGGGCGGGCCGGCGGGTTCGCGCTGCTCGCCACGACCGTGCGGCGGCTCACCGGCCTCGCGTTCGACGCCGGCGCGATCATCGACTTCACCGGGCTGCGGCGCATCGTCGACGCGGTCGGCGGGGTCGACCTGTGCGTGGACGTGGAGACCGTGTCCGTGCACATCGGGTGGGACGCGAAGGGCCGGCAGACCCCGCCGTTCCGGCTCATCCCGCCGACGTTCCGGCCGGAGCGCATCGCCGGGGTCCGGCCGCAGGTGTACCCGGTCGGCTGCCGGCACTTCGCCGGCTGGGAGGCCCTGGACTACGTGCGGCAGCGGGAGCTGCTGCCCGACGGCGACTACGGCCGGCAGCGCCACCAGCAGCAGCTGATCACCGCGCTCGCCGCGCGGATCACCTCGGCCGGCGTGCTCGGCAACCCCCTGGCGCTGAACCGGACGCTGACCGCGGTCGGCGAGTCGCTCACGTTCGACGGCAACGGGCGGTCCGTGACCGACTGGGTGCTGCTGCTGCGCGGGTTGCGGCCGGACGCGGTGACGATGCTGCGGACCAACGGCGGGAAGTTCAACGCGGCGGTCCGCAACGGCACGGCCTTCGAGCAGCTCGACCCGACGACCTCGACCTGTTCTCGTTCGCGCGCTCCGATCGTCTGGACGCGTTCGCCGAGGAGCACCCGGACTGGATCATCGCACCCTAAGGTTTGAGTGGGAGCGCAGCGACCATGGGGGGTGTGGGGAGGCGCAGCCCCCCACGGAACCGCCGGCGAAGCCGACGGAGCCAGGAACAGCTTGAGTGGGAGCGCAGCGACCATGGGGGGTGTGGGGAGGCGCAGCCCCCCACGGAACCGCCGGCGAAGCTCCGGAGCTAGGAACAGCCTGCAACTTTCCTGCAAACGCAGAGCATTGACTCCGTTCGGTCCCGAGTGGGACTTTGGCGCTAGGAATGCGCTTTCCTCGCCTCTTTTGGAGTCTGCATGCGCAAGACCACCGTCGTGGCCGCCGCTCTCGCCGGCGCGGCCCTGCTCGCCGGCGCGGCCGTCAGCGCCTCCGCGGCCGGCACGCCCCCGGCCGCCCTTGCATTGGCCCGCCAGACGCTGCCCGCCGGTGACGGCTGGGCGTCGGACACCACCGGCACCACCGGCGGGTCCGCCGCCGACGCCGGGCACGTCTTCACCGTCCGCACCCGCGACGAACTGGCCGCCGCGGTCGCCGGCGACACCCCGAAGATCGTCTTCGTGTCCGGCGGGATCGACGCCAACGCCGGATACAGCTGCGCCGACTACGCCGACCCCGCGTACAGCCTGGACGCGTTCCTCGCCGCCTACGACCCCGCCGTCTGGGGCCGCGCCACGAAGCCCACCGGTCCCCTCGAGGACGCCCGGGTGCGGTCGGCGAAGAACCAGGGCCTGCGGGTCAACATCAAGGTCGGCGGCAACACCACGATCGTCGGCCTCGGCGGCTCGAAGATCACCGGCGCCAACCTGCTCATCGACAAGGTCGACAACGTCATCCTGCGCAACCTGCGCCTCGAGGACGCCCACGACTGCTTCCCCGCCTGGGACCCGACCGACGGCGCGCTGGGCAACTGGAACTCCCTCTACGACACCGTGACCGTCACCGGCGCCACCCACGTCTGGGCCGACCACAACAACTTCAGCGACGGCAACAACACCGACGACACCCAGCCGCAGTACTTCGGCCGCCCCTACCAGGTGCACGACGGCGCCCTGGACGTCATCCGCGCCGCGGACCTCGTCACGATCTCGTGGAACAATTTCTTCGACCACGACAAGACGATGCTCATCGGCTCGTCCAACACCGTCGGCGCCGACGTCGGCAAGCTGCGGGTCACCATCCACCACAACCGGTTCGCCAACGTCGGCCAGCGCGTGCCGCGGGTCCGCTTCGGCCAGGTCGACGTGTACTCCAACTACTTCTACGCGACCGACGAGGACAGCTACAGCTACTCGTGGGGCGTCGGCGTCTACGCCTCGGTCCACGCCGAGAACAACTTCCTGTTGCGCAGCGCCGACCTTCCGCTCGATGCCGTCGTGTACGACTGGCGCGGCACCGCGCCGGGCGCCATCACCGAGCTCGGCACGGCCACCCGGATCGGCACCGGCCCGGTGTCATCGGTGAACCTGGTCGCGGAGTACAACGCCACCCACGAGCCGGACCTGCCGGCCACGACCTGGGTCCCCACCCTGCGCGCCGCCGCACCCGACCCGGCCACCGCGGTCCCGGCCCTGGTCACCGCCAAGGCGGGCGCCGGCAAGCTGGGATTCTAAGGCAGGTGCACGACACCGTGACCGTCGTCGGTCGGAAGGTCGCCGGCGGTCACGGCGCGCACCTCCAGGAACGTGAGGTCCGCCGCGCCGGTCAGGACGCTGGCGAACGCGGTCTCCGCGGCGTCGGCGCCGGTCGCGATGCGGATCAGGCTCTGCCGCGGCGCGAGACCGGTCGCGTCGACGACCCGCCATTCGCCGTCGACGGCGACCTCGACGACGGCGTGGAAGTCCATCGGTGACAGGCCCGGCGCGTAGACCGCGGCGGCGCGCGCCGGGATGTTGACGGACCTGGCGAGGGTCGCCACCAGGTGGGCGAAGTCGCGGCAGACCCCGGCGCCGGACAGCAGCGTCTCCGTCGCGTCCGTCGTGCCGGTCGACGTGCCGGCCTCGTAGCGGGTGTGCCGGTGCACGTAGTCGACGATCCCGGCGACGGTGTCGGCGTGCGACGGCGCGAACCGCTGGAACTCCCGCGCGGCGAACCCGGCCAGCCGGTCGGACGGGCAGTAGCGGCTGGGCCGGGTCGCGGCGATGCGCTGGCCCAGGTCCAGCCGCTCCGGCGCGCCGCGGCGCACGGTGACCGCGGCGGTGTAGTCGACCCGCAGCAGGCCCGGCCCGGCGATCAGGTAGTGCCCGCCCGCGACCGGCCTGACCTCGATGGGGACGCCGTCGAGCCGGACGTCGAACGTCTCGTCGACCGTCACGCCGGGGCGTGGGCAGACGGCGATCATCAGCTGTACCTCAGCGGTCTCCTGCACCTGGAACTCCAGGGTGCTGCCGACGTGCGCGTCTACCATGCACCGTTCATACCCACCCGGGCCCCCGCGCGCATCACGTGGGGCACGCGACTCACGACACATGTGTTCTGCAACGTTCGACGTAGAACTCGGCGCCGAACCGTGCGCATGATGGCGGCTCCATCAATGTCGATGCGGCGGGACGGTCCCATCCTCCAAGACCGAACCGTCCCGCTGCTCCCCGTGAGGAGCGCTTCTATCATGTCCTATGACACGCTGACCCGGTCTGTCGTTTTCGTGGTGACCCTGGCGGTCCTGCTCGTCGGGCACTCCCTCGGTGATCACGTGGCGCAGACGGACCGGCAGGCCACCCACAAGGCCACCCCCGGCCGGGCCGGCTGGCGTGCCCTCGCCGGGCACCTCCTGACCTACCACCTGACGATCACCGTGGCGCTGCTGCTGACCTGCGCGGTGCTGCGGCTGCCGCTGTCCGTGGCCGGGGTCACCGCCGGGGTGGCGTTCTCCGCGGTGACGCACGGGCTGCTGGACCGCCGCTGGCCGGTGCGGGCGGTGCTGCGGGCGACCGGATCCCCGCAGTTCGCCGACACGACCAGCCCGGTCTGCGGCATGTACGTCGCCGACCAGGCCCTGCACCAGGCGTCGCTGCTGGTCTCGGCGCTGCTCATCGCCGGCCTGTAACGGCGTGCAACACTCCGGCGGGGCCGCGCGTGATACCGGCATGCCAGCCCCACCGGACGATTTCGCGGAGCTGTACCGGACCCGGTTCGCCAGGGTCGCGGTGCAGCTCTACGCCTACCTCGGCGACCACGCCGAGGCGCAGGACCTGACGCAGGAGGCGTTCTGCCGCGCCCTGGAACGGTGGCCGGCGGTGTCGCGGTACGCCGACCCGGCCGCGTGGGTGCGGCACGTGGCGTGGAACCTCGCCACCAGCCGGCTGCGCCGGTTGCGCAGCGCGACGCGGTTCCTGCAGCGCCAGCGGATCCCGGACCCGGTGCAGGGCCCGACCCCGGACCGCGTCGTGCTGCTCGACGCCCTGGCGAAGCTGCCGCCGGCGCAGCGGCGCGCGCTGGTCCTGCGTCACCTCGGGCAGTTGACCGCGGTCGAGATCGCCGAGCAGGAGGGCGTCGCCGAGGGCACCGTGCGCTCGTGGCTGAGCCGTGGCCGGGCGGCGCTCGCCGCCGAACTGGACCGGGAGGTGTGGCATGCGTGAATCGCGGGTCGAGGAGGAGTTCGCCCGGTTCGCCGAGAGCGCGGCCGGCACGTTCCGGCCGCTGCCGCTGCACGCGTTGCCACGGCGACCGCGGCGCCGGCGACTGCGGGTGTGGCTGGTCGGGGCGGTGGTGGCGGTCCTCACCGTCTCCGGCGGCGCTGCGCTGCGCACCGCCGGGCGGCACGACGCGACGCCGGTCCCGACCCCGGCGCCCACGCCTTCGCCCACGCCGGCCGGGTTCTCGTTCGTCGAGCGGCCGGTGGTGCTCGCCGGCGCGAGCGGCCCGCACCACGTCCGCTTCGCCGACCAGCAGCACGGCTGGGTGTTCTACCGCAACTGCACCGCCGCCGGCAGCTGCGACCCGCGGCTGGGCCGCACCGCCGACGGGGGCCGGACCTGGCAGGCGCGGCCGCTGCCGGACATGCGCGACCCCGATGGCACGACCCCGGAGTGGGGCCTGGTCGCGTCCGACTTCGAGCGGATCACGCTGTACAGCTTCTCGAAGATCTACTGGACCACCGCCGACGCGGGCGCCACCTGGACCCGCGAGGACGTCGCGGGGTACGCGGCCAGGAACCCGGCCCCGGAGCTGGCCCCGGCGGCGACGGACCGGTTCACCACGGCCGGCGGCCGGCTGATGGTGGACGGGGTCGGGGACGTCGGGGTCGCGCCGGTCCGGGCGGGCACCCGCATCCGGGATGTGGTCCGGACCCCGACCCGGTCCCTGTGGGCGCTGCTGGAGCGGGAGCAGGTCAGCGGCCGGGCCCTGCTCGTGTACTCCGCCGACGGCACGAGCTGGCAGGACGTGCGGGAGGAGCCGGGCTGGACGTACCTGTTGCCGTCGGCGGACCGCGGCGACATCTGGTACACGGGATTCCTGGACGGCCACCTGGCGCTGCTGTCGGCCGGCAAGGTGATCGCCCAGGCCGCGCCACCGCCCCTGGGACTGCCGCACGGGATCGTCCCGGTCGGTGGCGGCCGGTTGCTGGTCCTCACGCGCGACGGGCTGCTGGTCTGGTCCGCCGGGGGCGTCGAACCGCTCGCGGTGCCGGCGCCCGTCCAGTCCTGGATCGGGCGGCTCGCCGACGGGTCGGTGCTCATCTACGACCCGCGACACAAGGACGGTCCGGTGACGGTGGGGACGGTCGGCGGCGGCTGGGTCCGGTACACCTGAGACCCGGAGCACAATTGAACATGTTCAAGAACGGGTCTACCGTGGGTCGTAGTTGAACACGTTCAAGAAGGGCGCCGGTCATGGACCTCAAGCTCGGCACGTATCTGATCTACCTGGCGGTGAGCATCGTCCTCACCGTCTGGGTGGCGCGGACGCTGCTCAAGAACGGGCAGGTGTTCCTCGACGACGCGTTCGCCGACGAACGCCTCGCCAAGTCCGTCAACCATCTCCTCGTCGTCGGCTTCTACCTGCTCAACCTCGGCTATGTCGCGGTGGCACTGAAGATCGGCCAGGCGCTGCCGGACGGCAGCTCGGCGATGGAGGCCCTCGCCTGGAAGCTCGGCCTGGTGCTGCTCGTCCTCGGCGGGGTGCACTTCTTCAACCTGTTCGTGCTGAGCCGGTTCCGCCGGCGGCGGCTGCTCGACCAGCTGCCGCCGCCGGTGCCGCCCGCGCGGATGATCCCCGCCGGCTACCCGCCGTATCCGATGCCGCCGATGCCGCCGCGGCCCGCACCGCACGGGTACCCGAAGCCGGCGCCGCCCGCCCCCGCCCAGCCCGACGGCGAACCCCAGCCGCCGCAGTGATCACCCGGCTCACCGTGCTCTACGACGCGGGCTGCGGGCTGTGCCGCACGGCACGGACGTGGCTCGCGTCGCGGGCCCAGCTCGTCCCGCTGGAGTTCGTGCCGGCGGGTTCGGACGAGGCGCGCCGCCGGTATCCGGCGCTCGATCCGGCCGAGACCCTCGCGGACATCACCGTGGTCGCCGACGACGGCGGCGTCTACACCGGTGACGGCGCCTGGATCATCTGCCTGTGGGCGCTGGACGGCTATCGGGGGCTGGCGGCGCGCCTGTCCCGCCCGGAGCTGCGCCCGACGGCGCGGCGGATGGTCGCGGCGGCGGCGGCCGTGCGCCGCGCCGGGTTGTCCGCCGGGCCGGTCACGGCTGAGCCGGGATCTGGGCCGGGATCTGAGCAGGGATATGGTTCGGACTGTGGTGGAACCTGCGACGTCTGAGACCACGGCCGGCGAGTCGACTGCGAAAGGCGAGCAGACCCGGCGGCTGATCGTGGACACCGCGGTCCGGCTGTTCGGCGAGCAGGGCTACGACAAGACCACGATGCGGGCGATCGCCGCGGCCGCCGGGGTGTCCGTCGGCAACGCCTACTACTACTTCCCGTCCAAGGGTCACCTGGTCCAGGCGTTCTACACGACCGTGCAGGACGCCCACGCCGACGCCTGCCAGCAGGCGCTCGCGTCCCCGGGGACGTTCGTGGACCGGCTGCGCGCCGCGATGCTCACCGGGGTCGACGTGATGGCGCCCTACCACGGCTTCGCCGGGTCGTTCTTCAAGACGGCCGCCGAGCCGGGCTCGCCGCTGAGCCCGTTCAGCGCCGACTCGGCACCGGCCCGGGAGCGCTCGGTGCGGATGTTCCGCTCCGTGGTGGACGGCGCCACCACGAAGATCGACCCCGAGCTGCGGGCCGAGCTGCCGGAGCTGCTGTGGCTCGCGCAGATGGGCGTGACGCTGTACTGGGTGCACGACACCTCACCCGGTCAGGCGAAAACCCGCCTGCTGGTCGAGCGGGCCGTGCCACTCATCGACCGCCTGGCCGGAATGTCCCGTTTCAGGGTATTCAAGCCCGTCATGCGGGAGATCCTCAGCCTGTACCGGCTGCTGCGCTGAGATCGCAGGTGTGGACCGTCACCCGGCCGGGTATTTCCACAGCTCGTGACCAGGAACCGTTCGCCCAGTTCGAACGGGTGTTCGTAATGGATCGGTAATCGTTTGTTCACTGTGAACATTCGCCGACCGCCAGATCCTCGGGTAGCGTCGGCTCGCATGGCGACCTTGCGCATCGACCGCACGGCCGTCGACCCCGATGCGGTGATCTCTGGAATCGAGCAGGCCGAGGGCTACATTGCATCGATCTGCTTCAAAACCGGTCCACCGGAAACGGTCGGCGTCGAGCTTGAGTACACCGTCCACGCCAGTGTCGATCCAACGACATATATCGATCCCGATCGAATGTGTCAGGCGCTCGGCGACCACGCACCGCCCACCCTGCGCACCGGCTCGGCGAACCTGCCGCTGCGGCGCGGGTCGGCCGTCACCCTCGAGCCGGGTGGCCAGGTGGAGTTATCCACCGTCCCGCAGCGGTCCCTGACGGACCTGCACGACGCCGTCGGCGCGGACCTCGCGGAGCTCACCGAGCGGCTCGGCCGGGTCGGCCTGGAGCTCGGCGGCACCGGCATCGACCCGCACCGGTCACCGCGGCGGATGCTCTCCACCCCCCGCTACGACGCGATGGCGTCCGCGTTCGCGCGGCGCAACGGCGCCGGCCGCACCATGATGTGCAGCACCGCCGGCCTGCAGGTCTGCCTCGACGCGGGCCCGCCGTCGCGCTGGGCGGCCCTGCACGACCTCGGACCGCCGCTGATCGCCCTGTTCGCCAACTCGCGGCAGCACGCCGGGCACGACACCGGCTGGGCGTCGGCCCGCATGCGCACCTGGCTGGCGATGGACCCGTCCCGGACCCGGCAGGTCCCGCTCGGCGACGACCCGGCGCTGGAGTGGGCCCGCTACGCACTGGACGCGCAACTGCTGTGCGTCCGCCGCGACGACGGCCCGTGGACCGCACCGGCCGGCGTCACGTTCGCCGACTGGATCGACGGGGTCCTGGCCGATCCGCCCACCTACGCGGATCTGGACTACCACCTGAGCACGCTGTTCCCGCCGGTGCGGCCCCGCGGCTACCTCGAGGTGCGCTACCTCGACACGCTGCGCGGCCCGGACTGGTTCGCGCCGGCGGCGGTCCTCACCGCGCTGGTCGCCGACGAGCCGACCATCGACCGGGTGCGTGAGCTGTGCGCGCCGGTCGCCGGTCAGTGGGCCCTCGCGGCCCGCCTCGGCATGGCCGATCCCGCCCTCGCCAAGGCCGCGACCGCGGTCCGTGATCTGGCCCTGGACCGGCTCGACCTGCCCGCCGCACTGCTGCAGGACGTCATCGAAGGGAGCACCCGCAATGGGTATTAGGGAGCAGGTAGCGACCGAACTGGAGCGGACCCGGCGCCGCTCCGCAGTCCTCACCGACGCCGTCGACGACGCCGACCTCGTCCGGCAGCACTCACCGCTGATGTCGCCCCTGGTGTGGGACCTGGCGCACATCGGCAACCAGGAGGAGCTGTGGCTCGTCCGGGACGTCGGCGGCCGCGAACCGGTCCGGCAGGACATCGACCATCTCTACGACGCGTTCCAGCACGCCCGCCGGGACCGGCCGCAGCTGCCGTTGCTCAACCCGGCGGAGGCCCGCGCCTACGTGGCGACCGTCCGGGACAAGGTCCTCGACGTCGTCGACCGCCTGCCCGCCGCGCCGGATCCTTCCCGCCGGCTCGTCCAGGACGGGTTCGCGTTCGGGATGATCGTGCAGCACGAGCAGCAGCACGACGAGACGATGCTGGCCACCCACCAGCTGCGGGCCGGGCTGCCGGTCCTGTCCGCGGACCCGCCGCCGGCGTCGCTGACCCCGGTCGGCGGTGAGGTGCTCATCCCCGCCGGCCCGTTCGACATGGGCACGTCGACCGAGGCGTGGGCCCTGGACAACGAGCGCCCGGCGCACCGGGTCGACGTGCCCGCGTACTCCATCGACGCCGCCCCCGTCACCAACGCCCAGTACGCGGCGTTCATCGACGCCGGCGGCTACGACGACGAGCGCTTCTGGACCCCGGCGGGCTGGCAGCACCGCGTCTCCGCCGGCCTCGAGGCGCCACTGCACTGGACCCGTGACGGCGGCGAGTGGCACGCCACCACCTTCGGCCGCACCGCGCCGATCGTGCCCGACGCGCCGGTCGTGCACGTCTGCTTCCACGAGGCGAAGGCCTACGCCACCTGGGCCGGCCGGCGCCTGCCCACCGAGGCCGAGTGGGAGAAAGCGGCCCGGCACGACCCGGCGACGGGCCGTTCCCGCCGGTACCCCTGGGGCGACGACGATCCCACGTCGCGGCACGCCAACCTCGGCCAGCGGCATCTGACCCCGGCACCCGTCGGCGCCTACCCGGCCGGGGCCTCCCCGCTCGGCGTCCACCAGCTCATCGGTGACGTCTGGGAATGGATCGACAGCGACTTCCTGCCCTACCCCGGGTTCAGCGCGTTCCCCTACCGGGAGTACTCCGAGGTGTTCTTCGGCGGCGACTACAAGATGCTGCGCGGCGGGTCGTTCGGCACCGACCGGGCCGCGTGCCGGGGCACGTTCCGCAACTGGGACCACCCGATCCGCCGGCAGATCTTCAGCGGCTTCCGCACCGCCCGCTCGGTGTCGCCGTCGGAGCTCGCCTAGTGTGCCGTCACCTGGCGTACCTGGGGCCGCCGGTCCCGCTGTCGCGGCTGCTGTTCGACGCACCGCACGGCCTGGCCCACCAGTCGTGGGCACCTCGCGACATGCGGGGCGGCGGCACCATCAACGCCGACGGCTTCGGGCTGGGCTGGTTCCCGGTTCCGGTGGTGTACCGGTCCGCGCGTCCACTGTGGAGCGACCCGTCGCTGCCGTTGCTGGCGGCGGCGACGTCCTCGGGTGCGGTCCTGGCCGCGGTGCGCTCCGCCACCGTCGGCATGCCCGTCACCGAGTCCGCCGCGGCGCCGTTCCACGACGGCCCGTGGCTGTTCTCCCACAACGGCCGCGTCGACGGGTGGCCCGACAGCGTGGCCGGGGTCGCCGCCGAGCTGCCGGTCCGCGACCTGATCACCCTGGACGCGCCGACGGACAGCGCGCTGCTGTGGGCGCTCGTGCGGGCGCGGCTGCGCACCGGAGCCTCCCTCGCCGACGCGTTGTCCTCGGTCGTGTCCCTGGTGGCCGCCGCTGCCCCCGGGTCCCGGCTCAACCTGCTGCTCACCGACGGCCATTCGATCGCCGCCACCGTGCACGGCCACGCGCTGTCCGTGCTGTCCACCGCCGACAGCGTGCTGGTCGCGTCCGAACCGATCGACGACGACCCCGGCTGGCGACCCGTCCCTGAACGTTCGCTGCTCGTCGCGGACCCGTCCGCGGTGCACATCTCGGAAGGTGTTTTCTCGTGACACTGTCGGATCCCGACCTCGACGTGTTCCTGCTCGACACCGATCTCACCGCCGCGCTGGAGCTGGATGCCCGCGCCGGACTCACCGCCACCCCGAAGACCCTGCCGCCGAAGTACTTCTACGACGCCCGCGGCAGCGAACTGTTCGAGGAGATCACCCGCCTGCCCGAGTACTACCCGACCCGCGCCGAACGGGAGATCCTGGTTTCACAGGCCGCGGTCATCGCCCGGATCACCGGCGCGAAGACCCTCGTCGAGCTCGGCTCCGGCTCCTCGGAGAAGACCCGGCTGCTGCTCGACGCCCTCCGCGACGCCGGCACCCTCGGCTCCTTCGCCCCGCTCGACGTGTCCGCCTCCGCGCTGCGCGACGCCGTCGCCACGCTGCGGGTGGAGTACCCGGACCTGCACGTGCGCGGCATCGTCGCCGACTTCGTCAACCACCTGGAGGCCCTGCCCGACAACGGCGACCGGCTCGTCGCGTTCCTCGGCGGCACCATCGGCAACTTCACCCCGTCGGAACGGGCGCCCTTCCTCGCCGCGCTGCGCGACCGCCTCTCCACCGGCGAATGGTTCCTGCTCGGCGCCGACCTGGTGAAGTCGCCGTCGGTGCTGGTCCCCGCATACGACGACGCCGCCGGCGTCACGGCCGAGTTCAACCGCAACGTCCTGCACGTGCTCAACCGCACCCTCGACGCCGACTTCGACGTCTCCGCCTTCGAGCACGTCGCCGTCTGGGACCCGGCCAACGAATGGATCGAGATGCGGCTGCGGGCCCGCACCGCGCAACGGGTCCGGGTCGGCGACCTGGACCTGACGGTCGACTTCGCCGCCGGCGAGGAACTGCGCACCGAGGTCTCGGCCAAGTTCCGCCAGGACGGGCTGACCGCGGAACTGGCGGCGGCCGGCTTCGGGCTGCGCCACTGGTGGACCGACCAGGCGGGCCGGTTCGCGCTGGCACTGGCGGTCGCGGCGTAGATTTTCGGGGTTTCTTGTTTTTCGGGGTTCCTTGCCTTTTCGGGGTTCTTGCTTTTCGGGTGCGGCGTCAGGGGCGCGTCAGCGTCGTTTCAGCCTGCCGCCGCACCCTGTTCCACATGACCCGGACCGTCTTCGTCGGCACGCCGGCGTTCCTCGCCAGGATCGACGGCGTGACCCGCTGCGCGTTCTGGACCAGCGAACCGGTCGAACACGACTTCGACCCGGCCAGACTGATCAGCGTGGACCTCGCCCGTGCCCCGGCCGCCGCCGCAGCCAACGAGATCAGCTGGACGGACGTCGACGTCGATGACTGCTTCAGCGGCCCCGGCGGCGACACCGGCGGCTCGACCCTCGGCCCGGCGTGGCCTGAACTGCACCTCACCGGCGCCGTGTACCTGGCCACGGCGTTCATCGACCGCCTGCCGCCGTCACTCCGCCCGGCCGTCCTTGCCGGCTCTGACGACTCCGGCGGCTCTGCCGGCTCCGGCGGCTCCGGCGGCTCTGCCGGCTCCGGCGGCTCCGGCGGCTCTGCCGGCTCCGGCGGCTCTGCGGGCTCCGGCGGCTCTGACGACTCCGGCGGCTCTGCCGGCTCTGCTGGCTCCGGCGGCTTCGCCGGCGCACTGTACGAACGGCAGTCTGTCGTCTACTGGCCCGGCACCGATGACCCTCGGGCCGGAAACCGGTACGCCGGCCACTGCGCCGAGATCCTCGACCAGCGGGGATCCCTCGCCCGGGTGGCGGTGTACCCGCCGGGCCGCTCCACCGACCCTGCGGCATCACCGGTCACGATGTGGCTCGACCTCGCCTCACCGGAGCATTGCGACGCGGGCCCGGAAAGCCTCACCACGGTCGGCGGGGACGTCACCCGGGGAGCCCTGTTCCTGATCGCCGGCCATGTCCCTTCGTATTCGTAGCACTCGTAAAGGGGTTCCACATGTCACTGCACCGTTCGCTGCACACGACCGTTCCCGTCGGCGCGATCACCCCGAAACTCCCGCCGTGGGCCGGCCCGGGCCGCATCGCCGGCTCCCTCACCACCTCGGCCCGCTCAGGTTCGCTGGGCGTCATCAAGTACCCGGTTGCGCTGGGCGATTGACGACCCCCTCCCTGAACGTCGCATCCCCCGACTGCGCCGGCTCGTTCTTCGCCGGCCGGATCCCACGGTGCGTGACGTTGCACCACGCGGCCTCGCTCAGCGACCTGCGTGCCGTCCTGACCACCGCCGCCTGGCCGCCGGGCCCCGTGTACCTGGACCTGATCGGCCACTCGACCCGCGGGCACCGTCTGCTGCGGCTCGGCCGCACCCCGATCGACATGCTCGACCGCAACGTGGCCCGCTTCTTCGCCGGCCTCGCCACCGACGGGATCCTGGACCGCCACGACGTGGTGGCGGTCCGGCTCCTCGGCTGCCAGACCGCGGTCACGGACCCGGCCCGCCGCACCCTGCGGATGCTGTCCCGGACGCTGGGCCTGCCCACGTACGGCACCCTCGTCCCCCTCCTGAAGAGCCACTCCGACGCGGCGGGACTGTCACCCCGCTTCGCCCACGTGCTGGCTCCCGGCTGACCTGTCCCCACTGCCTGTTCCCTCTCGTTGAAGGAGTCCTCGATGCACCCGTTCCGCTCGCTGCGCCCGGCCACCCAGGTCGCCGCACTCATCGTCCCCGCCGTTCCCGCCGCCCCCGCCGCCCCCGCCGTTCCCGCCGCCCCCGCCGTTCCCGCCGGGCTGCTTCGTCCCGCCGGGCTGCTTCGTCCCACCGGGCTGCTTCCTGCCGCCCCACGGACCGGCGCCGGCGCCCCGCTCCCACCGACCGGCCTGGCCGGCACCACGGGCGTCGGCACCACGGGCGTCGGCACCATGGGCGTCGGCACCACGGGCGTCGTCGCGTGCCCGATCAAGTGGCCCGACGCGCTGGGCGACTGATGGTCACGTCGCGCCACCCACGCCGGCACGGCGCTCACCGCCGGCCATGGTGCCTCCGCGCCAGGCTGCACCGCACCTGGCGCGCCCGGGCCTGGCTCCGCAGAACCTGACCCCGCGCACCCACCACGTCCCGGATGTCTTCCTGGTCCCTGCGACTTGCTGACGCCCCATTGCATCCGGTGCCGCCGCCGCGACCACGGAACTGCCGTGGCGCCCCGCACCTATCAGTCGTTTCCGTGATCACGACCGAGCGGCCGGCGGCGATGCGAGGACCTCGGCGGATTCCACCTCTCACGGTTGGCGATCAGCTGTCTGCCACCACCACGGGTGGGGCGGTGTAGACCATCCGGATCTCGGTGGTGCGATACCCGGCCCGGCTGAACGCCGCGGCCATCGGTGCGTTGGCCGCGTCCGTGGTTGCGGTGATCACCTGCGCCCCGTCGGCGGCGTGGAACCGGGTGATCTCGGCGAGGATCTCGTCGACATGGCCGCGCCCCCGCATCTCGGGCACCACGCCGAGGTAGCCCACGTTGCGGTGGTACGGCGTCGCCGACGGCACCACGAGACCCACGAGCTCCCCGTCCGGTGTCGTCGCGATCCGCCACCACGACCGCTCCCCCGGACACCCGAGATAGAAGTCCATCTCGGCCCGGGCGGTCGCTTCGACACCGTCCAATGCCACGTTCCGCCGCGTCTGCGCGTCGAGGCTGCCCTGCGCGACCCGGCGGAACACCTCGAGAAACTCCTCGTCGGCCGCCTCCTCGAACACCAGACGCCCGCCCACGTCGGACTCCCCCACGACACCGGCCGCCACCATCGAACCCGCCGAGTCCCCCGACGTCTCGGCATCAGACGACGCGACCGGGTCCGGCATCCCGGCCAAGCCAGGCGTCCCCACTGAGCCAGGCGTCCCCACTGAGCCAGGCATCCCCACTGAGCCAGGCATCCCCACTGAGCCAGGCATCCCCACTGAGCCAGGCATCCCCACTGAGCCAGGCATCCCCACTGAGCCAGGCATCCCCGCCGAGCCAGGCATCCCCGCCGAGCCAGGCATCCCCGCCGAGCCAGGCATCCCCGCCGAGCCAGGCATCCCCGCCGAGCCAGGCATCCCCGCCGAGCCAGGCATCCCCGCCGAGCCAGGCATCCCGACTGAGCCAGGCGTCCACTCGAACCGCAGGCGCTCCACCTCGTCGGTCAGCCCGACGGCGTGCGCCGCTGCCCGCCGCCATCCGATCGCGGCAACCGTCGCGGGGTCGTCCCGCCAGCCCGCGGTCAACGACACGTTGTACTGCGGGGGCACCGGCGCGCCGAACGCCGACATGCCCGCCGCGAGCAGTTCGGTCGCGAGTGCCACCCGGTCCGGCACGGACGGGTCGACGCTGAGGCAGTCGAGTGCGAGCGGATGCATGCCGTCGGACAGGCCCCACCACAGGGCACGGGCGACGATCCGGCCGTCGTGCTCGGCGATCCAGGTCCACTCCGGGCGGTACATCCGCTCGGCGTAGTCGGCCCGGAAGCGCTCGGCACCGATCCAGCCGATCGGCTCATCGACGTCGACCGCTGCGACCCGGTCGATGTCGTCGTGTGTCGTGGCACGGATCACGCTGCCTCCACTCGCTCGTACGTCACGATCGAAACGCCCGTGTCGAACGTACGCGTGTCGGCCCGGCGGAACGGTGTCGGCCGGAACGGGCCGGCGAACAGCGGCACCCCGGCGCCGATGACCATCGGGTTGACCTTGAGGACGAGCTCGTCGATCTCGTCGACCAGTTGCGCGGCGAGTTGTCCGCCGCCGCACAGCCAGATGTCGAGGCCGTCGCGCCGCTTGAGGTCATGGACGAACGCGGCGGGGTCGGTGTCCCCGCCCACGAACGTGACGCCTGGGTCGAGGTCGGCGAGCGTCCTGGAGAACACGAACTGCTCCATATGTCGATACGGACTGGTGATGCCCACGGCCATCGCCGGCTCATAGGTGCCACGGCCCATCACGACCGTGTCGAACCGCCGGTTGGCGACGCCTTCCAGGCCCAGCGGGCCCCGCAGGTGCGTGGGCATGGTCTCCGGCCAGTCGGCGAGCACGGCCGCCGCCGAGTCACCGTCGAAGCCGAAGAAGTCGGCCTGCGCGTCAGGTCCGGCGATGAAACCGTCCAGCGTGACGGCCACGAGGTAGATCAGCTTTCGCATGGCTTTGCCACTCATTTCATTTGAGGTACTGTGAATGGAGTGGTTTGAACGTAGTACTGTGATTGCAGTGGTGTCAACCGGGCCGCCCACGAAGGAGTGCCATGCGTCAGAACCCCGCCAGGCGGACCGCACTGCTCGACGCCGCGATCGAGGTCCTTGCCGACGAGGGATCACGGGGCCTGACGCTGCGCGCGGTGGACCAGCAGGCCGGCGTGCCGACCGGCACGACGTCCAACTACTTCAGCAACCGCGCCGACCTGCTCGAGCAGCTCATGCGCCGGGTGCGCGAACGGCTCACACCCGACCCGGCGGCACTGGCTGAAACAATGAGGGCGACACCGTCCCGCGACCTCGTGAAGACGCTCATGCACCAGCTGGTCGACCGGACCCGCAGGGAGCGCAGCAGCCATCTGGCCCTGCTGGAGTTACGGCTGGAGGCGACCCGGCGGCCCGAGCTCGACCCCAGTCTGACCAGGTTCTTCACCTCGGACCTGGACGCGAACGTGGCATTCCACCTCGACGCCGGCCTGCCCGGCGACCGCAGCTCGGTGCTGCTGCTCTACCTGGGCATGCTCGGGCTGATCGTCGACGACCTCACCGTGCCGGAGGTGCTGCGGCCGCACGGGGTGGACGCCCTCGTCGACAGCCTGGTCGACCGGGTGTTCCCGCCGGTAGAAAGTGGCGGCAAAGAGGTGGTCGACCAGGGCTGACACGACCAGGGAGACGGCGCGAGGTCAGCCGGCCGCCCCGGACGCGCGGTGACGGGCACGGACCGCCGACGGCTGCAGCGGGGAAGGATCGGTCACTGGGGCAAGGGGCATCCGCACCGGGGGCGCGACAGCAGGCGCAGGCGTCATAGGTGTGACGTTTTGCCGCGGTACGCCACCACGCTCCCCCTCGCCCGGACCCCGCGACCACGACGAGTCGGGCGGCCACGTCAGGCTCGGTTGCCATGTGGGGCCTTCAGCGGGCGCCTGAGCTTGCGTATGGGTCGAGACGTGACCGTGCGACGAAGCCTGAGCATGCGACGGGACCTGGGCGCGCGACGGGACCTGGGCATGCGGCGAGACCTGGGCATGCGCAGGGAACTCCGCGTGCGCTGGGAATTCCGCCCTGGTCGTCATCTCCGCGTGGGTCGAGGGCTGCGACGTAGGCATCGAGTGCGGCGCGTGGTGCGACGGTGAGGACTGGAGGTGGCTCGCGGGGTACTGCGCGTGCACGGTGACGTAGCCATCCGGCGCGGGGCGAGGCGAGGGGACGTTGTGCAGGGGCTGTGGTGCGAACCTCGGCGGTGTCGGGAACGCGGGCGGCGGGGCGATCGCATTGCCGTGGAACCGCGCCTGCGTGGTGCCCGTCGGCACCGCGTGCGTCGCCGCGGAGACGGAGTCGGCGAACGGCGGCACCGCGTGAGAGGGCGCAGGGACCGACTCGGCGAACGCCGGAACTGCATGCGTCGACGCCAGGACCGAGTCGGCGAACGGCGACGCCGCGTGAGACGACACCGCATGAGACGGCACTGGGACCGAGTCGGCGAACGGCGACGGCAGGTGGGACGACGCCGCATGAGACGGCACCGGGACCGAGTCGGCGAACGGCGACGGCAGGTGGGACGACGCCGCATGAGACGACGCCGCGTGAGACGGCACCGGGACCGCGCTGTCGAACTGCGGCACCGCGTGAGATGACGCCGGGATCGCGTTGGCGAACGGCGGCACCGCGTGGGACGGCGCCGGGACGGCGTCGGTGAATGCTGGGACCGGGGGGAACGACGGTCGCTCGGTGTACGTCCTGGTCGCCGGGTGCGGGCGGAGCGGCGGGATGTGCAGCGAGTTGTGCCGTGCGCGGTAGTAGCGGTACGTGCCGACGATCGCGGTCACCGTCAAGATCAGCGGCAGCACCAGCATGCCCAGGCCGATGAGGATGAAGCCGCCGAAGAAGAAGACCTTGGTTGCCCAGCCGGCCAGGCCCAGGCCGACGGCGATGGTCAAGAGGCGGAACTTTGCCACGTGACCGGGCAGGAGCCCGGCGCCGGCGGTGATGAGGCCGACGATCACGTACAGGGCCAGGAACAGGATTCCCGCTGTGCCGTCGAGGTGGACAACGTTCTGGTGCACAAATTCCTCCGAGCCGTACAAACCCGCCGTCCTCTCACGGTAGGTGACCGGGCGCAGGCTGGTTGTCAGCAGTTCAGCCGGGGCAAATCCCCACGGGGGCGACAAGGTTGCACGGGTGGGGCACAGGTGATCCTCGCGACGGTAGGGCGGCGGTCCGGTGTGCCGATTGCGTGCTTGGGTGATCGATCGGGTACACCTTTGTGCATGACCGCCGCGCCCGCCTTCGTCGCCGACCGATATCGCCTTTTTGAGCCACTCGGGGCGGGCGGAATGGGCAGGGTGTGGCGCGCCCGCGACGAGACGCTCGGGCGTGACGTCGCCGTGAAGCAGATCATCCTGCCGCAGGAGCTGCTCGACAGCGCGCGGGACGTCGCGATGGAGCGCACCCTGCGGGAGGCGCGGGCGGCCGCGAGGCTGACGCATCCGAATGTGGTCCGGGTGTACGACGTGCTCGCGTTCGACGGGCAGCCGTGGCTCGTCATGGAGTACGTGCCGTCCCGCTCCCTCGACCAGACGCTGCGCGCCGACGGGCCGCTGCCGCCGCGGCGGGTCGCCGAGATCGGCCTCGCCGTGCTCGCCGCGCTGCAGGCGGCGCACCGGGTCGGGGTCCACCACCGCGACATCAAGCCGGGCAACGTCCTGCTCGCCGACGACGGGCGGGTCGTGCTCACCGACTTCGGCATCGCCCGGATCGAGGGTGACGGTCACGTCACGCGCACCGGCCTGGTGCTCGGCTCCCCCGAGTACATCGCCCCCGAACGCGCGCGGGACGGCACCGCCGGCGCCGCCGGGGACCTGTGGTCGCTGGGCGCCACGCTGTACGCCGCCGTGGAGGGCCGCTCGCCGTACGGCCGTGGCTCCGCCATGGAGACCCTCATGGCCCTCGCGTCCGATGAGCTGGACACCCCGCAGCGGGCCGGACCGCTCACGCCGGCGCTGCGCGGGCTGCTGCGCAAGGACCCTCGGGCGCGGGCCGGATTCGCCGAGACCGAGGAGCGGCTCCGCGCCGCCCTCACCGCGCCCACCGAACGCCGCCGCCGGTCGTGGCTGAGCGGCTGGGGCCGTTCGACCCCCGCGCCCGCCCCGGCCGCACCCGCCCCGGCCCCGGCGAAGCCCGCGGCACCTCCGGCCGTCCCGGCACAGCGCCCCGCTCCGGCGGAACCCCCGACGGTCGTGCAGCCCCGGCCCCGACAGGACCCGGCAACGGTGGTGCAGCCGGTTGCCGCCGTCGAGGCCGCTGCCACGGTACGACCAGTGCCCGCCGAACCGGTCCCCGCCCAGAAGGTTGCGCCGGACGAGCCACCCGCGACCGAGCAGCCCCCGCCACCGGCCATCGACCCCGTCGACGCCCAGACCGCGATCACGGAACCCGAGCCCGAACCGGAGCCGGAACCGGAGCCCGAACCCGAGCCGGAACCTGAGCCCGAGCCCGAGCCGGAGCCCGAGCCCGAACCCGAGCCGGAGCCGGAACCGGAGCCGGAGCCAGAGCCGGAGCCAGAGCCGGAGCCCGAACCTGAGCCGGAGCCGGAGCCCGAACCTGAGCCGGAGCCGGAGCCGGAGCCCGAGCCCGAGCCCGAGCCTGAACCTGAGCCGGAGCCGGAGCCCGAGCCTGAACCTGAGCCGGAGCCCGAGCCGGAGCCGGAGCCCGAACCCGAACTGGTGCCTGCCCCGGCATTCGCGAAGGCATCGGCGTTCGAGCACGCGTCGGCCACCGAGCCGGCGCCGGCGTCCGAGCTGACGGCGGAACCGGAACCGGAGACCGTCGCGGCGCCCGTGCAGCCCCGTGTGCCCGTGGCGGCACCCGTCGGGGTGGTGGGCGGCGTCGGTGGCGGTGGGCGTACACCGGGATCCCAGGCGAAAATCCTCGCTGTCGCTGCTGGCGTGCTCGTCGTGGTCGTCGTCGTCGCGCTGCTCGCGTTCTGGCCGGACGGGGACGAGAACAGGACCGCCGCGCCCGCTGTCTCCGCGCAGTCGACGACGGCCGCGGCGACGAGCGCGCCGGCCGGGTCACCGAGCGCGGCGCCGTCCAGCGAGCCGGCCGGTCCGGGGCCGTCGGTGGCGCCGAGCGCGACCGGTCAGCTGCCGCCGCTGCCCCCGGGGTGGGTCGACTACCAGGACCCGAGCGGGTTTTCGGTGTACGTGCCGGCGAGCTGGCGGCGCTCGAAGGAAGGTACGATCGTGTACTTCCGGGGCGACGGGCGGGTGCTCGGCATCGACCAGACGAACCAGCCGAAGTCGGACCCGGTGAAGGACTGGCAGGCGCAGCGTGACGCGCGGGTCGGCGGCGGGGACTTCCCCAACTATGCGGAGATCCACATCCAGGCGGTGCCGTACTTCGTGACGGCGGCCGACTGGGAGTTCACGTTCACCCGCAACGGCCGGCAGCACGTCAACAACCGTGGGGTGGTCACGTCGCCGAAGCAGGCGTACGGCTTCTACTGGCAGACCAGCGACGCCGACTGGGCCGCAGCCCGGCCGAGCCTGGATCTCGTGTTCGCGAGTTTCCGGCCGAAGGTGTGACGGGCCCGAACGTGTGACGAGGGGGGACATGTCTGAGCTGTGGCCGGCGGACACGCCGGGGCTGCTGCGGTTGCCGTCGGGCCGGACCGTGCGCGGGCGGCCGCTGTCCAAGCCGGTGCCGGACGGGGCGGTGCCGACGCTCGGCGTGTACCTGCTCGGCCGCGAACCGGCGGCGACGGCGTGGCCGGCGCATTGGGTGCGGTGGCCCGACTTCGGCCTGCCCCGGGACCGGGACGCGCTGCGGGACGCCCTCCAGGCCGCACTCGTGGAGTGCGGCACCGGCCGGGTCGAGTTCGGGTGCGGCGGCGGGCGCGGCCGCACCGGGACCGCCCTGGCGTGCCTGGCGGTCCTCGACGGCGTGCCGGCGGCCGAGGCCGTCGCGTATGTCCGGCAGCACTACTCCCGGCACGCCGTCGAAACCCCGTGGCAGCGTGGTTTCGTCAAACGGTTCAGTTGACGGTGCTGGACAGCTTCTCGATCGCGGCGGGGCTGAACGCCTCACCCGCGAACACCGCGAGCCGCGACAGCGGCAGGCTGCCCATCAGCGTCAGCATCTCGGGGTTGCTGGCGGTGGCGGCCATCGCGCCGGCCTCACCGCCGGCGGCCAGGGACGCGAACACCTCGCCGAGCGCCTGAGCGCCGCGCGGGTCGCTCAGCCACTCCGCGATCGTCGACTCACCGGTCAGCGGCACCCGGGCGTCGTCGCCGTCGACCGCGGCCGTGGCGGTGACCCGTAGGTCACGTGAGGAGGCGCCGATCTCCACCTGGTACGTGCCGCCCTCCACGATCCAGCGGGACACGCGGGTGTCCCAGTAGGCGAGGTCGTCGCGGGCGATCGCCAGCTCCACCTCGACGGTCGCGCCGGCCGGGACCGCCACGTTCGCGAACGCCTTGAGCTCGCGCGGCGCGCGGCGGACCGCGGAGCCGGGCAGCGACACGTACGCCTGGACCACCTCGCGGCCGTCGCGCTCGCCGGTGTTGGTGACGCTGAGCCGCACCAGGAGCCCGTCGGCGGTGGCCGTGGCGGTTGCCTCGCCGTAGGCGAACGTGGTGTAGGACAGGCCGTGGCCGAACGGGTACGCGACCTGCTGCCGGCGGGCGTCGAAGCCGCGGTACCCGACGAAGACACCCTCGCCGTAGCGCACGTGCCCGGCCTCGCCCGGGAAGTCCAGGTAGGACGGGTGGTCGGGCAGCTGCAGCGGGATGGTCTCGGTGAGCCGGCCCGACGGGTTGACCCGGCCGAAGAGGACGTCGGCGATCGCGCCGCCGCCGGCCTGACCGAGCAGCCAGCCCTCGACAACCGCGGGCACCGCCGCGTCCCACGGGCCGGTGCGCAGGACCGCGCCGTTGGACAGCACGACGACGGTGCGCGGGTTGGCGGCCGCGACCCGCTCGATGAGCTCGACGTGCGCCGGTGGCAGGTCGATCGAGTCGCGGTCGGCGCCCTCGGTCTCGCGGTCGGTGCCGGCGAACACGATCGCGACGGCGGCGTCCCGGGCGAGGGCGACCGCGGCGTCGACGTCGTCGTAGCCGGGCGCGAACGTGACCGGCCCGTCCGCGAGTGCGGTGATCTCGTCGAGCGCGTTGTCGAGCCTGGTCGGGTTGATCTGCGAGCTGCCGCCGCCCTGGTAGCGGGGGGTCCGCGCGTATTCGCCCAGCACCGCGATCGGCCCGCAACCGGCTTGCAGCGGCAGCGTGGTGTTGTCGTTCTTCAGCAGGACGATGCCCCGGCCGGCCACCTCCCGGGCAAGCGCGTGATGGGCGTTCGCGTCGAACGTCGCGCCGGGGTCACGGGCGGCGAGCGCTACGCGTACCAACTCCGCAACCCGGGAAACGGCGGTGTCCAATGTGGACTCATCCAGCGCACCACTGCGGACCGCTTCCACGAGCCGCCGGTCGCCGTCAGGGTCGGGACCGGGCATGGTGAGGTCGAGGCCGGCGCGGACCGCCTCGACCCGGTCGGCGACCGCGCCCCAGTCGGACACGACGAGACCCTCGTAGCCCCACTCGCCGCGCAGCACCTCGGTCAGCAGCCAGTGGTGCTGGGAGGCGAGGACCCCGTTGACGCGGTTGTACGCGCACATGACCGTCCACGGTTTCGCCCGCGTGACAACCCGCTGGAACGCGCGCAGGTAGATCTCGCGCAGCGTGCGCTCGTCGACGTCGGCGGAGACCCGCATCCGGTCGGTCTCCTGGCTGTTGACCGCGTAGTGCTTCAGGGACGCACCGACGCCGCGGCTCTGCAGGCCGTTGACCCACTCGACCGCGAGGACGCCGGTGAGCAGCGGGTCCTCGGCGAAGTACTCGAAGTTGCGGCCGCCGAGCGGGCTGCGCTTGAGGTTGATGCCGGGGCCGAGCAGGACCTGGACGTCCATGGCTCTGGCCTCGTCACCGAGGGCTTCGCCGACCCGGCGGGCGAGCGCCGGGTCCCAGGTCGAGCCGAGCGCGACCGCCGGCGGGAAGCACGTCGACGGCTCGCTGGCGAGCAGCTCCGTGGTGTCGGGCAGCGCCTTGCGCACCCCGTGCGGGCCGTCGGTGAGCATGATGTCGGGCACGCCGGTGACGGCGGTGCTGCGCCAGAAGCTGCTGCCGCTGGTGACGGCTGCCTTTTCCCCAAGGTCCATGGCGGTGTCCCTGCCTCGCGCTACCTAGTACTTATAAAGTACTAGGTACGGTAGCCTCAGTTCGCCGGGCCGACAAGGTTCGCCGGACCGACAGGAGGGGGCGCTCACGGATGGCACGTCATGACCGGACCCGCCTGCCGGCGGCCGAACGGCGCCGGCAGATCATCACCGCCGCCACCCGGCTCGTCGCCGAACGCGGCTTCTGGGGCCTGTCGATGCAGGACGTCGCCGCCGAGTGCGGCCTCACCGTGCCGGGCCTGCTGCACCACGTCGGGTCGAAGGACGGCCTGCTCATCGCGATCCTCGAACACCGCGACGCGGAGGACGCCCGGGCGTTGAGCTCACTGCTGTCGGGCGACCGCACCCTCTCGGCGCTGTGCACGGCGCTGGTGCGGCGCAACGCCGGCCAGCCGGAGATCGTGCGGCTGTTCGCGGTGCTGGAGGCGGAGTCGCTCGCCCCGGACCATCCCGCGCACGACTACTTCGTGGCCCGGCAGCAGCGGATCCTGGATGACCTCACCGCGCTCGCCAAGGACGTGACCGACGCGCCGGAGATCTTGGCGCGGCGGATCATCGCCTTGATGGACGGGCTGCAGCTGCAGTGGCTCCGGTCTCCGGGGCTGGACCTGCCGGAGTTGTGGGCGTCGACGGCCGGGGATCTGCTGCCCTGATCGCCGGTTTGCGGCGCCTGATCGCCGGTTGCCTTGCCGCGCGCGTCGCTCCGCCGTTTTTGCCCCGCGCCGTTTGCCCCGCGCCGTTTGCCCCGCGCCGTTTGCCCCGCCGTTTTGCCCCGCTGCGGGCTTCGCTCTGCGGTTCCGGCGGCGTCCGGGCCAGATTCCGCGACAAGCCGAAGGACTTCCGGTGCCCTGACCCCGGGGATCCTTCCGCTCGTGGGATTCCAGCCGCGGGGCGACTTCCGTGTCGTCGCCAATATCGTCGTTCCGGGGCGGCGGCTCGGGTTGTATCGATCGTTTACGCGGTCGGCGTATTTGTGAGGGCTTGGACGAGGTCGGCGATCGCGTACCGGGGTAGGTCGAGCAGCCGGGCGTCGAGCCACGACGGCGCGACGAGCTCCGCGACCCTGGCCCTGGCCTCGTTCTTTGTCATGCCGTGCTCGCGGACGAGCCCCTCACGCAGCACGTTACCGAGCTTCCCGTGCGCGTGCGCGAGCAGCCACCCCACCGCCGTCTTCGTCCCGCCCTCGACGGCCGTAGCCTCCACGATCGCCAGTTTCGGCGAGGGGGTGCTGCGGCGGTACCGTAATGTGTACTTTGCCGCTATGACAGCGCGTAGCGATGCCTGACTCTTCGCATCGATGAGGTCCGGGGATTTGTTGGGGAGTTGTAAGCTCAGGGAAGAAGCATTGAGCGCCAGCAGCACCCGCAACAGCCATGGCCCGGGATCGCCGGTGAGGTCGATCTGGTCCGGCACCGACCGCACCGGCGCCGCCAGCAGCTCCGCGGGCCCGCGCGAAACCGCGGCCCCCTCCAGTGAGTGCTCACCGTGGGTGTACATGTTGACGGCCGCCCCGCTCAGCCGCTTCTCCAGCACCTGCCAGGTCCGCGACGTCGGCCGGCACACGTAGAGGTCGCTGGCGGACCCGACCGCCTGCGCACCGTGGTACCGGTTGAACGCCGGCAGGATCGCCTCGACGGCCAGGTCCAGGTCGAGCACCGCCCGCTGGACCTTCACCCCGAGCGCCGGCGTGAGCGGGCTGAAGCCGTAGGCCATGACCAGGCGCCCGTTGACCCGGTCCCGTAGCGCCTGCGCGCCACGGCCGAGGAACAGCTGGACCCCCTCGGGCGTGTACGGCGGATCGGTGAACACCAGGTCCGCGGACTCGGCGACGATCGGCGGCAGCCCGAACCGCAGGTCCGCGTGCCAGCAGTCGACGGCATACCCCCGCTGCGCCGCCGCGCCCGCGATGAACTCCAGCAGCCGTTCGTCGACGTCCACGACCGTCACCCGCAGGTCGGGGCGGACGGCGAGGACGGCGAGCGAGGTCAGGTCGTGATCGCCGACGCAGACGAGGTGCGCGCCGGCCAGGTCGAACGTCTCGTCCAGCCAGCGGGCCCGCCGGGCGGCGGTGTGGGCGGTCGCGGACACGTGGTCGAGGGCGCGGTCGGTCGGGACATCCGCGATGAGCCGCGCCAGGTCGGCGATCAGGTCAGCGTCGGCGAGCGGCTTCGGCTGCGGGGCGGCGAACCGGGCCCGGTACGCGCCCGGCAGGCGCAGGGTGCCGTCGCGTGCGGTGTGCACGTCGGGGCCTGCGGCGCGGAGCAGTTGCTCGATCGTCCGGCGGGGCACGGCGTGCTCGCGGATGAGGTCGTCGAGTGTGGTCGGTGTCGTCGCCAGCTGGGTCAGGGCCTGCCGGAGCCGCCGGCCGCCGATCCCGGCCGCTGCCACGACCTCGGCCACCGCCTCCAGCGGCACCACTCCACCGCCGAGCGAAGCCCCATCACCGCGCGAAGCCCCGCCGCCGCCATCCGAAGCTCCATCACCGCGCGGAGCCCCGTCACGCAAGACACCGTCACCGCCGTGCGAGGGAACATCACCGCCGCGAGAGGCACCATCATCGCCACTTGAGGCAACGGCAGCGGCGGGTGGCGGTGGACTGTCCAAAGGTTCGGGACTGGCTGGCGGCGTCATCGCCACCAACCCTACGGCCCGGGCAAATCCGCGCGAGACCGGTAAAGGTCATCGATGAGTTAAAAGTTAATGACCTGCAGTTATTCAGCGACGGAAGGGTGAATTCAGTTAAACGGTTTCGGCGGTGTTTCACGGTCGAAGTACAGGGTGGCGGCAAGGGTGGGCAGAGGGTGCGAAGTCTTGTCCCGGCGATTCCGGCTGTGTGATCGTCCTGAAATCGCCATGAGTCGATGGAGCACGCGGTTGGCCGATCGGCGCGCGCACGCCGGCCGTTGCATCTGACTCTTGCGTGTCTCGATTGGTTCCGGCGCACACCCGAACGTTGAACCCCCGGCAACGTGCGTCGCCCTGGAAAGAAGGCACCCTTGAAGCTGTCCCCACGGTTCGCTACAGCGGCCGGAGTGCTCGCGGTCGGGCTGGTAACAGCCGGCACCGCCGCAGCCGTTCAAGCCTCGCCCCCGTTGCCAGCGCCCACAGGCGTCGAGGCAGCCAACGCCGTCGCGGCCAAGTCCGCGGAGTCGTTCGTGTCCAGCCGTCCGAGCGTGCTGCAGCCGAGCACCGACGACGCGTACGTGCAGAAGTCCCTGGTCGCCTCGGGCAGCGCGAAGTACATCTCCTACGAGCGGACCTGGAAGGGTCTGCCCGTCGTCGGTGGTGACTTCGTGGTCGTCACGGACGCGGCGGGTGCGACGAAGTACACGTCGGTGGCGCAGACCCAAGCGATCGGGAACCTGTCCACCACGGCGAAGATCAGCTCCGCGGACGCCGAGGCGACCGCGAGCAAGCTGCTGACGAGCCTCAACGCCGTCGAGGGTACCCGGCTCGTCGTCTACACCCTGGACGGCGCGGCGAAGCTCGCGTACGAGACGACCGTCAACGGCACCGGCGCGGAGGGCGCGAGCCGCCTCACCGTCAGCGTCGACGCCACGACCGGCGCGGTGCTCAACAAGCGTGAGCGGGTCATGCACGGCACCGGCACGGGCTGGATCGTCGGCAACGTGTCCCTCAACACGTCGCTGTCCGGCAGCACGTACAGCATGAAGGACCCGACCTACCCGACCGTCGTGTGCCAGAACGCCACCGGCAACGCGACGTTCACCGGCTCCGACGACGTCTGGGGCAACGGCGACGGCACCAACCGGGAGACCGGCTGCGTCGACGCCCTGTACGCGGCGCAGAAGGAACTCGGCATGCTGTCGTCGTGGCTGGGCCGCAACGGCTTCAACGGCAGCGGCGGCGGCTGGCCGATCCGGGTCGGCCTGAACGACCAGAACGCCTACTACGACGGCTCGCAGATCCAGATCGGCAAGAACACCGCCGGCAAGTGGATCAGCTCGCTGGACGTCCTCGGCCACGAGGTCGGCCACGGCATCGACGACACCACCCCGGGCGGCATCTCGGGCAACGGCACCCAGGAGTTCGTGGGTGACGTGTTCGGCGCGGCCACCGAGGCGTTCGCCGCCAACGCGAACGACCCGGCCGACTACCAGGTCGGCGAGGAGGTCAACCTGGTCGGCAGCGGCCCGATCCGGTACATGTACAACCCGTCGCTCGCCGGGGACGACAACTGCTACTCCAGCAGCACCCCGGGCCAGGAGGTGCACGCGGCCGCCGGTCCCGGTAACCACTGGTTCTACCTGCTCGCCGAGGGCACCAACCCGACCAACGGCCAGCCGAGCAGCACCACCTGCAACGGCAGCACCGGCCTCGTCGGCATCGGCATCCAGAAGGCCACCAAGATCTTCTACAACGCGATGCTGATGAAGACCTCGTCGTCGTCGTACCTGAAGTACCGCACCTGGACGCTGACCGCGGCCAAGAACCTGTACCCGGGCTCCTGCACCGAGTTCAACGCGGTCAAGAACGCCTGGACCGCCGTCAGCGTGCCGGCCCAGTCCGGCGACCCGACGTGCACCGGTGGCACCACCCCGCCGCCCACCACGACGAACCCGCCGACCTCGAACCCGCCGACCGGCAGCTGCTCCGGCCAGAAGCTGCTCAACCCGGGCTTCGAGTCGGGCGCGACCTCGTGGACCGGCACCACCGGCTCCATCGGCCAGTGGGCCAGCCAGGGCCAGGCCGCCCACGGCGGCACGTACAGCTCGTGGCTCGACGGCTACGGCACGACCCACACCGAGGCGATCCAGCAGTCGGTGACCATCCCAGCCGGGTGCAAGGCCACGCTGACGGCCTACATCCACATCGACTCGGCTGAGACGACCACCACGGTGCAGTACGACAAGCTGACCATCACGGCCGGCTCGACCACGCTGGGCACCCTGTCGAACCTGAACAAGGCGTCCGGGTACGCCCTGCGCACGTACAGCCTGAACGCGCTCGCCGGCCAGACCGTCGTGATCAAGTTCAGCGGTACGGAAGACTCGTCCCTGCAGACGTCGTTCGTCCTCGACGATCTCGCGGTGACGCTCAGCAACTGACCCGCTGAGCAAGGAGCAAGGAGCAAGGAGCAAGGAGCAAGGAGCAAGGAGCAACACCAGCACAGCCCACACAGGGGCCCGGGTCGCGCGCCGACCCGGGCCCCGCTGGTTTCCACCCGGGCTCCACCCGTGGGTGGCGGCGCTCCACCCGGTCCCGCACCTAGCGTCATCGGCATGGATCTCACCACCGCACTGCTGGTCGCCGCCGCCGTCCTGTACCTGCTGGTCCGCCGCTTCGCCGGGGAACCCCTCGAGGCCCGCCGGCTGGTGCTGCCGCCGGTGCTGCTGGTCGCCTGGGGCGGCTACGCGGTGTCGCAGACATTCACCGGGACGACGCTGCCGCACGCGCTCCTCGACGGTGCCGTCCTCGGCGCCGGTGCCGTGCTCGCGGTCGCCGGCGGGCTCCTGCGGGGGCTGACGGTGCGGGTGTTCGTCCGCAACGGGCATCTCTGGTACCGGTACACCGCGATGACCGTCGTCGTCTGGGTCGCGCTCATCGGGGCGCGGTTCGCCGAGGGCGCCGCCGGCGGGGCGCTCGGCGCGGACGCCGCCGTGACCACTGCCGCGCTGCCGTTCATGCTCGGGCTCAGCCTCCTCGGCGAGGCCGCCGTCGTCGGCCGCCGCGGCATCGCCACCGGCGTCCCGTTCGCGCCCAGGGACGCCCGCCGTGGCCTGATCCCGCGGTGACGATGGCGGAGACTGGTCCGGTGTTCACGATCACCGACGCCGCCGTCGCCGGCTGGCGCAAGGCCCGGAGCCTGGTCTTCCTGGTGCTGCTGACCGCCGCGATGCTGCACAACAGCCCCCGCCCGGAGCTCACCGGGCGGGGGCTCGCCGTCGTCGCCGTCGTCGCGCTCGCCGGCGCCGCCTGGCTCGTGATGACCGCGACGGCCGGGCCCCGGCAGCAGGCGGCGATCGGGGTGTGCGCGGCCGCCGGGCTGGCGCTGTGCGTCCTGGACCCCCGCGGCCTCGCGCCCTGTTACCTCATCGCCGCCGGCACCATGGCCGCGGCCGTCCTGCCGTTCGCCGTCGCCGCCGCCGGCACCGCGCTCGCCGCCGGTGGGCTCACCGTGGTGCTGTGGGCGCAGGGCAGCGGCTGGACCGAGCCGCTGATCTGGGCCGGCTCGCTGGCCCTGGTGCTGCTGCTCGGCGTCGTGCGGCGGCAACGTGAGGAGCAGGCCCGGCAGGCGAAGACGGTCGCGGCCCTGGACGAGCGGGCCAGGGTCGCCCGGGAGATCCACGACGTCCTCGCGCACTCGCTGTCGGCGCTGTCGGTGCAGCTGGAGACGGCGGCGGCGCTGCTGGAGAAGCACCGGGCGGCGGACGCGGCGGTGCTCGTCGAGCGGGCCGGGCAGCTCGCCCGCGACGGGCTCACCGAGACCCGCCGGGCCGTGGGGGCGTTGCGCGGCGACCCGGTGCCGCTCGGCGAGCTCGTCGCGGCGCTCGCCGACGGGTACCGCACCGACCTGGCCGCGACCGCCGACGTGACCGTGTCCGGGACCCCGCGATCCCTCGCCGCCGAACCCGGCCTGGCGCTGTTCCGCACCGCGCAGGAGGCGCTGACCAACGTGCGCAAGCACGCGCCCGGCAGTCCCGTGGCCGTGCACCTCGACTTTCAGGCGGATGCGGTGCGGCTCACCGTCCGCAACGCCGCCCCGCAGGCGCCCGGGTCGGCGCCGCCGGGTGGGCACGGCCTCGCCGGGCTCCGCGAACGGGTCGGGCTGGCCGGCGGCACCGTCACCGCCGCGCCGGACGGCGACGGGTGGCGGGTCGATGCGAGGATCCCCGGATGATCACGGTGGTGGTGGCCGACGACCAGACGGTGGTCCGGGAGGGCCTCGTGGTGCTGCTCGGGCTGCTCGACGACGTCGAGGTGGTCGGCGCGGCCGGCGACGGCGAGGAGGCCGTCGCGCTGGTCGCCGCGCACTCCCCCGACGTGGTGCTGATGGACCTGCGGATGCCGCGCTGCGACGGGGTCACCGCGACCGCGCGGATCCGGGCCGCGCATCCGGGGACGCGGGTGGTGGTGCTGACGACGTACGCCGACGACACGGACATCCTCGGCGCGATGCGGGCCGGCGCGCTGGGCTACCTGACGAAGGACGCGGGGCGGGTGCAGATCGCGCAGGCGGTGCGGGCCGCCGCGTCCGGCCAGTCCGTCCTCGACCCGGTCGTCCACGAACGCCTCGTCGCCGCCGCCACCGCCGGACCCGACAGCAAGAAGCCGGAGCCGCCCGACAGCCAGAAGCCGGCGATGCCCGACGGCCAGAAGCCGGAGCCGCCGGACGGGCTGACCGCGCGGGAGACCGAGGTGCTGCGCCTCATCGCCGCGGGACTGTCCAACCGGGACATCGCCAAGCGCCTGTTCGTCACCGAGGTCACCGTGAAGTCACACATCAACCGGCTCTTCGCGAAGACCGGCGTCCGCGACCGGGCGCAGGCGGTGCGCTACGCGTACGAGCACGGCCTCACCACCTGAACGATACCCACGCCGGCGGCCCGCAAGAGATTGACTGGCGTCAACCGCCAGGGCTACAAGTAGGCGAACAGCATCGGGTTGCCCGATGCGGTGGCGTGGACGGGCGCGGCGAGGCGCAGCTTCTGTTTGAGGCCGACGAGCCGGTCGTGGGTGTCGGGGTCCGCGGCCGGTGACGCGGTCAGGTGGCCGATGCCGTGGCGGCGCAGCCAGCCGAGCACGACCGCGCCCTCGCTGACCGGCCATGGGCGGCGGCCGTGGAAGACGTCGTGGACGGCGACGGCAGCACCCGGGCGCAGCCGTTCGAAGAGCTCGGTGGTGTACCAGCGGGCGAACCGCGCCGTGTGTGCCGCGTCGACGAGCACGAACCCGGGGTCGTCGGGGAGCGGGCCGCGCCGCGCGTCACCGCGGGTGAACCGCCACCGGCCGGCGGACAGGGCGGCCGGGACGGTCTGCTCGGCGTCGCCGGTCAGGTCGAAGGTGTGCAGCACCCCGGCGGTGTCGTTGTCCCGCAGGGCGCGCAGCAGCCAGGTCGTCGACCAGCCGCGGGCGGAGCCGATCTCCAGGACCGTGCCGGGGCGCAGTGCCCGGATCGTCAGGTAGCTGATCTCGGCTTCGACGTCGTCGAGCCGGGGCCGCATCGGGCGCTGGGCGAGCAGTTCGCGTTGCTCGTCGCGGGCGGTCCGCAGGTCGTCGGCGTAGGTGCGGTACCAGCTAATGAGCGTGTCGAGCGGCAGCATCGAGGTCTCCGATCGCGATGGCGGCGAGGGCGTCGAGAGAGGCGGTGCCGGGCACGAAGTAGCCGTCGTGGCCGGTGACCCCGTCGACGGGCAGTGGCAGCGCCCCGAACGCGGGGTCCGTGGGGTGGGTGCCGTGGCCGGCGCCGAGGATGCGCGCCCCGGGCAGGCGGCGGGTCCAGTCGCCGGCCGCGGACCCGGCCCAGATCCGGGCGCTGGTGTGCAGGTCGGCGGCCCGGTCGACGCCCATGCCGGGGCTGCCGAGCGCGACCACGTCGGTGACCCGGCCGGCGAGTCCGGTGTCGAGGCGGGCGGCGGCGCGGCCGATGACGGTCGAGCCGTAGCTGTGCCCGACGAGCACGACCCGGGGGGCGGTGACGGCACGCAGGAACCGCAGCAGCGCGGCGGCGCCGGACGCGGCGGCGTCCTCCCGGACGGCGGCGAGTTTGATCCCGCGCGGCGGGTGGTAGCCGAGCCACGCGACGACGGCCACCGACCCCGAGGTGGGCGTCGCGAGCGCGGCGACCCGGGCGGCGAGCTGCCGGGCCTGCCAGGCGGGGGCGCGGCGCTGCACGCCGCCGAGGCCCCGGTCGAAGTTGGCGGCGGTGGTGTCGACGCCCGGGACCAGGACGACGACCGTCGCGGCCGTGGCCGGGTCGCCGACGACCTCGACCGCCCGGCCGTCGGTGAACCGGGCGCTGTGGACGGCGACGTCCGGCACGGCGGCGACCTGGGCCGGGCCGAACACCGACCAGAGCACCGCGATCAGCGGGAGGACGAACAGCCTGCGAAGCATGGGGCCGAAGGTAGGTGCGCGGCCGGGCCGGGATCGTCACTCCGCGGGGCTATCTGTGCCGTACCCCTGCGGTACTACGCCCCGGCGCTGACGACCCCGGTCTCGTACGCGAAGACGACGGCCTGCGCCCGGTCCCGCAGGTCGAGTTTCGTCAGGACCCGGCTCACGTGGGTCTTGACCGTCTGCTCCGCCACGACGAGGTCCTCGGCGATCTCCGCGTTGGACCGGCCGCGGGCGATGAGCCGCAGCACCTCCGTCTCGCGTGGGGTGAGCGCGGCGAGGCGGGCCGGCTGGTGGTCGGCGGCCTTCGGCCGGGCCGCGAACTGTTCGATGAGCCGCCGCGTCACGGACGGGGCGAGCAGGCCGTCGCCGGCGGCGACGACCCGGACGGCGGTGATGAGTTCGGCGGCCGGGGCGTCCTTGAGCAGGAACCCGGAGGCGCCGGCGCGCAGCGCCTCGAACACGTAGTCGTCGAGGTCGAACGTGGTGAGGATGACGACCTTCGGCCGGTGCAGGCCCGGGGCGACGTCGAGGATCCGCCGGGTCGCCTGGATGCCGTCGAGGACCGGCATGCGCACGTCCATGAGGACGACGTCGGGGGCGTGCTCGCGGGCCATGGTGACGCCCTGGGCGCCGTCGGGGGCGTCGCCGACGACGAGGATGTCGGGCTGGGCGGCGAGGAGCGCCGCGAAGCCCTGCCGGACCATCGCCTGGTCGTCGACGATGAGGACCCGGATCACGCGGCGACCTCGAGGGGCAGGGTGGCGTGCACCGTGTATCCGCCGGTGTCGTCGGGGCCGGCGGTGAAGGTGCCGCCGATCGCGGTGGCCCGTTCCCGCATGCCGAGCAGGCCGTGCCGTTCACCCGTGGTGGCGGTGGCGTCGGCGGTCAGCGTGTTGTGCACGTACAGCTCCAATGTGGATGGTCCGAGGCTGAGGGTGATGCGCACGGGGGCGCCGGCGGCGTGGCGGCGGGCGTTGCTCAGCGCCTCCTGCACGATGCGGAACGCGGCCAGCCCGACGGCCGGCGGCACCCTCGTGCCGGGCAGCGGGTCGAAGGTGACGTCGACACCGGCCGCGCGGGCGTCGCGGACGAGCCCGGCGAGGTCGTCGAGGACCGGCTGCGGCTCGACGAGGGCGGTCTCGGTGCTGCGCAGCACCCCGAGGAGGCGGCGCATCTCGACCAGCGCCTCCCGGGACGTGCCGGCGATCGCGGCGAGTTCCTCGGCGACGGCGGGCGGCACGCCGTCGATGCGGTACACGGCGGTCTCGGCGCGCACGGCGATGAGCGACATGTGGTGGGCGACGACGTCGTGCATCTCGCGGGCGATCCGGTTGCGTTCCTCGGCGACGGCGCGGCGGGCCTGGGCGAGCTCGGTGCGCTCCTCCTCCTCGGCCAGCGCGGCCTGGACCTCGCGGCGGCGGCGGACCTGGTCGCCGATGATGAGGATGGCGGCGACGGCGAGCAGGAGCCCGGAGAGGTTGCCGGGGTTGACGAACATGACGAGCAGCAGCGTCGCGGACAGCCCGGTCCAGACCAGGACGCCGCGGCGGTGCCGGACCGCGACGACGGCGAGCAGCAGCGGGAACATCAGCATCTGCGTCGGTGTCCACGGCCACGGCGTGTTCTGCTGGATCGGGACGGTCGACCCGGCGAACCCGGCGACGACCCACGCGATCCGCCAGGCGAGCAGCGGCCGGGTCGCGACGAGCCCGAGGGGTGCGGCGATGAGGACCGCGTCGATGACGAGGAACCCGGTGGAGACCTTCGGCCCGTTGTCGATGAGGTACGCGAGGGTGATGAGCCCGATCGCGATCGCGGCGATCACGCCGATCGTCGGCAGTGCCCGGCCGAGCCGGGTCCGGGGACGCACCTGCGGGTCGGGGCCGACGAGGAACGCCCGCAGGTCCCGCAGCCACATCCTCACCACCCCGAAACCGTAACAGCGGGCCTCACGGTGGCGGCTGGGTGACGCCGTGCAGCAGCGCGATCAGCTCGCGGCGGGACCGGATGCCGAGCTTGCGGTACACGTTGCCGAGGTGGTAGTCGACGGTGCGCACCGACAGCACGATCCGGTCGGCGATCTCGCGGCTGGTGCGGCCCTCCGCGGCGGCGTAGGCGATGCGCCACTCGTGCGGGGTGAGGTGCTCCACGGCCGAGCCGGCCGGCCCGGTGCGGGTGCTCGACGGGGCGAGCTCGGCCCGGGCCAGTTCCGCGAACGCGTCGGCGCCGGCGGCGGTGAAGAGGTTGAGGGCCTCGGTCAGGTGTTCGCGGGCCGGGCCGCGCCGGCGGGTCCGGCGCAGCCACTGGCCGTAGGCGAGGTGGGTGCGGCCGAGCTCGACCGGCAGGGGCACGGCGGCGGTGAACGCGGCCACGGCCGTCTCGTACGCGGCGCCGTCGTCGGCGAGCAGCGCCCGCACCCGGGCCGTGGTGGCGCCCAGCCCGGCCAGGCCGGTCGCGGTGACGGCGGCGGCGAGCCGGTCCGCGACCGTGTGCGCGGCCCGGGTCTGCCCGGTCTTCACCAGGGCCTCCGCGAGGTCCGCGGCGACCGGGACGAACGCGGGTTCGACGACGCCGCCGGCGCGCAGCAGGTCGTCGGCGCGGCCGAGTTCGGCGACCGCGTCGTCGTGGCGGCCGGCGGTGAGGGCGGCGACGCCGAGCGCGGACCGGGCGTAGACCTCCACGCCGAGGTGCCCGGACGCGAGGCCGAGCGCGGCGGCGGCGTGGGCGGCGCAGCCGTCGTGCCGGCCGAGGACCGCCTCGACCTGGGCGAGGGCGGTGTACGCCTCGGCGGTGTTCACCGCCAGTCCCATCGTCTCGGCCAGTTCGACGCCTTCGAGGGCGTCGGCGTACGCGGCGGCGACCCGGCCGGTCCGCAGCCGCAGCCGGGCCCGCAGCGGCAGCGTGTACGCCAGCAGCGACACGTCGTCGAGGCGGCGGGCCCCGTCGACGTCGTGGTCGAAGAGCCGTCCCGCGGTGTCGTGCTCCTCGATCCAGTGCAGGACGTCGCCGAGTTCGGCGGCGGCCCCGTCGGCGTCGCGCCCGGTCGCCACGTCGCCGAGGCAGACGGCGACGCTGCGCCGGGCCAGCAGCGCACCCTCGGGCCGGGCCGCGAGGACCGCGGCGTGCGCCAGCCGGATAGCGATCTTCGGCAGGTCCGGATGGGGTACGACGTCGCCGGCGAGCTCGGCCGCGCGGGTGCAGATGCGCAGCATCCCTTCGACGTCGAGCCGGCGCATCGGGCCGTTCACGGCGAGGCTCAGGCTGCGGGCGGCCTGGAGCGGCTCCTCCTCGCCGCAGCGGTCGACCTCGGCGACGATCGCGGCGAGCGCGTCGTCGGGGTCGTCGCGCAGCATGGCGAGGTAGCCGCGCTGCGCGAGGGCCCGCAGCCGGCCGCGGGCGCCGGTGACCAGGCGCAACGCGTCGTCGAGCAGCGCGTCCGCGTGCTCGACCGCGCCGGCGCTGGTCCAGGTGTGCGCGGCCCGGGCCAGCCGCTCGCCGCGCGGCTCGGGCGCGACGGTGAACGCGGCGGCCCGTTCGAGGGCGGTGGCCTCGGCGACGAGCCCGCCGCGGCGGCGGGCCCGGCCGGCGGTCTGGTCGAGGGCGTCGGCGACGGCGTCGTCGGGGCCGACCAGCGACAGCGACAGGTGCCAGGCGCGCCGGTCGGCGTCGTCGGCGGTCACGCACGCGCCGGCGAGCGCCGCGTGGGCGGCGCGCCGCTGGGCGGGCAGCGCCCGGTGGTAGACGGCGGAGCGGACCAGGGGATGCCGGAACCGGACCGTCTCGCCGTCCTCCAGCAGCAGCCCGGCGCGGATCGCCGGGTCCAGCGCCGACGGGGACAGCCACAGCGCGGTGAGGGCCCGGGCGAGCAGCGCCGGGGTGCCCGTCCCGGCCGCCGCGCACACCAGCAGCGCCGCCTGCTCGTCGCCGGTGAGGGCGGCGACCCGGTCGGTGAACGCGCGCTCGATGCGGTCCGTCGTCGGCAGCGGCTCGGCCAGGGGCTGTATCGAAGTGGGGGTCGGAGCGAGGCGAGGCTCAGGGGTCGGCTGGGGCCGCGCCGGGATACCGGGGTTGTGTCCAGGTGTGACCGGCGTGGTTTCAGCGCCCGGGCCGGGCCGGTCCGGCGCAGCGCGCCGGGCCGGCCTGGGCGAGGCGTTGAGTCCGCCGCTGCCGGCCATCCACTTCGATACAGCCCCTGTCTGACTGCGTCCGGCCCGCTGCTCGCCGGTCAACGCGCCGGCGAGTTCCCGCAGCGCGAGTGGGTTGCCCTCGGTCGCGGCGAGGAGCCGTTCGGCGACGGCGGCGGAGCCGATCCCGCACCGGCGCAGCAGCGCCGCGCCGGCGGCGCCGTCGAGGCCGCCGACGTCCACGGTGGACGTGCCGGGCGCGGCGAACCCGGTGCCGGGTCGGGTCGCGAACACGACGAGGACCGGCTCCGCGAGGAGCCTGCGGGTGGCGAACAGCAGCGCCTCGGCGGACGCCCGGTCCAGCCAGTGCGCGTCGTCGACGAGGCACAGCAGCGGGCGGTCGTCGGCGGCCGCGGCGAGCAGCGACAGCGTGGCCGCGCCGACCGCGAACCGTTCCACGGGCGCCGCGGCGAGGTCGTCGGTGAGGCCGAACGCGCCGCGCAGCGCGGCCGCCTGCGCGGCGGGCAGCTGCTCCAGCAGCGGCAGCAGCGGCCGGGTGAGCGCGGCGAGGGCGGCGAACGGCAGGTCGGCCTCGAACTCGACGCCGGCGGCGCGGACCACCCGGAACCCGTGCGCGGCGGTGGCCAGGTCGTCCAGGAGGGTGGTCTTGCCGATGCCGGGCGCGCCGCTGACGACAACGGCGCGGCTGTGTCCCTCGCGGGCGTCCGCGGCGAGGTGCAGCAGGCGGGCGCGTTCCGCGTCGCGGCCGACGATCTCCTCCGCCCCGGCGGCGACGTCCAGGCCGGCCGCCTCCACCCCGGCGGTGTCCAGTTCGTGGCGGGCCGCCTCGGCGTCGCCGGGCTGGTCCCGGCGCTGCAGCGCCTCGGCGAGCCGGCGCCGCGAGTGCAGGGCGGCGGGCCGGTGCCCGAGCGTCTGGTTGTCGCGGACCGCGGCGCGGAAATGCGCGACGGCGGCGTCGAGGTCGCCGGTGGTGAGCGCGGCGACGCCGAGGGCGTGTTCGGCGGCGCCGAAGCAGGCGATGCCGAGGCTCGCCGTCATCGGCAGCCGGGCGTGCGGGGCGAGCAGCGCGGCCGCCTCCGCGGCGAGGCCGGCGTCGCCGAGCAGGTGCGCGGCCTCCACCACGCCGTACAGGGTGACCAGCCAGCTGCTGCCGGTGGGCAGGTGGGCGAGGCCGGCGCCGCGGATGCGGGCCAGGACGGCGGCGGCGCGGGCCCGGTCACCGGCGGCGGCCGCGGCGACGGCGAGACCGGCCAGGGGCGAGCGGTCCACGACGCTGAGCGTCGCGGCGTGCGCGAGGTCGTCGAACATCGGCAGCAGCTCGGTGATCCGGCCCTGGAACCAGCGGATCGCCATGAGCTGCCCGCCGTGCCAGCCGTCGGTGTCCTCGTCGCCGGCCTGCCGGCCGCGGTCGGCGCACCCGGCGGCGAGCCACTCGGCGTGGTCGAGCCGGCCGGCGCGGATGCTGAGCATCACCCGCATCGCGGCGGCGACGTAACCGACGGCGAGATGGTCACGCTCGGCGAGGGCGTCGGTGAGCGCCGCGAGGCGCCGCTCGGCGAGCAGGTCACCGGCGAGGAACAGGTCCGCGGTGTGCCACAGCATGCCCATGAGCAGGTCACCGCGGCGGCCGGTGCCGGCGGCGACGCCGAGCAGCTCCCGGGCCAGCCGGTGCCGCAGGCCGGCCTGGGCGGGGCCGAGGAGGCAGTGGTGGGCGAGGCTGAGCGCCTCGGCGAGCGCGACCGGGTCGCCGCCGGCCCGGGCCTCCTCCACGACGGCGAGGACGGCGTCGGGGCTGCCGTCCCGGTATCCGGCCTCCGCCGCGAGCCGGGCCCGCAGCCGGGTCCGCAGCGGTCCGGGCGGGTCCGCGGCGAGGGCCTGGGTGAGCCGGAGCTCCAGCAGGGCGGCCGCGGCCGCGTCGCGGTGCTCGTGCACCCACAGCCCGGCCAGGCCGAGCGCGGCCTGCGGGTCGCCCGGCGACTCCTGCCAGGCCTGCTCGAACAGGACCCGGGCGGCGCGCAGGTCACCGTCGTCGTGCAGGGTTGCGACGGCCCTCGCCAGCACCGAGTCCACGGCGGATGCTAACTCGGCCAGGCGGCTTTCCGACACCTGGTTACCGGCACCCGCCGGTAGTTCTACGGATCCAGGTGCCGGGCCGCGGCGGCGATGCTCGACGGCATGAACGACGTGTGTGCTCCAGTGTCTGCTCAGCCCACGGGGAAACGGTTACGGGTGCGGCCCCTCGCCCGCGGCGAGGACGACATCCTGCAGGACGTGTTCGACGGCATGTCGGTGTGGTCCCGCTACCAGCGCTATCACACCGCGATGCCCCGGCTGACCCCGGCGAACCGGGCCGCACTGTCCGCTGTGGACGGCCGGCGCCGGGTCGCGCTCGTCGCCGAGCGGATCGGCCCGGCCGGCTGGGTCGCCGAGGGGCTCGGTCACCTCGTCGCGACCGGGGCCGGGCGGGCCGAGGTCGCGGTCGAGGTGATCGACGCGGCGCAGGGCCGCGGCGTCGGCAAGACCCTGTTGCGGCACCTGATGACGGTCGCGGAGGCCCTCGGCTACGACGTGGTCGAGGCGGCCGTGCTCACCTCCAACACGACGATGCTGGGGCTGCTGCATCGGCTGTTCCCCGACGCGCGGACCACCGTGGAGGGCGAGACGGTCGCCGTCGAGGTCCGGATCGGATAACGGCTGGAATGCCCGGACCTCATCGGCCTACCATCCGGGGCATGGTCAAGGGACTGCGGCCCGTGCAGGACGTCGTGTCCCGGATCCGGTTCGACGCGAAGCTCGACGCCGCCCGGTTCGTCATCGGTTACGAGGAGCGGGGCGCCGGGATCCGCGAGTCGCCGCTGCCGCTGTTCGTCGCCGGCGGGGACGTGCCGTGGCACCGGGTCCGCTACGTGAAGGCCGGCGATCTCACCGTCTGGGACCGGCAGGCCCGGGTGGATCTGGTCTTCGGCACCGGCGACACCCCCGCCGTCGACCTGTCCACGGTGCCACCACCCGCACCGCAGCCCTCCACACCGCAGCCCTCCACACCGCGGCCCGCCGCGCAGCGGCCGGTCGCGTTCGACCCGGCGGCGTGCCGGCGCTTCGACCGGACCGCCGGTGCGTGGGTGCCCGCGGACCCGCCCACCGCCGTGCGGGCCGACGCGGTGCAGGTGGCTACGTTCAACGTGCTGTCCGACGCGTACGACCGCGACCAGACCTACCCGGACCTGCGGGTCCCCGCCTGCGTCGAGGTCCTCGCCGGGCTCGGCGCCGATGTCGTCGCGCTGCACGAGGCGACGCCCGCGTTGTGGGACGCGCTGCTTGACGCCGCGTGGGTCCGCGACGGGTATCACGTGTCCGGCGGACCGGACCCGGCGGCGGGCTACGGCACCGTCCTGCTCACCCGCTGGCCGATGACGCTGGAGGTGCACCGGCTCAGCACGTACAAGCGGACCGTCCTGGGGATCGTCGAGCTCAACGGGCGCCGGGTCGGGTTCGCCGCCGCGCACCTCACCAGCGACCACACCGCCGGCGCCGAACAACGCCGGGAGCACCAGCTGCGCATCATCGACGAGCGGCTCGGCCGCGGCGACCTCGACGCCGCCGTCGTCCTGGCCGACCTCAACTTCGGCGACGACACCCGCCCCGACGTCGACGGCTACACCGACCCGTGGCGGCTGCTGCACCCGCACGACGCCGGGTTCACGTTCGACCCGGCGGTCAACCCCCTCGCCGCCCTCGCCTCGGTGACCGGGCGGCCCCGCCGGCTGGACCGGATCCTGGTCCGGTCCGGCACCCCCGGCGGGCTCGTCCCGCTCGCCGTGGAACGCTTCGCGGTGGAACCGTTCGACGGGGACCGGTTCGTGTCCGACCACTTCGGCGTCACCGCGCTGCTGCAGGACGCGGCACCGGCCGCCGTCGTCACCGCGGCTTCCGTGCACACGTCGGCCCTGGTGCTGCGGCCACCACCGGCGGTGTGGGCGCCGCTGCAGGCGATCCGCGCGGCGCACGACCCGTCGTTCCGGCGCTGGATGCCGCACCTGAACCTGGTGTACGGCTTCGTCCCCGAAACCGACTTCCCGGCCGCCGCGGCGGCGGTGCGCGAGGCCCTTGAAGGGCTTGCCGGGCTCGGGCCGCTGCAGATCCGGCTCGAGACGTTCCGCACGTTCGAGCATCGCGGCAGCACCACCGTCTGGCTGGAACCCACCCCCGGCGAGCCGCTGCGCGCACTGCAGGCGGCCCTGGCGCAACGGTTCCCCGGTTGCGTGGAGCAGGACAGCCGCGGCGGGTTCACCCCGCACCTGACGGTCGCCAAGGTCCCCGGTCATGCCGCCGCCGCGCTGGTGCGGCAATGGCAGGCCGACTGGGTCCCCCTCGAGTTCGCCGTGTCCACTGTGGACCTCATCAGCCGCCGGGCCGGCGAGCCCTTCGCCGTCCGGGACAGCGTGCCCCTCGGTGACGTCCCGCCGCATCCGGTGGTGGCGGCGCTGCCCGCCTGGAGCCGGCTGCCCTCACCGGCGCACGACGCCGCGCTGCACGCCGTCGCGGACGCCTGCGCCGCCGTCGACCCGGCCTCCCGGCTGCACGTGGCCGGATCCGTGCGGCTCGGCGTCGCAGGTCCGGCCACGGACCTGGACCTGGTGTGGGCGACGACCTCGCCCGAAGCCCTCGAAGGCCTGGCCGGGGTCCTCGACGGGGCCCGGCTCGCCGGGACCGTCGTGCCGGTCGTGCGGGCCACCGTCGGCGGGATCGGCGTCGACGTGCAGCAGGTCCGCGCCGACCCCACGGACCCGGCCCTGGACCTCGGCGCCCTCGACGACGCCGACCTGCGGGCGGTGCTCGCCGTCCGCGACGCCGACGCGCTGCCCGCCGCCGACCCCGGATTCCGGGCGCTGCTCGGCGAGGTCCGCGCGTGGTCGCGGGCCCGGCAGCTCGACGGCGCCGCGTGGGGCCTCGTCGGCGGGTTCAGCTGGGCGGTGCTCGTCGCCGAGGCCCGCGCGCACCACGTCACCGACCTGGCCGGGTTCCTGCGGCACTGCGCCGGGCATCCCCGCCGTCCGCGCCACGGCGAACGGCACGCCTACTGGCCCGTCTACTCCCCCACCCCGCCGGGCGTCAACACGACCCGCTCGATGACCCGGTCGACCGTGGCGGTGCTGCAGGAGGCCCTCGCCGGCGCCGGCGGCTCCCAGTCGCACGAGCACCGTGTCCTGCTCACCGGCGACGTGGAGGGCCGGGTGCTGGGCCTGATCCTGGCCCTCGAAGACGCGGGGGCGCGGGTCCGGCCGTACCCACGGGCCGCCGCCCTCGGCCTCGACGGTGGTGACCCGTCCCTGCTGCGGGCCACGGTCGCGGACTCGGAGCTGACCGCGACCCTGGTCCGCCCCGCGTGACCGGGCCCGTCAGAGCAGGCGTCGCACGGCCGGGGCGAGGGCGCGGGCCATGGGCAGGTCGTCGGGCTGGTACATGGCCCAGTTCATCGCGCCGAGCAGCCGGTGTGGCGACGGGTCGGCGGCCGCCGCGGCGATGACGTCCCCGGCCGGGTACGCCGCGAGCAGCCGGCGCCCCTGCACCCCGGCGCCGCGCAGCGAGTCGCGCGGCACCCGGAGCGAGCCGAGCCAGTCGAGGAGCGCGGCGGGACCGGCGCCGGTCGGCGGCGGGCTGCCGGCCTCGCCGCGCAAGGGCAGCTCGGGGCGCATGACATCGGCCAGCATGAAGTACCACAGGCGGATCTGCCCGCGGACCCCCCACCGCATCAGGCGCAGCAGGACCGCGAACGGGTCGTCGAGGCGCCCGGGGTTGTGGAACCGGTCCGGCTCCCAGGAGACGCTGCCGTGACCGTGCAGGTGGCCCGCGCCGAGCAGGTGCCCGCCGGCGTCGCGCAACTCCAGGGTCAGGTCGGCCAAGCAGCGGCAGTCGTCACCGGTGAAGGTGCCCGTCATGGTGTCGAGGCGCATGGCGGCGAGCTCGGCGGGGTCGGTGACGACGGCGAGGACCGCCGGCTCGGCCGGCTCCTCCGGGAAGAGCAGGCCCAACGGGGTGTCCAGGTCGCGCAGGTCGTCCAGGGGGAACCCCGGCGTCACGACGGCCGGGCCCTCCACGACATGGACGGCGGCGGCCGCGTTCCAGGCGGTGTCGAGCCATCCGGTGACCGCCGCGATCCGCTCGGGCGGGATGACGGTGCCGAACAGGTACGTGCCGTCGGGCACGTCCGGGCCGGGGCGCCAGTACAGGCGCGTCCGGTCACCGACGGCGGTCGCCGCGACCGTCCACAGCTCGGGCCCGACGGCGCGCGACTGGGGCTCCAGCGCGAGCCGTTGCCGGGCCGCGGCGGCGTCCAGGGCGCCGGAGCGCACGACGGCACCGATCGCGGCGAGGGCCTCGGCGGGTGTGCCATCGAACCAGATCTGTTCCATGCCGCCATCCTCGCAGCGGACCATCGGCGGCGGCGCCCCTCGTGCGCGCCGGTGCGCATTCCGGCGTCGAGGGTCCCGGCGGGTGTTCCGTGCCAGGCCGGCCACACCGGACCGGCATGCCGCCCGGGACGGTCACAGCGCCGCGGTGACGGCGGCGATGACGGCGGCGGCGGGGCCCGTCGTCGCGTGGCGGTGGCCGGTGCCGGCCCACAGGTGGACGCGGTCGGCGTCCCCGGCCGCCGCGGCGGCCCGGCGCAGCGGCGCGGTCAGGTGATGGATCTGCGGGTAACCGAGCGGCGCGGTCGCGTCGTGCCGGTCGATGAAGCCGTTGCGCAGCGCCCGCGCCGGCCGTCCCGTGAACGCGCGCGTCACCATCGTGGCGTGCCCGGACCCGCCGCCGGCGCCCGCAACGGCGGCGGAGGAGGCGGCGGCGGCCAGGGCGGCGCGGTGCGGGGTCGAGGTGCCGGCCTCGTCGCTGCGCAGCAGGGCGGTGCCCACCATGGTGGCCGCGGCCCCGGCATGCAGCGCGGCGGCCACGTCCGCCGGGGTCGCCAGGCCACCGGCGGCGACGACCGGCAGGGAAACCACGGCACGGACCGCCCCGACCAGCTCCGGCAACGGCAGCGCGGCGAGGGGCCGGGACGGATCCAGGGTGGCCGAATGGCCGCCCGCCGAGGCCGCCTGCACGACGAGCGCGTCGACGCCCGCCCCGGCCGCGGCGAGCGCCTCCTCGGGGGTGGTGACGGTCTGCAGGACGAGCGTCCCCACCCGGCGCAGCGCGGCGACCGTGGCGGCGGGCGGGATCCCGAACGTGCAGCTGACCGCCGGGACCGGGTCGGACAGCAGCAGGTCGAGCTTCGCCGCCCAGTGGTCGTCGTCGGCGGTCGGCGGCAGCGCCGGCGTCAGGCCGTACACGGTGAACTCGGGTCTGAGCTCTTCCAGGTAGCGGTGCAGCGCCGCCGCGTCGACCGGGGTGGGTGACGGGGCGAAGACGTTGACCCCGAACCACGTGCCGCCGGCGCGGGCCTCGGCGATCCGCGCGGCGAGGGCGTCCGGCGTCAGGTAGCCGGCAGCGAGGAAGCCGCCGCCGCACGCGGCGAGAAGCGCGGGGGTGCCGGCGCCGCCGGCCATGGGTGCGGCGAGGACCGGGCCGGGAAAGGTCACGACCCAATGTAACAACTTTCGTGACTACCCTGAGTTATGCAAGTCGTTGCACAGCCGGATAGCGTTTTTGCAGAGACATTGGTTAGACTGCCGGCGTGGTCACGAGACTGTCGAAGGTCGCCAAGTACGCCGGTGTGAGCGAGGCGACGGTCAGCCGGGTGCTGCACGACCGGCCCGGCATCGCCGCTGCGACCAGGGATTCCGTGCTCACCGCGCTGGACGTGATGGGCTACCAGCGGCCGTTCCGGCACCGCAGTGAGATGGCCCGGCTGGTCGGCATGGTCCTGCCCGACTTGCACAACCCGATCTTCCCCGCCTACGCGGAGGCGATGGCGGGCGCGCTGTTTCGGCAGGGCCTGGTGCCGGTGCTGTGCACCCGCACGTCCGACGGCGTCTCCGAGGCGCACTACATCGAGATGCTCCTGGCCAGGCAGGTCGCGGGCATCGTGTTCGTCGCGGCCAGCTACGCCGACGCCGGCCCCGAGCAGGCCGCCGCGCTGCAGCGGCGCAAGCTGCCGGTCATCCTGATCAACCCGGCGGACGAGAACCGGGACGTGCCACGGGTCGGCGTCGACGACGCGATGGCCGTCGACCTGGCGCTGAGCCACCTGCAGAGCCTCGGCCACCAGCACATCGGCGTGGTCGTCGGGCCCGCCGGGCACGTGCCGTCCGACCGCAAGGTGGCCGAGTTCCTGGCCCGCGTGAAGGGCCCGGCGCGCAAGCTCGTCGCGCGCACCCTGTTCTCGATGGAGGGCGGCCAGGCAGCGGCGAACCGGCTGCTCACGCAGGGTGCGACGGCGGTCGTGTGCGCCAGCGACGCCCTGGCCCTCGGCGCCATCCGGGCGGCCCGCAAGCAGGGCCTGGACGTGCCCGGCGACCTGTCGGTGATCGGCTTCGACGACTCGACCTACATGGCCTACACCGACCCGCCGCTGACCACGCTGCGGCAGCCGATCGAGACCATCGGCGCGGCCGCGGTCGCGTCCCTCGTCGCCCAGATCGACGGGCGCAAGGTCGCCCTCGAGGAGCGGCTCTACGACCCGGAGCTCATCGTCCGGGACTCCACGGGACCGGTGAAACACCGCCACTGACCTGCGGAAACAACTACATTTGCAAGGCTACGCAAGCGAAGTAGCGACTTCTTGCATTGGATTGCAAGAAGCTATGGACTTTCTGATGTCGATGGTCCTACTCTCGTCTCCACGCGCCGCTGACAGCGGTGCGGCCCTCACACGTCGTGAGCAAGAAGCCACACCCCTCGGGCACGCCACCCGAACTTTTGGCTCGTGGAGAGAGAGGCACCATGAAGCGCACCCTGCGCGGCGCCCTGGGCGTCACGCTGGCGGCCGGCCTGCTGCTGGCCGCCTGCGGCGATAATTCCGATAAGTCGGACGCGGCCGACGGGCCGGTCACGATCACCGTCAACGGCATGCCGGCCGCCACCGACGAGTACAACCGGGCCAACTTCGAGAAGGACATCAAGGACTTCGAGGCGAAGCACCCCAACGTCAAGATCGACGCCAAAGAGGGTCAGATGGACCCGAAGACGTTCAGCGCGAAACTGGCCGGCGGCCAGCTCGAAGACGTCTTCTACGTGTACTTCACCGACCCGCAGAACCTCATCGCGAAGAAGCAGGTCTCCGACATCTCGCCCTACCTCGGCGAGGTCCCGGCGATCAAGGACGTCCGCCCGGTGCTGATGCAGGTGTTCAGCGACAGCAAGGGCAAGGTGTACGGGCTGCCGTCGGCCAACTACTCCCTCGGCCTGATCTACAACCGCAGCCTGTTCAAGCAGGCCGGCCTCGACCCCGACAAGCCGCCGACGACGTGGTCCGACGTCCGCGAGGCCGCGAAGAAGATCACCGCGCTCGGCAACGGCATCACCGGCTACGGCGACTTCAGCAAGAACAACACCGGCGGCTGGCACTTCACCGCCGAGCTGTACTCGATCGGCGGCGAGGTCGCGGTCAAGGACGGCGAGACTTGGAAGGCCGGCTTCAACAACGCGCAGGGCAAGCAGGTCCTCCAGCAGCTCAAGGACATGCGCTTCACCGACAAGTCGATGGCCGAGAAGCAGGCTCTCGAATACGCCGACCTGCTGACCCAGATGGCCTCCGGCAAGCTCGGCATGATGGTCGGCGGCACCGGCGACCTGCCCAACATCGTCAACCAGTACAAGGGCAAGTACGAGGAATACGGCCTCGGCGTCATCCCCGACGGCAAGGCCACCCTCGGCGGCGGCGACGGCTACATGTTCAAGGCCGGGCTGTCCCCCGCGAAGATCAAGGCCGGGCTGCAGTGGCTCGCGTTCCGCAAGCTCGACCCCGACCGGGTCGACGCCGACAAGGCGCTCGACAAGGAGAAGAACCAGCCGGTCGGCATCCCGGAGCCCAACATCTGGACCGGCGCGTCGGAGCAGAAGCTCATCGCCGCCAACACCAAGTACGCCAACGTGCCCGCCGCGAACTACAAGCCGTTCAACGCGGCCAGCTCCGGTGTCCCGCTGAAGGTCGAACCGCCGAACGCGCAGCAGCTGTACGCCGTGCTCGACACCGCGATGCTGAAGGTCCTCACCGACCCGAACGCCAACATCGACCAGCTGCTCAAGGATGCCGAGACCCAGGCCAACCAGATCCTGTCGACAGTCAAGTAACGATGGCGACCCTCACTCCGATCCGTCCCGCGCGGCCCGTCACCACGGCCGCCGCGCGGGACAGGACCAAACGCCGGATCGCCGACAACGTGCACGCCTACCTGTTCCTGGCCGCGGGGCTGCTCTGCTTCGGCCTGTTCAGCTGGTGGCCCCTCGTCAAAGGCATCATGCTGGCGTTCCAGCAGGACAACTTCGTCACGGAGCCGGAGTGGGTCGGGTTCACCAACTTCCAGGCGGTCCTCGACGACCCGCTGTTCTGGACCGCATGGAAGAACACCCTCGAGTTCACCGGCCTGGCGCTGGTCTTCGGCTACCTGGTGCCGTTCGGGGTCGCGATCGTCATCCACGAGCTGCGGCACCTGAAGGGGTTCTTCCGGTTCGCCGTGTACCTGCCGGTGATGCTGCCGCCGATCGTCACGGTCATCCTCTGGCAGTACTTCTACGACCCCGGCAACGGGCTGTTCAACGCGGTCCTGTCCGCGCTGCACCTGCCGGAGTCCGGGTGGACGCAGTCGCCGAAGATGGTGATGATCTCGCTGGTCCTGGTGAGCACGTGGGCCAACATGGGCGGCGCGACCATCATGTACCTGGCCGGACTGGCCAGCATCCCCGGTGAGCTGTACGAGGCCGCGGAGCTGGACGGGGCGAGCGTGTGGCGGCGGATCCGGCACGTGACGCTGCCGCAGATGCGGTTCATCCTGCTCGTGCTGCTCCTGCTGCAGATCGTGGCGACGATGCAGGTGTTCATCGAGCCCTACCAGCTGACCGGCACCACGAACCCGGACTCGATCACGGTGATGGTGCTCATCTACCGCTACGCGTTCACCGTCAACAACGACTTCGGGATGGCCGCCGCGATGAGCGTGCTGCTGTTCCTCGTGCTGGGCGCGTTCTCCGCCGTGTACCTGCGACTGACCCGGAGGGCGTCATGAGCCAACGCTCGCTCATCTCCGACAGCGAGCTGCAGCGCCGGCCGGTGCTGTACCGGGTCGTTCTGACGGTCCTCGCGCTGCTGTTCGTCGCGCTGTTCGTGTTCCCGCTGTACTGGATGGTCACCGGCGCGGTGAAGACGCCGGTCGAGCTGGCGCAGCCGGTGCCGACGCTGGTCCCGCACAGCTGGCACCCGGAGACGTACGTCGACGCGTGGCGCAAGCTCGACATCGGCCGGTACCTGTTCAACACCGCCTTCTACGCGATCGGCGGCTGGCTGTTCCAGCTCACCGTCGACGTCGCCGCCGCGTATGCCCTGTCGAAGCTGCGACCCAGGTTCGGCAACCTGGTCCTCGGCGGGATGCTCGCCAGCCTCATGCTGCCCGCCGCGGCGCTGCTGGTGCCGAGCTACCTGACGGTCGCCGACGTGCCGCTGCTGCACGTGAACCTGCTCAACACCCCGTGGGCGCTGTGGCTGCCGGGCGCCGCGAACGCCTTCAACATCTACGTCCTGAAACGGTTCTTCGACCAGATCCCGGACGAGCTGCTCGACTCGGCCGGTATCGACGGCGCCGGCCGGCTGCGGATGCTGTGGCACGTGGTGCTGCCGCTGTCCCGCCCGGTCCTCGCCGTGGTGTCGATCTTCGCGATCATCGGCGCCTGGAAGGACTTCCTGTGGCCGCTGCTCGTGCTGCAGGACCCCTCCACCCAGACGGTCAGCGTCGCGCTGAGCCGGCTGGCGTTCAACGGCTACGTGACCCCCAACGAGATGTTCGCCGGGCTCGCCATCGCCAGCATCCCGATGGTGGTCGTGTTCGCCGTCTTCCAACGCAGCATCTTGAGCGGCCTGTCCGCGGGCGCGCTCAAAGGCTGATAACACCCATCCCTTTTCGCAAGGAGATCTTCACGATGCTCCGACGATCCCGCCTGCTCGCGATCGGGGCCGCCACCCTGGTCGCGGCAACCTCCATCACCTTGGCAGCGACGCTGCGTGCCGAGGCCGCCACCACCACCTACCAGGCCGAGTCGGCCGCACTGAGCGGTGGCGCCGCCACGGCCACCGACCACAGTGGATACACCGGCTCCGGCTTCGTCGGCGGCTATGTCGACGGCAACAAGGGCAACGCCGCCACCACGTTCAGCGTCGGTGTCTCCGGCACGGCGTCCCGCACGCTGACGCTGCGCTACGCCAACGGCACGGGCTCCGCCAAGACCCTGTCGTTGTACGTCAACGGTTCCCGCGTCACCCAGGTCACCTTGAACGCGACCGCGAACTGGGACTCGTGGGGCACCCGGGTCGACACCGTGGCACTGAACAACGGGACGAACAGCGTCGCGTACCGCTTCGACACCGCCGACTCCGGCAACGTCAACCTCGACAGTCTGGTCGTCGCGGACGTCCCGGCGCCGCCCGCCGGCACGTATGAGGCCGAGTCCGCCACGCTGTCCGGCGGCACGGTCGTCGCGACCGACCACAGCGGCTTCACCGGAACTGGCTTCGTCGGCGGGTACACAGACGAGCTCCGGGGCAACGCGGCCACGACGTTCAGCGTCAGCCGCTCCGGTGCGGGCTCGTCGTCGCTGACCCTGCGCTACGCCAACGGCACAGGGTCGGCGATGACGTTGTCCTTGTACGTCAACGGTTCCCGGGTCACCCAGGTGTCGCTGCCGGCGACCGCGAACTGGGACTCGTGGGGCACCCGGGTCGACACGGTGTCGTTGAACAACGGGACGAACAGCGTCGCGTACCGCTTCGACACCGCCGACTCCGGCAACGTCAACCTCGACAACCTGGTCGTCGCCTCGGTGGCGACGTCGCCGACCCCGTCCCCGTCCCAGTCCACCCCGCCCGCGTCCGGCGGCGCTGAGCTGGAGACGGCGTTCCTGTCCGGCGGCCCCACCGTTGCCACCTCGATCGGCGGGTACACCGGCAGCGGCTACGCGACCGGCTTCACCGCCGTCGGGGCCCGCGCGATCCGTACCGTCAACGTCGGCGCCGCAGGCAATGCGGCCACCACCCTGCGGTACACCAACAGCACCGGCAGCGCGAAGACCCTGTCGACCTATGCCAACGGGGTCAAGGTCGGGCAGCTGGCACTGCCCGCCGGCGGCGGCTGGCTCACCGTGGCGCAGACGCTGCCGCTGCGGGCCGGGCTCAACCTGATCGGCTACCAGTACGACAGCGGCGACAGCGGCAACGTCGCCCTCGACAACGTCGCGGTCGCCGGCTCCGCGGCCCTCGCCGCGCGCGGTGCGACGGTGCCCTACACCGAGTACGAGGCGGAGAGCGGCACCACCAACGGCGTCGCGATCGGCCCCGACCGCGCCTACCTGACCGTCGCCGCCGAGGCGTCCGGCCGCCGCGCGGTCCGCCTCGACAACGCCGGCAAGTACGTCCAGTTCACCCTGTCGAAGCCCACCAACTCCCTCGTCGTGCGGGCGTCCGTGCCCGACAACGCGGCCGGCACCGGGACCAGCGCCAACCTCGCCGTCTACGCCGGCGGCGCGAAGGTGAAGGACCTGCCGGTCAGTTCCACCTACAGCTGGGTGTACGGCGCGTACCCGTACAACAACAACCCCGCCGGCGGCGAGGCGCACCGGTTCTTCGACGAGTTCCGCACCACGCTGCCCAGCTACCCGGCCGGCACGGTGCTGAAGCTGCAGAACGACGGCGGCACCCCGATCACCGTCGACCTCATCGACACCGAGGTCGTCGCGCCGGCCCTGTCCGCGCCCGCGAACTCGCTGTCCATCGTGGACTACGGCGCCGTTTCGGGCTCCGGCGACGACACCGGCGCGTTCAACACTGCCGTCGCGGCCGCCCGGTCGCAGGGCAGGACGCTGTGGCTGCCGGCCGGCACCTGGGACATCACCAGCCGGATCAACGTCGACAACGTGACCGTCCGCGGTGCCGGCATGTGGCACACCACGGTCCGCGGCGCGAACGGCAAGGGCGGCTTCTTCGCCACCGGGCCGCGCGTCCAGCTCGCCGACTTCACCATCGCCGGGGACGTCCGGTACCGCGACGACGCCAACTTCGACGCGGCCCTCGAAGGCAACTTCGGCACCGGCTCGCTGCTGCACAACCTGTGGATCGAGCACACCAAGGTCGGGCTGTGGGCGTCCAGCGGCACCGACGGCCTGTACGTCGCCGGGGTCCGCATCCGGGACACGTTCGCCGACGGCGTCAACCTCAACGGCGACCTGCGCAACACCCGCGTCGACCAGAGCGTCCTGCGCAACACCGGCGACGACGCCCTCGCCATGTGGTCGAACTCGGCGCCGGTGACGAACACCGCGTTCACGTTCAACACCGCGCAGCTGCCGATGCTCGCCAACACGGCGGCCATCTACGGCGGCAGCGGTAACCGGATCGAGGACAACCTGTTCTCCGACACGGTGTACGCGTCCTCCGGCATCGCGATCAGCACCTGGCACGGCGCGCAGCCGTTCGCCGGGACCACGAGCGTGCAGCGCAACACGCTGACCCGCACCGGTGGCTACGAACGCAACTGGGGCTCGTCCATCGGTGGGCTGTGGTTCTACGCCGAGGCCCGCGACATCACCAGCACCGTGCTGGTGAAGGACGTCGACATCCTCGACAGCTCGTATCAGGGCCTGCTCATGACGTGGCAGCGCACCATCTCCGGCGTCACGTTCGACCACGTGCGGATCGCGGGTGCCGGCACCTACGGCATCGAGATCTCGGCGGCGGGCTCGTCCACCTTCAACTACGTCACCGTCTCAGGGGCCGCCTCGGGTGGCTTGTTGAACAACACCGGATACACGCTCGTGCGTGGCCCCGGCAACAGCGGCTTCTAACCCTTCACAACCAGCAGAAAGCGGGGACCTCCAGTGTCCACAGCAGATACCCGTTGGTGGCGCGACGCGGCCATCTACCAGATCTACCCCCGGTCCTTCGCCGACCACAACGGCGACGGCGTGGGCGACCTGGCCGGGGTCCGGGCCCGCCTCGGGTATCTGCGGGACCTGGGGGTCGACGCGATCTGGTTCAGCCCGTGGTTCCCGTCGCCGATGGCGGACGCCGGCTACGACGTCGCCGACTACCGCGACATCGACCCGTCGTTCGGCACCCTCGACGAGGCCACGGCGCTGATCGCCGAGGCGCACGCCCTCGGCATCCGGATCATCATCGACGTCGTGCCGAACCACACGTCGGTCGCGCACGCCTGGTTCCAGCGGGCCCTCGTCGACCAGGCCTACCGGGACCGGTTCTGGTTCCGCGACGGCCGCGGGGATCTTCCCCCGAATGACTGGGGTTCCATCTTCGGCGGACCGGCCTGGACGCAGGTCGCCGACGGGCAGTGGTACCTGCACATGTTCGACGCCGGCCAGCCCGACTTCAACTGGGACAACCCGGTCGTCCGCGAGGAGTTCGAGGACATCCTGCGGTTCTGGTTCGACCGGGGCGTCGACGGCATCCGCATCGACTCCGCCGCGATGGTCGTCAAGGACCCGGCGCTGCCCGACTTCGACCCGGCGTCGCCGCCGGACCCGCACCCGTGGAACGACCGCGACGAGATCCACGACGTCTACCGGGGCTGGCGCCGGGTCGCCGACAGCTACCCCGGCGAACGCGCCCTCATCGGCGAGGTCTGGCTCGCCGACCAGCAACGCTTCGCGCTGTACCTGCGCCCCGACGAGCTGCACGCCGCCTTCAACTTCGACTTCCTCGGCTGCCCCTGGGACGCAAAGGCGCTGCGCCGTTGCGTCGACGAGACCCTCGACGCACACGCCGCGGTCGGCGCGCCCGCCACCTGGGTGCTGTCCAACCACGACGTGACCCGGCACGTCACCCGCTACGGCCGGGTCGAGACCGGCTTCGAACACGACCTGCGCCAGACCCGGCACCTCGCCCCGACCGACCTGGCCCTCGGCACCCGCCGGGCCCGCGCCGCCGCGCTGCTCACCATGGCCCTGCCCGGCTCGGTCTACGTGTACCAGGGCGAGGAACTCGGCCTGCCCGAGGTCGAGGACCTGCCGGCGGCGGCGCGACAGGACCCGTTCTTCGCCCGCACCGGCGGCGCCGACCCAGGCCGCGACGGCTGCCGGGTGCCGCTGCCCTGGTCCGGAACGGCACCGCCCTACGGCTTCGGCGGCGACGGCTGGCTCCCCCAGCCGGCGGACTGGGCACAGTGGGCGGTCGAGGCGGAGTCCGCCGACCCGTCCTCGATGCTCAACCTGTACCGCCGGGCCCTCGCCCTGCGCCACGCCGAACCCGGCCTCGGCGACGGCCCCATGGCGTGGCTCGACGCACCCGCCGACGTCCTCGCCTTCACCCGCGACGGCGGCTTCGCGTGCGTCGTCAACCTGTCCGGCGCCCCGGTCGACCTGCCCGCCGGCGTGGTCCTGCTCACCAGCGGCGACCTCGACGACGGCCGGCTGCCCGTGGACACCTCGGCCTGGCTGCGCCTGCCCTGACCCCCGGCGGGGCGGGGCGCCGCCCCCGCCCCGCCGGCACCGGTCAGACCGTCAGCCAGGACCCGGTTGTGGTCGGGTCGGCGACTGTCGAGGGCATCGGATCACGGTAGAGACGCCGTCCGGGTCCGGGTCTCCCCTGTTCGGACGGTTTCCGGCGGTCCTGATACAGCTCGGTCGGCGAGCTGACAGTCTCGTTGGAGACGGCACGGCAAAGGCCCGGTGGCTACGGTTTGCGCACAGCTAGCCACCCCAAACGGAGGATTCCCTTGTCACCCAAGGAAAAATCCGGCCATGCCGTCGTGCTCGGTGCCAGTATGGCCGGGCTGCTCGCCGCGCGTGTCCTGAGCGAATCATTTGCGAACGTCACCATATTCGACCGCGACACCCTGCCCGCCGGCGCCGCCAACCGCAAGGGCGTGCCGCAGGGCGAGCACTCCCACGGGCTGCTCGCCCGCGGGCGGCAGGTGCTCGAGGAGCTCTTCCCCGGCCTGGTCGCCGAGCTGACGGCGCAGGGCGGGATCCCCGTCGACATCATGCGCGACTGCGTCTGGATCCAGGGCGACCGGCCGATGCCGCGGGTCGCGTCCGGGCTGGCCGGCCTGTGCGTGAGCCGGCCGGCCATCGAGGCCGGGGTCCGCCGGCGGGTCCTCGCCCTGCCCAACGTCGTCGTGCTCGACGGGCACGAGGCGACCGGCCTGCTGTTCGACGGCGTGCGGGTCACCGGCGCGCAGGTGCTGCCGGCCGGCGGCACCGTGCACGACGTCGCGGCCGACCTCGTCGTCGACGCGACCGGCCGCGGCAACCGGGGCCCGACGTGGCTCGCCGCGATCGGGTTCGACCGTCCCGCCGAGGACCGCGTCGACCCGCTCACCGTCTACGTGTCCCGCGACTACCGGCGGGTGCCGGGCCAGGAGGACTTCGCCGCGATCATCACCTCGCCGAACCCGGCCCGCCCGTTCGGCGCCGTCGCCATCGCCGCCGAGGGCGACCGCTGGATGGTGACCCTCCTCGGGGTCGGATCGGGCCAGGCCCCGCCGAGCGACCCGGACACCTACGCCGACTTCACCGCGAACCTGCCCGACCCCCGGCTGCACGAGCTGCTGAGCACCGCCGAGCCGCTGGGCCCGCCGATGCGGATGCGGCTGCCGGCGAGCGTGCGGCGCCGGTACGAGCGGATGACCCGGCTGCCGGACGGTCTGGTCTCGATCGGCGACGCGATCTGCAGCTTCAACCCCGCCTACGGCCAGGGCATGACGGTCGCGGCGGCGGAGGCGATGGAACTGCGCGACGCGCTGCGGGCCGGCCGGGCCGGGCTCCCCCGCCGGTTCTACGCGAAGGCGGCGAAGGTCGTCGACGTGCCGTGGGACATCGCGGTCGGCGCCGACCTGGCCAACCCGGAGATCCAGGGCGAGCGGACCGGCAAGACCCGCTTCCTCAACGCCTACGTGGCGAAGATCCAGGTCGCGTCGTCGCGCAGCGCGGCGGTCGGGCGGCGGTTCCTGGAGGTGGCGAACCTGATGAAGGCGCCGCCGAGCCTGTTCGCCCCGGGCGTCGTGGCCCGGGCCCTGTGGTTCAGCCGCAAACCGTCGCCGGCCCCGGCCACCGCAGTGCCGACCCCGGACCGCCTGCCGGTGTGACGTGTTCCGTGATCCGGAAGACCTTGGGTGCCCAGGAGTACACAAGGTCTTCCGGATCATGAGACGCGGACGGGCGCCGGAGCGAGGCGGCGGGACACCACGACGTGGACGGCGAACAGCAGGTATCCGACCAGCAGCGGCAGCGTCACCGGAATCAGCGCGCCGATCACGGCGGCGATGGATGACACCCCGGCCACCATCGCCGCCGTGAGCGGTTGCCGCCACACCGTGCCCGCCGCCCAGTGCAGTGCACCCGCCCACGAGTGGTGATGGGCCAGGTGCACGACGCCGAACGCGCAGGCGGCGAGCAGTGCGGCGGCGACGGCACCGGTGCCGAGGAGCACGGGCAACCCGCCCGGGACCCGGCCTGAGGCGACGGCGCCGAGATTGAACAGCAGGAGCCACCCGAGGACGAGCACCGCGGCCGTGGCGAGCGCGCCGGGCAGCAGCGAGCGCAGGAACACCCGCCACAGCGCCGACGGTCGCACCGCGGAGCCGTCGATGATGTCGCGCACGGCGACGGAGCCGGCGTGCACCGCCGCGCCGGCGGTGAGGACCGGCAGGCTGGCCACGGTGACGGCGATGCCCACGAGGGCAAGGTCGGCCGCCACCGTGACCGTTTCCCGGAAGTCGCGGCTCATCGCAAGCTCACCCCTTCAGGCCGGAGGTGTTGATGCCCTCGACGAGCATCTTCTGGAAGGCGAGGAAGAACAGGAACACCGGCAGCAGCGACAGCACCGACATCGCGAACATCGGGCCGATCTCGGACTGGCCCTGCGAGTCGATGAACAGCCGCAGCGCGACCGGCACCGTGTACTTGGGCAGGTCCGACACGTAGACGAGCTGGCGGAAGAAGTCGTTCCAGGTCCAGATGAACGAGAAGATCGCCGTCGTCACGAGGGCCGGGCGGCTCAGCGGCAGGATGATGGTGCGGAAGACGCCGAACGTGGTGCAGCCGTCGATCTTCGCGGCCTCGTCGAGCTCGCGGGGGATGCCGCGCATGAACTGGACCATGAGGAACACGAAGAACGCCTCGGTGGCCAGGAAGTGCGGCAGGATCAGCGGCAGGTACGGGAACTCGCCGCCGACCAGGTCGAGCTGCCGGAACACGATGAACTGCGGGATGATGAGCACGTGCCCGGGCAGCAGCAGGGTGCCGACCATGATGGCGAACCAGGCGGCCCGCCCGCGGAACCGCAGCCGGGCGAAGGCGTAGGCGGCGAGCAGGCAGGACAGCGCGTTGCCGACGACGACGAGCAGCGAGACGACCGTGCTGTTGATGAAGAACCGGCCGAAGGTCGTGTCGAGGTGCGACCAGCCCTTGGGGTAGTTGCCCGGGGTGAAGACCTCCGGCAGGACGCCGTGGTTGCTGAGCATCTCCGGCTGGCTCTTGAGCGAGCTGCCGAGCACCCAGAACAGCGGGTAGAGGATGATCCCGAGCAGAGCGAGGATCACCACCGTGCGCAGGATCGACTTCATCGCTCATCCCCGTAGTGCACCCAGAACCGGCCCGTGCTGAACAGCACGACGGTGAGCAGGCCGACGGCGAGCAGGAACACCCACGCGAGCGCGGAGGCGTAGCCCATCTCGTAGTCGGTGAAGCCCTTGATGTACAGGTAGAGCGTGTACATCAGGGTCGAGTCGACGGGACCGCCGGTGCCGCCGCTGATGACGAACGCCGACGTGAAGCCCTGGAAGCCGTGGATCGTCTCCAGCACGAGGTTGAAGAAGATGACCGGCGACAGGATCGGCAGCGTGATCGACCGGAACTTGCGGAAGGCGCCCGCGCCGTCGACGGAGGCGGCCTCGTAGAGCTCGACCGGGACCTGCTTGAGCCCGGCCAGGAAGATGACCATCGGCGCGCCGAACTGCCAGATCGCGAGCAGGATCAGCGTGCTCAGGGCGTAGTCGGGGTCGTTGACCCAGCCGGGGCCGGAGATGCCGAACAGCGCCAGGAACGCGTTGAACGAGCCGTCCCGGCTGAACATCGACACCCAGACGATGGCCAGGGCCACGCTCCCGCCGAGCAGTGACGGCAGGTAGAACAGGCTGCGGTACAGGCCGACGCCGCGGACCGCCTTGTTGAGCAGCAGCGCCACGCCGAGCGCGGCGGCGAGCTTCAGCGGCGTCGCGATGACCGCGAACAGCACCGTGACCTGCACGGCGTGCCAGAACGTCGGGTCCTCGGTGAACATCCGCTGGTAGTTGTCGAACCCGACCCAGTTGAGTTCGGACCAGTCCGACAGGATGTCGTAGTCGGTGAAGCTCAGCACCAGCGACATGAGCATCGGGATGGCCGTGATGGTGGCCAGCCCGATGAGCCACGGTGTCAGGAAGAGGTAGCCGGCGAGCCCTTCGCGACGGGGGCCCCGCGGTTCGACGCGGGGCCCCTTCGCCGCTCGGTGCAAAGGTGCCGGCGCGGTGGTCAGCGCCACTGGAAGAGCCTCACTTCGAGATTGCGGACTTCGCGGCCGTGACGAAGGCCTCGGCGGCCTGCGCGGGGGTGGCCTTGCCGGCCTGCACCGATTCGGCGGCCTTGATGAGTTCGGAGCGCAGCGTGCTGTGCCCCTTCAGCGGGACCTGCGGGGACGGCCCGAACGTCTTGCCGAGCGTGTTCTCGACCTCGATGGAGGTCTTCATGGCGGCGTCGGTGACGCTGCTCTGCACGGAGGCGCGGATGTCCATGTTCGGCGGCAGGCCGCGGTCGGTGCCGAGGACCTTGCCGACCTCGGGGTCGTTGGCCAGGAAGTTGATGACGTCGACCGCCACGTCCTTCTTGTCGCTGCCCCGGTAGACGGAGAAGTACAGCGCCGCGCGGGCCCACTGTGCCTTGGGGTCGCCCGGGTACGCCACGACGCCGAGCTCGTCCTTGGTGTTCTTCTGCAGCTCGGGTAGCTGGTTCACCCAGACCCACGAGGTAAGCGCTTTCCCGGTCACGACAAGTTGCTTGGTGATGTCGGTGGCGTTGCCTTCGCGGATCACGTCGGCGGTCGGGGTGGCCTTGCGGTCCCGGGCGCCCTTCCACAGGTCGAACCAGGCGGTCACGTCCTGCGCCGTGAAGCCGAGCTCCTTGTCCTTGTACAGGTCCTTGTTCTGCTGGCGCAGCCAGATCCAGAACGCCTTGTAGTCCGCGCTCGGGTCCTGGGTGCCGGGGACCTTCGTGGCCGTGGTCGCGGTCGCGGCCCAGTCGATGAACGCCTCCCACGTCATGCCGGTGGTCGGCAGCGGCTGGTTGGCCGCGGCGAGCTTGGTCTTGTTGAACACCAGGCCCTGGGTGTTCTCCCCGAAGGCGACGCCGGCCAGCTTGCCGTCCACGACGCCGTACTTCCACAGGCTCTCGGGGAACTTCGAGGTGTCGAGCTTGTTCGACTTCTGATACGACGTCAGGTCGAGCGTGACGTTGCGCGACGCGTACTCCGTCAGGAAGTTGTCGTCGATCTGGAAGATGTCCGGCGCGTCGTTGCCGGCCGTCAGCGTGGCGAGCTTGTCGAAATACCCCTGGTTGGCCTGCCACGTCTTCTTGAACGTGACGTTGGGGTGCTTCTTCGTGTAGAGGGCGAGCGCCTCTTCGGTGAGCTTGGCACGGGCGTCGCCGCCCCACCAGAAGATGCTCAGCTCGACGGGCTTCGTTGAGTCGACCGCTGGTGCCTCGCCGCCGTCGTCGCCGCAGGCGGCAAGCGGAGCGAGCAGCACTGCGGCGAGGGCGGTTGCCAGAAGTCTACGGCGGGGTGTTCCGGACATGGCGTGTCACTCCCTGGCAGGGGATCAATGAGGGTTGGGTCCGGTGGAGTCGCGCACGATGAGCTCCGTCTGGAGCGTCACCAGTGCGTTCGTGCGGCGTTCGTCGTCGTGCTGCAGGAGCATGTCGACGGCCGCCCGCCCGGCGGCCGCGGTCGGGGTGGAGACCGTGGTCAGCTTGGGGCGGATCAAGCGGCTGAGCATGATGTCGTCGATCCCGACGACACTGAGCTCGCCCGGGACGTTCACGCCCCGGTCGTGCAGTGCTTCGAGCAGTCCGATCGCCATGAGGTCGTTGTAGGCCAGCACGGCGGTCGCTCCGGTGGCCCGCACGGCGTCGCACGCGGCGGCTCCGGCGGCCTCGGTCGGTTGGTGCGGTCCGAGCACGGTCAGGTTGGCACCGGCGAGCTTCGCCGCGGCCATCGCCGACCGCCGGATCTCCCGGTTGGTCCACGAGCCGCGCGGCCCGCCGAGCAGGGCGAGGTCGTGGTGGCCGAGACCGACGAGGTGCTCGATCGCGGCCTTCGCGCCGTTCGCGACGTCCATGACCACCGCGGGGAGCCCGTCGACGGCCCGGTTGACCACGACGAGCGGCACCTCGCGGCGCAGCTTCTCGATCAGGTCGTTGCTCATGCGCGGGCTGCACAGCAGCACGCCGTCGACCTGCTTCGCGAGGGCCTGGACGAGCTGCTCCTCCATGATCGGGTCTTCGTTGGTGTCGGCGACGAAGAGGTGGTAGTCCCGCTGCCGGGCCTGCGACTCCGCCGCCTTGATGAGTGGTGGGAAGAACGGGTTGGCGATGTCGGCGACGATCAGGCCGATGTTGTGGGTCCGCCCGGTGATGAGCGCGCGGGCCGCACGGTTGGGCCGGTAGCCGAGGCTCTCCGCGGTGGACAGCACCCGGCTCCGGGTGTCCGGGTTGACCAGATGCGGTGCTGAAAACGTGCGCGACACGGTGGAGACATGGACGCCGGAAGCGCGGGCTACATCTCGAATAGTGGCGGGCACGGAGTCATTAATGCAAACGGTTGCTGTCATGTCAACGCCCATGGATGCAGAAAATCCAGGGGTATTGACCCGGCGCACGGTCATGGAGCATGGTGTCGCTGCAACCCTTTGCAGTCGCCGCAGCAGTCGCGGCAGCAGTTCCAGGGAGCGACAACCGATGCACACCCGCTACGCGATCGTCGGCACCGGATCGCGCGCTGAGATGTTCACGCGCGCACTCACCGGGCCGCATCGCGACACCTGCGCGCTCGTCGCGCTCGCCGATCCGGAGCCGCACCGCCTCGCCGTGCACAACGCACGGCTGCCGGCCCCGGTCCCCACCTACCCCGCCACCGAGTTCCGCCGCATGCTGCACGAAGAGAAGGTCGACGTCGCGATCGTCACCACCGTGGACCGGGTCCACGACGAGTACATCGTGGCAGCCCTCGAGGCAGGGTGCGACGTGCTCACCGAGAAGCCGATGACCGTCGACGCGCAGCGCTGCGCGCGGATCCTCGACGCGGTGCGGCGTACCGGCCGCCGGGTGCGGGTCACCTTCAACTACCGGTACAACCCCTTCCATGAAACTTTCAAGCGACTGATCGCCGACGGTGAGATCGGCGAGGTCGGCTCCGTGCACTTCGAGTGGCTCCTCGACGTGCGCCACGGGGCCGACTACTTCCGCCGCTGGCACCGCGCCAAGGCCAACTCCGGCGGCCTGCTGGTGCACAAGTCCGGGCACCACTTCGACCTGGTCAACTGGTGGCTCGACGACGATCCCGCCGAGGTCTACGCGCAGGGCCGGCTGTTCTTCTACGGTTCGCAGGGAGCCGGCGCCACCGCGCCGAAGGAGCGGTTCGCGCTGGGCAGGGACCCGCACCGCGACGTGCTGTACACCGGCACCACCGACGGATACCGGCGCGACCAGGACGTCTTCGCGCCCGGGATCACCATCGAGGACGACCTCGCCGTCCTCGTCCGCTACTCCCGCGGCGCCACGATGACCTATCACCTGACCGCCTACGCCCCCTGGGAGGGCTACCGGGTGATGGTCAACGGCAGCAAGGGCCGCCTCGAGCTGGAGGTGGTCGAGACCGACCACGTCGCACCCGGGGCGACCGGGCTCATCAAGGGCGACGAGCCGGGCCGGGCCACGCTGCGCGTCCATCCACATTGGAGCGAGCCGCGCGAGATCCCCATCCCCTACGAGCGGGAGGGCCACGGCGGCGGCGACGCCCGCATGCTGGCCGACCTGCTCGGCGCCGGCCCGCCCAGCGGCGTCGCCGCCGCGGAGGCCGAGGACGGCGCCCGCGCGCTGCGCATCGGCCTGGCCGCCAACGAATCCATCGCCTCAGGGCTGCCCGTCAGGATCCGACACGATGCATGAAGACCAGTTGCTGCCCGCCGAACCCGGGATCAGAACCATCGCACGGGAGCTGTACCGGCACGCCAAGGACCTCCCGCTGATCAGCCCGCACGGCCACGTCGACCCGGCGATCGTCGCCGACGACCGGCCCTTCCCCGACCCGGCCAGGCTCATCGTCGTGCCCGACCACTACGTCACCCGGATGCTCGCCAGCCAGGGCATCGCCCAGCACGAGCTCGGGGTGCCCACCGTCGACGGCAGCCCGACCCAGACCGACGGGCGCACCATCTGGCGGCTCCTGGCCGCCAACTGGCACCTGTTCCGGGGCACCCCGTCGCGGCTGTGGACCGAGCGGGTCCTCACCGACGTCTTCGACGTCACCGTGCCGCTGCGCGTCGACACCGCCGACCTCGTCTACGACCTGCTGTCCGAGCGCCTCGCCGACCCCGCGTTCCGCCCGCGGGCGCTGTTCGACCGGTTCAACCTCGAGGTCCTCGCCACCACCGAGTCGCCGCTGTCGGACCTGACCGCGCACGCCAAGCTCGAGGCCGACGGCTGGGGCGGGCCGGGCGGGCGGGTCATCACCACGTTCCGCCCCGACGACGTCGTCGACTTCGAGTGGCCCGGCTGGTCCGGGCGGATCGAGCAGCTCGGCGTGACCTCGTTCCCGCAGTTCCTGGAGCGGCTGCGGGACCGGCGGCAGGCGTTCATCGCCGCCGGTGCCACCTCCAGCGACCACGGCCACCCGACCGCCGCGACCCTGGCCCTGTCCCCCGCACACGCCGCCGCGCTGTTCAACAAAGCGCTCACCGGCAAGGCGGACAGCCGGGACGCCGAGCGGTTCCGGGCGCACATGCTGGTCGAGTTCGCCCGGATGTCCGTCGACGACGGCCTGGTCATGCAGCTGCACCCGGGCGCGGTCCGCAACCACAACACGGCCCTGTTCGCCCGGCACGGCCGCGACGTCGGCGGCGACATCCCCTCGCCGACGGAATACGTGCGCTCGCTGAAGCCGCTGCTGGACGCGTTCGGCACCGACCCGCGGTTCCGGATCGTGCTGTACACCCTGGACGAGACCGTGTTCACCCGGGAGCTGGCACCGCTCGCCGGCGGCTACCCGGCGGTGTTCCTCGGCGCGCCCTGGTGGTTCCTGGACAGCCCCGAGGGACTGCGCCGGTTCCGGGAGACGGTCACCGAGACCGCCGGGTTCGCCAACACCGCCGGCTTCGTCGACGACACCCGCGCGTTCTGCTCCATCCCGGTCCGGCACGACGTCGCCCGCCGCATCGACGCCGGGTTCCTGGCCCGGCTCGTCGCCGAGCACCGCCTGCCCCTCGACGAGGCCGCCGAGACGATCGCGGACCTCGCCTACCACCTGCCCAAACGCGTCTACGCACGCACCGTCCTCGCTCAAGGAGCACGATGATCACCGGGTTGACCGTCCACGACGTCCGGTTCCCCACCGCCGCGGCGGGTGACGGGTCCGACGCGATCAACCGCGGCGACTACTCCGCCACCTACGTCGAGCTGACCGGCGACGACGGCGTCACCGGCGCCGGCCTCACCTTCACCAACGGCCGCGGCAACGAGATCACCTGCGCCGCCGTCGAGGCCCTCGCCCATCACGTCGTCGGGCACACCGTCGAGGAACTGTGCACGGTGGAGGGGTCCCGGACCCTGACCGCCGACGTGCAGCTGCGCTGGCTCGGCCCGGAGAAGGGCGTCATCGCCCTGGCCGCCGGCGCGATCCTCAACGCCGCGTGGGACCTACGGGCCCGCCGGGCTGGCAAGCCGATGTGGCAGCTGCTCGCCGAGCTGCCGACCGCCGACCTGCTCGCCGCCGTGGACTTCCAGCACATCACCGACGCGCTCACCCGTGACGAGGCCGCCGCGATGCTCGACAAAGGGCTCCCGGTGTACGAGGAGCGCCTGGCCCACGCACGTGCCGTCGGCCTGCCCTCGTACACGACGTCGGTCGGCTGGCTCGGCTACCCGGACGACAAGGTCCGGGCGTTGACCCGCCAGGCCGTCGCCGACGGCTGGACCGCGGTGAAGATGAAGGTCGGCGGCGCCATCGACGACGACGTCCGGCGGGCCCGGATCATCCGCGAGGAGATCGGCCCCGACGCGCTGCTCATGCTCGACGCCAACCAGGTGTGGGACGTCGACGAGGCGATCGCCAACCTGGGCCGCCTCGCCGAGGTCGACCCGTACTGGATGGAGGAGCCGACCCACGCCGACGACGTCCTCGGCCACGCCCGCATCCAGCGGGCCCTCGACACGATCACCGGCGGCCGGTGCCGGGTCGCGACCGGTGAGGTCGCCGCCAACCGCGTCATCTTCAAGCAGCTGCTGCAGGCCGACGCGATCCGCGTCATGCAGATCGACGCGTGCCGGGTCGCGGGCGTCGGCGAGGTCCTCGCCGAGCTGCTGCTCGCCGCGAAGTTCGGGGTGCCGGTCTGCCCGCACGCCGGCGGCGTCGGTCTCTGCGAATACGTGCAGCACCTCGCGTTCTTCGACTACCTGCGCATCACCGGCAGCATGGAGGGGCGGATGGTGGAATACGTCGACCACCTGCACGAGCACTTCACCGACCCGGTCACCGTCGTGGACGGCCGCTACCGGCTGCCGTCGCGTCCGGGGTACAGCGTCGAACTGCGCCCCGCCTCGATCGCGGAGTTCTCCTTCCCGGACGGCCCGGCATGGCGCGGCTGAACCGCTCCGCGCCCGTGAAGGTCGAGCCGCTGATCCGGCCGGGCGACGCGGGCGCCGGGATCCTGCACTTCGGGCTGAGCGCGTTCCACCGGGCGCACCAGGCGGTGTTCACCGAGGACGCGATCGCCAAGGGCGGCGGCGACTGGGCGATCGTCGGCGTCGCACCCAGCTCCCACGCCGTCCTGGACGCGCTGCGGGCGCAGGAGATGCTGTACAGCGTGCTCACCGTCGACGGGCCGGACGCCGACGCCCGGGTCGTCGGCGCGTTCGACAGCGTCCTGCACGCCGGGTCCGAGCCGGGCGCGGTGCTGCGGCGGCTCGCCGACCCGGCGATCCGGGTCGTCACGCTCACCGTCACCGAGAAGGCCTACGCGCCGGGCTCGGCGGTGCTCGACCTGATCGTGCGGGGCCTGCGGCTGCGCGAGACGCCCCTCGCACTGGTCAGCTGCGACAACCTGCACGGCAACGGTTCGCGGCTGCGGGGGCTCGTCGGCGACGCGCTGGACGACCCGGACATCATGGCGCTGCTGAGCTTCCCCGGCACCATGGTCGACCGGATCGTGCCCGCCACGACCCCGGCCACCCTCGACCGGGTCGAGTCGCTGGTCGGCGCCCGCGACGAGGCCGCCGTCGCCGCCGAGCCGTTCAGCCAGTGGGTCATGCAGGACGACTTCCCCGGCGGCCGGCCCGCCTGGGACCTCGCCGGTGCCGTGCTCACCGCCGACACCGCCCCCTACGAGCTGCGCAAGCTGCGGGTGCTCAACGGCGTGCACTCGGCGCTGGCCTACCTCGGCGCGCTCGCCGGCGCGCCCACCGTCGACGCCGCCCTGGCGCTGCCCGGCTACCACGCCACCATGGAGCGGTTCATCGCGTCCGACATCGCGCCGACCCTGACCGAGCTGCCCGTCATCCCGTACGGCGAGCAGGTGCTGCAACGGTTCGCCAACAGCGCCCTGCGCTACCGCACGCTGCAGGTCGCCGGGGACGGCAGCCAGAAGCTCCCGCAGCGGCTGCTGGGGACCGTCGCCGACCGGCGCGCCGCCGGCGCGGTGCCCAGCTACGCCGCGCTCGTCCTCGCCGCCTGGATCCGGTTCGTGGGCGGCCGCGCCGACGACGGCACGTCACTCCCCCTCGACGACCCCCTCGCGGGCTCATTGCGCGACGCGTCGCCGTCGCAGGCCCTCGAGCTGCTGTCGCCCGGGCTCGCCGACGATGCACCGCTGCGCGCCGAGATCGACCGGTGGCTGCGGGACCTGGAGCGGCACGGCGCCGCGGGCGTGCTGGCGGCGCTGTGAGCGGCCAGCGAAGCGGCTCGGGCCGCTCACCATCGGCGCAGGTGTGCTCGGACCGGCACCGGAGCGCAGCGGAGGGGACGGTGTGAGCGTGACGCCCACGATCGCGCTCATCGGGGCCTCCGGGCACGGCCGCCGGCACCGGCAGCACATCGAGGACCTCGGCGACCGGGTCCGCCTCGTCGCCCTCGGCGACGTGCAGGGCCTGCCCGGCGAGGAGCTGCCGGTCTACACCGACCACCGGCGGCTGCTCGCCGAGCACAAGCCGGACTACGTCGTCATCTGCACCCCGCCGCACACGCACCTGCCGATCGCGCTCGACGCCGTGCACGCCGGCGCGGACCTGCTCCTGGAGAAGCCGCCGGTGCTCGACCTCGACGCGCACGAGCAGCTGTCCGCGGCGCTCGCCGCGACCGGGCGGCGCTGCCAGGTCGGCTTCCAGGCGCTCGGCTCGCCGACGCTGCCGGCGCTCGCCGCGCTCGACCTGGGCCGGCTGACGCACATCGCGGTCGCCGGCGCGTGGTGGCGGCCCGCGACGTACTGGACCCGGTCGCCGTGGTCGGGCCGGCGCGCCGTCGACGGAGCGCTCGTCAACCCGTTCGCGCACGCCCTCATGCAGGCGCTCGCGATCGGCGCCGTCCGTCCACCGTGGACACTCGAACTGGAACGGTTCCGCACCAGGGACATCGAGGTCGAGGACACCGCCGCGCTGCGCCTCACCCCCGTGGACGGTCCCGTCATCACGGTCGCGGTCACCCTGGCGTCGACGGAGTTCATCGCCGGCGACATCACGGTCACGGGTACCCACGGTGCGGCGCACGTGGTGTACCCACAGGACCGCCTCGACGGCGTCGAACTGCCGGGCCGCATCGGGCTGCTGGAGAACCTGCTGTCCGGCGACCCGCTGCTCGTGCCGCTGTCGCGGACCGCGCCGTTCACCGCCCTGGCCGCCCAGATCATGGCCGCACCCGACCCCGTGCCGTTGACCGGCGTCGCACACGACGACGGCGTCGCCATCCCCGGCATCGCCGACCTCGTCCGCACCGCGGCCGCCCGGCACGCGCTGCTCAGTGAAGTGGGAGACCTGCCATGCGCAAGCTGACCGTCGCCGACCTGCCCGACGGCGGCACCCCCGCCACCCTCGCCGCGCTCGGCACCGGCTGGGGACCCGTCATCCGCGGCGGCATCAGCCGCTACGACGACCCCGGCCACCGCACCCACGACGAGTCGAACCCGCACACCCACGACGTGCCCGAGATCTTCACGATCGTGCAGGGCAGCGGGCACCTGGAGAGCGACGGCGCCCAGGTCACCCGGTTCCAGGCCGGCGACCTGCTCATCATCCCGCCCGGCGAGGACCACCACCTGGTCAGCGACGGCGACGTCCCGCTCGTCTTCACCTGGATGCACCTCGGATCCCTGCCCCGCCCGTGATCCGGTAGACCCTGTGCACCCGGGGGTGCACAGGGTCTACCGGGTCACGAAACGAAACCGCGCCCGACCCCGAACAGGGGACGGGCGCGGCGGGACAAACCGTCAGAGGTGCGTGGCAACGGCCGGCAGCAGGTCGCGGAACGTGCGTCCCGAGGCCTGGGTGCCGATCGCGGTCATCGTCCAGCCCTGCTGGTCACGGGTCAGCTTGGCCATGACCTGGGCCGTGTGCGGGCCCGAGCCGCTGAGGTCGAACCGGGCCAGCTCGGCGCCGTTGGTCTCGTCGACCAGGCGGCAGTACGCGTTCTCGATCTGGGCGAAGCTCTGCCCGGTGAACGAGTTGACCACGAACACCAGCGTGCGGACGTTGAGCGACAGGCCGACCAGGTCGACGATGATGCTCTCGTCGTCGCCCTCGCCCGCGCCGGTCACGTTGTCGCCGGTGTGCACGACCGCGCCGTCGGTGCTGCGCAGCTGGCGGAACCACACCTGGTCGACGAGCGCGTTGCCGCTGTCGAACAGCAGGCAGGACGCGTCCAGGTCGATCGACTGGGTCTTCAGGCCGCCGAACAGGCCCTTCTTCTTCATCGCGTCCCAGCCGAGGCCCATGCGGACCTTGGTGAGCGTGCCCCCGCCGCCGCCCTTGACGAGCGAGACGGACTGGCCCTTGCTCAGACTCACACCCATATGTACGCCTTCCGGAAAGTCGACAACGCTGTCATTTGCGGCCGGCCGCCCAGCGCATACCCCAACCGTACGTCTCGTCGAGCAGGCGCTGGCCACCGCGCACGTAGCGGACCTCGCGGCGCACGGACACGTCGGTGCCGTTGCCCTCGATCATCGCGATCGCGCACATCATGGCCGACGGGTCCGGCTCGTCGAGGTGGATCTCCAGCTGGGGCCCGGCGACCGGGAAGAGGGTCACCACGGCCTGGGCCGCGGCCCAGTTCGGGGTGCCCTCGTAGATGAACGCGAACACCAGGATCCGGCGGATGTTCGCGGCGTACCGCAGGTCGACGAAAAGGTTCTCGCCGCCGGTGTTCGTGCCGCTGCGGTCGTCGCCGTCGAGGCGGCAGATCGGGTCGCGGCCCAGGGTGTGCACGTCGCGCAGCGAGTCGCCGAGCGCCTGCACGACACCCTTGGAGCCGTCGGTGTACTCGTAGAGGCAGCCGAGGTCCAGGTCGATGCCCTTGGGCTTGCGGCTGAACAGCCCGCCCTTGGCGGCGGGCTGCGCCCAGTTGAGGTTGACCCGGAGGATTCCCGCGGCCCCGCCCTGTTTGGCGAGCGAGACCGCCGGCGCCGCCTTGGTCAGCGTGACCTTGGACAGCGAGACCGGGTTGTTCGGGTTCGTCATGGCGTTGCCTACCTTCCCGGGACGGGGGACGCGGGGGGATGGACCTAGGACCGGCTGGCGAGGCTCTCGGCGGGCTCCTCGGCGGCCGGCTCACCGCCGCCGTTGCGGCGGTTGAGCACCACCGACGACAGGAACGCGGCGAGGATGAAGCCGACACCGATCAGGCCGGTGATGACCTCGGGCACCTCGTACTTGATCCCGACCAGCAGGATCCCGGCGAGGGCGCCGATGGCCCAGTGCGCGCCGTGCTCGAGGAACACGTACTCGCTCAGGGTGCCCTTGCGGACCAGGTACACCGTCAGCGACCGGATGTACATCGCACCGACGCCGAGGCCGGCGGCGATGACGAAGATGTCCTGGCTGATGGCGAACGCGCCGATGACGCCGTCGAAGGAGAACGACGCGTCGAGCACCTCGAGGTAGAGGAACAGGAAGAACGCGGCCTTGCCGGCCACCTGGACGACGGCGTTCGGGCCGGACTTGCCCTTGTCGATGTCGCCGGCGTCGCCGTGGATGCCGGCGCCCTTCGCCTTCTCGTCCTCGTCCTCGTCTTCGTCGTCGCCGAGACCGCCGGCGTTCTCGAAGAGCTCACCGAGGCTGTTGACCAGGATGTAGACGGCGATGCCGAGCACGCCGGAGACCATGACCGTGCCGACGTCCTTGGCCAGGGTCTCGGCCGCGACGACCAGGATGGCCAGAGAGATCACGACCGACAGCTGGTCCAGCTTGCCGATCTTGGCGAGCGGCTTCTCCAGCCAGGTCAGCCAGGTGTGCTCACGGGTCTCGAAGATGAAGTCGAGGAAGAGCACGAGCAGGAACATGCCACCGAAGGCGGCGATGCTCGGGTGCGCCTCGTGCAGCAGCGCCGCATACGTGCCCGGCGTGTCGACCGACCCGCCCTCGAGGGCGAGCCGGACGACGTCGACCGGGTTGAGCGATGCGGTGATGCCGACCAGGAGCAGCGGGAAGATCAGGCGCATGCCGAACACGGCGATCAGGACGCCCACGGTGAGGAACAGCCGCTGCCACCAAGGGTTCATCCGCCCGAGCACGGTCGCGTTGACCACGGCGTTGTCGAACGAGACCGAGATCTCCAGGATGCACAGGATGGCGACGATCAGGAAAGCTTGTGGCCCACCGAGGAAGAAGGCCGCGGCGAGTGTCACTGCGGTTACCCCCAGCGACCAGCCGAATGTCTTCAGGAACATCTGTCACACCGTTTCGGGCTCATCGGGGATGTTGCGGTGCGCCGACCTTACTATCCGACGTTGACGCCGAAGTCCCCGGCGATGCCGCGCAGGCCGGATGCGTATCCCTGACCGACCGCGCGGAACTTCCATTCGGCGCCATTTCGGTACAATTCGCCGAACACCATCGCGGTTTCGGTGGAAGCGTCCTCGCTCAGATCGTACCGCGCGAGCTCGACGCCGTCGGCGCTGTTGAAGACGCGGATGAAGGCGTTACGGACCTGGCCGAACGACTGCGAGCGGGTGTCGGCGTCGTAGATGGACACCGGGAAGACGATCTTGTCGATCTCGGCCGGCAGCGCGGCCAGGTTGACCTTGATCTGCTCGTCGTCGCCGCTGCCCTCACCGGTGAGGCTGTCGCCGGTGTGCTGGATCGAGTTGTCCGGCGTCGCCAGGTTGCCATAGAAGATGAAGTGCTTGTCGGAGAAGACCTTGCCCTCGGCGTTGGTCGCGATGGCCGAGGCGTCCAGGTCGAACTCGGTGCCGGTGGTCGTGCGGACATCCCAGCCGAGGCCGACGGTCACTGCCGTCAGACCGGCGGGACCCGCCTGCTTGGTCAGTGAGACGTTGCCACCTTTGGTCAGGCTGATGCCCATACCGATCTCCAGTCTTTCGATGTTTGCCCTTTGTTCCCCCGGCGTCAGGCGGCGCCGACGGCTGATCATGATGGTGCCTGCCCGAGAGTATCGTCCGGCCGCCAGGGACAGCCGACGTTCCCTCGTTCGTGCGGGCGGCTCCGCTTGAAGCGTTGGGGTAGGCTCCGGCTTGTTCGATCAATGTTCGACACTAACCGGAAGCGCGTTAGCTTTGAAGGCGGCTCCGGTGTCGTCGATCAGCCGGATGAATATATCCGACAGGCCGATCGGACATGGTTGACGACCACAACGAGAGCGCGAGGAGAGTTCCCATGTCCGTCACCCTCACCAAGGGCGGCAATGTCTCGCTCACCAAGCAGGCGCCGAACCTTCGCGCGGTGATGATCGGCCTCGGCTGGGACGAGCGGTCCACGAGCGGCGCCGAGTTCGACCTCGACGCGAGCGCGCTCATGCTCGGCGAGAACGGCAAGATCCTGTCCGACCAGCACTTCGTCTTCTTCAACAACCTGAAGAGCCCCGAGGGTTCGGTGGAGCACACCGGCGACAACCTCACCGGTGGCGGCGACGGTGACGACGAGAAGATCCTGGTGCAGCTCGCCCAGGTGCCGGCCCAGTGCCACAAGATCGTGTTCCCCGTCTCGATCTACGAGGCCCCTCAGCGCGGCCAGAACTTCGGTCAGGTCCGTAACGCCTTCATCCGGGTGGTCAACCAGGACGGTGGCGCCGAGCTGACCCGCTACGACCTCACCGAGGACGCCTCGTCGGAGACGGCGATGATCTTCGGCGAGCTCTACCGGCACGGCGGAGAATGGAAGTTCCGCGCCGTCGGCCAAGGGTATGCCTCCGGGCTGGCCGGGATCGCCCGCGACTTCGGCGTCAACGTCGGCTGACCCGCACCAACTCTGAAAGGCCCTGGGATGTCCGAACTCGATCTCGGCGGCGCACCGCAGCAGGGCGCGCTCGTGCTGACCCCTCCCGCACCGGTCGTGGTCGTGGAGCCGACACAGGCCGCCGGCGCCGTGCCGGTGCAGTCGGAGAAGCAGCTCGAACTGCGCCGCAAGGCCGCGGCCTTCGTCGAGGAGCTCGCCGCCATCGACACCAACTCGCCGGCCTTCACCCAGAAGGTCGCGTCGATCACGTCGATGGGCGAGACGGACATGCGCGCGGCGGCCGGGATGTCCAACCGCATGTTGGAGCGTCCCGCCGCCGCCCTGGGCCGGGGGCGCAACGCCGCCGCCGACCCGCAGGTGAGGGTCGCCAACACCCTCGTCGACCTGCGCTCGACGATCACCGAGCTGGACCCCAACCGGGCCGACCTGACCGGCGTGCAGAAGGTCCTGAAGTGGCTGCCGGGCGGCGACAAGATCGACCGGTACTTCGCCAAGTACAAGTCGGCGCAGTCGCACCTCAACGCGATCATCGGGGCACTGGAGTCCGGACAGAACGACCTGCGCAAGGACAACGCGGCCATTGAGACCGAAAAGGTCAACATGTGGACCACGATGGGCCGGCTCGCCGAGTACAACGAGCTCGCCGCGGCCCTCGACGCCGCGATCGAGGCGAAGGTCAACGCCCTCGAGCAGTCCGGCCAGACCGAGGCCGCGTCGACGCTGCGCTCCGACGCGCTGTTCCCGGTCCGGCAGCGCCGGCAGGACATCATGACCCAGATGGCGGTCAACGTGCAGGGCTACATGGCCCTCGACCTGGTCCGCCGCAACAACCTGGAGCTCATCCGCGGCGTCGACCGGGCGCAGACGACGACCATCGCCGCGCTGCGGATCGCGGTCATCGTGTCGCAGGCCCTGGCCCGGCAGAAGCTGGTCCTCGACCAGATCACCCAGCTCAACACCGTCACCTCGAACCTCATCGAGGCGACGTCGCAGCAGCTCAAGACGCAGGGCGCGGCCATCAACCAGCAGGCCGCCGCGTCGACCATCGACATCAACAAGCTCCAGGCGGCGTTCGACAACGTCTTCGCCACCATGGACGCGGTCGACACCTTCCGGGCGCAGGCGGTCGACTCGATGGCCCAGACGGTGCACGCCCTGGAGGGCCAGATCGAGCGCGCCAGGCCGTATCTGGAGCGCACGCGGCGCGGCGAGCAGACCGGCTGAGCTACCTGTGCGCTGGCTACGATGGTGGGGGGACGACGACGAGTCGCCGCCCCCCGCCGATCCCCAGGCCGACCAGCTCACCGATCCCGAGCAGATCCGCAAGCGGATCGTCGACGCCGAGCACTTCGTCAACCAGCACGCGTCCCGGCTGCCGGCCGCCGGAGTGGTCAAGGCCCGCTGGCTCACCGACACGCTCCGGGAGATCCTGGACACGTCGGCGAACCGGCCGCTCGACATCCACGCCGTGCTGCTGGTCCGCAACACCGTCGACGACTTCCTGCCGACCACCCTTCGCAGCTACCTGACTCTGGAGGCGTCGATGCGCGACCGGCCTGCCCCGGTCCCCGAGCTGTTGTCCCAGCTCGATCTGCTGCAGGAGGCCGCGTCCAACATCCTGGTCGCCGTGCGCGGCCAGGACCGTGACGCCCTCGCCACCCAGGGCAACTTCCTGCGCACCAAGTTCACCCGCTCCGACCTGGACCTGTCATGAGTGTCCCCAAGGAGATGAAGCGGGGGGCCAACGTCACCCTCACCCGGGAGATCCCCGACCTGCGGGGGGTCGTGCTCGGCGTGCAGTTCGACGCCGGCCTGGAGCGGGTGCTCACCGACAACATCGTCGTCGCCGCGATCCTCTGCCGCGGTGACGGCGAGGCCTTGTCCGACCGCCACTTCGTGTACTTCAACCAGCTCGCCTCGCCCGACCTGTCGGTGCAGCAGCTGCGCGAGGTCGTCGGCGAGGACCACGACCAGATCGAGGTCGACCTGACCGCCGCGCCGGCCGAGGTCACGCGGATCGTCATCGTGATGTATGTCAACGAGGGCACCGCGGTCCGCCGCACCCTCGGCCGGCTCAAGACCTGCGTCATCCGGGTCCTCAACCTCGACGGCAACGCGGAGCTGATCCGCTCGGAGAACCTGGCGCCGGCCCTGAACCTGGAGACCGGCCTGGCGCTCGGCGAGCTCTACCGGCACAGCGGTGGATGGAAGTTCAAGGTCATCGGCGACGGTTACGCCAATGGCGTCACCGCCCTCGCGGCCGACTACGGGATCCGGTTGTGAGTGGCAGGCGCAGCGGCTCGGGCCGCGAACCAGCACCGCAGGATCGGCTCGCGCTGACGCCGAAGGCGGCAGTGAGCGGCCAGCGCAGCGGCTCGGGCCGCGAACCAGCACCGCAGGATCGGCTCGCGCTGACGCCGAAGGCGGCAGCGTGAGCGGCACGGACGACCTGTCCTGGCTGCGGCACCGCGGCCCGGTCCGCTCGGCCCCCGCCGCCGCCGACGACCTGTCGTGGATCCGGCACCGGCGCCGGCCCGCCGACGCGACCACCCCGGCGACCCGGACCGCCCCGGCACCGGCACTGCCGGCCACCTCTCTGGACCTCTCCAGCGACAGCACCTCGCTGGATCTGTCCGCCGGCCCGGCACCCACGGTTTCCGACGGCGGCTCGTCCCCCGACCTGGGCCGCAGCGGCACCTCACTCAACCTGCCCGCCGGCCCGCCGGCGCACGGCGACACGTCCCTCGACCTGTCCCCCGGCGGCCCGCCGCCACCCCCTCACGGCGGCACGTCCCTCGATCTGTCCCCCGGCGGCCCGCCGCCACCCTCGCGCGGGGGCACCTCCCTCGGCCTGTCCGCCGCCCCGGACGTGCCCGGCGCCTCGCTGGACGTGCCCGGCACCTCCCTCGACCTGTCCGCCCAGGCGTCACCCCCTGCACGGGCCGTGCCCGCGCCGCCCGGTCCGGCGGCGCCCCCGCCCGCGTTCACCCCGCCACGGACGCAGGGCGCCGCGCCGACCGTGCTGTCGCCGCGCCAGCCGTCGGTGCAGCTGACCCGGCTCCAGTCCGGCATCGGCACGCTGACGTTCGAGGCCGCCTGGTCACCCGACGAGGGGTTCGTGCTCGGCTGCGCGTACCAGATGGACTCGGGCTGGTCGTCGGTCCTGCGTCAGGGCGAGACGTTCGGGCCCCTCGTGCTGGACCGGCGCGCCGGGCACCAGCGGCTGCGCCTGGACCTGCTGCACGGCCGGCACCTGCAGCGGCTCATCGTGTTCGGGGTGCCCGCGGTCGACCCCGGGCCGCACTGGGCCGGGACGCTGCTCATCGGCACCCACGGTCAGGCCCGCATCGAGGTGCCGGTGCAGCCCCCGCCGCCGGGTCCGACGGTGCTGCTGTCGCTGTACAACGTCGACGGCGAGCTCGTCCTGCGCGCCGAGGCCCAGACGGTGCCCGGCCGGATCCGCGACGCCTGCCTGGCCTTCGGCTACGACCGCATCGCCTGGCGCGACGCCGACACCGCGATCCCGCCGGCCTGACCCACGCCGGTCTGACCCACACCGGTCTGATCCACGCCGGACCGACCCACACCGGACCGACCCGCGCCGCGGCGGGCCCGGTAGGCGGCCGCCTTGACGCGATTGCCGCACTCCTCCATGCCGCACCACGCGCGGTTGCCGGCCCGTGAGCGGTCCACGAACAGGCGCGTGCACTCCTCCAGGGCGCACTCCCGGACCGAGGTGATCTCGGGCCCGCCCAGCAGCTCGACCGCGGCGATCGCCACCGCGGCTCCGATCGCCGTCGCATCGCCTGCCCGGCGGATCCCGCCGGCCGTCAACGTCACCCGAGGTGGCGCCGCCGCAGCCGCTGCGTTCAACGCCCGCAGATCCCGCGCCGGCAGGGTGTGGCCGGCCAGGGCGGCGGTGGTCAGCCCGTACACCTGCTCACGCAGCACCAACAGCGCCGTCAGGTCCGACACGGACAGCGCGGGGGGCGCCGTCAACACGCCCGCCGCCACGGCCCAGCGGGCAGCGTCCGCGGGGGTGCCCAGAAGCTCCTCCGGGGCGCTGCGGCGCCACTTGCGCGTGCCGGCGAAGTCGAGGGCGAGGTCACCGCTGACGAACACGAACGTCACGTCACCACCTTGACAGGTGACGCGGTTCCGGCGCAAGGTTGGCGTCACCGGTCAGACAGGTGACGCGAGAGGGATGGGCATGATCAGCGCCGAGGAGTACCTCTACTACACCGACCGCGCGCTGGACGGCATGGTGCGCATCGTCACCGAGCTCGGCGACGAGCGGGCCGGCCGGCGGCCGCTGCCGGGCGCGAACTCACCGTTCGCGCTGCTGACGCACTGCCTCGGCGTGGTCGAGTTCTGGGGAGGCACCCTCGTCGCGGGGCGGCCGGTCGAGCGCGACCGGGACGCCGAGTTCACCGCCGAGGGCCGGGTCGAGGATCTCGTGGCGCGGGTCGCCGAGGTCCGGACCCGGTTCGCCGCCGACGTGCGCGGCGCCGCGCCGCAGGACCCGCTGCGCGGCACGCCCCCGCCCGGGTTCCAGGGCCCCGACCGGGTCGACACCCAGGGCGGTGCGCTGCAACACGTCTTCGAGGAACTCGCCCAGCACCACGGCCAGATGGAGATCCTGCGCGACTGCATCGCACCGCGCCGGGGCGACGACACCGCGCGGCTGCGCGCCGGGCACGGGGTCAAATGGGGCATGACGGCGCCGGACACGATCGGCGCCTGGGTCGCCGACATGGACCTCGGCGTCTCCCCCGCGATCCGTGACCGCCTCCTCGACCTGGTGCACCGCGAGGACTTCGGCTACCCGTTCTGGCGCGGCGACGACCCGGTCGTCACCGCGTTCGAGGACTGGATGCGGCAGCGGCACGGCTGGAGCCCCTCGGCGGGGCACACCAGGATCTTCACCGACCTGCTGCAGATCCTGCAGGTGATGGTCGAGCACACCACCGCGCCCGGCGACGGGGTGGCGATCCACGTCCCGGCGTATCCGCCGTTCCTGGCCAGCATCGCCCGCGCCGGCCGGCGGATCGTGCCGCTGCCGATGCTGGCGGACGGCACCCGCTGGACGTTCGACACCGACCGGCTCGCGGAGCGGCTCACCGGGTGCCGGCTGCTGGTCGTCGTCAACCCGCAGAACCCGACCGGCCGGATCTTCGACCGGGCCGAACTGGCCGCCCTCGCCGAGGTCGCCGAGCGCCTGGACCTGGTCGTGCTCGCCGACGAGGTGCACGCCGATCTCACGTACGGCGCGCGCCCGCACACCCCGTTCGCCTCCCTCGACCCGGCGACGGCGGCGCGGACCGTCACCGCGACCTCCGCGACGAAGGCGTTCAACCTGGCCGCGCTGCGCCTCGCCGTCGCGCACGTCGGCCCCGCCGCGGTGCGGGCGGCCCTGGACGCGCAGCCCATCGACCTGCACGGCACGCCGAGCATCATGGGCCGGGTCGCGACCGTCGCCGCGTGGCGGGAGTCGACCGGCTGGCTGGAGCAGACCCGGGCGCTGCTGCGGGCCAACCGGGACGCGGTCGCCGCCCGGCTGCCGCACCGGCCGCCGGAGGCCACCTACCTGAGCTGGATCCCTTGGGGCGGCACGGATCCGGCCGGGGACCTGGAGCGCACGGCGAGGGTGAAGCTCAGCCCCGGCGCGGAGTTCTCCGCCGGGACCACGGTGGACACCAGCGGGTTCGTCCGGCTCAACTTCGCCACCGGCCCCGCGGTCCTCGCCGAGATGCTGGACCGGCTCAGCGCCGGTGGTCCGAGGTGACCTCCTGCGGCACCTGCAGCACGTCGGCCAGCCAGGGGGCGCCGGCGACGTCGCTGGAGTCGACGATCACCGACCAGCGCCCGTAGTCGATGGAATAGCCGAAATTGACACCGCCCCGGTGGTGCGGCGAGTGGGCGAAGTCGGCGGCGTCGAGGGCGGCCCGCAGCCGCCGGAGCTGTCCCGGGGTCAGCTGGGACCGGGCCGGCTCCCGCTCGCCGACCAGCACCCGGCCGGACTCCCAGATCACCACCAGGTCATACCGACCGGCGAAACCGCCGCCGCTGCGCACCCTGATCAGCACCTGATCGACGCCGACCCACAGGACCGCGACGGCGAGCACCACCGCTGCCGCCAGTTGCGCTGATTTCACCATGAGCCACCGGATCCGTAGACTGCACAGCCATGCGGGGGATCAGAAGGGGTCGATATGACAATCTGCGACGCATCCGGGGCAGCGACCCCGGCACCGACTACCTGCTGATCCACCAGCTGACGCTGCGCGAGGAGTTCCCCTGGGACATGCGTATGGCGTTCAACCTAGCGTTCAACCGGTCGTTCGCGCTGCCCCGCGTCGCCGAAGGCCTGGTCGGGACCGGCCGGGTGCTGACCGAGCCGCGCCGGCGCGCCGACGACACCGGCATCATCATGTACGAGATCCTCCTGCACGGCTTCGAACATCCCCGTGGGCGGCTGGCGCTGCGCCTGCTGAACGAGGCGCACCGGCACGTCACCGCCGACAACGGCGACAGCGTCTACGTCCTGGCAGCCCTGGCGGTCGTGCCGATGCGGTGGTTGCAGCGGTACGGCTGGCGCTCCCCCGACGAGCACGAACGTGAGGCGGCCGCCCGCTACTACCGAGAGGTCGGCCTGCGGATGGGGATCCGCGACATCCCCTCCGGATATGCGGCGTTCGAGGCGTGGTTCGACACGTACGAGGCGGCGCACCTGCGGCACAGCCCGGAGGCGGAGCGGATCGAGCGGGTCACCCGCGACCTGCTGCGCAGCCGCGTCCCGAAACCGTTGCGCGGCGTGGCCGACGCGCTCATCGCCACCCTGTACGACCCGCCGCTGCGCCGCGCCTACGCGGTGCCGGACCCGCCGGCCTGGGCCCGCACCGGGCTCCACGCGGCGCTGCGGGCGCGGGCACTGCTGCTGCGGCTGGCCCGGCCGCGCACCACGCCGCTGTTCGCGGACGGGATCGTCACGAAGTCCTACCCCGACGGCTACGACCTGGCGAAACTGGGGCAACGGTCGTCGTGACCCGGGCCAGGGACGGTGTGCGCGGCGTCGAGCCGAAGCCGAAGCGCACCGGCGGGTCGACGTCGGCCAGGGGCCCGAGGTCGGCGCCGGCCCAGGTCGCGGTCGCCGCGGTGATCCGGTGGAGGTCCTGCACGCCGTACCACTCGTGCCGGTCGTTGCCGGCGCTGCCGTGGGTGCGCACGCCGGGCAGCAGCAGGCGGGCCGGGCCGCCGATCGCGGCGATCCAGCGGGGGTGCCGGGCCACGACGGGCGGCACGCACCGCAGCAGCCCACCCAGCGGCCCGCGCCCTCCGGTGGTGAACCGCAGGAGGAGCGGACCGGCGGTGACGGCCCAGGTCGTACCGCCGCGGAAAACGTCGACGACGGCAACGTGGACCTCGTCGAAGCGATAGGTCGAGGCGACGAAATCGGCGAGCTCCGCGCTGCCGGCGAGCAGGACGCGGTGGCCGTCCGGACGTTCGAGCATGACGTCGCTGACCGGGCCGAACGGCGAGCGGGGCCAGTGTCCCAGGACGATCCTGGTCCCGCCGCCGGTCCCGAGCCCGGCGATCCAGCCGTCGAACCGCGCCTTGGTCATGATCGTTTTGAGGTGAGCAACCGTTTTGAGGTGAATGATCGTTTTGAGGTGAATGATCGTTTTGAGGTGAGCAGGAGTGTCACGCCTGCGGCGCACAGCAGCGCGGCGGCGGCGTAGGCGTAGCGGTAGCCGAAGTGCTGGGCGAGGCCGAACAGCGGCCCGGCGAGGATCGCGGCGACCGGGTAGGCGTTGCCGGCGAGGGTGGCGGCGCGGCCCGGCTCGCCCGGCAGCATCTCCTGCACGTAGGAGATGCCGAGGCCCTGCACGGCGGCGATGAAGCTCGCGTTGACCAGCTGCGCGGCGGCCACCTGCCAGGTGTGCGCGGAGGCGGCGACGAGCACGTAGTAGAGCACGCCGAGGCCCGCGCCGATGACGACGAGGCGGTGCAGCGGCCAGCGGGTGGACAGCGCGCCGAAGCCGAGCATCAGCGGGATCTCCAGTGCGGCGCACAGGCCGAGCACCAGGCCGGCGTCGCGCACGGAGCCACGCAGGTCGTGGCTGAGGAACAGCGACATCGCCTGCACGCCCAGCGTCCCGGCCGCCTGCAGCAGGGTGAGCGCGGCGACGACCTGCAGCACGCTTCCCGGCGCGTGCCCGCTGTCGGCCTTGACCTGCTTCGGGGCCTTTTCGACGTCCTCCAGGATGAACACGGCGACGAGCACGGCGACGGCGTACATCACGGCGGCGGTCAGGTACAGCACCCGGAACCCGCCGGCCTCCAACAGGATCGCCGCGAGCGGCGGCCCGGCCACCCAGGCGATCGAGAACAGCATCCGCAGCGTGCTGATCGTCATCGCGGCGCGGGTCGAGCCGCGCCGTTCCAGGATCTCCCGGGCATAGGCGAACGCCTGCGGGAACAGCGAGCCGCTGATCGCGGTCACCGTCACCGTCAGGGCGAGCAGCACCCAGTAGTCGCGCACGAACGCGGTGGCGGTCGCGCCGAGGCCACCGGCGGCGGCCGCGGCGGCGAGGATCTGCCGGCGGACCGGGCGCCGGTCCGACAGCCGGCCGATGAGGGTCGATGACACGACCATCGACACCGGCCCGGCGACGAGGAACGCGGCGACGTGCACCGGGTCCGCCTTGACGGCGGTGCTGAGGAACAGCGACACGAACGGGCCGACGACCGCGGTCGACAGGCCGACGAACAGGAACATCGCGCCGAGCGGCACGAGGAGCCGGCCTTTTGGAGCGGTGACGCTGACAGGAGTGCTGACCGGTGCGCTCGTTACCACGAGCCGTTACATTACCGCTAAAGACGATGCGGTTGCGGGATTATGTTCGTCACAGCGTGGGGGAGGCGGCCGCGAACGGGACCGTGTCGACGCCCAGCGCGAGCGCGACCCCGCCGAGAGCGGCGGCCCGCAGCGACAGGGCGCTCTGCACGACCTCGACCGACGCCGCGGCGGCGGTGAACGCCGTCTCGGCCAGGCCCCGCTGCAACGGCTCGCGCAGGATGTCCGTCGCCGCGCCGAGCTCGTCGCCGAGCAGGACCCGCTGCGGGTTGATCAGGTTGACGAGGTTGCCGAGCGCGTAGCCGAGCTGGGTGCCGGCGTCGGCGAGGAGCCGCCGGCAGCCGGGGTCACCGGCCTGCGCGAGCGTGATGAGCCCGGCCAGGTCGGTGAGGTCGGGGTGGGACAGCCGCGCGTGGCTGAGCAGGGCCCGCCCGCCCACGGACAGCTCGACGCAGCCCCGGTTGCCGCACCGGCAGACCGGGCCGCGGGCGTCGAGGGTCACGTGGCCGAGCTCGCCCGCGGTGCCGGCGGCGCCCCGGTAGAGCCGGCCGTCCAGGACGATCCCGGCGCCGATGCCGGTGGCGAGCTTGACGTAGACCAGGTCGGCGCAGCCCCGGCCGGCGCCCCACACGTACTCGCCGAGGGCGGCCAGGTTGGCGTCGTTGTCGACCCGGACGGGCAGCGACAACCGGGCGGTGAGCTCGTCGGCCGGCAGCACGTCCGCCCAGCCGGGCAGCATCCCCGGTGACCCTATGCGCCAGTCCCGGGTGATCGGCGCCGGCACCCCGAGCCCGACGCCGACGACGTCGGCACGGCTGGCGCCGATGCCGTGCAGCGCGGCGTCGACGAGGGTCGTGCCGAGGTCCAGGGCCTCACGTGGCCGGTCGTCGATGTCGAAGTCGGTGCGGGACTGCCGCTCGGTCAGCACGGCGTGGCCGAGGTCGGCGAGGGCGACCCGCACGTGCCGGCGGCCGACGTCGACGCCGACCGCGATCCCGGCCCGCCGGGTCAGCCGCACCACGGACGCCGGGCGGCCGCCGACCGGCTTGGCGGCGGCACCCACCTGCTCGCTCACGAGGTCGGCGCCGCCGAGGTCGGCGAGGGCCGAGGACACCGTCGGGCGGGACAGGCCGCTGAGGTGCACCAACTCGGCGCGGGTGCGCGGACCGTACAGGCGCAGCGTCTCGGCCACCCGCCGGCCCGCACCACCGGTCTCGGGGTGCCAGAGGGTGTGAGGATCGATGCGCTGGGCCGCCACGGCGCGATCCTCACGGGACAGGCGTGTTCTGTCAAGGACTTACCGAAACTATCGCCCCAAACCGGAATGTGGCGAGGGCATCTGTCAGGAGTTGACAGAACCGCGTTCAGCTGTCCCGGGGCAATCCTAGTCGCTGTTCATCCAGTTCCAGTTCGTCTGCTCGGCGGGCACGCCGGCCTCGGCGAACAGTTCCTGGACCCGGTCGCGGGCCTGCCGCAGCGGCAGCCCGTCGCCGATCCTCCCGCGGGCGATCAGGTCCCGGAAGCACCGCGTCAGGCGGGCCTCCTCGCCGCCGCCGGGGGTCGCGCCGAGAAACTCGTTGAGGCGGCGGATCGAGGTGTACGGGGTGCGCACGCCGTACGCGTACTCACGCCCGGGGTCGCCGGGGCGGGGCAGGTAGTCGTACTGCTCGCGGAAGGTGATCGTGCCCTCCTGCGGGTCGGTGGTGAGCGTCAGGGCGAAGACGCAGTCGGTGTCGGTGCGGTGCACCTGCAGCAGGCGTTCGGTGTGGGCCAGCCCGGTCTGCCTGGCCGCCGTGCCGGCGTCCGCGAACCAGCCCGCCACGATGTCCCGGGCACCCATGGCGGGAAGGTCACCGGCCTCGACGGCCGCCGCGAAGCAGGCGGCGAGCCGGTCATCCGTCCGGTGCCGGCCGGTCGGCGGGTAGCGGCGCTCCAGGAAGGTCACCAGTCGTTCCAGGTCGTCCATCGGCGCCGACACGGCATCCACGTTGGCCGGATCGCGGCGCCCGTCGGCGCGTCGCTCCTCCTCGAAGCAGAAGGTCTGCGGGCGTGGGCCGACCCAGAACCGCAGGGTGAGGTGCCGGTCACCGGCGCGCATGACCTCGTGGACCCGCTCGCGGCCGCCGACCTTGCGGGGCAGGCCGGCGTCGAGGATCCAGCGCTCGACGAGGTCGCGGTTGCCGCCGGGCGGCAGGTGCGGGCCCAGCTCGCCGGCCGCGATCCGCTGCCGGAACACCTCGACGACGCTGCGTTCGCTGTCCACAGTGGACTTCGCTAGCAGGACGATGGCGCGGCGGCCGGTGTCGACCTCGAAGGTGTGCCGGCCGCCGTCCGGTTCGTCGTACACCTCGGCGAAACGGAACCCGAAGAGGTCCGACGTCGAGTCCCAGAACTGCAGCAGCAGGGTCCTGCGACGGTCGCCCTCCTCGGTGGCGAGCAGCTCGACGGTGGCCATGCCGACACGGTAACGGGTGAAGGATGTTTCCCCCATCTATCCGGACGTCCCGGTCATCGCGGACCTGGCGCATGCAAAAAATGTCGCACCCGGTGACTAACGTGCCGGGGGTCAAAGAAGTCCGACCCCGATGAGGCAGGGATCGCATGACGTGGCTGACCGCCGGCGGTGGCTATGAGGTCACTCTTTCCGAGGGGCGCATAGCGTGCCGCAATGCCAAGGGCAAGCTGCTCAAATCCGTGCCGCCGGCGTTGAAGGACGACGCGGTGGTGTTCGGGCTCAAGCAGCTGCAGGAGTGGCTGGGCCGGCACGAGGCGCAGGTGCGCGAGCAGGTCGACCGGTGGATGGTCCGGTCACTGCCTGTGCCCGCCGAGGTCCTCGCCCGGGTCTGGGCCGACGAGGTGTGGCGGGCCGCGCTGACCGACCTGGTCGTCGCCGTCCTTGACGACGACGGCCGGTGGGACCCCGAGGAGGTCGGGTTCCTGCGGGACGCGTCCGGTGACGGCGGCGGCACGATCGGCATCGTCAACCTCGACGGCGAGACGGTCCGCCTGCCCGCGACGCGCGTCGCGATCCCGCACCCGGTGCAGCTGGCCGACCTCGACGACCTGCGGGAGTTCGCCGCCGACCTGGGCGTGAAGCAGTCCGTCGACCAGCTGTTCCGCCAGACGTGGACCCGCGGCGCCGACGTCGAGCCGACCGCGACCCGCGTCGCCGACTATGCCGGCGGGAAGTTCGCCGAGCTGCGGCACCTGACCGCGCGGTCCTCGTCGCTGGGCTATCCGGTGAAGGGCGGCTCCGCGATCTGCCGTGTCTTCGAGGGCGGCCGCACCGTCGAGGCCCGCAGCTGGGTCGGTTCCGACGATCCCTACTACGAGACCGAGACCGGCGACCTGGTGTTCGTCCGCGAGGACGGCACGTCGGTGCCGCTCGGCGAGGTCGGGCCGGTCGCCTGGTCCGAAGGCATGCGCATGGCTGCGGCGCTCTACGCGGGCCGGGTCGTCGAGGAGAGCAAGGAGGAGCAGGCATGACCGGATCGGAGCGCAGCGGAGAGGCCGGGCATCAGGGGCTCAGCATTGGGTCAGGCCGACGCCGGAGCGCAGCGGAGGTGGCGGCATGACCGCGGAAGCTCTGCTGGACGCCGGCGCGGTGCTGCCGAGCGGTGCGGGCGTGGCCCAGGACACCATCGACACGCTGACCACCCGGGCCTACCGGCACCCCGTCCTCGGCGAGCGCACCGTGGTGCGGCTCGTGCCGGGCACCCTCGGCCCGGCCGAGGACCTCACCATGGAGTTCCTCGGGTTCGCGGCCCCCGACACCGTCACCGAGGTCGGCGTCGTGCGGCAGCAGGCGCTGGGGTTCCCGGCGTGGGCGCTCGTGCACGACCCCGCCAACGGCCACCACGCCCTCGCGCTCGTCAAGGACATCGAGCGGCTCGTGCGGATCGCGAAGTCGCGGATCGGCCCGGCCCGCGACGGGTTCGTCGAGCTCGGTGAGCGCCTGGCGCGTTCCGTGCCGCACTTCCTGCCGACGTTCTACGAGGAGGCCGCCCGGGCGTTCCTCGCCGCGGACAGCCCGACCTATGCGGCGTCGATGTTCGGCAAGGCCCGCGACGCCGAGCGGGCGTTCGCGTTGAAGATCGACGAGGACCGGCAGCACACGGTCTTCCTGGAGTTCGCGCTCGCCGGCGCGCTGACCGCCAAGGCGCTGTCGGCGTATGCCCGCGACCTCGCCGCCCGCGCCGACGCAGCGACGGCATATGAGCGGTTCCGCCGGCTGTGCGTGGAGCGGACCCTCGGCGGGATGCCCCCGTATGCGTCGATGCACACCGACCTGCGCCGGCTGGCGAAGGCGGCGAAGCTCGGCCAGGACGAGGAGGAGGCGCTGCTGCGGATCCTGCTCACCGCCACGTCGATCGTCCGGGCGCCCGGCGGGTTCTGGACCGCCTACCGTGCGGTGCTGGTCTCCGTCGCCCGGCAGGACCCCGCGGTCCGCGGCCAGCTGCTGACCATGTTCCCCGGCAACTGCCCCGACGAGACCTGGCTGGAGATCCTCGACGAGTCCGGTGCGACCGCGGCGCTGACCGAGCCGGCCGGCAGGGTGCCTGCCGAGGCCGAGTCGCCCGACGGGGCCGCCGGCTGGCTGACCCGCTTCGACCGGCACCGCTCCGGCTGGCGCCGGACCCGGCTGGCGGCGCAGGCCGCGCTGGTGACCCGGATGGCGCAGCGGCTCAAGGCCGACGGCGCGCCGGCCGAGCTGTGCCCCTCCCGGGGATATCTGGACCTCGACGTCGTCGACCTGTGCCTCGAGCTCGGGATCCCCCTGGGCGAGGTCGCCACCGACGCCAGCTGCAGCGTCGAGCAGTGGCTCAAGGACGACAAGCCGGGCCGCCGCGACCTCGTCCACGTCGTGGCGCACCCGCGGCTGCTGCCGCGGCTCGCGGACAGCATCGAGGACCACCTGCGTCCCGGCTGGCGCAGCACCAAGGTGTCACCCGAGGACGTGGCCGCGGTCGTCGCCGTGCCGGGTCTGCGCACGGCGTTGCACTGGTGGGTCGACCAGCTCGCCGGCAGCGTGGTCGAGCAGGGCCTGCCCGGCATCGACGACCAGCTCCGCCGGCTCGCGCTCATCGCCTGCCCGGACGGTCTCGCGGTCAACCCGGAGGCGGTGCGCCGCATCACCGGGCACGACCTCGGCCCGGCCCTCGCCGCCACGCTGCGCGCCGGGGTCTTCGACGAGTTCGGCTGGCCGGCCCTGGAGGCCGCGGTCGACACCCTCGTCGGCGACGCCGACATCGAGTCCGACGACGACACCTATGACGCGAAGGTGCGCCTGCAGCGGCAGTGGCCGCAGCTGGTGGTCCGCGCCGGTGACCTGGTCGCGGTCGTCGGCGCCGACGAGGTGGAGCTGGAGCACACCCTGCGCATCCCCACCGGCCAGCGGCACTACGACTGGAGCACGGTGCTGCGCTACGTCGACGGGCAGCTGCTGGTCAGCTGGGACATCGGCGAGGAGCGCGCCAGCTACTGGAGCGGCACCGCCGACGACGTGTTCACCACCCCCGGCGAGGCGTTCAGCGTCAACGGTCACATGTCGATCGCCCTGCCGGGCGGCGGGCGCACCATCGGCGGCCGGCCGCTGCACGTCGGCGACCGGTCCTCCCACGAGCGGGCCCGGGTCAGCAGCGACGGCCAGCACTACTGGACCCTGGCGCAGTCCGGGGCCGACGAGACATGGCGCTGGCACGAATACGACGTGGCCACCGGCGTGCTCGGCCGGCCGTCGCTGCCGGCGTTCTTCGAGGCCGGCGCCGTCGACGGGCAGACCCTCGTGGTGGACAGCTCCCAGCTGCTGCCGGCCCCGCCGCAGGCCGCGACCAGCCCGCTCGGGCACCACGACGGCCTCGTCGGCTGGCGGGTCCGCACCACCGAGGGCGGCACGGAGACCGGCACCGGCGTGGACGGCCGCACGTTCACGATGCCGGAGCAGTTCGAGCTGAGCGGCCGCGGACACGGGCGGCTGGTGGGCGCGGTCCGGTTCCCGGGCGCCGACGCCGTCTACGGCATGGTGTTCCAGGACGCGTGGCGGGACAACAAGATCATCCTGTGCGCCGAGGACGGCACGAAGATCGCCGTGCTCCGGACCAACCTGAAGAAGGACCCGTTCCGCGAGGGCACCCGCATGCTCCCCCCGGCGACCTACTGGCACTACCTGCGGGTCCGCGACGAGGCCGGCTCGGCGGCGCTGCGGGCCGTCACCGACGAGCAGGCGGCGCGGCTGCTCGCCGCCGTCGTCGACCTCGTCGGCCCGGACGCCAAGATCGACGGTGACACCGCGCGCAAGCTCGTCGCCGAGGCGTTCCCCGACGTGAGCGCCGCGCCGCTCGTCGCCGGGATCGCCGGGATCGTCAAGCAGGCGGCCCGTTCCACGGCGCGGCTGGCCGAGCTGACCACCGCGACCGCGACCATGGCGGCCGAGCCCGTGCAGGTCGACCCGGACGCCCACCTGCCCGCCGACCGCATCCTCAACGCGGCGCTGTCCGGGCTCATCCCGAGCTGCTACGACTACAGCCACGTCGGGGCCAACCTCTTCATCCACGTCGGCGCGGCGCTGCTCGGCCGGGAGCCCGGGCGCCCGATCGCGCCGCTCGCCGGCGGCGCCGACCCCGACTGGTTCGACGTGGTCGGGGCGCTGCCCGCCGTGATCTACCGCACCGTGTCGCCGCTGATCTCGGCCCAGCACCACGCGCACCTGCTCGGCCTGCTCGAGGTCATCGCCAGCTCGGGCCTGCTCGCGCCCGGCGGCCGGCTGCGGCGGCTCTGGCTGCAGGCCGACGACCTGACCGCGCTGCCTGCGCCCGGCGACGTCATCAGCACCGGGGAGCGACGGCTCGTCGTGCTGCGCGTCGACCACTCCGACGGTGAGGTCAAGGCGGTCGAATACTCCCCCGACGGCACGTTCGGCGCGGTCGCCGGCCACGCCATCACCCGGCACACCGTGCTGGACCCGGGCGGGTGGGACAGTGACCGGCTCGCCGCGTTCGTCGTGGCGGCCCTGGAGGGGGGCCCGCTGCCGTGGCGCCCGGAGCTCGTCCCGGCGCTGTCCGCGGCGGCCGGCATCACCCTCGCCGACGCGACGGTGCTGCTCGCCGACCCGGTCACGGTCAAGGACTGGGAGGAGCGCCGGCCGGACGGCTGGCACCTCGGCGAGGTCCTCACCGAGGCGGCGATCGAGGGCGCGCTCAACGACCGCGACTCGCTGCAACGCTCGGAGCGCCGCACCCTCGGCGCGGCGCTGCTGCCCGACGACCCGGCGGGCCTGTGGGCCGGCGGGCCGGACGTCGAGCGGGCCGCCGCCTGGCACGTGCAGCGTTACGGGGTGCGGACCCCGCTGTCCGACGACCTTGTCGTCGAGGTGCGCAAGGCCGGGATCACGTCGGGCCTGCAGGCCTCGGCGTTCGTGCACGGCCTGGCCAATCCCGAGACGTGCCGCTGGCTGCACGGCACCGTCCCGGGCATCGGCATCCCAGACCTGCTCAGGGCCGTCACCCGCAGCATCCCGTGGCTGGTGCGGCGCCTCCCGGCCGGGCACGCGGCCCGCGTCAGCCTGCCGCGGGTGCTCGACCTGGTCCGGCAGCGGCTGGCCGACCCGCAGCTCGAGGTCCAGATCGGGACCCTCTACGTGGAGGACCTGACGGAGTTCATCGCGAAGATCGGCCTGCCGGTCACCGTCGACGGCACCACCCAGGACGCCGGCGTCTACAAGATCGTCTATGAGCGCAACTGGCCCAGCATCATGATCCGCCCGGCGCTGCTGGCGGGCCCCGACGACCCGCGGCTGGCCGTGCTGCTCACCGAGCTCGACAGCTCGCCGCGCTTCCTCGTCGCGATGCGCGCGATCCTCAACGGCCAGCTCGACGCCTGGGTGGAGGCGGCGGCCTCCACGGACGGCGCCGACGAGGACCACGACCCGTCCCGCTCCGCACCGGACCTGGTCGCCGAGGTCGCCGCGAAGCACGGACTCGGCGCCGACGCGGCCACGCTCTACCTGCAGCTGCTCGCCCTGCCCGACCCGACCGACCGCAACGTCGCGGCCTGGACGGGCTGGAAGCCGGCCCGGCTGAAGCAGGCCCGCGCCGAGCTCGCGGCCACCGACCTGGTCGTGGAGGCCAAGCGGGCGCGGGCCGGGCGGAGCCTGTTCCTGCCCGGTGGCTGGGTCGCGCTGTCCAGCCCCCACCTGCCGTTCGAGCTGTGGAAGCTGCCATTGTTCATCCGCGACGGCGACAACGTGACCGGCCTCGGCGCCGTCATCCCCGTCGCACCCGCGCCGGCGCTGTTCACGGTGACCTGGGCCAGGATCACCGGCGGCGACCACCCCCGCTTCGAAGAACTGACCACGAGAGGGCGTCGATGAGCACCACGTTGTCTGCCGCCGGACCGGCCGCGGTTGCTGCCGCCGAGCCGGCCCGGCAGGTCGATCCGGCCGAGCACGCGCACGCGGGCGAGCTGGCGTTCCTGGCCGCCTATGACGACGGCGCCCGGCCGCCCGGCTGGCGGCTCACCCCGCGGGCCGTGGTGACGTTCATCGTCGGCAGCGACGAGCTGACGTTGCCCAAGGGCGCCCGCGGCGGCGAGCTGCCGGCGAAGCTGGCGATCACCCGCAAGTTCGTCGGCGACCGCGCGCTCGTCGAGCGCTGCGTCGTCACCCTCGCCGGCGAGCGCGGCCTGCTGCTCGTCGGCGAGCCCGGCACCGCCAAGTCGATGCTGTCGGAGCTGCTGTCGGCGGCGGTCTGCGGGACCAGCGAGCTGGTCGTGCAGGGCACCGCCGGCACCACCGAGGACCAGTTGCGCTACGGGTGGAACTACGCCCTGCTGCTCGCCGGCGGCCCCAGCCCGGAGGCCCTCGTGCCCTCGCCGGTCCTGACCGCGATGCGGTCCGGCGCCGTCGCCCGCGTCGAGGAGATCACCCGCTGCCTGCCCGAGGTCCAGGACGCGATGGTCTCGATCCTGTCCGACCGCCGCATCGCGGTGCCGGAGCTGTCCGGCACCGCCGGCGCCACGATCCACGCCGCTCCCGGCTTCACCCTCATCGCCACCGCCAACCTCCGCGACCGTGGCGTCTCGGAGATGTCCGCCGCCCTCAAGCGCCGCTTCAACTTCGAGACCGTCGGGCCGATCCCCGACCTGGCCGCGGAGACCGCGCTCGTCGGCCGGCAGGCGAAGGCCGCCCTCGACCGGGTGCGCACCCCCTTCGGCGTCGACGAGGCGGTCCTCGAGGCCCTCGTCACCGCCTTCCGGGACCTGCGCGCCGGGCGTTCCGTCGAGGGCTGGGAGGTGGAACGCCCCTCCACGGTGATGAGCACCGCCGAGGCGGTGGCCGTCGCCACCTCCCTCGGCCTCGCCGCCGCCTACTTCCCCGGCGACCGCGACGTCCTGTCCCTGCTCCCGGCCCACCTGCAGGGCGTCGTGTGCAAGGACGACCCAGCCGACGGCGCGAAGCTCCTCGGCTACTGGGACGGCGCCGTCCGCCGCCGCGCCGAGGAGGGGTCCCGGCTGTGGACCCAGCTGTGGGAGCTCCGCGATGTCCTCAAGTCCTGACCCCACCCCACCCACCCCCAGCCCCACCGCCGGCAACCACACCGGTGTGACTGCCAGCGGGGCCGCTGGCGGCCCCGCCGGTGGGGCTGCTGGCGGTCCCGCTGGCGGGCCTGCCCGTGGGGCTGCTAATGGTCCCGCTGCCAGCGCTGCTAGCGATCCCGCCGGTGGGGCTGCTGGCGGTCCCGCTGGCGGGGCTGCCCGTGGGGTTGCTGGCGGGGCTGCTGGCGGTCCCCCCGGCGGGCCTACCCGTGGGGCTGCTAGCGGCCACGCCGACAGGGCTACCCGTGGAGCTGCCGACGGCCACGCCGACGGGGCTGCCCGTCGGGTTGCTGGCGGGGCTGCCGGCGGTCACGGCGACGGGGGGCCTGACGGGGCGTTGCGGGCGCTGGCCGAGTCGACGGCGCCATACCTCATCGGGGTGCGGCACCATTCGCCGGCGCTGTCCGCGGTCATGGACGACCTCCTCGACGCGGCTCAGCCGGAGGTGCTCCTCCTGGAGCTCCCCGCGGAGTTCGCGGACTGGCTGCCGTGGCTGGCCGACCCTGCCACCACGGCGCCGGTCGCCCTCGCCGGTGTCGCCGGACCACGCGGCACCGCAGCGTTCTACCCGTTCGCGGACTTCTCCCCGGAGCTGGTCGCGGTGCGCTGGGCGGCCCGCAACGGCGTCGAGGTGATCCCGTGCGACCTGCCGCTCGCCGACCGCGCCTGGCACGAGGAACCCCACGAAGGACCGGCCGGCCCGCCCACCCCGGAGGCGCCGACCCTGGACGGCCCAGCTTCGCCCGCTCCTGGCAATCCCTCCCCGGACGCCCCGGCCCCTGCCGGACCTTCCTCATCTGCACAGACTCCTGCCGGTGCGTCCCTGGACAGGCCCAATTCGACCGCGCCGACCCCTGCCGGACCTCCCCCATCCACACACACTCCTGCCGGCGCTCCCCCGTCCGGACAGACCCCTGCCAGCGCTTCCCCAGACGAGCTCGCTCCTGCCGGGCCCGCTTCGAACGGACCAGCCCCTGCCGGACCCTCCCCATCCGCGCAAGCTCGTGCCGGCGCTCCCCCGTCCGGACAGACCCCTGCCGGCGCTTCCCCTGACGAGCTCGCTCCTGCCGGGCCCGCTTCGAACGGACCAGCCCCTGCCGGACCCTCCCTATCCGCGCAAGCTCCTGCCGGCGCTCCCCCGTCCGCACAGACCCCTGCCGGCGCTTCCCCAGACGAGCTCGCTCCTGCCGGGCCCGCTTCGAACGGACCAGCCCCTGCCGGACCCTCCCCATCCGCACACACTCCTGCCGACGGCGCCCCGAGCCAGCTCGCTCCTGCCGGGCCCGCCACAGCCGGACTCGTTTCGAACGGGCCGGCTTCGAACGGGCCGGCTTCGAACGGGCCGGCTTCGAACGGGCCGGCGTCCAGAGACGACGGTGGGGCTGTGATGGTCGCGCCGGAAGGGATGCGGCTGCTGGGTGACGCCCTGCGGCGGGCCGCGACCGGGCGTCCTGACGAGGACATGTGGGACCGGGTCGTCGAGGCACGGGCTCCCGGCGCCGTGCCGGACGCGGTCCGCCGGGCCGCGCTGCTCGTCGGCTGGGCGATGCGGCACGACACCGGCGACGACGTCACCCCGCTCGACCTGCGCCGCGAGGCGTGGATGCGCCGGCACCTCGCCGCGCTCGAAGGGCGGCGGGTCGCCGCGGTCGTCGGCTCGTTCCACGCGTGGGCGCTGCTCGACGTCGACAAACCCGGCACCGAGGCGGCGCCGCAGCGGGCCGGCAAGGCGGCCGAGGTCGTCACGTCGCTGGTGCCCTACGCGTTCTCGTTGCTGGACGCCAGGTCCGGCTACCCGGCCGGAATCCGTGACCCCCGCTGGCAGCAGGCGGTCGTCGCCGCCGGTGGACGGCCCGCGGACGTCGAACGGGCCGCACTCACCGCGATCGTCGACGTGTGCGCCCGGGTTCGCGCCGCCGGTCACCCGACCGGGCCCGCCGAGGCGCGGGAGGCGTTCCGGCTCGCGACCGACCTGGCCCGGTTGCGGGCCCTGCCGTCGCCCGGCCGGGGCGAGATCGTGGAGGCGTTGCAGAGCGTCGTCGCCCACGGCGAGGTCCTCGGTCGGGGGCGGGTCGTCGCGACGGCGATGGAGCAGGTGCTCGTCGGTGAGGAACGCGGCGTCCTCGCGCCGGGCACGCCCCGGTCCGGGCTGCGGCCCGCGGTCGAGGCGCTCGTCGCCGAGCTCCGCCTGCCGGTCGCCGGCGAGAAGGCCCGCGACATGCGGCTCGACTCGCTGCGCTCGGATCTGGACCGGCGGCGGGAGGTGGCGCTGCGGCAGCTCGAGGTGTGTCGCGTGCCGTACGGCGAACGCGTCGCCGTCGAAGGCACCGGCGGGGCCGACGCGCTCACCACCCGGTGGACCGTGCAGTGGGTGCCGGGCACCGAGGCGATGCTGGAGCTCGCCGGCATCCGTGGCGTCACCCTGGCCCAGGCGGCCGAGGGCACGTTGCGGCACCGCCGGCGCGGCGAGGAGGACGCCGAAGGCCCGACGTCGGCGCAGCTGATCGACGGTCTCGCCGTCGCCGCCGGCTGCGGGCTCGTCGCGCTGACCCGCGAACGGGTCGCGGAGGTCGCCGCGGAGGTGCCGGCCGCCGCGAGCCTGGACGAGCTGATGGCCGCGCTCGCCCTCGTCGACCGGCTGGACCGCGGGCATGTGCCCGGCATGCCCGCCGGGCTGCTCGGCGATCTGGCCCCGATGCTCGAGTCGCTCGAGTCCGCCGCCGTGCGTCAGGTCGACGGCCTGACGGGATCCGAGTCCGCCGACGACGTCCGGGCCCTCGTGGCCCTCGCCCAGCGCGCCGACGCGGCCGGGGTCGGGCTCCGGCTCGCCGGTGCCGTGGACCGGCTCGCCCGGGACGGCACCCCCGTCATGTCGGCGGCGGCGGGAGCCGTGCAGGTGATCCTCGGCCTCAGCGAGCCCGCGGCGCTCGGCACCCGGCTGGCGTCCTGGGTCGACGGCGCCCGCACCGACGACGGCCGGCGCCGGCTGCTCGGCCACCTCCGGGGGCTGCTCACCGCGGCGGAACCGCTCCTGCAGGCCGGCGACGACATCCTCGACGGGCTCCTCGACCGGGTGGAGTCCCTGCCCGACGACGACTTCCTGTCCCGGTTGCCGGCGCTGCGCGGCGGGTTCCAGGCGGTCAGCCCCGCCGGCCGGGACCGGCTGCTCGCCGTCGTCGAGCAACGCCTCGGCGACACGGCGTCGGCCCGCGACATCACCGACGTGTCGCCGGAGGAGCTGCTCGTCAGGCTGCTCGCCGACCGGGCGGGTGCCGCGGCGCTCACCGCGTACGGCCTGACCCCACCCAGCACGGACGCCACACCGCCGGCGTCGCCGGATGAGCCCGAGGAGAAGCCCAGCCGGCCCTCGGCGCTCGGCGCGGACCGGACACTGTCCACAGTGGACCGGTGGCGGCTTCTGCTGGGCCGGCGGTCCGACGAACTCGGGCCGGGAGCCGCGCGGTACGCCACCGCCCTCGACGAACTCTACGGCGCCGGCACCGGCGAGGGCGCCCGCGCCGACGCCGCTGGGCGGGCAGGCCGGGAAGCGCCGTTCCCCGGTGTGCGCGAGTGGGCCGAGGAGCTGTCCGCGCTGTTCGGGCCGGGCATCCGTGAGGAGGTCCTCGCCCGGGCCGCGGAGTCCGGCCGGCGGGAGGCGGCGCTGCTGCTGGACCCCGACGCGGTCACCCCGTCGGTGGAGCTGCTGCAGACGGTGCTGTCCCTCGCGGGCGCGATGCCCGAGTCGACCGTCGCGCGGCTGCGGCCGCTGGTCGCGAGGATCGTCGAGGAGCTCACCCGGCAGCTGGCGGCACGGCTGCGGCCGGCGCTCGCCGGGATCACGACGCCACGGCCGACCCGCCGGCCGGGCGGCCCCCTCGACCTGCCGCGGACCCTGCGGGCCAACCTGGCGACGACCCGCCGCGACGAGGCCGGCCGGGTCCAGGTCATCCCGGAGCGGCCGGTGTTCCGGACCAAGGCCCGCCGGGGCGTCGACTGGCGGCTCGTCCTCGTCGTCGACGTGTCCGGGTCGATGGAGGCGTCGGTCATCTGGTCGGCGCTGACCGGGGCGATCCTCGCCGGGGTGCCGGCGCTGACGACACATTTCGTGGCGTTCTCGACCGAGGTCGTCGACCTCACCGACCGGGTCAGCGACCCGTTGGGCCTGCTGCTGGAGGTCAAGGTCGGCGGCGGCACCCACATCGCGGCCGGGCTGCGGCACGCGCGGACGCTGGTGACCGTGCCGTCGCGGACGCTGGTCGTGGTCGTCAGCGACTTCGAGGAGGGGTACCCCCTGGGCGGGCTCCTCGCGGAGACCCGTTCGCTGGTCGAGTCGGGTGCGACCGTCCTGGGCTGCGCGAGCCTCGACGACGGGGGGCGCCCCCGGTACTCGGTGTCGGTGGCCTCGCAACTCGTCGCGTGCGGCATGCCGGTCGCCGCGTTGAGCCCGCTGGAGCTGGCCCGCTGGGTCGGAGAGAAGGTGCGCGCATGAGCGGTCCGAAGCGCAACCGGGCGGTGGCCCGGTGAGCGGGGTCGCGCTGCCGCCGGTGGCGGACACGGTGCTGGTGGCGGCCGTCGACGCGCTGCCGGCCCGGTTGCGCAAGAAGGTCGACGAGGCGGTGACCCGGTTCGCGGCGCTGCCGGTGACGGAGGCGGACGGCCGGTTCACCGTCGCCGTCGACGACACGACCGCTGTCACCCTGGTCACCGACGGCGGGGTGGTCCGCTCGCCGGACGCGGCGACGTGCACCTGCCTGCTCGCGCCGAACTGCCTGCACCGGGCTGCGGTGCTGGCGCTCGCCCCGGCGTACGCGGAAGGGGCCCCGACCGGCACGGCAGGGCCAACGCAGGACACCGCACCGGCCGACGCCGCGACGCCCGTCGCGGCGCAGGTCCCCAGCGCCCCGCAAACCACCGCCGCAACGGCCTCGGACCGCACGACCGCCGCAGCCTCAGGCAACGCGGCCGCCCCGACCGAAGGCAGCACGGCCGTCCCGGCTTCGGACAGCACGGCCGTCCCGGCTTCGGACAGCACGGCCGTCGCGACCGACGGCAGCACGGCCGTCCCGGCCGAGGGCAGCGCGGCCGTCCCGGCCGAGGCGGTCGCCGAGCCGTTGACGGTGCAGCAGCGGGCGGCGGTCGAGCACCTGTGGCGGGCCGCCGTCGACGTGCTCGCCGCGGGTGTCACCGGGTCGGGGACCGTCGCGCGCACCGCGCTGCTGCGGGCGGCGCATGAGGGGCAGGCGTGCAAGGTGTACCGCCCGGCCGCCGCCGCCCGGGTCGTCGCCGCGATGCTGCAGGCCGCCCGTTCCGGCGACCCGGACTTCCGGCTCGGGGACCTGACCGCCGCGTTGCAGGAGCTCATCGGGGTCCTGCAACGGCTGCGGGCGGCCGGTGGCGGCCCGGCGGAGGGGCTGCTGGGTGCGGCCCGCCGGGCGTACGAGCTGCAGGGCAGCCTCCGCCTGCACGGCCTGTGCACGACGGCGGTGCTCGCCGACTCCGGCTACGCGGGCGTGGTCACCTACGTCGCGGACCGGGACGGCGGGCTGTGGATGATCGCGGACCTGATGCCCGGCGACGCCCGGCGGGCCGCGAAGGCCGGCAACGCGACCGTCGCGCTCGGCGAGACCGCGCTCAGCCACCGCGCGCTGACCCGGGCGGGCCTGGTCGTGTCGGGTGCGACGGCCTCCGCGACCCGGCAGCTGGGGGCGGGCAGGTCGGTGCGCGCGGTCACGGCGGGCGGCTGCGGCTGGCACGAGGAGCCCCTGGCCGGGCTGTGGAGGGTGCCGCTCGGCGAACAGGTGCACCGGGCGTTCGGGGCGCTCGCCCTGCCGGTGACGGACCGGCGGGCCGGCGACGACCTGGTGTTCCTGTCGGTCCGGATCGACGGCACCGGCAGCGGCGACGCCGTCTCCGCGACCGCCTCCAGTGGTGCCGCGCTGACGCTGCGGGTCGCGGACGATTCGCCGGCGCTGGCGTACCGGGACAATCTCCGGTTTCTCGGCCGCGCGACCGGCCTGGAGCTGCTGATGGTCGCGCGCCCCGATCCGGCGCGGCCGGGCACCGTGTTCCCGCTGTCGGTCGCGCCGGTGGACGGCACGGGCTGGAACCTGCCGGCGGCCCAGGCCGGGCACGTGGACCTGGCGTTCGACCGGCTCCACCGCAGCCACCTGCCGCAGCCCGAGGGCATCGCGGCGCCGGGCGACGACGACACCGGCGATCACCCCGCGCAGGTCACGCCCGGGGAGGCCGGGTCGCCGCTCACGCCGGTGACCGGCCGGGCCGCCACGACCGGTGATCCGGTGCTCCGGCTGCTGGCGGCGCAGGTCGAGCGGACGGTGTCGGGCGGGCGGACTGTGCACACGTTCGCGGCGGGGCGGGGTCCGTCGGACGCCACCCGGCTGCGGCGGGGACGGCTCGACACCGGCGCGGTCCTGCTGGACCGGTTGACGGAGGCGGCGTGCACCCGGCCCCGGGACACGTTCGGGCGGCTCGCGGGGGACGACGGCAGCGCGTTCGCCCAGGCGTGGCTGGCCACGGCCGTCTACACGGACGCCGCGACCCGCGCCGTCGCCGAGGCGACCTGGTTACCGGCCGCCGCACCCTGACCGTCGCCGCACCGGCCCGCCCCAGGGCCGGTGCGCCCGGCAGTCCCAAGGCCGGTGCGCCGGGCAGTCCCAGTGCCGGTGCGCCGGGCAGCCACCGGCCCGCCACCACGACCAATGCGCCGGCCAGTCACCGACCCCCACCAGGGCCGGTGGGCCGGGGCAGCACCGACCCCGCCACCACGACCAGTGCGCCGGGCAGCCACCGACTCCCCACCAGGGCCGGTGGGCCGGGCAGCACCGACCCGCCACCAGTGCCGGCGCCCGAAACGGGCACCGGCGCGGAGCCGTACACCAGGTCCTAGCGGACCACCTCGGTGTTGGCGGCGATCCAGGCGAGGGCATCCTGTTCGCCGGCGAACGAGCGGCGGGTCGCGTACACCGACGCGGTGTCGCCGACCGTGACCACGAAGGTGACCGCCCACGTCTCCTGGTCCTTGCGCAGCACGCGGGCCCTCGTGTCCAGGTGCACCGGCGCGATCAGCGTCGCGTGGTCCAGGTTGAGGTACGTGGGCTGTGACGTCGCCATCTCCACGACCGGGACGAGCCTCATATCCGCACTGTAGGCGACCGCAACCTTCCCGAGGGGTTGGCCGTGTTCACTGGCATGAGCAGCGACGCCCGCGCGGCGTACGACGAGTTCTACCGGGGGACGTCGCGTCGCACGATGCGGTACGCCTTCGGGCTGACGGGTGACCTCGGCGACGCCCAGGACCTCACCCAGGAGGCGTACGTGCGGGCCTGGCAGCGCTGGTCCCGGCTGCGCGACTACGAGTCCGCCGAGGCGTGGCTCCGTACGGTCATCTACCGGCTGGCGACCGACCGGTGGCGGCACCTGGCGGTGCGGCGGCTCTTCACCGCGAAGGCACCGCCGGGCGGGGTGGCACCAGCGCCGAGCGAGGACACGCTGCTCGTCGTGGCGATGCTGCGCAAGCTGCCACCGGCACAACGGCGGGCGCTCGTCCTGCACTACCTGCTGGACCGGCCGGTGGAGGAGATCGCGGTGGAGACCGGGGTCGCCGTCGGCACGGTGAAGTCGTGGTTGTCACGGGGCCGCGCTGCCCTGGCCCTCGTCATGGAAGGCGGTGAGCGCGATGCGTGACCCGATCAGCGACCAGCTGGCCGCACTGGGTGCGGACGCCGACCGGGTGGTCCTCGCCGACCCGGCCGACCTGCGCCGTGCCGGCACCCGCCGCAACCGGATGCGACTCGCGGCCGCGGCGTTGGCCGTCCTCGCCGTGATCGGCGGCGCCGCGGTCGCGTTCCAGCCGTCGTGGCAGGCGCTCCCGCCCCCGCCTTCGACCACTCCGACCGTCACCCCGTCGCCGTCCTCCACGGCGGATCCCACGACTGGGCCCACAACCGAGCCCACGTCAGTTCCGTGGCCGTCGGTTGGGGCGTCGTCGTCCGTCAAAGGGCCGAAGGATCTCTGCGCCACCTCGGTGACCTACTGCTATCCACCGCGCGTGGGGTACCTGGACGAGCGGCTGCCCGCGCCGTGCGCGACGACGGCGCACCCGAGCGAGGCGAAGCTCCTGGCCCGCACCTCACATGAGATTCTCCTGCACCCCGGGCTGGACCCGACCACCTCCAGCACGTACGGCAGCACGATGTCGACCTACACGGCGGGCGGCGCGAGCGCCTACGTCGCCGAGGTCCGCTCGGCCCTCGCCCGCTGCCCGTCGGTGCAGCGCGCCGCGTCGGTGTTCGACACGGCCCAGGTCACGGTGCGGTACCGGCAGGTGTCGACCGGCACGCTCGGCGGCGACGAGTCGGTGCTCGCGTGCCGCACGTACGAGACCGAGGCCGGCGTGCAGGAGTTCTTCATCGCCGTGGAGCGGCGCGGCGACAGGGTCCTCGTCGTCATCGACTACGGCCGTGGCGGTGTCCCGTCGTTGCCGGCGGAGTTCGACGGATTCCGGGACTTCGACGAGAACGCCAGACTCAGCGACCTCTTCGCCGTCGTCGGCTGAGAACCCATGAACGAGGGGTGCCGCCGGTCCGCAAGACCGGCGGCACCCCGTGCCCTTACGGAGCGATCAGATGTTCCAGACCTGGAAGGTCGAGATCTGCCCCGCCGGCCAGCCCGTGTTGGCCGTGATGTTCAGCCGGACGTAGCGCTGGGTCTGCGCCGTGAACGTGATCGTGACGGTGTTGCCCGCCCCGCCGGTGAACGCGTAGGACGCCTGGTCCTTCAGCGTCGACCAGGTGGAGCCGTTGGTGCTGCCGACGACCTGGATGGTCTGGTTGCGGGCCCCCCAGGAGGTGGGGAGCTGCAGGACCACCTTGCTGATGCTCTGCGCGGAGCCGAGGTCGACCTGGACCCACTGCGGGAAGGCGTTGTTGTTGCTCTCCCAGTAGGAGTTCTGGTCGCCGTCGGTGACGTTGCCGGAGCCGTACACCTGGACGTGGCTGGACTCGCTGGTCGGCTTGCCCGCCGCCAGGTTGGTGGGCGTGGTGCCACCGGCGCCGGTGCCGGACAGCGAGACCGTGGTCGGGCTGTTCTGCGCGTTGCTGGTGACGGTGAGGGTGCCGGTGCGGGTCCCGGACGCCGTGGGCCGGAAGCTCACGTTGACGACGCAGGACGCGTTGACGGCGATCGAGGTGCAGTTGTTGGTCTGCTGGTAGTCACCGGTGACGGAGACCCCGGAGACGGTGGCCGCCGCGGTGCCGGTGTTGGTGATCGTGACCGCCTGCGAGCCGCTGGTGGTGTTCAGCGCCTGCGAGGCGTAGGTGAGGCTGGTCGGGTTGGCGCTGAGGACGGCCACGTTCGGCGTGGTGCCGCCGCTCGGGTAGACCTCCAGCTCCGCGACCTGGCCGGCCGGCCAGCCGGTGTTCGCGGTGATGTTGACGCGGACGTACCGGGTGTTGGTGGCCGAGAAGGTCAGGTTGACCGTGTTGCCCGTGGCCGGGTTGAAGGTCTGCTGGCCGGAGCCGACGATCGTGCTGAAGTTCGAGCCGTCGGTGCTGCCCTGGACCGACAGCGTCTGCTGGCGGGTCGCCCAGGCGGCGTCCGGCGGGAGCTTCAGGGTGACCTTGCCGATGCTGGTGGTCGCGCCGAGGTCGACCTGGATCCACTGCGGGAAGGCGTTGTTGTTGCTCTCCCAGTAGGTGGCGGCGTTGCCGTCGGTGGCCGTGGTCGCCGCCTGCGTGCCGTTGACCTGGCTGCTGGCGGTGGCGGTCTTGTTCAGGGCGATGTTGGTGTTGGTGCCGATGCCGCTGCCGGACAGCGCGACCGTGGCCGGGCTGTTGTTGGCGTTGCTGGCGACGGTGAGGGTGCCGGTGCGGGCGCCCGAGGTGGTCGGGGTGAACTTCACGGTGACCGTGCACGACGCGCCGACGGCCAGGGAGCCGCAGGTGTTGGTCTGGCTGTAGTCGCCGCTGGTGGTGACCCCGGAGACGGTGGCCGACGTGGTGCCCGAGTTGGTGAGCGTCACCGTCTGTGTGGGGGCGGAGGCGCCCACGACGGTGTCGGCGAAGGACAGCGTCGTCGGGTTGGCGTTGATGACCGGTCCGGGCGCGACACCCGTGCCGGACAGCGGGACGGTGCTGGTGACGCCGGCCGCGGTCACGGACAGGTTGCCGGTGCGGGTGCCCGCCGCCGTCGGGCTGAACGTGACGTTGACCGTGCAGGACGCGCCGGCGGCGATGCTGCTGCCGCAGGTGTTGGTCTGCGCGAAGTCACCGGAGACGGCGATCGTGCCGACCGGGGCCGACGCGGTGCCGCTGTTGGTGACCGTGACGGCCTGTGCGGCGCTGGTGCCGCCGGTCGCGACCGACCCGAAGCCCAGTGCGCTCGGGCTGACGTTGATGTTCGAGCCGTTGTCCGGCAGGTACGGCGGGAACGTCGGCACCGGCATCTGGCAGGCGGTCGAGCCGAAGATGCCCGAGTTGCCGCCGCCGTCGGTCAGGTTGAAGCCCACGCCGCAGCTGTAGATCGGCGCGGAGGCCTGGGTACCGGTGGCGGTGCTGTTCGTGATCGTCGCCGCGCCGGCGACCTGGAGCTGCACCACGAACGTGCCGGTGTTCTGGATCGTCGCGTTGTTGATCTTCACGTTGTTGATCTGCGAACCCGAGACGAACTGGATCGCCTCGTACGGGCTCTGCTGGATCAGGATGTTGTCGACGTTGGTCAGGCCGTTCATCACGCCGTCGCGGGCGTCGAACCACAGCGCGCCGACGCCGAACTGCCAGTTCGGGTCGAGGTTGCCGGACCGGATGATCGTGTTGCGCAGCACGTCGGTGCGGCCGATCGGGGTCGAGGCGAACCGCTGCCCGACGTGGATGCCGCCGCCCTGGCTCAGGCCGGCGTCGATGACCTTGTTGTCGGTCACGAAGTTGTCGTGGCCGCCGTAGATCGCGATGCCGTTGGCGAGGATCGGCAGCTCGACCGTGTTGTGGTCGAACGAGTTGTTCACGTCGGCGTTCTGCTCGGCCCACATGGCCAGGCCGTCGTCACCCGCGTTGCGGACGTGGCTGTTGGTGACCTTCGAGTTGGTCACGCCGTTGTGGAAGTTGATCGCGTCGGCGTTGTAGTTGCGCAGCCGCATCTGGTTGAACACCAGGTTGTCGAACGGCCCGTCCATCCAGGCGCCGACCTTGGTGTGCTCGATCCAGACCCGGTCGACGGTCGAGTTCGTCAGCGAGCCGCCGATGCCGTTGACCTGGTCGGCGTCGTTGCGCTCCTGCACGTTGCCGAAGATCGAGAAGTCCGACAGGTGCACGTTGGTGCTCGGCGACGGCGCGTAGTTGCCGTAGAAGCCGATCCGGTCACCGGTCGTCTTCGAGTGCCACATGCCGGCACCCTTGATCGTGATGTTGTTGACCGCGATGTGACCCTGGATCTTGAACGTGCCCGGCGGGATCCACACCGTGCCGCCCGCACCCGCGGAGGCGATCGCCTGGTTCATGGCGGAGGTCGAGTCGTTGACGCCGTTCGGGTCCGCGCCCTTGCTCGTGATCGACACGGAGCCGGCCGGCTGCGACAGCGGTCCCGCGACGTTCTCGAAGTCCGCGAGGTCGATGGTGTACGACGAAGCCGTGCTGTCCGAGTCGACCTGCAGGCGGAACTTGGTGCCCGCCGGGTAGCTCTGCGGGAAGAGCCGGTTGACCTCGTCGTAGTAGTGGTGGTGGTTGCTGCCCGGCTGATTGCTGAACGGGTAGCTGCTGTAGTAGTGGCTGTACGCGTTGGTCAGCGTGAAGTTGTTGGACCGCACGCCGTTGATGTACAGCGAGATCGGCGCCGTGTAGACCGAGCCGTTGCCGGTGTCCGGGATGCTGTACCGGAAGACCATCGAGTTCGTCTGCACCGGCGCGGTGAACTCAACGAACTTGCCACTGCCCTGCAGCGTGACCGCTTTGCGGTAGGACGCCTCACCGGCGAGGGTGTTGTAGGCGGCGCTGGGGCCGATGACGGTGCCGTTGGTGGAGGCGTTCTCCGCCTGCACCTCGACATAGGGCAGCGTCGCACCGACGCCGCCGGTCGCGGCCGCCGAGGCCGGCGACATCGTCATACCGACGACGACGCCCGCGGCGGCAAGCGTGGTGCCCGCGGTCAGGGCGACGAAGCGCCCCTTCCGTCTGGCACCTCGGGTGGACCGGAACATGTGTTGCTCGCTTTCGACGGGGGCCGTTACCGCGCGAGGCATCAGCCGGCCGGCCGCGAGTTGGCGGTGTCGGGCTGGTCGGCGCTGGTGGTGACGTCGAACGGCGGGGTGGGTTTCGGCGCACCGGTTGGCGGCGGTGCAAGAGGGACGGTAACCCCGCCGACACCACTACGCAATATCCAGACTCATCTTTGCTGGATTCGTACGCGTTCTTGCAAAGCACCGACGCGTCGGTTGACCGTCCTTCCCCGCTCCGGTGGGCGGCAACCGCTCGGCGCAGCGTCGGTGGCGTTCGACCGGTCCGGCGCGCCACTGGGCTCCCAGCTTCGGAGTACATCGCCAAAACTCGATGCGACCGTCCCCGCCGCAACGCCCGGGAACCCCGCCAGGACCCCGCGCCGAGCGGACCGCCCTCGGACGGCCCAGACGAGAGGAACCAGCACATGCGACGCAATCTCAGGCGGCTCGCCGCCGCCGGGCTCGGGCTCGCCCTCGCCGCGGGATTCACCTTCGCCACCGCGGCACCGGCACAGGCCGAGTCCAACGGCGGTGTCCGGGTCATGCCGCTCGGCGACTCGATCACCGACGGGTTCAACGTGCCCGGCGGCTACCGGATCAACCTGTGGCAACGCCTTGCGGCCGGCGGGTACACGGTGGACTTCGTCGGCTCCGGCTTCAACGGCCCTGCGTCACTGCCCGACCACGACCACGAGGGCCACTCCGGCTGGCGGATCGACCAGCTCGACGCCAACATCGTCGGCTGGCTCGCCGCGACCTCGCCGCGCACGATCCTGCTGCACATCGGCACCAACGACATGAACCAGAACTACGACGTCGCCAACGCCCCCGCGCGCCTGTCCGCCCTCATCGACAAGATCCGGGCGAACGCGCCGTCGGTGGAGCTGTTCGTCGCGCAGATCACCCCGGAGACCAACGCGACCCAGGAGGCGCGCGTCCAGGCGTACAACGCGGCGCTGCCCGGCATCGTCGCCGGCAAGGGCCCGCTCACGCACCTCGTCGACATGCACTCCGCGATCACGACCGCCGACCTCGCCGACGGCGTGCACCCCAACGCCACCGGCTACGACAAGATGGCGGCCCGCTGGTACAGCGCCCTGCAGTCCGTGCCGGGCAGCCTCACCCCGACGATCCCGCCCGTCGGCACCGCCGTGTCACTGGTCAACCCGCAGGCGAACCGCTGCATGGACGTCTCCGGCGCCAGCACCACCGCCGGCGCCCAGATCCACATCTGGGACTGCCACGGCGGCACCAACCAGAAGTGGACCAGGACCGCCGCAAACGAGCTCCGCGTCTACGGCAACCGCTGCCTCGACGTCAACGGCAACGGCACCGCCGACGGCACGAAGATCCAGATCTGGGAGTGCAACGGCACCAACGCACAGAAGTTCACGTTCAACGCCAACGGCTCCATCACCGGCACCGGCTCCGGCAAGTGCGTCGACGTGAACGCCTCCGGCACCGCCAACGGCACCAAGGTCCAGCTGTGGACCTGCAACGGCACCGGCGCCCAGCGCTGGGCCGCGCGTCCCTGACCAGTGTTTTCCGTCGCTCCTGCGGCGCCGCGGGGCCCCCTCCTGCCCCGCGGCGCCGCCCCGGTCGGTTTCGCCCCTGTACCAGCGGCTCGATTTCGGCCTTGTGGCTGCCGTCTTCGTGCCACCGAACGCCGTGGTCCTCAGCGCGATCCTGCGTGTCGGCACGAGCGTTCCCCCGTCGGTTGGCGTCCCTGACATGCAGCTTTCCGGCCAGCGGTCCGCGGCGACTCGTGCGGCAGGACGACCCGGTCCCCAACCTCCGGTCCGGCCGATCCCCTAGGGCCCCGCCCGCCGTCCCCCCGATACCGGCGTCGTCGTCGCCCCGCCTGACCTGCGCGGAGACACCCCTGAGCCGCGTCGCCTTGTCCCTGATCCGGAAGACTTTGCGATTCCGAGTCGGTGCACTGGTCCGCCCGGCTCCAGCGTGGATCTTCCTGATGATCGAAGGCCAGTGTGGGTCCGACGGACGTGCGGGCGGTTTCGGCAGGCTCTCACCCGCAATCAGTCGGTGCGGATCAGTCCGATCTGATACGCGAACACGACCGCCTGCACCCGGTCGCGCACCTCCAGCTTGGTCAGCACCCGCCCCACGTGCGTCTTGACCGTCGTCTCCGCCACGTTGAGCCGGTCCCCGATCTCCACGTTCGACAACCCCTCGGCGACGAGCAGCAGCACCTGCCGCTCCCGGTCCGTGAGGCTGGCAAGCCGCCGCAACGCGTCCGGATCGTCGACCACAGGCGGCGCCGCCACGAACTTCCCCGCGAACCTGTCCAGCAGGCTCCGCGTGGCCCTGGGCGCCACCATCGCCTCACCGCCGGCAACCGCCCGGATCGCCGCCAGCAGACTCGCCGGCGGCGCGTTCTTCAGCTGAAACCCGCTCGCCCCCGCCTGCAACGCCGCGAACGCGTCCTCGTCCGTGTCGAACGTGGTCAGGATCAACACCCGCGGCCCGCCCGGCCTCGCACACAACGCCTCGGTCGCCGCGATGCCGTCCATCACCGGCATCCGGATGTCCATCACCACCACGTCGGCCTCAACCCGGCGCAGCAGCCGCAACGCCTCCGCCCCGTCGCCCGCTTCCCCGACCACGACCATGTCGTCCTGCGCGGACAACACCATGCGGAAGCCCGCCCGGATCAGCTCCTGATCGTCGACGATCACGAGCCGGATCACCGATTCGCTCACCGGCGACCAGCCTCGACCACGCCAGACCCGCCGCTCCCGACACCGCCCAGCTCACCCCCACCGAGACAACCGGACCCAGCCGGACCTGGACCGGCCCGCTCACCCCCACCAGCGCCGCCCGGCCCGCTCACACCGAGACGACCAGACCCAGCCCGACCCGAACCCCCCGACCCACCCACACCAGCGCCACCCGGCCCACCCACACCGAGACGACCAGACCCAGCCCGACCCGAACCGCCCAGCCCACCCACACCAGCGCCGCCGAACCCGACCGCACCAGCGCCGCCCAGCCCACCCACACCAGCGCCGCCGAACCCGACCGCACCAGCGCCGCCCAGGTCACCCACACCGGCACCGCTCGGCGCAATCCTGCCGAAACGGCCGGGCTCAGCCGAGCCGAGACGACCGGACCCAGCCAGACCCAGACCACCCAGCTCACCCACACCGCCAGACCCGACCACACCAGCGCCACCCGGCCCACCCACACCGGCACCGCTCGGCGCAATCCTGCCGAAACGGCCGGGCTCAGCCGAGCCGAGATCTCCGGGCTCAACCACGTCGGCACCGTCGGGCTCGACCGCTCCGGCGCTGCCGGGCTCGACGGCGCCGGGCTCGACGGCGCCGACGTGCTCCGCAGGCGGCATCGGCTCCCCGGCCGTCCTGGCTCCGTGGTCTCCCCCCATGACCCGGGGTGCTCTGGGAATTGTGGCGGCGACGCTCCAACCCCCGTCGAACCGCGGACCTGCGTTCACGGTCCCGCCGTGCAGCGCAACCCGCTCCCGCATACCGACCAGGCCGTGACCGCCCCGCGTGGTGGCCGCGACGGTGGGACGGCTGCCGCCGTCGTCGGTGGCTTCGATCGCGATGAACCCGGACGCGTACTCCAGGCGCAGCGTGACCTTCGCGTCCGGTCCCGCATGCCGGAGGGTGTTGGTCAGCGATTCCTGGACGATCCGGTACGCCGTCAGCTCCTCCGCCACGCTCAACCCCGTCGGGGTGCCGACCGTGTCGAGGTCGACCCGCAGGCCGGCCCGCTCGACGAGCCGGTCGAGCTCGGCGAGACCGACCCGGCGCCTGGACGTGGTGTCCGTCCCTGGCGACGTGCCGCGCAGCACGCTCACGACGCGGCGCATGTCCTCGAGGGCGTCGCGGCCCGTAGCGGCGATCGTGTCGAGCGCCTGGCGGGCACGTGACGCGGACGGGTCCAGGGTGTACCCGGCGCCGTCCGCCTGCACGATCATCACGCTCAGGCTGTGCGCGACGACGTCGTGCAGCTCCCGCGCGATCGCGGCCCGCTCGTCGGCGACGGCGAGACGGGCCAGGTGGTCGCGCTCGCGCTCGAGTGTGGCGGCGCGCTCCTCGAGGCTCGCCACGTACAGCCGTCTGGTCCTCACGCCGTACGCCGAGAACCACACGGCGACGGTCAGCGCGCCGATGACCCAGGCGATGGTGCCGAAGTTGTCGGTCCGGCGGGCCTCGACAGCGGCGCCGATCACGACGCCGAGAGCCGCGCCGACACCCGCGAGGATGCCCCAGAAGAGCTGCGGCCGGTACTTGACGACGGCGAACATCGAGATCAGCACCGCCATGTCATAGAGCCGCATCGCGTCGTCGAACAGCAGGTGCAGCGGTGCCGCCGTGTAGACGACACAGGCGACGGTCACCGGATAGCGGCGGCGGCCCAGCATCGCGGCCGCCATGACCAGCCCGATGGCCACGACGGCAGGCTCCGGCCGACGCTCCAACAGCGTCACGTACAGCACGGATCCCGCGACGCCCCCGTCGAACAGCCAGGTCCTGATGCGCTGCAGGTGTTCGCCGTTCCACACGTCGTCCACGATAGGTCGTCAATCGGCCAAGGCGACGACGACCGCGGCGTTTGCCGCTCTGCGTGACGGCAGGACTGCGGCGAGTGCGCCTGCCAGTGCGGCGAGCCCCACGAATGCCGCCAACTGCCCGACCGGGATCGCGACCTTGGTTTCGACGTCGCCGAACCCGGCATCAACGGTCAGCAACCCGTAGACGAGGCCGAACGTGACGCCGACGACGGCACCGGCCGCCGCCATGAGTAACGCCTCGGCGAGCAGCGTCGCGCGCAGCTGACCACGGGTCAGGCCGAGCGCCCGGAGCAATGCTGACTCCCGGGTGCGTTCCAGCACCGACAGCGACAGCGTGTTGGCGATGCCGACGAGCGCGATGATCAGCGCGAGCGCGAGCAGGACCGCTATCACGGCGACGATCTGGTCGATCGCGGCGTTGCGTTCGTCGCGGAACTCGGCGAGATCGTCGACCTGGACGAGCGGATGCGTGGCGAGGACGGTGTCGAGCCGGTCGTGTGCCGTCACCGCGGACACACCGGCGGCGGTGCGGAGCATGACGAGCGAGTCGCCGGCCGCTGCCGGGAACAGCGCCCCGAAGTCCGCCCCCGTGATGACGACGTCACCGACGAGGGTCGCGCTCTGGACCGTCGCGGCGACCGTCACCGTTATCGTCCGGCCACCGCTGCCGGTCAGCCGGAGCTGGTCGCCGACGTGCCGGCCGACGATGACGTCGGAGCCGCTGGCCACGACGGCGGTCCCCTGCCTGAGGTCGGACAGTCGCCCGGTGGTGACCACGGGCCGGTACGCCGTGCCAATCGCCGCCTCGTCGATCGTCCCGACGCGCAGCGCCCCGCCGGACGTCTTGGCGGTGTCGTGCCTGACCGCCGCGACAAGATCGAACGTAGGATCGGTGCGCAGCCCGGCGGTGACCGACGGCGGGACCGTCGCCTCGCGGTCGCCGCTGGTGACCGCCGGAGTGAGCAGGTAGTCGACGGGAAACGCGAGGTTGAGCTGGGCCTCGGCGGTGCGGTTGACGGTGGCGGCGATGGTGCTGCCACCGGCCATCAACGCGACCCCGACGAGCAGCGCGGCCGTCGTCGCCGCCGTGCGGCCAGGGTTGCGCCGGGCGTTGGCGGCGGCCAGGCGGACCGGTACGCCGACGAGCAGGCCGGGCAGCCATCCCAACGCCGACACCAGCGGGCCGAGGAACAACGGCGACAGCAGCAGCACCGCCAGGAACACGCACGAGCCGCCGGCCATGACGATCGCCATCGCCGTCTGCGGATCGCCGGTGCGCAATCCGACCATGGTCAGGGCCGTCCCGCCGAGGACGAGCGCTGCCGCGACCGCGACGAGCACGACCCGTCCACGCCGGCCACCGCCGCCGCCGAGTGGAGTGACACGCAGCGCCGCGATCGGTGGCACCCGGGTCGCCCGGACCGCCGGCACCAGCGCCGACACGATCGTCAGGACGACACCGAGGAGCAACGCCACCAGCACCGGCGGGACGCCCACCACCAGCCGGCCGCTGGGCAGCCCGATCCCGGGCAGCGCCGCGCCGTGGGACAGTCCGGAACCGATCGCGACGCCGACGCCCGTTCCGAGTGTCGCGCCGGTGAACCCGACTGCGGCGGCCTCGGCGACGACCCGCCGGAACACCTGTGCGCGGGTCGCACCGACGCACCGCAGGAGCGCCGTCTCCCGTATGCGTTGCGCGAGCAGAATGTTGAACGTGTTGGCGATGACGAGCGCGGCGACCAGCACCGCGACCGCGGCGAACAGCTGCAGGCCGAGGAGCAGCCCGTCGATCTGCCCGAACGCTTCGCGGGCCAGGTCACGGCGCAGCTGGTCGCCGGTGCGCACCTTGCCCGTCGCGGTCACCCGGGACACCACGTCCGACGGCGCGGTGCCGTCGGCGACGGCCGCTACGACCTCCCGGTAACCGGTGGCCCCGGTGAGCCGCACGAGCGCCGGCCGGGTCAGCACGACCGTGGAGGTGTTGCCGCCGTCCACACCGGTGATGTCGACGATCCCGACGAGCCGGAACTCGTGCGGCTGCTCGTCCGCGCCGATGAGCGTGACGGTGTCGCCGACCTTGTAACCGGTCCGTCGGGCGGTGCGGGCGTCGAGCGCCGCTTCCCCCTCCGCCTGCGGCACCTGGCCGGTACGCAGGTCGAACGGGCGCAGCTCAGGGTGGTCGCCGACGTCGATGGCATGACCGGGGGCGCCGAACTCGGTGACGAGGCGTCCTTGACGGTCGACGAGCGGCGCCTGCTCCGCCATACGTCCCTCGGTGGACGTGACGCCGTCGACACGGCTGACCTCATCCACTGTGGACAGTGGCAGTCTGTTCCCCTCGGCCGCGGTCAGGGCGACGTCGACGTTGCGGGCCGCGCGCGCATACTCGTCCAGCAGCGCGGCACGGGTCGTGTCTCCGAAGATCATGATGCCGGCGACGAACCCGACGGCCAGCACGACGGCGATCGCGGTGGGCACGAGCCGTCTGGGACGCAGTCCCGCCAGTGCGGTGCGCCGCATGTCAGGCCCCCAGCCGCTTGAGCAGGTCCAGGACCGCCTCGGAGGTGGGGTGGCGCAGCTCGTCGACGATGCGTCCGTCGGCGAGCATCACCACCCGGTCCGCGTAGGAGGCCGCAACCGGATCATGTGTCACCATGACCACGGTCTGGCCCAGCTCCCGGACACTGCGCCGCAGGACGTCGAGGACGTCCGCCCCCGTGCGGGAGTCGAGGTTGCCGGTCGGCTCGTCGGCGAAGATCACGTCGGGGCGGCCGAGCAGCGCCCTGGCGCACGCCACCCGCTGCTGTTGCCCGCCGGAGAGGTGGCCCGGCGTGTGCCGCAGCCGCTCGCCGAGGCCCAGCACCGACACCACCTGCTCCAGCCGCCGGCGGTCGGGCTTTCGCCCGGCGAGGTCGAACGGCAGCAGGATGTTCTGCTCGGCGGTCAACGTCGGCAGCAGGTTGAAGGACTGGAACACGAACCCGACCCGCTGCCGGCGCAGCAGCGTCAGTGCTTTGTCCGACAGGCCGGTCAGCTCCGTGCCACCGAGCCGGACCGAGCCGGACGTGGCGAAGTCCAGCCCGGCGAGGCAGTGCATGAGCGTGGACTTGCCCGAGCCGGACGGCCCCATGATCGCGGTGAACTCGCCGACCGGGAACGCGACGCCGACGCCGTCCAGCGCGCGCACTGTGGTGTCGCCTGTTCCATACACCTTCACCAGGTCGGTCACTTCGACCGCGAGCGTCGTTGTCATGCGGGCAAGGTAGGCGGCGCGCGGGTGCCGTGTCGTCATCGTCAGGCACACCATGGGTGTCCTACTCAAGTCGGACACGGCCGGATCCGGGTCGGTCCTGGGGACGACGACACGACCACCGCGGCGGGGCTAACTTCGGCGGCACCCGAGCGAGAGGACCCGCGATGCGTCACCTGTCTTTGACCCGCCGCCGACTGCTGGGCGCCGCCGCCATCAGCGCCGGCCTCATCTTGTGCACCGCGCTGCCAGCCACTGCGTCACGGGGCGCCAGGCCCGCGTTCCGGTTGCCCGCGCCGACCGGTCCGCACCCGATCGGGTCTGTCCCGCTGCACCTGGTGGACCCGTCGCGGACCGATCCGTGGATGGCGCCCGCCCGGCCCAGGGAGCTCATGATCCAGTTGTGGTATCCCATCGCACATGCAGCCGGACCGCCCGTTCCCTGGCTGACTCCGGCGGAGGCGGGACCCGTCGGAAGGGATCTCGCCGAGACGGTCAGCGGCGTCCAGCGGGACCTGCCGGGGCTCGCCGAGGTCCGCACGCACGCGCACGCGGGCGCTCCGGTCGCCACTCGGCGTGGTGGCTGGCCGGTGGTGCTGTTCTCGCCCGGTTTCGGCGCCGAGCGCAACTCCAGCGCCGCACTCGTGGAGGAGCTCGCCAGCCGCGGACACGTGGTGGTCACCGTCGACCACACCCACGACCCGTTGGCGGTCGAGTTCCCCGGCGGGCGTGTGGAGCCCAACACGATCACCGCGCTGGTCGCGCAGATCCAGGATCCGGCGCAGTTCGACGCGTTCGCGGCGAAGATGGTCGCCGTCCGATCCGCCGACCTGCGGTTCGTGCTGGACCGGCTGGCGGTCCTCGACAGCGGCGGCAACCCCGACGCGCAGCGGCGCCGGCTCCCGGCCGGGACGTGCGGCTCCCTGCAGCTGTCCCGCATCGGTGTGCTCGGCCACTCGCTTGGCGGCGCCACGGCCGCCCAGGTGATGCACGACGACCGGCGCATCCGTGCCGGGCTCAACCTCGACGGCGCGCTCTACGGCGTGGACGCCGCCGCCGGGCTGGACCGGCCGTTCCTGCTGTTCGCCGCGGGTGACACCGACCGTGGCAACACCCCAGGCTGGGGCGCGTTCGCCGACCATCTCCGTGGCTGGCACCGCGAGCTGCGGATGCCCGCTGCCCGGCACCTGTCGTTCCACGACTCGGTGCTGATGGTGCCGGCGCTCGCCGCGCTGCCCGGCGCCCAGGTCACTGACGCCTACGGCACGATCGACGGTCCGCGGGTGGCGGCCGTGGCCAGGGCGTATGTCGGCGCGTTCTTCGACCTGCACCTGCGCGGCATCGGCTCGACGTTGCTCGACGCGCCGTCGGCCCGGTATCCGGAGATCGGGTTCGTGGCATGAGCGGTCAGTACCGTGGCACGGTGTTGGAGGACTTCACCGACGCCGCCGTGGCCCGGCTCATCGACGCCGACTGGGTCGGCTTCTGGCGGACGTCCGAGAGCGCCCCCGACGACGTCGTGGACCGGCTCGCCGACCGGATCGCCGCGTCGCCGCCCGCAGAGGTCCGGCGCTATGACGCACCTGCGGATCTCGACTCGGCCCGGGTCGACCTGCTGCTCGGCGTCGACACCGACCGCGCCGTCGGCCACCTCACGCGGCTGGCGCAGACATCCGAGGTGGTCAACGACATGTGCGGGGCGCGCGGCGTGTGGGTGCCGGCGGATGGCCCGGCCGAGCGGCGGTACGTGTCGCAGCCGCGCACGATCGTGACGGCACGGAAGGCGGACCCGAGATTGGCGGTGTTCGTGGATCCGGGCACGGTGTTCGAGGATCCGCGCGGACTGGGGTGCGCGCTGCCGCTCACGGTGCCGCTGCTGGTGGGTGACGCGTTGTTGCCGGTCGCAGTGCGGGGCGGCGGGCATCCGTTCGTGATGAGCTTCTGCTCCGAGTGCGACGCGGACGAGGACCTGCGTGGCGACTACGGCTGGCGGCTGGGAAGATTCGACGAGCAGCGCGCCGAGTCGTGTCCCGGCTACCCACCTGACGACGAACCGGAGCCGCTGCGGTTGCGGCTCGCCCCGGCCGGCGAACGTCGATGGGACGACGTGGGACGGCTCGGCGGGAGACCCGAGTGGTTGCAGGCGTATCCGCAGTGGCCCGGCTGTTGCGGGCGGCCGATGTGGTTCGTCGGGCAGGTGCGGACCGGCGAGTTCGGCGGCGTGGCCGGCTCGATCTACGGGTTCCGGTGCGAGTGCGGTTCTGCGGCTCAGCCTCGGCAGTTCACCTGAGCGGCTGACGACACCACCGGCCAGACCACCCCAGCGGCGGCACCGCAGCACGGCGGCACCGCAGCACGGCGGCACCGCAGCACGGCGCCACCGCAGCACGGCGCCACCGCAGCGCGGCAGCACGGCAGCTACGGCAGCTACGGCAGCGTTCCGGCTCCGCTTGAGGTCCGGACATCCGTCCAGACCCACACCCACCCCTTGACCAAAACCCTCACAGATCGAAGGAGCGCCGGGGTCGTCCACGCGACCAGGCCCTCCTTCGACCACGCCCGCAAGATCGTCCAGCAGGGCGTCGGGGCACCCGGCACCGGGCGCCCGGCCGGCGGCTGGCCGCGTCGTTGTGGGTCATCCAGGGCCGGTGAGGCTTGGACCCGCCCAGCCACGGAGGCTTGGACCCGCCCAGCCGCGCGTGATGTCGTTCATGACAGAACCTCCAAGGTCGGTAATCGATCGCAGGGAGGAGCATCTCGGCAAAGGCGGGTGCTGCGCATCGGTAATTGTGCCTAGGAAGGAATGGTGCGGGTACCTATCTCAGTCCTGCAGGGTGCCGGCGAGCAGGCCTCGCATGAAGAAGCGGCCCAACATGATGTAGAGGGCGAGTGTGGGGAGGCTCACCAGCAGGGCGCCGGCCATCGCCTGGCCGAAGGGGACGGACTGACCACCGGCGATGTTGTTCAGGGCGATCGTCACCGGCCACGAGTCGCGGCTGGTCATCATGGCGCCGAACATGAAGTCGTTCCATGAGGAGGTGAACTGCCAGATGATCGCGACCGCGAACGCCGGCTTGGCGAGGGGCACCGCGATGTCGACGAAGCTGCGCAGGATGCCGGCGCCGTCGAGGCGGGCCGACTCGAGGAGGGTGTTGGACATGGCCACGAAGTGGTTGCGGAAGATGAGGGTCGTGATCGGCAGGCCGTAGATGATGTGGATGAGCATCAGGCCGGCGAGACCGCCGGTCGGGTCGTTGCCGCCGCGCAGGCCGACCGCCGTCATGGTCTGTGAGACGGGGATGATGACGGCCTGGTAGGGCACGAAGATGCCGAACAGGATCAGCGGGAAGACCACGTTGGAGAACGGGAAGCGGATCTTCGACAGCACGAAGCCGTTGGCGCAGCCGAGCAGCGCGGAGAGGAAGCTGGCCGGGATCGCCAGGGAGAGGCTGTTGCGGAAGCCGGAGGAGAGCTTGGGCCAGACGAGGCCGAAGTTGTCCAGCGAGAAGCTGGTCGGCAGCTCCCAGATCCTGGTGACCGACACGTCGACGGGGTCTTTGAAGGAGGTCACGACGAGGACGTACACCGGCAGGAGGAAGAAGCACGCGAGGGCCCACAGCACGACGTAGCGCACGACGCTGCGGGCGCCGCCGGCGGCTTTCGACGTCGCGGGCGGGATGGGGTCGGAGACCACGTGCCGGGGCACCGTGGCGGTTGCGCGCACCATGACGACTACCCCCGTCCCGGAAGCGGGGCAGAGCAAAGCGGGGCACAGCAAAGCGGGGCAGAGCAAAGCGAGGCAGGACGGGACGACATACAGGCGAACCAGGGCACCATGCGTCTACCGCCGTTCCGTGCGCAGTGCGTACCAGACATAGGGGCCGACGACGAGGGCCACACCGATGAGCAGGACCGTTGCGATGGTCGCGCCGCGGTCGTAGAAGCCGCCGTCGAAGGTGGTGAACCACATGTAGAGCGAGGGGGTGTCGATGCGCAGGTTGCCCTGGTCCAGGGCGTAGAGAAGATCAAAGGTCTTCAGCGAGATGTGAATCATGATGAGCATGGCGCTGAAGGTGACGGGGCGTAGGGCGGGGCGGACCACGTGCCAGAAGACCTGGGTCTCGCTGGCGCCGTCGAGGCGGGCGGATTCGCGCAGGGCCTCGGGCACGCCGCGCATGCCGGCGAGGAAGAGAGCCATGACGTAGCCGGAGAGGGCCCAGCCGGCGGGGAGCGCGACGGCGGCGATCGCCCAGATCGAGTCGGACTTGTGCCAGTCGCTGCGCAGGAAGTCCAGGCCGACGACGGCGAAGAGCTTGTTCAGGCCGGCGGTGTTGTCGCCGGAGCCGTTGTCCAGCAGCCAGCGCCAGACGATGGCGGTGGCGATGAACGAGATGGCCATCGGGAAGAGGAAGACGCCGCGCAGGAAGCCTTCGCCGCGGACGCCCTTGTCCAGCAGCATGGCCATGAGGAAGCCGAGCAGGAGGGCGCCGCCGACGAAGACGAAGGTGAAGACGACGAGGTTGCGCACGTCAGCGTGCCAGCGTTCGTCGTGGAGGAGCCGCGTGTAGTTGTCGAGGCCCACGAAGTGGTAGGAGGGCGACAGGCCACGCCAGTTGGTGAAGGAGACGCGGACGTTCCAGCCGAGGAAGCCGTAGACGAAGACGCCGATGAGGATCAGCGACGGCGACACAAGGAGGAACCCGGCCAGCCACGCCGGGCCGCGGCGCTTACGGCGGCGGATCGGGGGTGGCGTGAACGGGACGGCCGGCGGGGCGTTGGAGTGCCGCGGCACGTGGACTGGCGCGCTCATCGTGTCTCCTGGAACTGCTGCTGCACGGTGCTGGCGAACTTGCCGAGGTCGCCGTGCTGGACGTACAGCCCGAGCGCCGAGTCGATCTCGGCGTTGTAGGCGTTGTTGGCCACGACGCCGTGCGCGAGGGAGCCGACGATGCGGGTCTTCGGGTCGCGCCACTGCTGCAGCGTCCAGCCGAGGTAGCCCTGGTAGAGATCGGCAGAAGCGTCGGTGCGGGCGGGGATCGAACCCTTCAGCGGGTTGAAGAGGTTCTGCCCGGCGGCGGAGCCGCACTCGATGAGCCACTTGCGCGACAGGTCGGGGCTGCGCACGCCGGTCGGCAGGGTGAAGGAGTCGGAGAGGAAGTCGTAGACGCCCTCTGTGCCCGGGGACACGGCGACGTCGTAGCCGTCCTTCCACTGCAGCTTCTTCGACTGCTCGAGGTAGGAGGAGCTCCAGTCGCCCATCACCGAGTACACCGCGGAGCCCTCGACGATCCGGTCGAGCTGCAGCTGCCACTCCCCCGCCGCGGACTTCACGTCGGAGGCGTCGAGCACCTTGCCGAACATGTCCAGCGCCGACTTCACCTCGGGCGAGGTCCAGCGCAGGTCGCCGGAGAAGAGCCGTTCGTAGCTGTCGGCGCCGAGCTCGCCGAGCAGGACGGTCTCCATGAGGTGCTTCTGCGTCCACTCCGGGCCGACGGCGAGGGGCACCTTGCCCTTGCCCTTGATGGTCGCGGCCTGGGTCAGGAACTCCGCCCACGTCTTCGGCGGTCCGGCGATGCCGAGCTCGCGAAGGGTGCGCGGGTTGTACCAGATGAGGTTCGCCCGGTGGATGTTCACGGGGACGGCGTAGATCTTGCCGTCGATGGTGAGGTTGTCCAGCAGGCCCTTCGGGAAGACCTTGCCCCAGCCCTGCTCCTCGTACAGCGACGTCAGGTCCTGGACCTTGCCGGAACGCACGTCGTCGAGCAGCTCCAGACCCGCATGCCGCTGGTAGGAGTCGGGCGGGTCGTTGGCGAGCAGCCGGCTGGCCAGGATCGCCTTGGCGTTCGAGCCGGCGCCGCCGGACACCGCGGCGTTGACGAAACGGATCCCGGGGTTGGCGGTCTCGAAGGCCTCGGCCATCGCGGCCAGGCCCTCCTCCTCACCGGGACCGGTCCACCAGGAGTAGACCTCGAGCTGGTCGTCGCTGGCGCCGCCGACGGTGAGCATCGACAGCCCCGACAACAGCGACACGACCAGCAGCGAGATGATGGCCAGGCGGCCCTTCCACACGTCGAACCTCCCGTGGCCTCGCTGGCGGGCGAATCCATCTGGCGCGGCACACTCATGTCGTCGAGTGAACCTAGTGCTCACGGAAGTCGTTTGGTGATGAACGTCCGGTTGATTCGAATACGTCGACCGGGTGATTACCCAAGACGCACGGATGACTTATATCACAACGTGAAGTATGGTTCGATCCCGCGCGGAAGCCCGGGGCCGATAGACCCCGGGCGACGCCACAGTGCCTGCAAGCAGGCAGCCTACATGCTGTATGCCTCCAGTTCGGACAGCTGCCCGGCAGGCCAGCCGCTGTTGGCGGTGAAGACCAGGCGCAGGTATCGCACGTTCGCCGCCGGGAACGACAGGATCGCCGTGTTGCCACTGGCCGGGTCGAACGTGACCGTGATCGATCCACGCAGCGTGGCGCCGGTCGCGCCGTCGGTGACCGCGACCGTCTGGGTGCGGGTCGCCCACGCCGTCGACGGGGGCAGCCGCAGCGTGACCCGGCCGACGGAGACGCTGGAACCGAGGTCGACCTGCACCCACTGCGGGAAGGCGTTGTTGGCGCTTTCCCAGTACGTGTTGGCGTTGCCGTCGACGACGTTGCCGGAGCCGTACGCCTGGGTCGACGACGACTGGCTGGTCGGCCGGCCCAGGGCGAGGTTCGGCCCGGACGCCGAGGCACCCTGCCCGGACAGGACCACGGTCAACGGCGCGGCGGTGGAAGCCACCGTCAGGGAACCGGTCCGCGTGCCGGTGGCGGTCGGCCGGAAGACGACGCTGACCGTGCAGCTGGCGCCCACCGCAAGCGCCGAGCCGCAGGTGTTCGTCTGCGTGTAGTCGCCGGCGACGGTGACCCCGGAGATCGTCGCCGCCGCGGTGCCGGTGTTGGTGACCGTGACCGTCTGCGCGCCGCTGAACGAGCCGACGGTGGTTGCGGCGAAGTTGAGCGACGTCGGGTTCGCGGTCAGCGTCGCCGAGCCCGTGGCCACGCCGGTGCCGGACAGCGCCACACCGACCGACGACCCGCCGTAGGAGACCGTCAGCGAGCCGGTCCGGTTGCCGGCGGCGGTCGGGTGGAACGTGACCGTGACGGTGCAGTTCGCACCCGCCGCGATGACGGTCCCGCAGGTCGTGACCCGCGTGAAGTCGCCGGTGGCGGTGATCCCGGAGATCGTGGCCGGCCCGGTGCCGGTGTTCGTGACGAGCACGGTCTGCCAGTCGCTGTTGTCGTTGACCGCGGTGTCCTCGAACGCCAACGAGGTGGGGCTCAGGGACAGCACGCCAGGACCGCTGCCGGAGCCGTACACCTCCAGGCTCGACAGCTGCCCGGCGGGCCACCCGGTGTTCCCGGTGATCTGCAGCCGCAGGTACCGCACGGAGCCGCTGACCGCGATGTCCGCGGTGTTCCCGGTCGCGGGGTCGAACGCCACGTCAGCAGCGGGGCGGAGCACGGCACCGGAGGCACCGTCGAGAACCGCGACCGTCTGCCGCCGCGCGGCCCAGGCGGTCGCAGGCGGCAGCCGCAGCGTGACCTTGCCGACGGCGACAACCGACCCGAGGTCGACCTGGATCCACTGCGGGAAGGCGTTGTTGGCGCTCTCCCAGTACGAATTGGCGTCGGCGTCGACGGCGTTGGACGCCGGGTAGCCGCCCTGTGCGCTGGAGGACGTGACCGGCCGGCCCGCCGCCAGGTTCCCGCCGGATCCGCCGCCGGTCACGCCGGTGCCGGTGAGCTGCACGAGGATCGCGCCCTGCCCGTCGTCGCCGGTGATCGAGTACACCGCCGACTGCGCGCCCGTGGCGGTCGGGGTGAACGTGACCGTCTGGTGGATGACGTCACCCGGTGACAGCTGCTGCCCCTCCGACACCGGCGTGGTGGTGTTGAACGCGCCGACCGGCGGCGCCGCCTTCGTCAGCGTCAACGCGATGTTGCCGGTGTTGGCGATGTCGAAGACCGCTGTCGCCGTCTGCCCGACCTGCACCTGCCCGAACGCGACCGGGTTCGGCGTGATGGTCAGGTGCGGCGCGCCGGTGACCGCGGTGCCGCTGACCGGCACGGTGACCGAGCCGGCGCTGCTGGTCACGATGAACGAACTGCTCTGCGTGCCGGCGGTGACCGGGGTGTACCGCACGGAGACCGACACCGACGCGCCCGCGGCCAGGGTCGTGCCGCTGGCGGGGAAGCCGGTGGCCGTGAACGGGGCGGCGGGCGCGGTGAACCCGGTGATGGTGACCGCGGTCGTGCCGGTGTTGGTGATGCTCACGCCGAGGGTCTTGTTCGCCCCGGTCGGGACGGTCCCGAACGACAGGGCCGACGGCGTCGCACCCAGCCCCGGTCGCGTACCGACGCCGTGCAGGTCGAACGGGACGGTGCCGCCGTTGGTGGTGAACGTGAGGCTGCCGGTGGCGCCGCCGGTCGCGGTGGGCGTGTAGCGCACCGGCACGGACAGGGTCTGCCCGGCGGTGAGGTTCACCGGCAGGGCGGGCGGGGTCGCGGCGAACGGCGCGGCGGTCGAGATCGCGGAGATGCTGACGGCGCGCGTCGCGGTCACGGTGACGGTGGCGTTGGCGGTGCTGCCGACCGCCACGCTGCCGAAGTCGGTGGGGCTGCTGGTCAGCGCCGCCGTGGTCGGCCGGCCGAAGCCGATGAGGTGGCCGTCGCGGGTGCCGACGAAGACCCGGCCGCCGTCGGTGGCGGGGGTGACGAACTTCGTCGCGATGCCGATCGGCGCGCTGTAGCGCAGGTTGAGCCGCCCGTTGACCGGCAGGGCGTCGTAGGCGCGGAGCTGGCCGTTGGCGCCGTTGGACCCGTCGCTGTAGACGGCCCATACGATCGCCGATCCGGACGTGGTGCCGGTGGAGGTCACGACCGGTGAGCCCGAGGTGTAGCCGAACGTCGACGCGCTCGTCCCGGCCGACGTGAGGACGGGCAGGCCGGCGCCGTTGACGCCGTACTTGAACGCGCGCAGGAAGCCCTGGTTCTCGATCTGGTACACGTAGCCGCCGTCGCCGCCCCAGAACGCCGGGTGTCCCCAGACGCCGTTGTAGGGCCCGGCGGGCGGTCCGACGGACGCGTCCCCGCCGCCCGCGCCCTGCGCGTTGCCGCCCAGGTTGTCGCGGTCCAGGAGGTACACGCGGCCGTCCTTGCCCGTCTGGACCAGCAGCCGCGGGTGGGCGGTGGTGCCGAAGCCGGCGGGCAGCGCCATCGGGCCGCCGGAGCCGAAGTCGGTGTCGTCCTGGTCGAGGCGGCTGTTGTTGAACGGGCTGAAGAAGTCCTTCGCGGTCAGCGAGCCGTCGCCGTTGACCTGCAGGCGGATCACGGACTCGGCGAGGGTGCCGGGCGGGCTGGTGCCGGGGCCGGGTGCGGGCGAGACGCCGTTGCCGGTGGCCACGATGATCCGGCCGGGCCCGTCGGAGACGAGACCGCCGCCGGACTGCCAGATCCCGGCCATGCCGTTGCTGCGGCCCGCCTCGGTCGACCACAACGTCGTCATCTGCGGCGACGTGGTGCGGACCCCGGCGACGTAGCCGACGTAGGGGCCGTAGTCGCAGTGGCTGGCGAACCCGGCGTAGACGACGCCGTCGAGCAGGAGCAGCCCGGGCCGCTGGGCGGCGGTCTTGGCGTTGAACGTGGTGCCGGGGTCGTTGGTCGGCGAGCCCTGGATCGTCACCGGCCAGCCGGCCCGCTCCGCGCCGGTCGCGGGGTTGATCGAGTGCAGGTAGAAGTGCGGGTGGTCGGCGTCCGGCCCGTCGTTGACCTTGGCCATGAAGAACACCGAGCCGGTCGCCGGGTCGTAGACCGGGGTGCTGGTGATGCCGATGTTCGGCACCAGGTCGCCGCAGCCGATCGCCGCGGCCGGCCACGCCGGTCCGACGCTGCGGGACCAGGCCACGGCGCCGGTCGCGGGGTTGAGGCCGTACACCCAGTTGTTCTCGGTGACGGTGATCAGGGTGCCGGCGGCGACGATCGGCTGGGCGTACACCTGGCCGTCGACGGTGGTCGAGAACAGCTGGCCGAAGTCGGAGGCGGAGACCGCCGAGGGCGCGAGGCCCGGCTCGGCGCTGTCCCAGCCGGTGCGCAGGTTGTCCACGGAGACGGTGGTGATGTCGGCGTTGGCCGACGGCAGGGCGATCACCATAAATGCGGCCAATGCGGCCGGCAGGAGAAGGAACAGGGCACGGCGCATGACACGCTCCTGGCGGGGAACGGCAACGATGAAGGATCGAACCGTAACTTGGTCGATGCTTCACCGCAAGATGCTGACCGAGCTTTGAAATTTTTTGACGAATCATGAGCGGGCGACGATCTGGATCTGATGACCGTCGATGACGACGTCGCCTGGGTTTTCGGCGGTGTAGATGTGGTACCGGTACCCGGACACGACCTTGCCGCAGCGCTCCCCGGTCGGTGCCGTCGTGGTACGGAGATACCGGGCGACGGACGCGTCGCCCTCGACCCGCGGGAGCCCGGCGGGCATGGGGTCCCGGTAGCCGCCGACGGCGAAGCCGTCACCGACCTGGGCGAAGTAGCGGCCCCGGACGAGCGGGACGTCCGGGCGCGGCATCTGCCCGTAGGCGGTGATCGTCTCCGGGCAGGCGAGCCGGTAGATCGGCCCGCGCAGAGCCACGGCCAGGCCGGCGAGCGCGGCGAGGAGGGCGAGCAGGACGGCGAGACGCTTCATGCCCGGTGCGACGCCACCGCCGGGCGGCGCGTTCCGTCAGCCGCCGAACCGTGACCCGAACCGGATCGACGCCAGGCGGGAGCTGCCGGCGAAGCGCCCCTCGGCGGTCAGGTACAGCACCGGGAACGGCCCGCCGTAGGAGGCGGTCAGCTCGGGCCCGACGAGCACCTCGATCTCGTGCCCGCCGAGGGTGGCCGTGCCGGGCACGGACGGGTGGACGCCGACGACGAGCACGTCGCCGGACCAGTCCGCGGCGGCCTGCGGCGACAGCTCGAAGGTGCCGGTCGAGGCACAGTCGACGAGGACCACCCCGGCGTGTCCCGCGGCCAGCGAGGCGAGCGGCTCCGCCGGCCCCGAGGACCGCCGCAGCGGCACCGTGTCGAACGCCAGGGGCGGGATCGTCCACGCGACCGGGACGCCCGCGGCGTAGTCGACGGTCGCCGCGGCGAGCCGCCCCGATCCCCGCAGCGGGTGGACGGTCCACCGGCCGGACGGCCACCCGTGCTCGTAGGCCCCCTCCTGGGTGGGCGCACCCGAGTCGTCGGTGAACCGGAACGGCCCGTGCGCGAAGCCGGCGGCGAACCCGCCCTCCCAGCCGCCGTGCTCGTACTCCTCGGCCGGGAACACCACGGCCCCGTCCGCCGTGGACAGGTCCCAGGAGGGTGCGGGCTGCGGCGGCCGGAGGTCGGCGGCGATCCGCGCCCACAGGTCGGGGTCCGGGGCGGCGTGCGGCAGGTGCTCGGCGAGCCAGTCCTCGACGGTGCCCCACTCCCCCTCGACGAGGAGGCCGCCCTCGCTGTACGCCCACACTGACAGCGCCGGCCGCCACTGGCTCGGCGAGAACGCGTAGCCGTTGACCCCGTTGATCCAGACGCCGGCGGCGAACAGCCGGAACGTGCGCCCGCCCCGGGTCTCGTTGTGCCGCAGCGCCTCCGGCAGCACCGCGAGACCCGCGGCGGGGATCAGCAGCGGCTCGTCGAGGTCCGGGAACGGCACGGCGGCGGTGGCCTTGCGGGCCCCGGGTGCCGCCGGCACGCTGCGGTTGCCGTCGTGCAGCGGGAACAGGTTCACCGGCGGTCAGTCGCGGGTGCCGTACCGCTCCGCGGCCCGGGCCTTCGCCTTCGCTGCCTCGATCTTGCGGTCGCGCGGCGGTGACTGGGTCACCAGGGACCCGAGCAGCTCACGCGTGGCGGCGGCGACGGCGGCGACGGCCGCGTCGAAGGCCGCCTGGTTCGCCTGCGAGGGGCGGGTCATCCCGCTGACCTTGCGCACGTACTGAATGGCGGCGGCCTCGATCTCGTCCTCGGTCGCCGGCGGCTCGAAGTTGTTCAGTACCCGGATGTTCCTGCACATGCCTCCACCTTGCCAGGTCGGGCCCGGTCCGTCAGTCCCGCCAGGGTCGTGGCGACCGAGTCCGGCGCCGGCATCGCGGCGATCTCGTCGCGGATCCGGCCGGCGCGGCGGGTGACGGCGGTGTCGGCGAGCAGCGCCCGCACGGCGGCGCGGACCGCGTCCGCGGAGCGCTCGGCGAAGGCGACACTGCGCGCGACGCCGGCGGCGGTGAGCCGCGCGGCGATGCTGAACTGGTCGCACATCTGCGGCAGGACCAGCTGCGGGCGGCCGGCGCCGAGCGCGGCCATCGAGCTGCCGGAGCCGCCGTGGTGCACGAACAGGTCGCAGGTCGGCAGCAGCAGGTGGTGCGGCAGCCAGCCGGCGCGGCGGGCGTTGGGCGGCAGGTCCTCGATGCCGTGGACGCCGGCGCCGCTGACGACGACCTCGACGTCCAGGTCGCGCATCCCCTCGACGGCGGCGGTGAGCCCGTCCACGCCCTCGGGGATCGGCACGGTGCCCATGGAGACGCAGACCCGGGGGCGCACGCGCGGCGCGAAGAGCCAGTCCGGCAGCGTGCTGGCGCTGTTGTACGGCACGTACCGCATCGGCAGGCCCACCCCCGGCACTGCGCCGGGCGGCCGCAGCGACGGCGGGCAGGTGTCGACCGTGGCGAGCGGCGCGTCGACGGGCTGGGAGACCCCCAGGGTGTCGGCGAGGCGCAGCAGCCGGTCGGTGACGTCGGCGAGGGCGGTGCGGTGCACGGCGTCGGGGACCGGCAGCCCCCAGTGGTGCAGCACCCACGGGATGCCCAGGAGCGTGGCGGCGAGCGGCGCGGCGTACTCGACGGGTTCGGTGACGATCAGGTCCGGCCGCCAGGTGCGGGCGAGCCCGACGACGTCGGCGCCGGTGCGCTCGGCGATGGCGGCGAACACAGCGAGGTCGAGGGTGTCGTTGCCGCCGAGCGGCAGGTGCGCGGGCCACAGCTCGAAGAACGACAGTGGCCGCGGTAGTCGTAGGCCTAGGCGCGGTACCCGGCGGCGGCGAGGGCGGGCAGCAGCGGCAGGAAGTCCTCCTTCGAGCCGATCAGCCCCGGGCACAGCACGACGGCACGCCGGTGTCGTCGGCGGGCGACGGCAGCGCGCGGAGGGTCGCCACGGCGCCCCTGGCCGTCTCCAGAGCCGTCTCCAGAACGTCGACACATACCGTGGTCACCCAACCACGATATGTTCTTTCTGGACAAAACGGGCGCTACACGCCGATGAGCGTCCAGGCGCGTGAGCCGCCGCGCACCCCGGCCTGGTTCGCGACCAGCCGCACGTCGTCCGGCATCGCCACCACCAGGCGTTCCGCGTTGCCGCCGCCGAGGTAGAGCCGGTCCCAGCGGAACACCGGCCGCAGCCCGTCCACGATCCGCAGCACCCGCCGCGACCAGCGCCGGTCGCCGAGCCGGCGGCGCTCCAGCTCGCCGAGGTGGTCGTCGTAGGTGCGGCCCTTCGAGTACGGCGCGTGCGACAGCTCCAGGTGCGGGGCGAGCCGCCCGTCGTCGAACAGGGCACTGCCCAGCCCGGTGCCGAGCGTCAGCACCAGCTCGAGGCCCCGCCCCTCGACCAGCGCCGCGCCGTGCACCTCGGCGTCGTTGAGCACGAGGACCGGCCGGCCGAAGGCGCGTTCCAGCTCGGCGCGGGCGTCGTACCCCTTCCACGACGCGAACAACTCGGGGTCGACCGGCGTGTGCGGCCCGGCCTCGTTGACGTAGTGCGGCGTCGCGACGACCACCCCGTGCCGGATCATCCCCGGCAGCCCCACCGTCACCCGGTCCGCGGCCGGCAACCCCGCCGCGATGCCCAGCAGCGTCTCCACCAGCCTGGACGGCGGCAGCGGGTACGGCGTCGGCACCCGCACCGGCTCGCAGCACAGCGTGTCGGCGTCGTCGACCACCGCGGCCTTGAGCCCGCCGCCACCGCAGTCGACCGTCAACGTCGTCACCATCCGCAGAATTCTGCCCCTTCACCGGACCGGGCGCGCACGGGACCTCAGGCGGGGACCTTCGGCAGTTGCGCCACTGCGGCGGCGAGCGCCTCGTCGGACAGCTCCCTGTCCTCCATCTCACCGGCGAGGAACCGGCCGTACGCCGGCAGGTCCAGGTGCCCGTGCCCGCACAGCGCGGTCAGGATCACCTTCTCCTCGCCGGTCCTCTTGCAGCGCAGCGCCTCCTCGACGCAGGCGGCGAGCGCGTGCGTCGGCTCCGGCGCGGGGATGACGCCCTCGGTGCGGGCGAAGCGCACCCCCGCCTCGAAGCACTCCCGCTGGGTCTTGGCGACCGCCTCGATCAGCCCGAGCTCGTAGGCTGCCACTTCCCCGGGCGTCACTCCGGAGGTTCAGGTCCCAGCCGGATCGGGCCGAGCGTCAGCCATGCCTGCGCCTTCTCCGGCAGCCGGTCCGGATGCCGGCTGACCGGCGCGCACAGCTCAACAATCACCTGCGGGTCCCGGATCGGCGGCGTGAACTGCTGCGTGGCGAGGACCAGCAGGTCGTCGAACTTGAGGTGCCGCGGGAAGGTCGCGGCCAAGGCTTCCACCGGGCCGGTGTCCTCCCCGCCGAGCCGCAGCAGTTCCAGGGATCCGTCGACGGTCTCGGGCACGGTCAGCCCGGCGAGCACCGAGTGCCGGATGATCCGCAACCGCCAGTCGACACCGAGCGCCGGGTCGATTCCGCTCAGCGCCTCGATCTCGTAGACGCCGAGCTCGATCGGCGACGGAGCCCGCTCCGCGACGGCATCGGGTAGCTCATCCGGCAGATGCCAGTGCATCACGAGGGGTCGGTACCGCGAGAGCCGCGCAAACGCCGAGCCGAGCGGAATCCTCTGATCCTGCGCCAGCGTGACGAGCGACCGCACGTCAACGGTCAACTCCGCGGTGAGACCGGGCATCACCGAGATGTCCTGCGACAACTCCCGCCGGGTCGGCCAGGCAGACGCGTCGACGTTTCCCATTGGAAGGTCGCGATGACTTCGCCCGGTATTGATTCCCAACGCATGGGAAAACGCCGCGAGGCTCACGGGCGGTAGTTCACCGGTCGTCCCCGACACTTCCCGACGGCGCATCCACTCCACGCAACTCCGGACGACGTCCCAGTCCGGGTCGCTGGGCCAGGTCTCGCCGCCGTCATACTGCAGAGTCTGGAGCACACCGGCGATGTCCTGATGACGTTCAACCGCGGTCCACATGATGTCGATTGCCGGCACCAGGCTTTCATAACTACCGATTCGTGCTGCCAGCTGGCCGTGGATCCGCCTGGATGACCGCCGCAAGCCTTTGGTTGCCAGCTTGCCCTGCCCGTCGATGCTCGGGTGGGTGATGTGCGCCGGCCCGGTGCCGCGCCGGTGAACCGCCGCCGCAGCGGGCGACAGTTCTCCGATCGCCCGCGCGTGATCAGATTCCCGGTGTTTCAGTCCTTCAGCGGCGCCTTCCAGTTCCCGTACATCCTTCGCAGCGACCGAGAACCAGGTTTCCCGCACCATGTCAGTCAGCTCGTTCGCGTATCGCGGGCCTGCCGCCGAGAAGAAGAACAGGGCATCCGGACGGTCGAAGAGTCGCAATGCCCAGAAATACGCCACTGTCGCACCGATCGGCACGCCTAACACTTCACCGGCTCGAGCCAGATGGTTGATCGACGACATTGCCTCATGGTCTTCCCGGCCCCGGCTGAGAATTTGCTGGCGGTGAGCGGTGATGAGAACTGCGAGACGCTGATCGAAATCTGGCAGGCCGGGAAGTTCGTCAAACGCAAGCGGGTCTGTGGCAATCCGCTTGCGCGCCGCACGAAGCGCGTTTCCCACCCGGGGCAAGGGCATCTGCAGATCGGTGTCGAGGTGGCTGAAACCGACCGAACGCAGATCTACGACCAACGGTTCCCGGCCGTCCTCGTGTGATCCGAACACGACGCTGCGTCGGGCGTCCTTCAGCGAGCGGTAGGCGATGCTGCCCGCAATGCCATCTGTCCCGAACAGGTCGGCGAGCCAACCAGTAGAAGCGTCCTCCCAGGCCGCGACCTGACGTGCACCGGCGCGGAGAAGCGCTCGCACCGCAGCGTCGTCATAGGTGAGCAGTCGCTCCCGGTTGATCGACAACACCGCGGCGCTGCGGGTATCGAGGGAGACCGTAACTCCGTCAGGGGCATCGTTGCTCGACTCGCCGAACCCAACCGGGATGCCGTTGGCGAGCACCCATCCCTGGCCTTCGTGGAAATAGACGCCGAGCTCCGGAAACGCGAGGCACGGTGTCACCTCATACCCACGACCGTCGTAGAGCAGGCCGGAACGCCAGTGCTGCACGTCGTCGGCGGTGTGCAACCTCGTCTCCACCAGCGGCGCCCGGATGATGTCCACCAGCACCACCAATGCGTTCAGTTCGTGGAACTGGGGTTTGAGGTGGAGGCGGAGAACGGTGCCGTCCTGAGGATTGCGTTGCTGGAGCGGGGTCACGTGGAAGAGGGCGCCGGAGCCGTGGATCTTCACGTGGAGGGACTGCTGGGTGTGGCCGTCGCGGGCGGTGCGGGTGGTCCAGAGCTCGATCGTCTCCGCGATCATGAAGTAGCTCAGCACCCCGATGCCGAACTGGGAGATCGGGCGGAACTCATGCTCGCCGGTGGGATCTTCGTCCATCTCCTGGCGGAACTCGGCGAGGTCGCGGAAGCGGCGGCCGATCTTCGCGAAGGCCTCGGTCAGCTCGTGGTGGGTCATGCCGACGCCGTTGTCGCGGCACTCCAGGTACGCGCCGGTGTCCGACCGGGTGAGGCGGAACTCGATGGCCGGCTGGTAGTCGGGGTTGCCGCGGCGGCGTTCGCGGTAGCGGCGGTACAGGCAGGCGTCGAGCGCGTTCTGGTACACCTCGCGGACGGCGTGCATCGGGTTGTCGTACAACTGGGTGCCCATGAGCAGTTCGTAGGTCTCGGCGGCGGAGATCTCGAACTTCAAGTGGGGCAGGCGATAGGCGTCCTTGGCCGCGACCAGGCGGGTGGTGACGACGGCGAGGGGTGCCTTGGTCTGGTGGAGCAGGCCGCCGGCCTGGTTGTGGGCCAGGAGGTCGGCGTTGACGGCGTCGACGAGGTCTCGGATGGCGTTGTCGATCGGGCCCGACGCGCAGGTGAGCTTCAGGTCCAGGACACCCTGGAACGGGGTCCACCTGGCCGCGTCCAGGTCGGCGAGGGCGGCGGTGATGTCCCCGTCGTCGTCCATGAGCTGCAGGCCCAGCTCGGGCGCCATGAGGCGGGTGTCCAGGGCCAGCTGCCAGAGCAGTTTGACGAGCACGGCGACGCGGTGCCCGGCCACGTCGACGAGCTCGCCGGTCATGGACTCGAACTCGCGGACGGCGACGACCTCGTGCATCGACTCGCCCCAGCGGAAGGCGCCGCGGAGGCATTCGGCGAGGTACCCGGCCGCCAGCGGCACCTCGCTGCCGTCCAGGTCGGGTGCGACGGCCGCGAGGATCGACGCGAGGTCGGCGGCGACGGCGGGTCCCTGCAGGTAGGCCTCGACCGCTTCGAGGTGGACGAACCAGGCGAGCAGGCGGTCCGCGTCGAGGCCGGTCTTCGCCGCGTGGATGCGGCCCAGCTCCGACGTCGGCTTCGGCAGCGGGCCGGACTTCACCCGCCCGAACAGCGTGTGCTCGGTCCGCTGGAAGCCGGCTTCGAGCACCGCGACGAGGCCCAGCACGAGCACCCGGTCGGTGGCCGGAACGGTCAGCCTGGGCAGGATGGCGGCGGCGCGGGCGAGGCGTTGCGCGAGGCCGGGCTGGTGCCAGGTTCCCTGGACGGGATGGCGGGCGAGGTCGGGGACGCCAGCGGCGGCGTGGTCCATCGCCGTGAGCAGGTGCGGCGGGAGTCCGTCGGTGACGGCCGTGCCGAGGGCCGCGGTCCACCAGCCCTCCCGGGCGACCGCCGCGGCGGCGTCGACCTGATCGATCAGGGTCTCCAGCCATCCGGCCAGGCGGGGCGGGCGGGCGTCCGGCTCGGCGCGCAGCGCGGTGAGCACGCAGGCCACCAGGTCCGGCAGGTGACCCGTGATCGGGCTCCCACGCAGCTCGGTCTCGATCAGGTCGAGGTCGGGCCCGTGGTCGTCGGCCGCCGGGGGCGTCGCACCGAGCAGGACGTGTGCCACGACGGCCGCGAAGCCGAAGCGGTCGGTGGCCGGGGAGGCGACCGCGTCATGGTCGCCGCGCAGCTCCGGCGCCGAGTACCGGCGGGTCCGGCCGGTGCGGCTGCCGTCCGCGGTCTGCAGCAGGCCGAAGTCGACGAGGACGGTGCCGCCGTCGGGGCGGCGGATGATGTTGGCGGGGGTGACGTCGCCGTGCGCGACGGGGGCCGGGCGGGCGTGCAGCGCGTCGAGGGCCTCGGCGACGGTGGCGAGCTGCCCGAGCCGTGCCCGCGCGTCGGTCTCCGGGTGCTGCTGGGTCCACTCGGCCAGCGTCATGCCGTCGACGTGGTCCATGACGATGTACCGGTGCATGCCGGACGGGTCCGGCTCGCGTTGGTGAGGCAGGCCCTCGGTGGGCTCCGCGGTGCCCGCCGGATGGGGCTTGTAGCCGCTGAAGGTGTCCCGGACCCGAACCAGTCCAGGGATGTTGAGGCCGGAGATCAGGTTCGCGTGGTGGCCCCAGGGGACGCCGTCGTCGTCGCCCGGACGGGGTGGCATCATCTTGATCGCGACGGTCTCCCAGCCGGTCGCCGAGACCTGCGCGCCGGCCGAGTAGACGATGCCCTCGCTGCCCCTTCGGATCACCTCGGCCAGGCGGTACCTGTCGGAGTCGTGGGGCGGACCGACCCACAGCGTGCTGTCCAACGGCCCTCCTCGTCACCGGTGCCGAGCAAGAGCGCCAGTCTATAATTTCGGCCACCGATGGGGCGGTGGCAGTGTCTACTCAACGACTCCGGGTAGCCGAGCGGATCGGCGGCGCCCTGCGCATCCTGCAGGATCTGCCGGTGCCGCGCGGGCGCACGCTGAGCGTCGGCCGCACCGCTGACGTCGATCTGGGCGCCGACCCGCCGGACCGCGGCGTGTCCAGGCACGCCGTCGTCGTCGCCACGGACGGCGCCGGCTGGCAGGTCGAGCCGCGCAACCGGGGCGCTGTGCTGCTCTACGAATGGGGGCTGCCGCCGCGGGAACTCGTCCGCGCCGAGACGGTGTACGCCTCCCGGGTCGCGTTGCAGGTGACCGGCGGCCCCGGTCGGGAGCACTGGGTGCTCCTGGAGGACGCGGTCCCGGCCACCGAGTCCGACCCGGCGGCCGTCCCCGGCAGCACCGACTTCGCCCAGCCCCGGGCATTGACGCCGGCGCAGCGGGCCGCTCTCGAAGCCGTGTTCGCGGACTTCCTGGAGTGGCCACCCAGGCGGGACCGGTCCGTGCGGCAGCTGAAGGTCGCCGCCGCGAGCCTGTACGTGAGCGCGACCTCGCTGCGGGAGCGGCTCACCTCGGTCGTGGAGAAGGCCAACCGGCTGGGCCTCGGGCAGCACGAGGACGTGCTCGATCCCGCGTATCTCCACCTGCTGGTGCGGCGGCGATACCTCGAACCGCCAGGGTGACGCAACCCGTTGCGCAACGGGTGATGCCGGGACGGTCGCGGCTGCGACGCTGACCGCATGACTTCGCTGGAACCGGTGCAGGGAAACGGATTCGGCCGGACGGTGGCCTGGATCCTCGGTGCGGGCGGCGCCATCGCGGCCCTCAAAACCGTCGGGTTGCCGCCGTGGCTCGTCGGCGGGCTCGCCGCCGGCTACGCGGGGCTGGTCGGGACGCTCGTCGCCGTCGGGTACCGCACCCACGACGACGAGCGGCAGCGACGTACGTACCGCCTCCTCCGGGTGATCACGCCGTGGTGGCCGGCACTCGCGGAGGCGGTCCGGCCCGACAGCGACCACTGAACAGCACGAGCGGGTTACTGGGTGCTGGAGCCGGTGCGCAGGCGGACCTCGGCGCCGTTCTGCTCGTAGCTCTGCTGCGACACCTGGACCAGGACGGCGTCGCGGTGGAACGCCGGCACGGTGACGGCGCCGCAGCTGACCATGGTGGCACGCAGCTTGGCGACGGTGCGGGCGATGTTGGGGTAGAGGCTGCCGGCGTACGGCACGTACCCGTCGACGCCCTCCTCGAACTGCAGCTCCGTCTCGCCCTGGTCGTAGCGGGCGACGTTGCGGGCCCGCTGGGAGCCTTCGCCCCAGTATTCCTTGAACAGCTGGCCGTCGAGGTTCACCAGGTTGGAGGGGCTCTCGTCGAAGCGGGCGAAGTACCGGCCCAGCATGATGAAGTCGGCGCCGAGGGCCAGGGCGATCGCCATGTGGTAGTCGGCGAGGAGGCCGCCGTCGCAGCAGACCGGCACGTACACGCCGGTTTCCTGGGCGTAGCGGTCGCGTTCGGCGACGACGTCGATGAGGGCGGAGGCCTGCCCGCGGCCGATGCCCTTCTGGTCGCGGGTGATGCAGATCGAGCCGCCGCCGATGCCGACCTTGACGAACGCGGCGCCGGCGTCGGCGAGGTACCGGAACCCGCGCCCGTCCACGACGTTGCCCGCGCCGACCGGCACCACGTCGCCGAGCTCGCCGACCGCGTACTGCAGGGTGTTGCGCTGCCAGGCGGAGTAGCCGTCGGAGGAGTCGATGCACAGCACGTCGGCGCCGGCCTCGACCAGTGCCGGGATGCGCTCGCGGTAGTCGCGGGTGTTGATGCCCGCGCCGACCCGGAAGCGCTTGTCGTCGTCGATGGATTCGGTGCGGAACTGCTTGTGCAGCTCGTAGTCGCGGCGCAGCACGATCGAGGCGAGGTGCCCGTCGGCGGTGACGATGGGCAGCAGGTCCAGCCGGTGGTCCCAGATGAGGGTGTTCGCGTCGGACAGCGAGATCGTCGGCGGTGCGGTGACCAGGCCCGCGGCCGGGCGCATCCGGGACTCGACGCTGTCGTTGAGGTCGTGCCGGTGCGGGTGGAAGTCCGCGGTGGAGATCAGCCCGACGAACAGCCCGCCCGGGCCGCCGTCGTCGGTGACCACGGCGATGTCCCGTTCGGCGGCCCGCAGCAGCCGGCTGACCTCGCCGAGGGTCGCGGACGGCTTCGTGTTGATGTCCGAGTGCCGGAACCCGGCCTTGTGCCGCTTGACCGCGCTGACCGACTCCGCCTGCTCGTCGATGCGCTGGTTCTGGTGGATGAAGCTCAGCCCGCCGGTCTGCGCGAGCGCGATGGCGAGCCGGGGCGAGGACACCGCCTGCATGATCGCGCTGACCAGCGGCACGGCGATGCGCAACGGTGACTCCCCGCCGACGGGGTGCCGCACGATCGGGGTCGACAGGTCGACGTTGTCCGGGGTGCAGTCCTCGGTGGTGAGGTTCGGCACCAGCAGGTATTCGTTGAGGGTGCGGGAGACCTCGGGGAGGATCACGACCACGTGCCTGCTCCTATACACTCCGCCGCCGCGAAGGCCCGACCGACGGCTTGGCTGGAATGCAGCCACACGCTACCAGCGCCGCCGCTGCCGCCGCGGGCGGACGGGCAAAGGTCACCCAGTGAGACCGGTGAACCCCGTGTACCGCTTGGGCGGCGGCGGGGCGAACTCGCCGTGCTTCGACGTGGACAGCCCGAGCGTGACGAGCGACTGCACGAGCACCGTCGCCGCCGCCACCCCGTCGACGACCGGCACACCGACGCGTTTCGACACGACCGCCGGCAGGTCCGCCATGCCGGCGCAGCCCAGCACGATGACGTCGGACCCGTCGGCGGCGAGCGCGGCCCGGGCGAGGGCGACCACCCGGTCGGTGACGGTCGGGTCCCGGTCCAGCTCCAGGACCGGGATGTCGCAGGCGTGCACGCCCCGGCAGACCCCGGCCGCGACGTACCGGGCGGCGAGGTCCCAGGCCCGGCCGCGGGTGCGGTCCAGCGTGGTGACGACGCTGAACCCGCGGCCGAGCAGCGCCGCGGCGTGCATGGCGGCCTCGGCGATCCCGACGACCGGCCCGTCGGCGACCTCCCGCGCGGCCTCCAGGCCGGGATCGCCGAAGCAGGCGATGACATATCCGTCGGCCGGATTCGCGTGGATGGCGGCGAGGAGGCCGGGGACGCTGAGCGCCTCGTCGTAATGGCTCTCGATGGACGCCGGGCCCATGGTGGACGTGACCGCCTCGACGTGGGTGCCCGGGCCGGCGACGGCCCGGGCACTCAGCTCGATCTTCGCGGTCATCTCCGCCGTGGTGTTCGGGTTGACGACCATGATCCGCATCGGGTCAGGCGGCCTTCGCGCGCTTGGTCAGGCCGAGGTGTACGACGAAGCCCAGGGCCATGCCGATGAACCAGCTGTACTGGGCGGTGGTGTGCATGCCCGGCCCGTGCGTCCACAGCACCGGCACGACCGCGATGACGGCGCCGACCGCCGTGGCGATGATGGCCGGCGGGTTGTAGCCCTTCTTGTAGAAGTACTTGCCGGCCGCGTCCATGGTGAACATGTCGTCGACCGACACGACCTGCTTGCGCACCAGGTAGTAGTCGGCGATGAGCACCCCGAACAGCGGGCCGATCGCGGCGCCGAGGACCTCGAGGGTGTAGTGGATGACGTCGGGGTTGTTGTACAGGTTCCACGGCGTGATGAGCACCGACCCGACGGCCGCGATCATGCCGCCCATCCGCCAGCTGATCCGCTGCGGGCTGACGTTGGAGAAGTCGAACGCCGGGGAGATGAAGTTCGCCACGATGTTGATGCCGATGGTGGCGATGGTGAACGTCAGCGCGCCGAGCACGATCGCGAACGTGCTGTCGATCTTCGCCACCGTCTGGACGGGGTCGGTGATGAGCTCCCCGAAGATCGGGATCGTCAGCGACGACGTGACGACCACGAGGATCGAGAACGCGAGGAAGTTCACCGGCAGGCCGAGGAGGTTACCCTTCTTCACGGCGCCGAAGGACTTGCCGTACCGCGAGAAGTCGCCGAAGTTGAGCATCGGCCCGGAGAAGTACGACACGACCAGCGCGATCGCCCCGAGCATGATCGGCACGGCGTCGAACCCGGTGTACTTGACCTCGCCGAGGTTCAGGTCGATCTCACCCCAGCCGGCCTTGTAGATCAGGTACCCGGCGAGCACGATCATCACCACGTACACCGCCGGCCCGCAGAAGTCGATGAACCTGCGGATCGTCTCCATGCCGGTCCAGAACACCGCCGCCTGCAGCACCCACAGCAGCGCGTAGGAGCACCAACCGAGCAGCGGCAGCCCGAGGAATCCCCACTGGTCGACGTCCGCGTAGGGCGCGAGTCCCGGGAAGAGCTTCAGCACCACCACGTCGAGCGCCGCGGACGCGAGGTAGGTCTGGATGCCGTACCAGGCGACCGCGATACCACCGCGGATGATGGCTGGCACGTTGGCGCCCAGTACACCGAACGCCACCCGGTTGATCACCGGATAGGGCACACCGGTGATCTGGCTGGGCTTGGCCACCAGGTTGCAGAAGAAGTAGACGATCGTGATGCCGACGACCAGCGAGACGAGGACCTGCCAGCTGGACAGCCCCAGCGCGAACAGGCTGCCGGCCGTGACGTACCCGCCGACGCTGTGCACGTCGGACATCCAGAACGCGAAGATGTTGTAGGAGCCCCACGACTGGTTCCGCAGCGGCGCCAGGTCCTCGTTGGTGAGCCGGGGGTCGTAGCCGGGTTTGATGACGCCGGAACCGACCGGCATGCCGGCGGCCTCGACCAGATCCTGCGGCCCGTCGTCGACGACGGGTTCCTGTGCGCGTGCCACTGTGTCGGCCATCCGGAACTCCCGAGGTAGTGCGGCTCGTTGCGCCCCACGCTAGGAATCCGGTGTTTCACACCGATGTTCGAAAACATATATCTGTTGTTCAGTCGGGCTCTGCGAACAGCCCCGTGTGCTGCGGCAACAGGGCGATGAACGTCTGCAGCCGCCGGTGGTGCTCGGTGCAGACCCGGATCAGCCCGTCGGCGTCCCGGGCGACGAACGCCTCCAGCATCCCCGCGTGGTCCCGGTGCAGCAGCTGCCGGTCCGCCCCGTCCAGGTGCGACATCGGCTGCAACGGCTCCGTCATGTTCCACGCCGTGCCGAGCATGTGCAGCAGCCGCCGCATCCGGCACGGCCGGATCAGCGCGAGGTGGAAGCGGCGGCTCTCCCGGTGATGCGCCCGCGGGTCGCCCTTGGCCACCGCGTCCTCGAGGGCCGCGTGCGCCGCCCGCGCCAGCTCGTCGTCCTCCGCCCGGGCGAACGCCACCGCGACCCGCATCGCCGCGGTCTCCAGGGCCTCCCGCACCAGGTAGATCTCCCCGAACTCCTGCGCCGTCATCTGCGCCACCCGGTATCCCAGATGCGGCCGATGGTCGACGAGCCCCTCCCCGATCAGCGTCATCAACGCCTCCCGCACCGGGATCCGGCTCACCCCGAACGCCGCCGCCACCCCGTCCACGGGGATCGGCGACCCGGGCGGCACCTCCCCGTGGAGAATGCACGCGCGCAGCTCGTCGAGGATCACACTCTGCGAACTGCCCAGCGGCTTCCCGGCAAGCCGCGAGATCAGCACCGATCGACGGCGTGGTCCAGCCATCCGCCACCTCCAGATACACCTCACGCTATCCCCGCCCGGTTATCGGCACGTTTCGCCGCCGTCCCCTGCCGCGTTCCGCGACAACCGGAAGGATCCCCGGCGCCCTGACCCCGGGGATCCTTCCGGTTGTCAGAAGTCAGCGGGCGGTGCAGGTCACGGGGGGAACCGTCGGGGTGCCGGTGGCGAGGAAGCCGAAGGTGGCGGTGGCGCCCGGGGCGAGGGTGCCGTTCCAGGGGGTGTTGTCCGCGGTCACGGCCGCACCCGACTGGGTGAAGGTGGCGCCCCAGGTCTGGGTGATCTGTTCGCCGCCGGTGTACGTCCAGCGCGCCGTCCACCCGCTGATTGCCGCGGTGGAGCCGTTGCGGACGGTCACCGAGCCCTGGAAGCCGCCGGGCCACTGGTTGACGACCGTGTAGGTGGCGGCGCAGCCGGGCACCGGCGGGACACTGTCGGAGGGCAGCACGGACCGCGACGGCGACGGGGAGACCGAGCGGGACGGCGACACGGACGGCGACGCCGACGGCTGGGTGCCGTCGAGGACCCGGACCAGCGCGGGCAGCCAGCGGGAGGCGATCTTGCGGTCGCCGGTGGCGTTGGGGTGCACGCCGTCGCCGGTGTCGGTGGCGGTGCTGAAGCCGGTCCACTGGTCCACGACCGTGACCGGGGACGCGGCGGTGGACTTGCCGGCCGCCCAGCCCGGGATGGCGGCGTTGAGCGCGACGACCCGGGCCGCGCACTCGGTGCAGCTGGACGGGTTCATCGGGATGATCTGCGCGACGAGGACCCGCATCGCCGGGTTGCTGGCCCGCATCTGGTCGACCAGCTTGGAGTACGCGGCGAGGATCACGTCGACGGAGCGGTTGCTCCACACGTCGTTGGTGCCGAAGTGCATGAGCACGACGTCGGGGCGGCTCGCGTACAGCCAGGCGGGCAGCTGGTTCTGGTCGGCGACCGCGGTGACGAGCGCGCCGCCGTGGCCTTCGCCGTCGCCGTCGTACGGCACCGAACAGCCCTGTGGTGCCTGGGTGCCGACGAAGTCGATGTTGGTGTGGCCGCCGGTCTGCAGGTCGTTCCAGAGCAGCGCCCGCCAGCAGCCGGGGCTGCCGGTGATCGAGTCGCCGAGCGGCATGATGCGCACCGCGGCCGCGGCGGCGGGGCCGGCCGGCAGCGTGAGGAGGACGGCGGCGCCGAGGACGGCGGCGGTGAGGAGCGCGAGAAGGGTCCGCATCGGCGCAGTACAGCGGACCCCAAGCAAGTATGTCGATGCCCGGGACCGCTCTGAGCAGGTCCCGGGCACGACGGTCGTGAAACCTACACGGCGTACGCCTCGACCTCGTAGAGGCGGGCGGCGGTGTCGGCGTTGTTCGTCGGTGCGATGACGTTGACCCGCAGGTAGCGGACGCCGGCCGGGCCGAACGTGGAGGTGGTGACGTTGGCGGTGTTGCCGCGCACCTGGGACACGGTCGTCCAGGTGTTCCCGTCGGTGCTGGTCTGCACGTCGAAGTCGCGGGTGTTGAACGCGGTGTTCTCCCCACCGGCGCCGGCGTGCCGGATCACGACCCGGCCGACGGACACCGTGGCGCCGAGGTCGACCCGCCACCACTTCGACGCGCCGAGTGAGCACCACTTGTCGGCGTTGCCGCCGTTGACGGTCCCGTTCACCGCCTTCGCCGGGCCCTCCGTCGACGCGCACTGGCTGTCAGCGGTCGCCGTCTTGTTCAGCGCCAGATTCGTGGCGGGAGGCGTCGTGCCGCCCGTCAGGGCGAAGTCGTCGACATCGAACAGGCCACCGGTGCCCGTACCCACGAAAACGAGGAACAACGAACCCGAGGATGCAGACAGCGAGGTGGTCACGTCGACGAACGTGCCGTAGCCGCCGGTGTTGGCCACCGGCAGCGTGCCCAGCAGCGGCCCGGTTGCGGAGCCCGAACGGATCTGGATGCTGCCGCCGGCGCCACCCGACGCGACGCGGGCGGTGAAGCCGGTCTTGCCGGAGACGTTCACACCCGAATACCCGACCCAGTCGCCGTTGTCGATGTAACCGACGCGATTGCCACCGTGGGCGGCACCGTCACCGACGATCTGGACGCCGGATTGGGAGGTGTACGACTCGGCCTCGACCCGGCCCGTCGGCACCACCGAGCCGGGGCTGCAGTCGGCCGCCACCTTGCCGCCGGCGTACCGGATCCCGCCGAGCAGGTGGGCCCGGAACGCACTGTCCGAATAGGACTCCTGGGTGTGGCCGGCGCCGGTGTAGAACGACCGTCCACTCTGGATCGTCTTGCACCAGGCGAAGGGGTGGTCGGCGCCCATGGTGCCGCCGCTGTACGTGGTCTCGTCGAGGGTGGCGAGCACATGCGCGGTGGCGCGCGGGTTGGTCCGGTAGTTGTACAGCTCGTCGGTGCGGACCCAGGTGGCGCCGAGGTGCGCGGTCGCCGGGTGGGTGCGGTCCTCGATCTTCATCGTGGCCTGCTGGATCGCCGGGTGGGAGGAGAACCAGGCGCCGACCAGGTCGCCGTAGAACGGCCAGTCGTACTCGGTGTCGGCGGCGGCGTGCACGCCGACGTATCCGCCGCCGCCGCGGATGTAGGACTCGAACGCGGTCTGCTGGGTGGCGTCGAGGACGTCGCCGGTGGTGCTGAGGAAGACGACGGCCTCGTACTGGGCGAGGTTCGCGGTGGTGAACGCGGCCGCGTCCTCGGTGGCGGTGACGGTGAAGCCGTTCGCCGCGCCGAGCTGCTGGATGGCGGTGATGCCGGCCGGGATGGCGTCGTGCCGGAACCCGGCGGTCTTGGAGAAGACGAGGACGTGAACGCGGTGTCAGCAAAGGCCGGCACGGCGGGCACGGCGGCGGCGGTCAAGAGGGCCGCGGTGGCCGTGGCGAGCGCGAGGAGCTTTCTCATGATGCGTAGACCTCTACCTCGTAGAGACGGGCGGCGGTGTCGGCGTTGCTCGTCGGTGCGATGACGTTGACCCGCACGTAGCGGGTGCCGGCGGCGGTGAACGTGGAGGTGGTGACGTTGCCGGTGTTGCCGCGCACCTGGGACACCGTCGTCCACGTGTTCCCGTCGGTGCTGGTCTGCACGTCGAAGTCGCGGGTGTTGAACGCGGTGTTCTCCCCACCGGCGCCGGCGTGCCGGATCACGACCCGGCCGACGGACACCGTGGCGCCGAGGTCGACCCGCCACCACTTCGACGCGCCGAGCGAGCACCACTTGTCGGCGTTGCCGCCGTTGACGGTCCCGTTCACCGCCTTCGCCGGGCCCTCCGTCGACGCGCACTGGCTGTCAGCGGTCGCCGTCTTGTTCAGCGCCAGATTCGTGGCGGGAGGCGTCGTGCCGCCCGTCAGGGCGAAGTCGTCGACATCGAACAGGCCGCCTGAACCCGTACCGACGAAAACGAGGAACAACGAACCCGAGGATGCAGACAGCGAGGTGGTCACGTCGACGAACGTGCCGTAGCCGCCGGTGTTGCCGACGTTGACGGAACCCAGCAGCGGCCCGGTCGCGGAGCCGGAGCGGACCTGGATGGTGCCGCCGGTGCCGCCGGAGGCGACGCGGGCGGTGAAGCCGGTCTTGCCGGACACGTCCACACCCGAATACCCGACCCAGTCGCCGCCGTCGATGTAACCGACGCGGCTCCCGCCGTGTGCGGTGCCGTCGGCGACGACCTGGACGCCGGACTGGGAGGTGTACGACTCCGCCTCGACCCGGCCCGTCGGGGGCTGGGTGGAGCCGGTGTCGAGGGTGAACGCGTCGACGTCGAACAGGGCGCCGGCGCCGCCGGTGAACACCAGGTACAGCTGCCCGGCGGTGGCGGGTGCGCCGGAGACGGTGCCGGTGACGTTGACGAACGTGTCCCAGCTGCCGGTCGCCGGCACGGTGGCGGACCCGATGAGCGTGCCGGTCGGCGAGCCGGCCCGCAGCGACAGGGTGCCGCCCGCGCCGCCGGAGGAGACCCGGGCGGTGAACGAGGTGGCGTTGTTCATCAGGTACGGGGTGAACGCGATCCAGTCGCCGTTCTCGATCTGCCCGACGGTCCTGCCACCCTCGGCGCCGGCCTTGTCGAACGTCTGCACCCCCTGCTGGGTGCTGAAGTGTTCGGCCTGGCGGTGCCGCGGCTGCAGGGTGTGCTGGGTGTGCGTGGTGAGGCCGCCGTTGTCGGTGTACTCGGCGTCGAACACGGCGAAGATGTTCGCGGCCGCGTCGTGCTCACCGTCGAGGGGGATGGTGATCGAGCCGGTGCAGCCGGTCTGGGACGTGATCTGGTGGCCGTGGGTGTCGTGGCCCAGGATGTACGTCATCCGGACCCGTCCACAGTCGACGGTTCCGTCCTCGGGGTCGGTGACGGTGATCTGGTAGGGCACGGTGTCGCCGAACGAGACGAGCGAGCCGTTCGCCGGGGTCACGATCCGCACCGTGGGCACGGTGTTGCCGGCGGAGATCCGGACGCTGGCGCTGCCCGTGGCCCCCTGCGGGTCGCGGACGGTCAGGGTCGCGGTGTAGGTCCCGGCGGTGGTGTAGGTCTTCGTCGGGTTCGCCGCCGTGGACGTGGTGCCGTCGCCGAACGCCCAGCTGTAGGTGATCGCCTGGCCCTCGGGGTCGTTGCTGCCGGCCGAGCTGAAGTTCACCGTGAGCGGCGCCGCCCCGGAGGTCGGGTTGCCGGCGGCCACGGCGACGGGGGCGCGGTTGCCGCCGCCGGTGTACTCGATGCGGTACAGGGCGGAGTTCGCGTCGCCGTTGCCGAACCCGGCGCCGTAGTCCAGGACGTACAGGGCGCCGTCCGGGCCGAACGCCTGATCCATGATCTGCATGCCGGACCAGGGGAAGTTCGCGATCGCGCCGGGTGAGCCGTCGCCGTTGACGTCGATGGCCTTGATCCAGCGGCGGCCGAACTCGCCGGCGAAGAAGTGCCCGTCGAGGTCGGCGGGGAACTTGACGGCGGACGGGTTGGCCGGGTCGTAGCGGTACACGGGGCCCGCCATCGGCGACTCGGAGCCGCTGCCGAACTCCGGTGGGCTGCCGGCGTCCCCGGCGTAGCGGATCCAGGCGGCCTTCGCGGCGGGCAGCGTGCCCTGGCCGGTGTTGCGGAACGAGTTGTTCGCCGGCCCGCCCGTGCAGTTGTACTTGGGTCCGGTGCTGTTCGTGGCGAAGTTCCACTCGTTGTAGGTCTCCGCCGACGTGTTCGTGCCGGTGCAGTACGGCCAGCCGTAGTTGCCGGGAGCGGTGACCCGGTCGAACTCGACCTGCCCGGACGGCCCGCGGTTCGGGTCGGTGGTGCCGGCGTCGGGGCCGTAGTCGCCGACGTAGATCGCGCCGGTCGCCTTGTCCACGCCCATCCGGAACGGGTTGCGGAAGCCCATCGCGTAGATCTCGGGCCGGGTGTTCGCCGTGCCCGGCGCGAACAGGTTGCCGCTGGGGACGGTGTACGACCCGTCGGTGTTCACCTTGATCCGCAGGATCTTGCCGCGCAGGTCGTTGGTGTTGCCGGCGGAGCGTTGCGCGTCGTAGGCGGGGTTGCGGTCGGTGCGTTCGTCGATCGGCGCGTAGCCGGCCGAGTCGAACGGGTTGGAGTCGTCGCCGGTGGACAGGTACAGGTTGCCGGCCGCGTCGAAGTCGATGTCGCCGCCGACGTGGCAGCACATGCCGCGGTCGGTGCCGACCTCCAGGACGGTGCGTTCGCTGGCGGTGTTGAGCGTGTTGTCGGTGTTCAGGGTGAACCGGGACAGCCGGTTGACGCCCTTCCACGGGGTCCAGTCGGCGCCGGCGGCGGGCGCGTCACCGCCGGGCGTGTTCAGCGGCGGCGCGTAGTACAGGTAGATCTGCCGGTTCGTGGCGAAGTTGGGGTCGGCGGCGACGCCCTGCAGGCCCTCCTCGTCGTGGGTGTAGACGGGCAGGTTGCCGATCACGGTGGTGGTGCCGGCGGCGTCGGTGCGGCGCAGCGTGCCGTTGCGGGCGGTGTGCAGCACGGACCGGTCGGGCAGCACGGCGATCGACATCGGCTCGCCGAGCTCGTTGATGCCCTTGGCGAGCTCGACCTGCTGGAAGAGGGCGGGGTTGATGGTGGTGTGCGCACTGGCGGGTGCGGGCAGTGCGACGGCGGCGCCGCTGATGAGCAACGCCGCCGCGGCGGCTCGGATTCCTGGGTGCATCGGCGGGAGTCCTTCCGGAGGGTCCGCGATGCCGGGCACGCTGTGCCGGCCGGCGCTGGCGGGCGCCGGACGGCGGGATCGGGTCTGGAGCGCGGCCGGCGGCGGTGCGCGGGCCGCCGAAGCCCCACACATCCACACGTCGCGATGGTTGGTGAGCCGACGTTACTAACTCAACCCCATCGATGCAAGAAATCAACTTCACCGGGCAGGATTCGGACAGACTTTTGTCAGGACGTCGGTTTGGCGTCCTGCCAGGCCGAGACCTTGCGGATGACCAGCGACAACAGGACGGCGGCGGCGATCCCGCCGACGGCAGAGACCGCGGTGAAGAACGGCGGGCTGTAGACGATGGTCTCGCCGCTGGCGTACTGCGTGGTCTCGGTGTAGCTGATGAAGCTGAACAGCAGCGCGACCCACCACGCGTTGACGATCCGGTCCGAGGGCCAGGAACCGTCCGGGGCGCTGCGGCGGTAGATCTCGGCGGTGACCCGGTTGGGGATGACGAGGTTGGCCAGGGGGACGAACCAGCCGCCGATCGTCCAGCCCTTCTTCCACTCGACACTGCCGTCGTTGCGCCGGTCGAAGTTGTCGCGGGCCAGGTACAGCCACAGGATGACGAGCGCCAGGGTGATCAGCCGGGCCACGCCGAGGGCGGTCAGGCCGGGGTTGCCGGCGATGTAGACGTTGAGGCCGAAGTTGCTGCCGTAGGCCACCTCCCGGCCCGCGTCCTCGGCGGCGGCGTCGGCACCCTTCAGGGACTCGGCCAGGGTGAAGGCGTGCGCCAGGCCCGCTAAGGCCAGGCCACCGACGGCGAGCCAGCCCGCGGTCGAAAGACGGTGAGGGGCGCCGATACGAATGTCACTCATAACTCGGGAAGCTTAAATTCCTTAAGCAAATAGACATCCTTGACTTTCTTGCCCTCTGGCGCAGACTATTAGGAAACTTTCCTAATAGGAGGCCCGAGTGCACCCCACCAGGCTCTTCGCCGCCGTCCTGCTCACCGTCAGCGCCGCCGTAGCGCTACCCGGCACCGCCCAGGCCGCCACCCCGGGGCTCAAAGCGACGTTCTCCGCCGCGAATTACGGCACCTACTGGGTCGACAAATATGTTGTCCAGAATCCGACCAGCGCCGCGATCACCGGCTGGACCCTCGAGTTCGACGTGCCCGCCGGGCTGACCGTCGGCACCGGCTACAACGGGACCGTCACCCGCACCGGCAACCACGTCACCGTCGTCAACGCGCACTACAACGGCACGGTCGCGGCCGGTGCCACCACCGAGCCGTACAGCTTCTGGTTCATCGCCACCGGCACCAACACCGAGCCGCTCAACTGCCGGATCAACGGCAACAAGTGCGACGGCAGCGCCGACCGCGCCCCCAACGCGCCCGCCGGCGTGGCGGTGGCCGGCCGCACCACCCGCACCGTGTCCCTGGCGTGGACCGCCCCCGCGCCGACCGACTTCCCGATCGCCGGTTATGACGTGTACCGGGGCGCGGCAGTTGTCGCATCGGTCACGACCCCCGCCGCGACCGTCACCGGGCTCACGCCGAACACCGCGTACAGCTTCACCGTGCGGGCCCGCGACACCAGGGGCAACGTCTCCGCCGACAGCGCCCCGGTCAGCGCCACCACGCTCAACCCCGCCGACGACACGACCGCGCCCGCCGCGCCGGGCAACCTGCGCAGCACCGCACGCAGTTCCGTGAGCGTGACCCTGGCCTGGAATGCGGTCACCGACCCGAGCGGCATCGCCGGCTACGACGTGTACCGTGGCGGCACCCTGGTCGCGTCGTCCACCACGACGACCGCGACCGTCACCGGGCTGGCGCCGCTCACCGCGTACACGTTCACGGTGAAGGCGCGCGACACGTACGACAACGCCTCCCCCGCCAGCGCCGCCGTCACCGTCACCACGGACGACGCCGTCGGCTCCGGCGCCTACGCCAAGGTCGGCTACTTCGTTCAGTGGGGCATCTACGGCCGGCAGTACTTCGTGAAGAACCTCGACACATCCGGCGCCGCGGCGAAGCTCACCCACGTCAACTACGCCTTCGCCAACCTCGACCCGGTCAACCTGACCTGCCTGCAGGGCGTCACGCGCGGCACGACGGCCAACCCGCAGGACCCCGACCAGGGCACCGGCGCCGGGGACGCCGACGCCGACTACGGCCGGCCGTTCAGCGCCGCGCAGTCCGTCGATGGCGTCGCCGACACCGGCTGGGAGGCGCTGCGCGGCAACTACAACCAGCTGCGCAAGCTCAAGGCGAAGTACCCGAACCTCAAGGTCCTCATCTCCCTGGGCGGCTGGACCTACTCGAAGTTCTTCTCCGACGCGGCCGCCACCCCGGCGTCCCGCGAGAAGCTCGTCCGCTCCTGCATCGACGTCTACATCAAGGGCAACCTGCCGCTGTACAACGGCGCCGGTGGGCCGGGCAGCGCCGCGGGCATCTTCGACGGCATCGACCTTGACTGGGAGTGGCCCGGCGCGGAGGGTCACCCCGGCAACCACTGGGGCGCCCAGGACAAGGCCAACAACACCCTGCTGCTGGCCGAGTTCCGCAAGCAGCTCGACGCGCTCGGCGGCAAGCGGTACCTGCTGACCGCGTTCACCCCCGCCGACCCGGCGAAGATCGCGGCCGGCTGGGACATCACCCACGCCGACGGCACCCCGAGCGTCTTCGACTCCCTGGACTTCGCCAACGTGCAGGGCTACGACTTCCACGGCGCCGGCAGCGACAACTCCTGGGAGCCCAACCGCACCGGCCACCAGGGCAACCTGTACGGCGACGCGCAGGACCCCTACTCCTTCACGTTCAGCGTGCAGAACGCCGTGGCCGCGTACACCACCGCCGGCGTCAATCCACGGCAGCTGACGGTCGGCTTCGCCTTCTACGGTCGCGGCTGGCAGGGCGTCACCGCCGGCCCGAACAACGGCGAGTGGCAGGCCGCGACCGGCGCCGCACCGGGACAGTTCGCGGAGGAGGCCGGCACCCGCGGCTACTCGAACCTCCTGGCGATGGTGCCGGGCTGCACGGTGTACCACGACGTGCAGTCGATCGCCACGTCCTGCTACACGGGGCCGGGCGGGCAGTGGTGGACGTTCGACGACACCTGGTCGATCCAGCAGAAGACCGCCTGGGCGAAGCAGCAGGGCCTGCTCGGCGGCATGATCTGGGAGATGTCCGGCGACACCACGTCGGGCACCCTGATGACCGCGCTCAACTCCGGCCTCTGATCTTCTGGTCGAGTCTTCCGGTCGAGGATCATGGTGGCGGCGGCTTCTGGCCGCCGCCACCCTGGGCATATCGTTGAGCCGAAATGCCCCGAAGGTCGGCTGGAGCACTGATGCGGCTGCGACAACTGGAGAAGCAGGTCAGGCGTCTGCTGGCCGGGCTGGACGTCCCGGACCCGTTCGACCTGCCGGCGTTCTGCGCGTCCGTCGCCGCCGCCCGCGGCCGCGACCTGCACCTGCACCAGCTGCCGCAGGCGGGGGTCGACGGCACCGCGTGCGGGCTGTGGCTCGCCACCGACAAGGCCGACCACGTCTTCTACGCCGCCGGCACCGGCTGGCTGCACCAGCAGCACATCATCCTGCACGAGATCGGGCACATCCTGTGCGACCACGTCGCGCCCGGGCCCTCGCCGTCGGACGTCACCGCGCTCCTGCTGCCTGACCTGGACCCGGCGACGGTGGCCCGGGTGCTGCGCCGCTCCTCCTACAGCGCGCCCCAGGAGCAGGTCGCGGAGATGATCGCGACGATGCTCAACGAGCGGGCCGGGTCCGCCGCCGCCCGCCCGCCCGCCGATCCCGCCCTGGGCAACCTGTACGACGCCCTCGCCGAACCGTTCCTGGTCGAGCGCCGTGGCCTTTGACCTTGTCGAAGTCCTGGAGATCGGCGTCCTGCTCGCGTTCTGGGCGTTCACGATCTGGCGGTTCGCGACGCCGCAGACCCCGCGCGGCAAGGCGGTGCGCCTGGTCGTGCTCCTTGCGACGCTCTCGTTCACGTTCAACCGGCGGGAGATCTCGTACGGGACCGACACGCTCCTGCACGTTCCGGACATCTCGGTGCCGCTGAAGAACCTGGCGACCGTCGCCGCGTCCGCCGGCATGGTCCACATCGTCGGGCTGCTGTCGCCGGACCCGGCGCGGTTCGCCTGGTTACGCCGCGCCGCGTACGTGCTGCTGAGCGTGACGTCGGTGGCGATGTGCGTGCTGTTCGTGCTGGCCCCGCGCCGGCCCGAGCGCTACGACTTCGTCTACGAGCACGCCGGCGAGCCGCTGGTCACCGCCTACGCGGTGCTCACCCAGCTGGGGCTCACCGTCGGGCTGGCCTGCGCGCTGGTGCTGTTCCGCCCCACCGGGCGCGGCGTCGCGCCGGGGGCACTGCGGACCGGGCTGTGGCTGCTGAGCGCCGCGGCCGTGGTCGGGCTGCTGTTCATGGCGAACCGGGTCGCGTATCAGATCAGCCACACCGCGGGCAGCACCGCCATGGACGGCACCGGCGCGCAGAACGTCTCCCGCGGGCTGCTGGCGATGATGCTGCTGCTCTTCGCTCTTGGCGGGGCGCTGCCGGCGCTCGGCGGACTGAGGCGCTGGACGTCACGGTATGTGGCGCTGCAGCGACTGCGGCCGCTGTGGCTGGAGCTGTCGGCGGCCGCGCCCGGGGTCGTGCTCGGCGACCCGCCGGGGCGCCCCGGTGAGCTGCTCAACCTGCGGAGCGTGCAGCTGCGCCTGTACCGCCGGGTCATCGAGATCCGCGACGCGCAGTGGCTCCTGGCGGGGCGGGCCGGCGACGGCGAGGACGACGCGGTGGCCCTGCGGGCAGCGGTGGCCACGGGTGAGCGCGGGTTGCCTGTTGCAGGTCTTGCGGGTCCGGCTTCCGGTTTTGAGCGTGAAGCTTCCGGCCCGCCGGGCGCCTCCCAGTCGGCCGGCGGGCCCGACGTCGACGCCGAGGTCCGGGCGCTGCTCGGCCTCGCGCGGCGATACCGCGCCGCAGCCGTGCCGGGCGTCGTGGCCACCCCCGTTGCTCTTGCCGGCCACAACGATCCGTCCCACCCGAACGAATGACGTCAACTTCAGTTTATGGGACGACATCCTCCATAAATCTGAGCTTATGATGGAGATTTCCATCGTGGGGGTGCGATTGTCAAGCGTCGCTACGTCGCAGGAGGCCAGGTGACCCTCGCCGAGAAGCTCGACCGGCTGTTCGGCACGGTGCACCCGCCGGGACGCGGTGAGTACAGCTACGAGGAGGTCGCGGCCGCCATCCGCGACCGGGGGGTGATGATCTCCCACACGTACATCTGGCAGCTGCGCAAGGGTGCCCGGGACAATCCGACCAAACGCCACCTCGAGGCACTCGCCGAGTTCTTCGGGGTCAATGCCGCATATTTCCTCGACGACGAGGCCGCCCGCCGCATCGACGAGCAACTCGAACTCCTGGCCGCGCTGCGGGACAACGCGGTCCGCACGATGGCGCTGCGCGCGGCCGGGCTGTCCGGCCCGAGCCTCGAGGCGATCCACGGCATGATCGAGCACGCCCGCCGGATCGAGGGCCTTCCGGACGATCCTCCACCGGCCGATGTGGTGCGAAACTGACACGCCGGGCGGGGTGTTGGCCCGGCGGCACGCGACGGTAGCGTTGCGCCAGATCGCGCGCGCGATGGTATGGAGGGTTGGCACATGTCCCAGGGCGGAGAGCTGTTGACGGCTCGCGAGGATTCCGGCGCTCGGCCGGCCTTCAAGGTCGCACTGCGGGGGTACGACCAGGGACAGGTCGACCAGTTCCTCGCCAAGAAGGACCGGGAGCTGGCGCAGCTCGCGCAGGAGCGCCGGCGGATCGAGGCGGACCGCCAGGATCTGGACACCCGGCTGCGCTCCATGCAGGCGCAGCGCCAGCAGCTGCAGCAGGAGCTGGCCGAGGTCCGCGACAAGCCGGCGCAGGTCGACAAGGCCTCGTTCCGGCACCTCGGGCCGATGGTCGACGACATCCTCGCGCTCGCGGAGAAGCAGGCCAACCAGATCACCAGCACCACCCAGGAGCGCGCCGCCAAGCACCAGGCCGAGGCCGAGAAGGTCCTCGCCGAGGCCCGCGAGCTGGCTGCCAAGACGCTGCAGGACCTCGAGGACGAGCTGGCCAAGCGCCGCGCCGAGGAGCAGCAGGCATACGAGGAACGCCGGGCGGCCGCGCAGGGCGAGCTCGCCGAGATCCGTGAGCTGGCCGAGCGGCTGCGGGCCAACAGTGAGGCCGCGCAGCAGCGGGCCGAGCAGGAGGCCACCCGGATCAACGAGCAGAGCGCCGCGCAGATCAAGCACACCCAGGCCCAGGCCAAGGCGCTCCTCGAGGCGGCCCACCTCAAGATCCAGCAGGAGATCGAGGCGGCCCGCAACCAGACCCAGCAGGAGCTGGCGCAGTGGAAGGCCCAGGCGGAGGAGGACATCGCCGGGGTCAAGTCCGCTGCCGAGCAGGAGATCGCGGCACACCGCGAGGCCGTCGAGGAGGAGCTGCAGCGCCAGCGCACCGGCGTCGAGGAGGAGCTCACCGACCAGCGCCGCCGCGCCGAGGAGCAGAACGCCGCGGCCCAGCACCAGCTCGCCGCCGTCCAGCGGGACATCCAGGCGCGCCGGCAGGCGCTGACCCAGCTGCAGGCCGAGCTGGAGAGCAACCAGCAGCGGCTGGCGCAGGTCCGCCGTGAGGGTGCGACCGCAGAGCGTGAGGTCGTGCAGTTCCAGCAGCGCCTGAAGGAGACCCGCCAGGACCTGGCCGAGGAGATGGGCCGCCTCGAGGAGGCCCGCTCCGCCGCCGAGTCCGCGGAGCGGCACGCCAAGGAGGTCCGTGCCCGCGTGCAGCGTGAGGCAAAGCGCGTCGCGGACCTGGCCGCCGCCGCCGTCATGGCGGCCGCCGCGGGCGGCGAGACCGGCGAATACACCAAGATCCCCGTGCGCACCCCGGCCGAGCGGGCCGCGGACCAGCAGCGCCTCGCCGAGCAGCAGCGCCTGGCCGAGCAGGAGCCGGCCGGCCAGCCCCAGCCGATCCAGCCCCAGCCGCAGCCGAGCCAGCCCGTCGCCGGTCAGCCGGTGGCGGTCAACCCCCTCACCGGCCAGCCGGTCGCGATCAACCCGCTCACCGGGCAGCCGCTCTCGGCCCGCCCGGGCGCGAACCAGCCGGCGGCCGCCAACGGCGCAACCGACCACGCCGGCCCCGACGACGACCAGGCCAGCGGCGAGCACGCGCCCCTCGACGCCCAGGGCCGCGACGACAGCGGCACCGGCGAGCACGGCTCACTCGGCGCGCAGCTGCGGAGCGCCGGCGACAACGGCCGGGGCGACAGCCGCACCGGCGAGCACGGTCCGCTCGGCGAGCAGGGCCGCGGCCGTGGCGAGCCGGCCCGGCCGGGCGAGGCGGCCCCGCGCAGCCTGTTCGAGCCCCGCACCGCCGCGCACGAGACGTCCGACGACGAGCGTCCGAGCACCGGCACCGGCCACGGCAACGGGTTCGCCCGCCACTCCTCGGAGCCCGCCGTCCCCACCCAGCGCGACACGAACGCCAACGCCAACCGCTGACGTCCCTCGACAACCCGAAGGATCCCCGGGCCCCACACCCCACGATCCTTCGGGTTGTCTGTTCTCCAGACTCCTCAGCCCCACACCGCGCCCGGGTCGGATCTCCGGACGGCGGGGCCGGTGGCGGCGGTGGCCGGGAACGCGGAAGGCGCCACCCCCGCCGGGGTGGCGCCTTCGTGGCGATCGCGGGTGGGTGGCCAGCGCCCTGTCGGCATAATGGCCGCTTTGAGTAGCGACTGTGCCCCGATCTGGAATCGGGGGGCCTGCCGGTGGGCCTGACGCAGTCCCGCAATACCTTGTATTCAAACGGTTCCCGCCCGCGGCGGCAACCGAATATCAGACCGCCGCCGCGAACAGCGACGCGTAGACGAGGCGCGAGCCGTCGGTGACGACCTGGCCGCCGGCCGTCTCGGCGACCACGGTGGACAGTCGCAGGTCGAGGTACCGTTCCTCCTCGACGAGGTCGCCCGGCTGCCACGCGGCGCGGGCCAGCCACTGCCCCACCTCGTCCGCCACCGAGCGACGGCGTTGTTGCAGCGCGGCCCGTACCTCATCCAGCGAGTCCGCCTCGAAGGCCTCGACGCTCTCCTCGGGTGCGCCGGTCTCGGCGAACCACGCGGCCGGGCCGTAGGCGAAGCAGACCAGCGCCATCCAGACCTCGGCGAAGTACACCGGGTCCGGCGCGATCTCGACCCCGGCGAGCCGGTCGCCGACGAAGAACAGCGCGCCGAGCTGCCCGTCGAGAAGCTCCAGACGGCTCTGGTACTGGGTGAGCACCGCCCGCTTGCGGGTCAGCACCTGCTCCAGGTGGCCGCGGGCCGGCAGCCCGTGCCGGGCGTTGAAGCTCGCGATGTCGCCCCAGAGCTTGCTGTACTGGCTGGTCCCCCGCAGTCGCAGCGCCGCCGGGCGCAGCTCGACCGGCAGGACGAAGAACCACTGGTCCCGCTCGGCCAGGTAGCCGCCCTGGCTCTCCTGGACGCAGCACGCGTCGTCGAAGCGCAGCGTCTGGCCCGCGGCGATGAACCCCGACCGGCACAGGGCGTGGTTCTGCGCGGAGTCCTGGATGTAGCCGACGTGCAGCGGCACGATCGCCACCCCGGCGGTGGCGGGGTTGGTCAGCTCGACCTGGCCGTACGTGACGACCCGGCTGAGCTTGAGCCCGCTGCGGGGCGGCGCGATACCCGGGTACGCCGGTCCGAAGACCGGCACCATGGTGAGCGCGCCGGCCCGCTGCGGCGGCCCGAGCCGGTAGCCGGTGGTGTCCACCCCGGCGGGAACTGGCAGGTTCATCACGATCCTCCTTCCAAAGCCGAAACGTCCGACGAAACGGCCGACACGGCCGATGCAGCCGACACGGCAGACGCAGCCAGCGAGCTTTCGACCCGAGCAAGGCGGCGGCGCAGTTCCGCGCCGATCCACGCGTCCGCCGCGGCACCGTCCACATGGGACAGCAGCCACAGCACCAGTGGCGCCAGGTCGTCGCTGTGCCAGAACGTCCGCTGCGGCAGCAGCGGCGCGGGCCGGCGCAGTGTCAGGTCGTCGGCGCGGCCGAACGTGGCCTGGCAGAACACGACCGGCGTGTGGACGCCGGCCCGGGGCAGGGTCGCGGTGACCCGGGCCAGGTCGCCCGGGTGGACGTTCTCGTATCCGTCGGAGGCGACGGCGACGACGTCCGGCCCGGCGGCGAGGGCGTCCAGGACGCCGGTCGCCAGGTCGGTGGCGCCGCCGGGACGGCCGCTCGCGCCGCCAACCGGGACCACGACGAGCCGCGCGCAGACCCGGTCCAGGACCCGCCGCAGCGCGGCGACCTGCGAGGCGACCGCCCATTCCCGCTCGCCGTAGCCGCGCATGGACGCGGAGTCGTCCAGCACGAGCGCGACCGTGCCGTCGTAGCGGGGCAGCCCGGCGACGACCTCGTCGGTGTACCGCGCGACCGCGGGCAGCAGCTCGTCGCTCGGCCCGCCGCGCCGCAGGTGCACGAGGGTGGCGGCGAGGTCGCCCCGGTTGGTGGCGGTGACCGTCTCCGGTCGCGCGGACGTCAGGTCGAGGTCGCCGGCCGCCGACGGCAGCGGGACGAGCGCGGTGCCCTCGCCGTGCCGGTACACCGCCGGGGCCCCGTGCGGCAGTGCACCGCGCGACAGCGCGCCGCGGGCGGTGGACCGGCCGAGGGCGTGCTCGAAGCAGTCCTGGGCGATGCCGCGCCGGGCCCGGATGAGCTCGTCGGCGTGCGGGTGCTCCAGCAGGACCGTCAGCACGGTCCGGGTGACGTGCTTGTGGTTGGCCCGGCGCCGGCGCACCGCCAGCAGCACCGTCAACACATCGGCCGGCGCGAGCCCGAGTGCGAGGACCCGGGTGACCCGCGCCAGGGTGTCCCGCACGGCGTCCGGCACGCCGGCGCGGGATGCGAGCAGCAGCTGCAGCAGCATCCGGGCGCGCTGCGGGGCGAGCACCCCGGGCGTGAGGGCGGTCAGCGCGAACCGCTGCGGGTCGGCGGCGTACGCCTCGGCGTGCACGGCCTCGTCGTCCCACAGCACGGCGCCGGCCCGCGGCACCCGCAGGGCCGTGTCGTGCCGTTGCAGATGGCGCACGAACTGCACGGTCATGGAAATCCCCCCTGGTGTGGTCGAGGCCAGGGTCGCACCGGAAAATTCGGTGGAGCGAATGCTTTTCCGCATGCAACCGCAGACCCGGCAGGGGCGTGTACCTCGTCATGGCAGACGCCGACACCTTCGCGGAGTTCTACCGCGACACCTACCGGGGCCTGGTAGCGCAGCTCGTCGCGTACACGGCTGACCTCGGCGAGGCGCAGGACGTGGCGCAGGAGGTCTACGTCCGGGCGTGGTCACGCTGGCGGCGGATCAGCACCTACGACGACCCGAGGGCGTGGGTGAGCCGCGTCGGGCACAACCTCGTCATCAGCAGGTGGCGCAAGGCCCGCACGGCCCTGGCCGGCCTGACCCGGCACGGCCCGCCGCCGGACACCCCCGAGCCCGACGCGACCACCCTGGACCTCGTCGCGGCGCTGCGCCGGCTGCCGGAGCCGCAGCGCCGGGCCCTCGTGCTGTTCCACCTCGGCGGCTTCGCGGTCGCGGAGATCGCCAAGATGGAGGGCGCGCCGGAGAACACCGTGAAGGCCCGGCTCGCCCGCGGCCGGCAGGCCCTCGCCCCGATGCTGACCACGGAGGTGACGTCATGACCGATCAGGACGCCGTCGACCGGGCGTTCCGCGCCCTGCGGGACCGGGTGGACACGGCCGCGGTCGCGCCGACCGCCGAACGGATCGAGGCGCGAGGGCGGCGCCGCCGCACCGGGCACGTGGCCCTCGCCGGGCTCACGGCCCTCGCGGTCATCGCCGGCGGCTGGGCGATCGCCCGCGACCCCGGCCGGGACGCGATCCCGAACCCGCCCGCCGCGACCGCGTCTGCGTCCGCGACCGGGTCCCCCGGGAAGACGCCGACCGGCACCCGGCCGGTGAAGGTCCCGCCCGGGTTCCTCGCCGGCGAAAGCACGGCCGACGAAGTCATCGACGACCACGACTACCAGGCCGACTGCCTCGGCCAGCCCGTCGCCCGCCGCGTCATGTCCGAGTTCGACGGCGAGCGGGAGCAGCGCCGGCACCTGACCCAGGCCCTGTACGTGTACCGCGACGAGGACGCGGCCAAGGCGGTCATGCGGGACCTGAAGCCGAAGCTGCAACGGTGCAGCGGCTTCGAGGGCGCGAGCGTGCTCAAGCCGGTGAGCACCCCGGCCCTCGGCAGCGAGGCGCTGTCGATCACGATCGCGCTGCCCCTCGACGGCGCCGGCGAGCACGCCGGGGAGCCGTTCCGGTTCCTGGTGGTCCGGGTCGGTTCGGCCGTCGCCGTGTTCGACGGCATCGCGCGCACCCCGGAGACCGTCGACCGCTCGACGGCGCTGATCCCCCGCATGTGCGTCTTCGGGTCGGGTTGCCCGCCGAAATACGCCACACCGGTGACGCCGACGGTGAACGGAGCGGAGGCCTGGGCCGCGGTCGTCGGCGTCCAGGAGACAGGCGTCCGGGAGAAGACCGCCGAGAAGGCCGGCGACCTTGCCCGGCTCGGCTACCGGGCGGTGGTGGTGCCCGTGAGCTGCGACGTCGGCGCGGTGGAGGCGCTCGGCGTGCCGGCGGAGAAGGCGGCGCACACGACCTACTCCGTCGTGTACTTCGGCTCACGGCAGGACGCGGAGACGCTCGGGTTGCAGGTGGTGCAGGTCCGGACGTACTGCCTGTGAGCGGTGCCCGCAACGGTCAGGCGCACTGCATATACAGCTTCGCCGCGCCGTCGACATCCGTGCGGTGGTGCACGAGACTCGGGCCGGGTGGTCGGCGATCAGGGGGAGCGGGCATGACGGTGGCGCACGCACAGGCCCAGGCAGCAACGGACCAGTGGTCGGAGCTGGCGTTCAGCGGTGGCAGGGCGGGGTCGGGCCCGGCGACGTGGGGGCAACAGGCGATCTGGGATGTCGTTCGCTCCCTCGGTACTGATGCCGCCCGCTACAACGTCTCCGGTGGCCTGCCGCTGCCGGCGGCGGTGCCCCCTGCCCGGGTCGAGGGCGCCGTCCGCGACCTGGTGCTGCTGCACGAGTCGCTGCGGACCCGGCTGCGCACCGCCGACGACGGCCGCCTCGACCAGGTCGTGCACGCGGCCGGCGGCATCCCGGTGGTGACCCGCGCGGCCGGCCCGGACACGGTCGAGGCAGCCGCGTACACGCTGCGCGACGAGCTCCTCGCGGTCCCGTTCGACGCCGAACGGGAGTGGCCGCTGCGGGTCGGTGTCGTGCGGGTCGGCGCCGACGTCCGCTACGTCGTGTTCTTCCTGTCCCACACCGCCTCCGACGGCTGGGGCCTGCGCAACCTCCTCGCCGACTTCGCGGCGCTGCTGCAGGGCCCGCTGCCGGCGCGGGACCTGCTGCAGCCGCTGGAGGAGGCCGCGTTCCAGGTCTCGGACCGGGGTCGCCGCCGCGACGCCGCCGCCCGCCGCTCCTGGCTGGACAAGCTGGGCCGCGGCCCGGCGCGGCAGTTCCCGGCCCGCCCGCCGGCGGCCACCTTTCCCAACGCGGTGCTCAACTCCCCCGCGCTGGGGCTGGCCCTGGACCGGGTCGCGGCCACCCTGTCCGTCAGCCCGGCCGCGGTCGTCCTCGCCGCGGCGGCCGCGTCCGCCGCCCGGCTCACCGGCGTCGGCGAGGCGGTCTTCCAGGTCGTGGTCAACAACCGGTTCCTGCCCGGCATGGCCGGCGGCGTGACCACGATCGCCCAGGAGGGGCTGTTCCACCTCACCGGCACCGCCGGCGGGGACTTCCCGGACCTGGTCCGCCGGACGTTCGGGGCCGCCCTGTCGGCGCAGCGGCACGCGTACTACGACAAGCTCGCCCTCGACCGGGACATCGCGGCCGTCGACGGCCCCTGCGACCACTCCTGCTTCGTCAACGACCAGCGGGGCCTGATGCCGGCGCTGAACTTCGCCGCGCCGGCCCCGGTGCCGCTGCGGGAGGCGCTGACCCGCACGACCCTGACCTGGCCGGTGGAGCACGAGCCGCGCCGGGGCGTGTCGTTCGCCCTCGACGCCCAGGACGCGCCGGGCGCCCTCGAGCTCGCGATGACCGCCGACAGCGCCGTCATGCCCCGATCGGACATGTCGACGTTCCTGTACACGATCGAGGACCTGATCGTCCGGGCGGCGAGTTGACCTTGGACAATCCGACTGCCTATGACCAGTCAGATCGTCCAAGGTCAACGATCACACGACCCCGTCAGGACACCTTCCAGACCCAGACGTCCTCGACGTGCTCGCCCGGGCCGAACAGCAGGTCGGCGGTCTGCCGGATGGCGTCGCTGTTGCCGTGACCGTCGGCGAGGATGATCCGGTCCGCCTTCCAGTACGCCAGGTCGGCCTTGGCCTGGGCCACGTACTCGGGGCCCAGCTGCGGCACGACGCCGTCGTTGCCGACCTGGCCGAGCAGGGACCAGGTCTGCGGATACAGCGGGCCGAACATCGCCTTGCGCTCCGGGTCGTTCGGGTCCGGCGCGAGGAAGTAGCCGCCGGCGATCTTGAAGTCGAGGTTGGAGTCGACGGCCCACCGCATCGCGTCGAGGCCCTCCCACCAGCCGCCGGGGATGACCACCACGGTCGCCTGGTCCGGGACGTGCTGCCGCCACACCCCGCTGCTGAAGAAGATCGGTGCGGCCGGGCGCTCGTTCGCCGGCTGCGGCGTCGGCACCAGCGGCACCAACGCCATCGCCAGCGCGGCCGCCCACAACCAGCGGCCCGCGACCGGCAGCGGCTCGTCGTCGGGGTCGGCGACCTCCCGGGCGGCGGGCGCCTCCGAGGCGAACGACCCCTCGGCGGGCGGCCCGGCCGGGGCGGTGGCCGCGACGGCCAGGGCCGGCCCGGCGCGGGTGACCGGCGGCACGACGATGAACCGGTCGACGAGGATCGCCAGGAGCACCCCGACGAGCGGCGTGACGACGAGCGCGACCCGGGTCGGCACCACGGAGTCGAACAGCGGCAGGTCGACCAGCCACCGCCACGGGCCGTGCCAGGTGGTCTCCTCGCCCTGGTAGCGCGCCACCGGGCCGAGCGACAGCAGCGCGAACACGACGGCGGTGACGAACACCGCCCGCGCGGCCCGCTCCCGCCACAGGGCGGCCGCGGCGGCCGGCAGGAGCAGCAGCAGGGGCCAGCCGAAGAACGTGTTCTCCTCCGTGGGCCCGCCGAGCTTGTCGATGAGGGTCGCGTCGCCGAGGATCGAGCGCCGGCTGAAGTTGTAGAACCCGGCGAGGTCGGCGCTGAAGCCGTGCACGTGGTCGGGCAGCCCGTGGTACGCCTGCGGGCCGGCGAACTGGTGCCACAGCGGATACGCCATGACGGCGCCGGCGGCGAGCGCGGTGACGCCGAGGGCCGGCAGCGCGGCGCGGGCGGCCGGCAGCATCTCGCCCGGCCGCAGGAACACCAGCAGGAACACCAGCAACGCGAACGCCGCGAGGAACAGGACCTCCTCGTTGATGAAGCACTGGTACACCACGAGCCCGGCCAGCACGAGACCCTTGCGGACCGGGTTGCCGGGTGTCCGCATCCGGAACACCGCCCACAGGATCAGCGGGATCATGAACTGACCGGCGATGTTCGGGTGCGCGGTCGTCTGCGACACCATCGCGGGGCCGAACCCGCAGAACAGCGCGCCCAGGTACGCTGCCGTCCGGGACCGCACCACCCCGCACCCCACCAGCATGAAGAACCACGCGATCGAGGTCGCCGCCGGCGCGATCGTGCTGATCAGCGCGAACGTCACCGGCGCGCCGAACAGCAGCGTGATGGGGGCGAGCGGAAGGGCGAGCCCGAGGATGGATGTGTTGGCCATCAGGTTCACGCCCAGCGGGGCGTTGAGCTGGTCGGTGAAGATCGGGGAGTCACCATGGGTGAAGAATCGCGCGGCGTGCGTGAGCACCCACTCGAAGAACACCTGGTCCTGATTGTTGTCCGCGAGCATCCGGGTCTGCGGTGCCGCCCACAGGTGCTGGAACAGCACGACGGAGAAGACCACGTAGCTCACGACGACAAGCGCGTTCTTTCCGCCGGTTTTCACGGGTGAGACCATAGCTGGACTGCTGCCCATGGCGCACGCTCTGGTCCTGGAGCATCGACGTCGATAAACTACGCCAATTCCGGATAACATGATCAGATCGTTGGATCGCCGAGCTACCGAGGAGAACGCCGTGCCGCCTGGAGGCGATCGGGATCGTAGTGCGGAGATCCTCGGTGACCAGCTCATCCAGTCCGAGGTCCTCGAGGGCCTCGCGATGGCGAAGAACCACCGCAAGTGGTTCGTCGCGTTCGCCACGCCGTTTCTCGGCGACGACCCGATCGAGGTCAGCGCGGGGCTCGGCGACTACGCGGCGGAGTGGCTGGAGCACGCCCCGCGGATGACGGTGACCGAGGCCGACCCGGACCGGTTGCTCGCCCTCAAGGAGCGGTTCTCCGCGAACCGCGAGGTCTCGATCCGGGAGCTGATGCTGCCGAGCGAGATCACCGCCGAGCACAGCGCCGCGGTCTCCTACAACGTCCTGGAGCACATCGAGGACGACCTCGGCGCGCTGCAGACGATGCGTTCGCTGGTCCGCCCCGGCGGCTACGTGATCATCGTCGTCCCGGCGTTCCCGTTCGCGATGGGACCCGCCGACATCGCGACCGGCCACGTGCGCCGGTACACCCGCAAGACCATGCGGGAGGTCCTGCTCGCGGCCGACCTGGAGATCGAGCGGCTGCACTACGCCAACTCGCTGGGCCTGATCGGCTACTACGTGTCGACCTGCCTGCTGCGGCAGAAGCCGGGCCCGGGCCTGATGGTGAAGTTCTACGACTCGACGGTCGCCCCGATGACCCGATTCGCCGAAAAGTTCGTCACCCCGCCCTTCGGGCAGTCGGTCATCGCGATCGCCCGCCGGCCGGCCTGAAAGTTACCGCAGTCTTCGTGAGTGGGCGGCAGCCAGCCACCCGGCCGGATCGGTTGTCGCGATCGGGTAGCCGTAGGTCAGATCCGCGTGGCCTGACGACACGGTGTCCTGCGCCCAGAGGCGTTCGCACCGTGAGCAGCGGTACACGGCCAGCCACCGCGCCGGGTCGCTGACCACCTCGTCGAGCAGCGGCAGGATCCGGGTCCAGTTGCCGGCCAGCCGCGCCGCCTCCCACCGTGCGCCCGGCGCCTCGAGCCGCTCGTGCCGGCACCCGCAGACCAGGGGCTCCGCCAGGTATCCGTGCCGCCGGCCCCACGCCAGGACCCGGTTCGTCTTGCGCCGCGACCGCCACCCTCTCCCCCGCCGCGTGTGCTGCCAGACGAGCGCGTCGGTGTCCACGTCCGGGTGAACCAGCGCGCAGGCGAGGGCCTCGTGCGCGTCGTAGGGCCCGCTGTACGCCCGCCGCGCCGCCTCGAGGACCACGCCGGCCGGGTACACCCGGTGCCGGGCGAGCGCCAGCCGGGAAAGTTTCGTCACGGTGCTCGGGAACAGCCCGTGCGCGACCGGCTCCCCGGGCGCCCCGAGCGCCAGCCCCCGCACCGCGTCGAGGAGGCGCGCCGGCACCGGCGGCACGTCACCCGCGGGAGGGAACCAGCCCCGCAGATACGTCAGGAACTCCTGCGCGCCGGGGTCATACCCGAGCGCCGCCCGCACCAGCTCCAGCAGTCCCGGCCCGGCCGCCACCCCGGCGAGCACCAGCCGGTCGAGCGGCAACTCCCGCACGACCGCCCAGGCCGCCCCGGGTTCGGCGACGTCGACCGTCCAGAAGCCGGTGTCCCGCGGCCGCAGCCCGGCGAGCCCCTGCTCCACCTCGCCCGGACCCAGGAGCCGCTCCACCGCCCCAGTCTCCCACCCCGGGCCTCAGCATTCGATCACCGTCACCGCGAGGCCGCCACGGGCGGTCTCCTTGTACTTCACGGACATGTCGCGGCCGGTGTCGCGCATGGTGCGGATGGCCTTGTCGAGGGTGACCTTGTGGTTGCCGTCGCCGTTGAGCGCGAGCCGCGCGGCGTTGATGGCCTTCACCGACGCGATGGCGTTGCGCTCGATGCACGGGATCTGGACGAGGCCGCCGACCGGGTCGCAGGTGAGGCCGAGGTTGTGTTCGAGGCCGATCTCGGCGGCGTTCTCGACCTGTTCCGGGGTGCCGCCGAGGACCTCGCACAGCCCGGCGGCGGCCATCGCGCACGCCGACCCCACCTCGCCCTGGCAGCCGACCTCCGCGCCGGAGATGGACGCGTTGCCCTTGATGAGCATGCCGACGGCGGCGGCGGTGAGCAGGAAGCGGGCGACGCCGTCGTCGGTGGCCCCGGGCACGAAGCGGGTGTAGTAGTGCAGGACGGCGGGGATGATGCCGGCGGCGCCGTTGGTGGGGGCGGTGACGATCCGGCCGCCGGAGGCGTTCTCCTCGTTGACCGCGAGCGCGTAGAGGTTCACCCAGTCGAGGACCTTCAGCGGGTCGACGCCTTCGGCGGAGGCCTTCAGGTCGCGGAACAGGGCCGGTGCGCGGCGCGGGACGCGCAGGCCGCCGGGCAGGACCCCGTCGAAGGACCGGGTGCAGCCGCGCTCGACGCAGGCCTGCATCACCGCCCACAGGTGCAGCAGGCCGGCGCGGGTGTCGGCGTCGGGGCGCCAGGCGCGTTCGTTGGCGTACATGACGTCGCTCACCGGCAGGGACAGTTCCCGGCACCGGGCGAGCAGCTCGCCGCCGGTGGCGAACGGGTGCGGCAGGACCGTGGTGTCGGCGACGACGCCGGTGTCGCCGACGACGAAGCCGCCGCCGACGGAGAAGTACGTGCGCTCCGAGATCACCGCACCCGACGGGTCCCACGCGTGGAAACGCATGCCGTTCGGGTGCTCGGGCAGCGACTTGCGGCGGTGCAGGACGACGTCGGCGTCCGGGTCGAACGCGATGTCGGCACCACCGGACAGGCGCAGCCGGCCGGCGTCGCGGACGGCGGCGACGCGTTCGTCGGCGGTGTCGGTGTCCACCGTCGCCGGGTCCTCGCCGAGCAGGCCGAGGACGACGGCCTTCGCGGAGCCGTGGCCGTGCCCGGTGGCGCCGAGCGAGCCGAACAGCTCCGCCCGCACCCGCCCGACCGCGAGAAGGTCCAATGTGGACGCGAAGCGGCGGGCGGCGCGCATCGGGCCGACGGTGTGTGACGAGGACGGGCCGATGCCGACGGAGTACAGGTCGAACGCGCTCAACGCCACCGGGCTCACCCGACCAGTGCGGCGTAGGCGGTCGCGTCGAGCAGGTCCGGGGTGCCGGCGACGCTGAGCCGGAACAGCCAGCCGCGCCCGTACGGGTCCTCGTTGACCAGCCCCGGCTCGGCGGCGAGGAGGGGGTTGACCTCGACCACGACGCCGCCGGCAGGGGCGACGAGGTCGCTGACGGACTTCGTGGACTCGATCTCGCCGCAGGGCACCCCGGCGGTGACGGCGGCGCCGACGTCGGGCAGCTGGACGTACACGATGTCGCCGAGGGACGACGCGGCGAACGCGGTGATCCCCACGACGCCGTCGAGCAGCCACTCGTGGTCGCGGGTGTAGGACAGGTGCGGCGGGATCTCGGACATGATGCTCACCTCTGCGAGGAGTAGAAGGGCAGCGTGACGACGTGGGCGTCGACGCCGGTGCCGCGGACGTCGACGGTGAGCCGGGTCCCGGGTGCGGACCAGCCGGTCGCGACGTAGGCCATCGCGACGGGGTGGCCGAGGGTCGGGGAGAGCGCGCCGCTGGTGACGGCCCCGACGGTGGTGCCCTCCGCCAGCACCGGGTAGCCCGCCCGGGGCGCCCGCCGGGTGCCGGTGACCAGGCCGACGAGCGTGGCGAAACCGCCCGTGGCGCGCTGGCGGCGCAGGGCGGCGGCGCCGACGAAGTCCCGTTTGTCGAAGGCGACGACCCGTTCGAGGCCGGCCTGTAGCGGGGTCACCCGGACGGACAGTTCGTGGCCGTACAACGCCATCCCGGCCTCCAGGCGCAGCGTGTCCCGGCAGGCGAGCCCCGCGGGAGACGGGCCGCGGTCGAGCAGGGACCGCCACACGGCCACGGCGTCGGCGGGGCGGCAGTACACCTCGAAGCCGTCCTCGCCGGTGTACCCGGTCCGGGCGAGCAGCACGTCCCGGCCCGCGACCGCGAAGGCCCGGATCCCGTAGTAGGGCAACGGCCCCGGGTCGAGCATCGCCGCGGCGGCCGGGCCCTGCACCGCGATCAGCGCCCAGTCGGCCGACGCGTCGCGGACGTCGACGCCGAAGCCGTCGGCGTGCTCGCGCAGCATCACGTGGACGACCGTGGTGTTGGCCGCGTTGGCCACGACCAGGTAGCGGAGCTCGGCGAGGCGGTAGACGACCAGGTCGTCCAGGACGCCGCCGTTGTCGTGGCAGAGCATGGTGTATCGGGCGCGCCCGACCGGCAGCGTCGACAGCCGGCCGACGAGCGCGTGGTCGAGGAACCGGCCCGCGTCGGCGCCGGTGACCTCGAGCTCGCCCATGTGGGACAGGTCGAACAACCCGGCGGCGCGGCGCACGGCGTGATGCTCGGCGAGCTCGCTCCGGTAGCGCAGCGGCATGCGCCGGCCGGCGAAGTCGGTGAAGGTGGCACCCAGATCGCGGTGCACGTCGAACAGCGGTGTCACGAGAGGCTCCCTGAGTCCGGGTGCCGTCGCGGACGGCACCCCTGCTGGGTGGCCTCCCCGCTCTGTCATCGGAGCCTGAGAGCTTCACCGCCCACGGGAGACACCGTGGGGCGGTTTGCACCGTGGGCGCAGGACAGCTGTCGTCCTGACTTTCCAGAGTCGCCTGACCGCGGCGGTACCTGTGCCTGAGAGATTCTGGGGAGAACGTTGCTCCTTCGGCGCCCCGGTGGTGTCCGGGGGCTCTCCCGTCGCGGGTCGTGCAGCGCGATATGTGGTTGTGATCCAGGACCGTAAGACCCGCCGCGGCGCCGCGTCAAGTCGCAGAAAGTGTTATGGCACGTGCCCGGCCAGGGTCTGCGGGATGGTACGAACCAGGTACCGCAGCGGCAGGAGCGATCGGCGATGGTGCAGACACAGACCGACGAGGTGCTCGTTGCGGCGGCCCGTGACGGGGACCGGGCCGCCGTCGAGGCGCTCGCCGCGCGCTACCTGCCGCTCGTCTACACCGTCGTCGGCCGCGGCGCGGACCGGGATCTCGACGTCGACGACATCGTCCAGGACACGATGATGCGGGTCGTGACGGGCGTGTCCGGGGTGCGGCAGGCGGAACGGTTCCGGTCGTGGGTGGTGACGATCGCGTTGCGGCAGCTCGCCGACGCCCGCGCCGAGGCCCGCCGGTCCCGGCTGAGCCGCGCCGACGACCCGGCCGGCGACGACCGGGAGGACCCGGCGGCGGACTTCGTCGGGCTCACCGTCCTGCGGCAGGTCCTCGACACCGAGCAGCGCGAGATCGCCGAGGCGGCCCGGTGGCTGGACCCGGCGTTCCGCGTGGTGCTGTCGCTGTGGTGGCTGGAGGCCGGCGGGCACCTGACCCGGGCCGAGGTCGCCGAGGCCCTGGAGCTGTCCGCGGCGCACGCCGGGGTCCGGGTGCAGCGGATGCGGGAGCAGCTGGACGTGGCCCGTTCGGTGGTCCGGGCGCTGGATGCGGCGCCGGGCTGCCCGGCGTTGCGGGACACCACATCCGGCTGGGACGGCGAACTGGATCCGTTGTGGCGCAAGCGGATCGCCCGGCACGTCCGGGACTGCCCACGGTGCTCGGAGCGGTCGCGGCGGCTCGCCGCGGCCGAGGGGCTCCTCGCCGGCCTGCCGCTGCTGGCCCCGCCGGCCCCGCACCAGCCCCGCCGGCGCCGCCCCGGTCAGCTTCGGTGTGGCGGGCAGGGTGGTGAAGAACGGCGGCACGCCTGCCGTCTTCGACGCGACGGGCTTCGAGGGCGCGGCCGATCCGAGCCCGCCGGAGCCGGCCGGTTGTTGCGCACCGGCCGGGCCGGCGCTGGGACTGCTTGAAGGCGCCGCGCCGGTCTGCGTGGTGGGGTCGCAGCCCGTCACGGCGAACAGCGCGACGACGGCGAGGCCCGTCGCGGACAGGTGTCGCAAGCTCACTGGATCTCCTTCGGAACACATCGGCTCTGCGCAGACAAGAGACCGGCGCGCCCCGCAGGCCGTAACACTTTCCCTGATGCATTCACCGTGATCCATGCCGCGGGTATCATGTCGGCGGGAGCCGCACAGCGCCGCGGACAGCCTCTGAGCTGCGCCGCAGGCGCCGCCATGCACGTAAACCCGCATCGACGTGACGGAGCTCCCTGTGCAACTTTCAGCCCACATGAAACGCCTCGCCATCGGCGCGGCAGCCGTCCTGACCGCGACCGCCGCCGCGGTCGTCGTCGCCCAGAGTCCCGCCGGCGCGCACGGCTCGGTCACCGACCCGCCGTCGCGCAACTACGGCTGCTGGGCCCGGTGGGGCAGCGACTTCCAGAACCCGAACATGTCCCAGACCGACCCGATGTGCGCCCAGGCCTGGCAGGCCAACCCGGACACCATGTGGAACTGGAACGGCCTCTACCGCGAGGGCGTCGCCGGCAACCACCAGGCCGCCATCCCCGACGGCCAGCCCTGCAGCGGCGGGCGCACCCAGAACGGCCGGTACGCCTCCATGGACACCGTCGGAGCGTGGGTCGCCGCGACGAAGCCGAACAACTTCACCCTCACCCTGACCGACGCCGCCCAGCACGGGGCCGACTACCTGCGCATCTACATCACGAAGCAGGGCTTCGACCCGACCACCCAGCCGTTGACGTGGGCGAGCCTCGAGCTGGTCAACAGCACCGGCCGGTACGCGCCGGCGCCGCAGTACCAGGCGCAGGTCAACGCCGGTTCCCGGACGGGCCGGCACGTCATGTACACCATCTGGCAGGCGAGCCACCTCGACCAGTCGTACTACTTCTGCAGCGACGTGATCTTCACCGGTGGCCCCGGTCCGTCCGGCAGCGCGTCCGCGTCGCCCTCGCGGTCCACCAGCCCGTCGGCATCCGCCTCGGCGTCGGCGTCACCGTCGCGGTCCACCAGCGTCCCGCCGGGTGGCTGCACGGCGTCCTACGCCAAGACCAGCGAGTGGGCCGGCGGCTTCGGCGCCAACGTCACCGTGACCGCCGGCGGCGCCGGCACGAACGGCTGGACGGTCAAGCTGACCTGGGCCAACGGGCAGACGATCACGTCGTTCTGGAACGCGACGATCACCTCGGCCGGGGGCGTCTCGACCGCCGTGAACGCGAGCTACAACGGCAAGCTGAGCGCCGGACAGTCCACGAGCTTCGGCTTCAACGGATCCTGGACCGGCACCAACACGGCACCCACGGTCACCTGCACCGCCACCTGACTTGCCACGCCTAGCCTTTCGAGATAGCTTTTTAAAAAGCTTTCTTGGGAGGTGTACGTGCAACGCCAGGTACTTGTTCAGCACGCCCACGTCGTGCCCGGCAGCGGTCCGGAGCTGCCGGGCACCGACGTCCTCTGCACCGACGGGGTCATCACCGCCGTCGGTGCGGGTCTCGCGGCGCGGGCCGCGCCCGGCTGCGAGGTCATCGACGCGACGGGACTCACGGTGACGGCCGGGTTCGTCGACGCGCACCGGCACGTGTGGCAGGCGCCGCTGCGCGGTGCCGGCGCCGACATGCCGATGTCGCGGTACTTCACGGAGATCCTCGGCGCCGCGCTGTCCTCGCTGTCGGCCGCGGACGCCGGCCGCGCGACGCGGCTCGGCGCGGATGCGGCCCTGAACGCCGGGATCACCACCGTCTTCGACTACAGCAACGCCACCCTGTCCCCCGCGCACACCGACGCGGTCGTGGACGCCTTCGCCGGATCCGGGATCCGCGCCGTGGTCGGTCACGGCCGCTTCGACGCCGACGACGTGCGGCGCCTCGCCGTGCGGACCGGGCGGGTCACCGGGGCTCTGGCTGTCCTCGGCCCGGAGTACGGCGACTGGGACGAGACGGTCGCGCAGCTCGCGTTCGGCCGCGACCTCGGGATGATGGTCTCCGCGCACGTGGGCGGCGCCTGCGTGCGGCGGCTGCACGACGCCGGGCTGCTCGGCCCGGACCTGCAGCTGGTGCATCTCAACGCGGTCACCCCGGAGGACGCGAAACTGCTCGCCGCGTCCGGCACGGCCGTGGTGGTGACCCCGACCGTGGAGGCGGTGATGGGCCACGGCGCGTCCGCATACGAGCGGCTCGCCGACGCCGGGGCCCGGCCCGCGTTCGGGGTGGACGTCGTCATCAACAACCCGCCGGACCTGTTCGAGCCGTTGCGCGACACGCTGCGCACGATGCGGCTGCGGTCGGGTTCGGCGTCGGCACCCGCGGCCGCGGACCTCCTACGGGCGGCAACGCTCGACGGTGCCCGGGCCGTGGGTCTCGCCGACGTGATCGGCACCGTGGAGGTCGGGAAGCGGGCCGACCTGCTGCTCCTCCACGGCCTCGGGCACCTGCGCGGCGACCGGGCCGGGGCGGTCGTGTCGTGCCTGACCGCGCTCGACGTGCGGACCGTGCTCGTCGACGGTCACGTGGTCAAGCGGGACGGCCGCTTGACCACGTGAACTCGCCGTTCCAGCGGGCCTAGAAGTTGTCGGCGGTGCGGATCCGGCCGCGCAGGAACGCGCCGGACTCGCTCAGCGAGGACGGGTTCGTCCAGCTGCCCGCGGCACAGGTGCCGGGGCGGAACGCGGCGCTGCTCTCGTTCGCGTCCGAGTAGGTCCAGTTCGCGTAGCTGATCTTCTTCGAGTCGAGCAGGTTCAGCCAGGTGGCACTGCTGGCCAGGTCCACCGCGCCGCCGCCGGTGTAGGTGACGGTGCCGAACTCGGTGACGAACAGCGGCAGCCGGCCCGCCGCCCGCGACACCACGTTGCGGTAGCTGTCCGTGTGCGACGCGGCGTAGAAGTGGAACGTGTACATGATGTTCGTCGCGTTCACCGGGTTGGCCACGATCTCGTTCTCGTCGGTGCCGTCGGACACGCCCAGCGACGACCAGCCGCGGGTGCCGACGATGACGACCGCGTCGGGGTCGTTGGCCCGGATGACCGGGATGACCTGCTCCGCGTAGGACTTGATGCCCTGCCACGACACGTTGTTGGGCTCGTTGGCGATCTCGTAGATGACGTTCTTCTTGTTCGCGTTGCGCTGCGACACGGCCGCGAAGAACGTCTTCGCCCGGTCCAGGTTGTAGTTCGGGTCACCCGGCGTCAGCGTGTGGAAGTCGATGATCGCGTACATGCCCTTGGACTCGGCGAGGTCCACGTACTGGTTCACCTGGTTCGTGAAGCCGGCCGGGTTCGTCTCGTAGCCCTGCTCCTGCACGTACATCGCGATCCGCAGCAGGTCGGCCTTCCAGTCGTCGGCGAGGGCGGCCACCGAGGCGTTGGTGACGCAGCTCGCGAACCACTGGATGCCGTGGGTGCTCATGCCCCGCAGCTGGATCGCCTTGTTGTTCTGGTTGCACAGGTTGACCCCGCACACGTGCAGCTGCCCGTTGGCCGCGAGGGGCGTGCCACCCTGGGGCGGCGTGCTCGGGCTGGTGCTCGTGCTCGGGCTGCTGCTCGGGGTCTTCGACGGCGTGGGGCTGTTCGTCACCGTGCCGGTGCAGGTCACGCCGTTGAGCGTGAACGCGGTCGGCGTCGGGTTGGCGCCGGTCCACGTGCCGTTGAAGCCGATGCCGGTGGAGGCGCCGGTCGCGAGCGCGCCGTTGTAGTCGAGACTGCGGGCCGTGACGGCGGCACCGCTCTGGCTGAACGTCGCCGACCAGCCCTGCCCGACCCGCTGCCCCGCGTCGGGGAACGTGAAGCCGAGCGTCCAGCCGTTCACGGCGTCGCCGAGGTTGGTGATCGTGATGTTGCCGGTGAATCCGCCCGGCCACTGGTTCACCGTGTACGCGACCCGGCAGCCGCTCGCCGCGGAGGCGTTGACGGCGGGCAGGACGATGATGCCGGTGACCGCGAGGGCGGCGGCGGCGCCCACCGCGAGGAGACCACGTCTGTGCAAGACCTTCATGACCGGCGATCCTGGGCTTCCTTGCACAGTGACGCCAATGACAGACTTGTCCCGGGACATCCCTGACCAGGTCCTTTTCGCAGGTCAGGGGTTATTGTCGCGACCACGACCGCGATGAAACGTTCATGGGCGCTACCGTTGAGGCGTGAGCGGACTGCAGCGGTTTGAGAAGCGTCTCGAAGGCCTGGTCGAGGGCGCCTTCGCCAAGGTGTTCAAGGGCGTCGTCCACCCCGTGGAGATCCTCAACGCGATGCAGGGCGAGGCCAACGCCGGCAAGACCAGCATCCCCGGCGGCCGGATCCTGGTGCCCAACCGCTACGTGATCGCCCTGTCCCCCGCCGACCACGAACGGCTCGCTCCGTATGCCGCCGCGCTCGCCACCGAGCTCGCCCAGTCCCAGGCGGAGTACATCGGCGAGCAGGGCTGGGCCGTCTACGGCGACATCCTCGTCGAGGTCTCCCGCGGCGAGAACCTGGCGTCCGGCCTGTTCCGCGTCGACGCCCAGGTCTACACCGGCGCCGACCAACGCACCCGCCGCGGCCCCGACAGCGGTGTCCGCCTGGTCACCGACGACGGCTACACCCACGCCGTCCAGCGCGGCAGCACCGTCATCGGCCGCGGCGACCAGGCCGACCTGCGCCTCGCCGACACCGGTGCGTCCCGCCAGCACGCCCGCCTCGACTTCGACGGCAACCAGCTCACCCTGACCGACCTCGGCTCCGCCAACGGCTCCCGGGTCAACGGCCACAAGGTGACCTCGGTGACCGTCAACCCCGGCGACGAGATCATCATCGGCACCACCCGCCTCCTGGTCCGCGTCGAGAGCAACTAACAGAAACTAGCTGCCCCACCGCTTCGCGGCGGGTCCCGCTGTTTCCCGCTGTTTCCCGCTGTTTCCCGCCTGTCGCTGCGCGAAAGCTCGCCGCCCCACCGCTTCGCGGCGGGTCCCGCCGGGGGATTCTCACCCCGGACCCCCAATGCTCGCTTCGCTCGCACGACCTGCGCCCTGAAGGGCGCGGTCGACTCGGACGCATGCGCGTGGCAGTTGAAGACCGGGGGCTCAGGTTTCAGGCACTCAAGGTCTGTCGTCTTCCTCGCCCGCCATGCGCGCGAGACGACGGGGGCGGGCCGTCCTCCCGAAAACCCCGTCGATCACCAATGTGCCCACAGTCCAGGAAGCACGGACAGCGCCCGCACCCATCGGACGGGCCCGCCTCCGTCGTCTCGCGCGCAAAGCGGGCGAGCCAGACGAAGGACCTTGAGTGCCTCCAAACCTGAACCCCCGGTCCTTCAACTGCCACGCGCTAGCGTGTGCGTCGACCGCGCCCGCCAGGGCGCAGGTCGTGCGAGCGAAGCGAGCATTGGGGGTCCGGGGTGAGAATCCCCCGGCGGGACCCGCCGCGAAGCGGTGGGGCAGCGAGCTTTCGCGCAGCGACAGGCGGGAAACAGCGAACATGCGGCCCGCGTTCGGAGAACGCGGGCCGCATGTTTTGCTGAACTGTCAGCCGCCGGTGATGACGAACTGTGAGCCGGGCTCCTTGACGATGTTGCCGTCGGCGGAGTTGGTGATGGTCACGTTCGTCAGGTTGGCGTTGCCGCGGGCGCCCGACATGGCGAGGATGCCCGCGCCGTTGTTGGACTTGTCGATGCGCACGTTGGTGATGGCGACGTTCGGCATGTTGCCGCCGCCGTTCTTGAACTGGATGCCGTCGTAGGTGGAGTCGTAGATGTCGGTGTCGCGGATGGTGACGCCGACGATGTCCAGTGAGGACGGGAAGAGCGTGATCGCCCCGAACTCCTGGTCCTCGTTCCAGAACACGCCGCCGCAGCGGTACAGGCCGTTGTTGGAGATGACCGTGGTGCCGCTGAAGGGCTGCGGCGAGTGGTCGGTGGCCAGCATGATGCCCGGGTAGTTCATCGTGTCGGAGACGAGGTTGTTCTCCGCGCCGTTGCCGTAGCCGCCGTAGATGGCGATGCCGTTGGCACGCCACGGCAGCTGGACGGTGTTGTTGGTGAAGTGGTTGTCGTGCGCGATGTCCAGCGTCGCGTCCTTCACCCGCGGGTTCGCCCAGATCGCCAGGGAGTCGTCGCCGGTGGTGCGGAACGAGGAGTTGAACACCTTCGAGTTGCGGCTGCCGTTGGAGAAGTTGATGCCGTCCGCGAACGTGTCACGGATGCGCATCCCGGTGAACTCGAGGCCGTCGGCCGGGTTCCAGTACGCCGGGGTGTCGCTGTAGTCGCGGCCGACCCAGGCGCCGACGTTGACGTGCTCGATCCAGACGTTGCTGATCTTCGTGTTCTTGCCGAAGCGCCCGTTGAGGCCGTGGCCCCGGTTGGCGCGGTTCTGGGTACCGCCGAAGATCGCGAGGTCGGAGATCTGGGTGCTGTCGTCGATGTCGAAGCCGACGTTGCCCTCGTGCGGGTGGTTGATGTTGCCCACCACGTTCTGCGGCTCGGTCAGCGTGTAGAGCTGCGAGTGCCACATGCCGGCACCGCGGATGGTGACGTTGCGGATGCCCTTCTGGTTGTACTGGCCGCGGGTCGGGTCGACGGACAGGATCTTCTGCTCCTGCCGCCACTGCCCGGCCGGGATCCACACGCAGCTGATGACGCCGTTCATGTCGTCGTTGACGGCCCGCTGGATGGCGGCGCTGTCGTCGACGCCGTCGTTCGGGACGGCACCGTACGTGGTGATCGACGTGCAACCGGCCGGCTGGCTGAGCGCCGGCGCGACCTGCTCCAGGTCGATCAGGTCGATGTAGTAGAAGGACGCGTTGTCACCGGCGTCGCGCTGGAGCTTGAACTTGGTGCCGGCCGGGTAGGACGACGCGAGCAGCGCGTGCGACTCGTCGAACAGGCGGCGGGCGTTGGCCTGCGGCGAGTTCGACAGCGACTCGGTGTCGTCCGTCGTGCCGTAGAGCCAGCTGTACTTCGACGACAGCGTGATCTTCTGGACGAAGACGTTGTTGGCGTAGAGGCTGATCGTGTAGTCCGCGCCGCCACCGGACGCGGAGTCCGGCACGGAGTTGCGCACCACGATGGAGTTCGCCTGGTTGGTCGAGGTGACCTCGACGTAGTTGCCCTGGCTGTTCAGGCGCACCGACGCGCGGCCCGAGGACTCGGTGCCGAAGTTGGTGTGCCCGAAGGTGCGCAGCGGGTCGGCGGTGACCAGGGTGCCCTGGTAGTTGCCGGCCTCGGCCTCGTAGGAGGTGTACGGCACCGCGGCGCCCCGGCCGACCACGATGGACTGGGTCAGCGAGTTGTTGCTCTCGTTGGTCTCCGTGACCACGTTCGTGGCGTCGGCGGTCGCGGTGATGGTCGCGCCGCCGCTGGTCGCCGTCCAGGTGCCGCTGACCGCGACGTTGACGGTGGCGCCGGCCGCGATCGAGGCGGTGGTGCCGTTGAGCGTGGTGCCGCCGACCGTCACCCGGGTGACGCTGGAGACGCCGCTGGCGGTGGTGCCGCGGTTGTTGACCGCGACGGTGAAGCTGACGGCCGCGCCGACCGCCGGGTTCGACGGGTTCGACGAGACGCTCAGCACCTGCAGGTCCGGGCCGGGCGCCTGCGAGACGACCAGCTGCGAGGTGGCGGTGAAGGCGTTGTTGGACTCGTCCTGCTCGGCGACCGTGTTGGCCGGGTCGACCGTCGCGGAGACGGGGTAGCTGCCCTGCGCGCGGGTGCCGGCGTTGACCGTGACGGTGGTGGACGCGCCGGCGGCCAGCGCACCGACGTTGGCGGTCCCGGCGGAGGTCCCGCCGACGTTCACGTTGACCGTGGTGGCGGCCGATGCCGCGGTACCGGCATTGCGTACCGTGGCGGAAACGGTGACCGCGTCGACCTCGGACGGGGCGGACGGCGACCAGGTGAGGCCGGTGACCACGAGGTCCGGGTTGGGCGCCGGGGTGCCGATGACCTGCAGCTCGGCGACCTGGCCGCCGGGTGCGCCGTTGTTGGTGAAGATCTGCAGCTGCACGTCGGCGACGCGGCCGCTGACGGGGATCGTCACCGTGTTCTGGTTCGCCGACGGGCTGAAGCCGTAGTCGGCGCGGGCCTTGAGCGAGGTGAAGCCGGTCGCGGACTGCTCCCGGCCGAGGACCTGGATGGCCTGGGTGCGCGGTCCCCACGCGGTGTCGGGGTTGAGCTTGACGACGACCGAGCTGACGTCGGCGTTCGAGCCGAGCTTCACCGTCAGGATGCCGGGGAAGCCGTTGGACTCCCAGTACGAGCCGACGTTGCCGTCGTTGGCGTTCGTGGCGACGAACGTGAACACCGACGAGTTGGCCTCGATGGCCTTGCCCTGGGCCAGGTTCTGCCCGTTCGGCGGGGTGGTGCCGGTCCGCGTCACGTGGTTGCTCTCCGCCGACGTGTTCCCGGCCGGGTCGGTCGCCTTCACGTAGTACTCGACGGTCGCGGTGTCCGGCTGCGTGTCGGTGTACACCAGGACGGTGCCGCCGACGGTCGCCCGCAGCGAGCCGTTGGCGAAGATCTGGTAGCTGGCGATGCCCGACGCGGACGTCGACGCCGTCCAGGTCAGCCGGATCTGCCCGGAGGCCGGCTGGGTGTACGCGAGGTTCCCCGGTGCCGTCGGCGGCTGCACGTTGCCGGCCGCGCCGTAGATCTCGAACTCCGACAGCTGCCCGGCGGGCCAGCCGTTGTTGGCGGTGATGGTGACCCGCACGTAGCGGACGCTGGCGGCGGTGAAGTTGATGGTGACGACGTTCGCGGAGGCCTGGTTGAACACCCGCCCCGCCGACGCCGACAGGTCGTTGAACGCGGTGCCGTTGACGCTGCCCTGCACGGCCAGGGTCTGGGTGCGGGTGCCCCAGTTGGTGGGCAGCTTCAGGACCACCTGGTCGATGGCGGTGTTGGCGCCGAGGTCGACCTGGATCCACTGCGGGAACGTGTTGTTGGTGCTCTCCCAGTACGACGCGGCGTTGCCGTCGTTGACGTTGCCGGTGCCGTACGGGCCGTTGGAGCTGCTGGCCTGGATCTGCTTGCCGAGGGCAAGGTTCGGTCCACCGGCGGCTTCGGCGGCCGTGGGCATCGTGGCGGCGATGACCGCGGTCGCCAGGACCGCGGCGAAGAGCCGCCACCTGGGCTTTCGTGTACTCATGACGTCTTGGCCTCTCATCGGGGCGAGGGCGCGACACACCGGGCCCGCGGGGTTGGACCCTGCGGGCATGGCGGCATGGCGCTCCGGGGGTGTCGGTGCGCCCTATGGGCTGTGTGGGCTCGGCGGTAACAGCGGGTGGGTGGGACGGAGCAGGCGGTGGCGGTCGACTGCTACGCGGCTTGCACAGCGACATTCAGAATCTTGACGGGTTCTGCAAAGTTCTTGCGTCGCTGGACATCCAAGATTTCAGATGGGTGCCGGTTCGTCAACATGCGCGACAAGGAACCGTTGACAACGTATAGACAGGGTTGTTTATTGTTAGCCGCTCTGCCTATTCGGGGCGGGCACATCCCACCCAAGGACAGCCCATGCAGCGACGCCCGAAAACGCTCATCATCGCCGCCGCCACCGTCACCGCCGTGACCGCGGCCGTCATCGCCGGCGTGCTCGGCGGTACCAACGCCAACGCCGCTACCGCAGGGCCCATCACGGGCCTCGGCGGGAAGTGTGTGGACGTGGCCGCGGCGAGCTCCGCCAACGGCACCGCGATCCAGCTCTACGACTGCAACGGCACCGCGGCGCAGACCTGGACGGTTGACGGCACGCGCATCCAGGCGCTCGGCAAGTGCCTCGACGTCACCGCCGCGTCGACCGCGAACGGCGCGAAGATCCAGCTGTACGACTGCAACGGCTCGGCGGCCCAGCAGTGGACCGCCTCGAACGGGTCCCTGGTGAACGCCGGCTCCGGCAAGTGTCTCGACGCGACCGGGCAGAGCTCGGCCAACGGCACCCGGCTGCAGATCTGGTCCTGCACCGGCACCGCCAACCAGGCCTGGACCCTGCCCGGCGGGAGCGCGCCGCCGACCACCCCGCCGGCGGGCGGGCTCAACCCGGCCGTCGCCCCCGGCGGCAACTTCGACCTGTCGATCTGGCAGCTGCAACTGCCGGTCGGCTCCCCCGGCGCGCCGACCACCATCCCGTCGTCACAGCTGCGGGGCGCCAACGGGTACACGAACCCGGCGTACTTCTTCACCGACAAGAACGACGGTTCGATGACGTTCTGGGCCCCGGAGAAGGGCGTGACGACGCCGAACTCCAACTACGCCCGCTCCGAGCTGCGCGAGATGAACGCCAGCGGCAGCGCCGCGGACTGGCGCCTGGCCGGCTCGCACCGTCTCTCCGCGACACTGCGCATCCCGAACGTGACGAAGAACGTCTGCGTCGGCCAGGTCCACCTGGGCACCGGCGGCCCGTCCACGAAGCCGCTGCTGGAGCTGTACTACCGCCCCAACGGCGACATCTACCTCGGCACCGAGAACTCCCCCGACGGCGGCCAGACCCTGCACCTGGTCGGCAACGTCCCACTCGGCGTGAAGTGGTCCTACGTCATCGCCATCTCCGGCGGCAACCGGATCAACCTGACCGTGAACGGCAGCACCACCAGCTACGCGATCCCGTCGTCCTTCAACCAGTACGGCATGTACTTCAAGGCCGGCTCCTACAACCAGTCCTCCTCCGACAGCACCACCAACGGCGCGAAGGTCAAGTTCTACTCCCTGACCGTCAACCACGGCTGAACGCGAAGGGCCGGTCCCCGAAAGGACCGGCCCTCACTCAGGCGACGTGGATCAGGGGTAGCTGACCACGTTGGACGGGACCACGGCGGAGGCTTGGGCGGCCGCGCCGGTGTCGTTGATGACGTGTGTGATCGAGCCCTTGCCGAGGGACACGGTCAGGATGTTGTGGAACTTGACGTTCGGGGTGTTGGGCACCTCGAAGGAGTGGTACGCGGCGATCGAGGCGTCCGTGGTGAACACGCAGTAGCTGCCCATCCCCCAGCCCTCGTGGGTGGTGACGTTGTTGCCCACCTTGTACGCGGCGTAGCCGACGATGCCGTCGTGCGACCAGGCGGCGGCCGACGGCGGGTCGTACGGCAGCTCGTTCTGGAAGAAGATCGTGCGGCCACCGTTGCCGTTCCACACCACGTTGTACTTGTTGAAGTGCTCGACGAACAGGCCGTAGGCGAGCACGTTCTGGCCGTTGACGATCAGGCCGTTGTCGGACGGGTTGGAGGTCCAGCCCGCGCCGTCGCCGTGGTCTGCGCGCCAGGCCCAGATGTGGTCGATGATCGTGTTGTTGTTGTTGACGATCAGGGCCGCGCTGGCCTTGGCGGCGCCCGCACCGCCGACGCGCAGGAACACGTCGGAGATGAGGTTCGGGGCGGCGGCGTGGTTGCCGCTGGCGCCGTTCGGGCCGACCTGGAGCAGGGCCGGGGAGTTCGTCGGGCCGGCGTCGAAGAGCAGGCTGGCGATCTTGACACCGTCGACGTCGCCGACGGCCATCGGCAGGGCGCCGTTGTCCGCGACGATGGTGGCGTACCCGAGGCCGAGGACCACGGTGTTGGCGCGGTTGATGTTCACGGTGCTGTTGAGGTGGTACACGCCGGGGGTGAAGAGCAGGTTGAGGCCCTGCGCGACGGCGGCGTTGAGGGTCGCGGCCGAGACGCCCGGCTTCGCGACGTAGAACTGGTTGATCGACAGCGAGGTGCCCGGGGTCTGGCCGTTGATCCAGGTGGCGCCGCTGCTGTTGGTGCGCAGCGACGGCACGAAGACGCGGTAGGCGCCGGAGCTGTCGGTGTAGAGGTACGGCTTCTCCTGCGTGATCGGGCTCGTCGGCAGGGTGGTGTACGGCGGGTTCGGGAAGCTGTTCGCCGGGGCGCCCTGCACGCCGGAGAACACCATGTTCCAGACCGAGCCGTTCCAGCTGCCGATGGTGCTGTCCCGGGTGAACCACTGCTGCTGCGAGCAGGGGTTGATGTTGCCGGTGACGCGGGAGTCGGCGATGTAGCCGCCGGAGGCCCAGCCGCAGTTCGGCGACGCGAGGGTCATGCCGCCGTGGATGTCCATGCGGCGGAACGGCGCGGCCTGGGCGACGGCCCAGCGGTCGACGCCGGAGACCGGGTAGACGGACAGGTTCTCCGCCGAGCGCCAGAAGTTCTGCGTGGCGTTGCCCTGGAACCAGCCGGCGTCGACGGTGACGTCACCGTTGATCCGGACGTCCTGCGGGTTCTGGCCGAGGCCGTTGATCGAGGTGTAGAACCCGATCTGGGCGTTGAGGCCGTTGTACGTGCCGGGCTTGAACAGGAACTGCACGCGGTCGGGACCGAACTGCGCGGTCTCCTGCTGGGCGAAGATCTGGTCGAGCTTCGTCTGGATGGTCGCGGTGGACTGCGACGGGTCGAAGACGATGACGTTGGAGCCGAGGTCACCGCCGCCCTGGATCGGGCCGGTGGAGGTCGACGTCGAAGGCGACGCGGACGGCGACGACGACGGGGTGGTCGAGGTCGAACCGGTGGGCCCGGTGCCGGTCCGGACGATGAACTCCCAGATCGAGTAGCCGTAGCCGGAGCCGCGGGCGGTGCCGTACACGCGGATGAAGCGGCCGGTGCCGGACACGTCGAGCGTCTGGTTGCCGCCGGTGCCGCCGGTCACGGTCTTGATCGTGGTGTAGGTCCCGCCGTCGGGCGAGGTCTGGATCTGGAAGTCCTTGCCGTAGGCGGCCTCCCAGTTGATCGTGACCTGGCAGATCGACTGGGACGAGCCCAGGTCGACGGCCAGCCACTGCGGGTCGCTGAAGGTGCTGGACCAGCGGGTGCCGGCGTTGCCGTCGACCGCTGCGCCGGCCCCGTTCGCACCGGCGTTCTCCGAGGAGGAGGCGGTGGCGGGCTTGCCCTGCGCGGCGTTGACGCCGGTGTTGCAGGTGCCGGGGGTGGTGGTGCCGCCGTAGGAGCCGTAGACCTGGAACTCCCACAGCGAGTAGCCGTAGCCGGTCGCCCGGGCGGTGCCGTAGACCCGCACGTAGCGGCCGGAGCCGGTCACGTCGTAGGTCTGCGCGCCGCCGGTCGCACCGGTCACCGACTTGATGTCGGTCCAGGTGTTGCCGTCCGCGGACGTCTGCAGCTTGAACGCCGTCGCGTACGCGGCCTCCCAGTACAGCTTGATCTGCGAGATCGTCGCGGTCTGGCCGAGGTCGACGCGCAGCCACTGCGGGTCGGCGGCGGCCGAGGACCAGCGGGTGCCGGTCGTGTTGCCGTCGAACGCGGCCGAGGCGGGGGTGCCACCGTTCTCGTCCGACGACGAGAGCGCGGGCTTGCCTTGCGAGAGGAGGGTGTCGGCGGCGGAGGCCGAGAAGGTCGTGGTCACCGCGTACGTGGCCACCATCAGGATGGCGGCGACGGACGCGAAGATCAGATTCCGGCGGCGGCGGTGCGCCGGTCGTGCGGCGGTCAGCATCAATTGCTCCCGGTTTCAGGGCGGGCGGCAGCCGGCAGCGCCACCGTAGGGGTACGGTGGTGCTCGGTCCGGCCATCCGGGGTGTGTGACTCCGCGGCCAAAGGGCGGGCGGCCGGGAGTCTGGGTGGGAGAGCGCTCTCCAAGGACGAGGGTTGTCCGATCGGGGCGCCCTGTCAAGAGCGGACCCACACTTATTCTTCGATCCGTAGGAAGTGCGCCGGGGCCACTACAGGAGAGCGCTCTCCCTTGTACGGTCGGTGACCAGCGGTTCAGCGGCTGGAGAGGCGCAGATCCTCCAACGCCGACAGCGCCGGGCCGGAGCCGAGCCCGAACCCGAGGTCCCGCAGCCGCGCCACCTGCCCCGGGTCGCGGACCCCGGCGACGACCGTTTCCACGCCGGTGGCCGCGACGAGCCGGGCCACGGCGTCGACCAGTGCCTCCCGACGGGGGTCTTCGCCGCCGGCCGGAAACAGGGTCGCGTCCAGCACCAGCCGCGTGAAGGGCAACGACACCAGCAGGTCGAGACGCGCGTGCGCCGTGCCGGTGTGGTCCAGGGCGAGCCCGACGCCGATCCCGCGCAGCTCCTGCAGCACCCCGCGGACCCCGGTGTCCTCGCCGGCGAGGGCGGCCGGCACGGCGAGGGTCAGGCAGGTCGGCGCGACGCCGGCCCCGGCGAGGATCCCGGCGACGTCGTGCGGGAACCCCGGCGCGAGCAGCGCCGAGCGGCTCACGTCGACCGTGAACCGGCGGCCCGGCGGCGTCACCCGGCACGCCTCCGCCAGGGACCAGCGCACCAGCGGCACCGTCAGGTCGGCGACGTCCACCGACGGCCAGCGGGCGCACAGGCGCCGCTCGACCTCGGTGCCGTCGGCGAGCCGGGCGATCGGCTCGCCGGTCAGCTCGACCTGCCCGGCGCCGATCGCGGCGCGCAGTTCGTCGGCGCGCTGCGCGGGCGTCGCCAGGAGCCCCTCGAGGTCGGGCGTGTACCGGGCGTGCCGGCCCTTGCCGCGCTGCTTCGCCGCGTACATGGCGATGTCGGCGTGCCGCAGCAGCGACTGCGGGTCGTCGTCGGCGAGCCGCTCCGCCACGCCGACGCTCGCGCCGACGCTCAGCAGGTGCCCGTGGGTTGTGACGGGGTTGGCGAGCTCGGCGAGGATGCGCTCGGCGACCTCCCCGGCGGCGTGGTCGCCGGCGCCGGGCAGCAGCACCGCGAACTCGTCGCCGCCGAGCCGGGCGACCAGGTCACCGGGGCGGACCGCGGCCCGCAGCCGGCGGCCGACCTCGACGAGCAGGCCGTCGCCGACGTGGTGGCCGAGGGTGTCGTTGACGGTCTTGAAGTCGTCGAGGTCGACGAGGATCGCCGCGCCGTGGAACGCCTCGTCCAGGGTGTCGTTGAACAGCGCCCGGTTGGGCAGGCCGGTCAGCGCGTCGTGGGTCGCCTGCTCGCGCAGCAGCCGCTGGTGGTCGCGGACGGTGCCGAGCAGCGCGTCGTTGTCGCGGAACGCGAGCAGCTGCCGCAGCACCACGGCCGCGCTCGCGGCGACCGCGCCGGCCAGGACGGGGCCGTCACCGTGGTTGGCGACCAGCAGCGCGAAGACGGCGGCGATCGCGAAGTAGGGCAGGATGCTGTACGGGCGGCGCGCCTTCGGTGTCACCGCGGCCGGACGGACCCGGTGCAGCTGCACGACCCCGGCGAGCCCGACCATCGTGCCCTCGAGGGTGGTGATGATGTCGGACACCCCGGCCAGGCGCGGGCTCTGCAGGACGGGCACGAGCGCCGAGCCGACCGCGCCGAGCAGGACCACGCCCGCCAGGGACTGCAGCGCGAGCATGTCGACGGCGTCGGTGCCGACCAGGATCAGTTTCACCACGGCGAGGACCGCGAGCAGGCACAGCAGGCTCAGCATCAGCAGGCCGAGGGCCCGGGGCAGGTCGGCGCGGGCGTCGGAAATGGGTTCGAGCACGAACTGCCACAGGAACGTCGCGGAGCACACGAGCACCGTGGCGGCGTCCAGCCCGAGCCGTAACCAGTCACCGCGGCTGCGGCTGCGGGTCGGCAGCCGCAGCAGCCCCCACAGCACCAGCAGCAACGCGACACTGAGCAGCAGCACCGCGCCGGCGAGGACGGGGCCCGACTTGCGGCCGCCGAGGCTCGCCTCGGTGAGGGGTTTCGTGGCCGGCGCGATGAGCAGCGCGGCGACCGCCATCAGCCGCCAGAAGCGGCGGCCGGCCGGGGCGAGCCGCTCCAGCCGCGACGCCTGGAACAGGAACCAGGAGGCGACCGCGAGGGACAGCGCGCCGGGCAGCCAGCCGAGGACCGTCGCACCGTCGAACCCGGCGCCGCGGACGACCGCCCAGCCGAGCGCGACGACGAAGAGCGGGGCATAGAGCAGCAGCAACCGACGGACGCCGTCGGCGAGCGCGCCCGGTTGCCGCTCCGGCTCGTCCAACGCCTGACCTCACCGCCTCGTCCTGTGCCGGTGTTCCCGGCCGACGTCTTGTTCGGCCGATGTGGTGCCGAGCTGAGCGGTATCGCGTGCGGACAGGGTAGCGCTCCGTCACTGCTCACGTCGACGCCGGATTTGCCGATGTACGGGGCATGATCCTGCTCCGCGCGGTCCGGCGCCTTGCGCCGCCGAAGCCGCTCGGCGGCCGTATCCGCTGGCTGTTCGTGATCTTCGGGGTGTTCAACCTCATCACCGTCCTGCCCCGGGTCCTGAGCCGCACCGACGTGTCGCCGGCCTCCCGGCTGCCGGCCGCCGTGGCCGCGCTCGCGCTCGCCGCGTGGTGGATCCGGCAGTACCGCAAGGGCACGTTCCCCGCCTGGATGATCCCGGTCGAGGCCCTGGCGATGCTCGCGATCGGGCTCGGCATGCACAGCTGGGTCGCGACGCTGGGCCTGCTGTTCGTGTTCATGTCCTTCCGCGGGCTGTACGGCACCTGGCGGCACGTCGTCGCGTTCGCGGTCCTGGTGTTCGCCGCGTCGGTCGGCGCGGTCGCGCTGACCGAGCCGGAGGCGGTCGGGCAGTTCCTCGGGCAGGCGCCGGGGGTCCCGCCCCTCGCGCTGTTCACGGCGGCGGTCGCGGAGTCGACCCGCCGCCAGGAGCGGGCCGCCGCCCGGGAGCGGGTGTTCGCCCGGCTCGGGTCGTCCCTCGCCACCACCGCCGACCGGGAGACGATCCTGCGGCACTGCGCCGAAGCGGCGGTGGACCTGCTGGACGGCCTTCCCGGCGGCTGGGCCGCCACCGTCGCCGACGGCCTCGTCGGCACCGCCGCCGGGCCGGTGCCGGTCGAACTGCTCGCCGGTCCCGTCCCGGCCGCCGCCGGCACCGTCATGCCGTTGCGCTCGGACAAGCAGCACTTCGGTGACCTGCTCGCCGGCGTCGCCTCGGGCGTGGTCCCGGCCGAGGTGGGCCCGTCGCTGGAGACCCTGGCCGCGCAGACGTCCCTCGGCCTGGTCAACGCCGAGCACGCCGCCGACCTGCACTACCAGGCGTTCCACGACAACCTCACGGGCCTGGCGAACCGGTCGCTGCTGCGCGAGCACCTGCAGCACGCCCTGGCCCGCGCCCGCCGCGGCAGCCCCGTCGCGGTCCTGCTCATCGACCTCGACGGGTTCAAACAGGTCAACGACACCCACGGCCACGCCGCCGGCGACCAGCTCCTCGTCGCCGTCGCCCAGCGGCTCCGCGACGGCATCCGCGGCGCCGACACCGCCGCCCGGCTCGGCGGTGACGAGTTCGCGGTCGTCCTGGACGGCATGGACTCCGCCGAGGACGCCGTCGTCGTCGCGGGCCGCCTGCTCACCGCGATCCAGGCGCCGCTGCTGTTCGCCGGGACCGAGCTGACCCCGCGGGCCAGCATCGGCGTCGCCGGCTGGCACGGCCACGCGAAGATCGACGAGCTGCTGCACGACGCCGACACCGCGATGTACGCGGCGAAGACCGCCGGCAAGGGCCGGGTCGCGTCGGTCGAGGACAGCGACGTGCGGCTGCAGCCCGTCAGCTCTCGTTGAGGTAGGTGAGCACGGCCCGGACCCGCCGGTTGGCGTCGTCGGCGGGCGGCAGGTCGAGTTTGCCGAAGATGCTGGTGATGTGTTTCTCCACCGACACCGGCGCGAGGACGAGGGTCGCGCAGATCGCGGAGTTCGACAGTCCCTGTGCCATCAGCCCGAGGACCTCGCGTTCACGTGGGGTGAGCCCGTCGATGCCGTGGTTGCGGCTGCCGCGGGCGAACAGCTGCCGGACGACCTCGGGGTCCATGGCGGTGCCGCCGGCGGCGACCCGTTCGACGGCGTCGAGGAAGTCGTCGAGGGCGGTGACCCGGTCCTTGAGCAGGTAGCCGACGCCGCCTCTGCCGTCGGCGAGCAGTTCGGCGGCGTACGCGCGTTCGACGTACTGGGAGACGATCAGCACCTTCGCCGCCGGGTCACCGGCACGCAGCCGCAGGGCCGCGCGGAGACCTTCGTCGCGGAAGCCCGGGGGCAGCCGGACGTCCACGACGCACAGGTCGGGCCGGTGTTCGGCGGCGGCGTCCAGCAGCGCCGGGGCGGTGTCGACCGCGGCGACGACGGTGTGCCCGGTGTCGGTGAGGAGCCGGACCATGCCTTCGCGGAGCAGCAGCAGGTCTTCGGCGATCACGATGCGCATGGGAACTCCGCTCGCAGGACGGTGGGGCCGCCGGGTGGGCTGGTGACGGTGAGGGCGCCGTCGAGGGCCTCGACGCGGCGGCGGAGGCCGTCGAGGCCGGATCCGGCCGGGTCGGCGCCGCCGCGGCCGTCGTCGGTGACGGTCACGGTCACGGTGGTGCCGCTGGTTGCCGTGGTCACGACGCAGGCGGTGGCGCCGGCGTGTTTGGCGGCGTTGGTGAGTCCTTCGGCGACGACGAAGTACGCGGCGGACTCGACGGCGGCCGGGTACCGGGCGGTGGGGTCGCCGTGGACGGCGACGGTGAGCGGGCTGTCGCCCGCGAGGGCGGCGAGGGCGGCGTGCAGGCCCCGGTCGCCGAGGATCGGCGGGTGGATACCGCGGACGAGGCGGCGCAGCTCGGCGAGGGCGTCGTCGAGCTGCCGCCGCGCGAGCTCGACGTCCGCGGCCGCGGCGCCGGCGGTGTCGCCGCCGCGGAGTTTGCGGGAGGCGAGTGCGAGGGTCATGCCGGCGGCGACGATCCGGGCCTGGGCGCCGTCGTGGAGATCACGTTCGATCCGGCGGAGTTCCGCGGCCTGGGCGTCCACGACGCGCCGGCGGGTTTCGGTGAGGCGGGTGGTCTCGTCGACGAGGCGCCGGTGGGTGCCTGGTGCGAGGAGCGCTCCGGCGGTGCCTGCCTGGAGCTGGGCGAGCCGGCGGACGAGCCAGGCGGCGGCGGGGAGGAGGAGCAGCCCGATGGGGACGAGGGCGAGCCGGCCGGCGGTGGTGGTCATGAGCGGGTCGGCGGGGAACGGTGCCCGTGGGTTCGGCACCGCCCACAGCCAGAGCGGGGCGATGGCGGCGCCCGCGGTCACCGCGGTGACGACGGTGCCGGCGATGCCGGCGGCGAGCCCGATCGGGAACAGGACGACGAGCCAGGCGAGGTCGCGCCAGGTGGCAGGTTGAGCGGCGACGGCGGTGACGCGGCGCCGGATGGTGTCGCCGGTGATCGGGACGTACGGCGTTTCGATGGGGGCGCCGAGCTGCCAGCCGGCCCGGTGCCGCTCGAGGCCGGCGAGGCGCCGGGTGACCCAGCTCGCGGCGAGGAACGTGGGGCCGCCGAGCTGGGTGACGGACAGGACGGCGACGACGGCGGTGGCGGCGAGGCTCCACAGCAGCCCGGCGACCCCGGCGACGAGGCCGGTGAGCAGGTAGGCCAGGGCCCGCAGGGTCGCTCGCAGCACCTGCTGGATGCTACCGGCGCCACGAACCATCAAGATCACCCCCGGTCTTCCTTCTGGTCCCACGCGCGTGATCGACCCGGCGACGGCCGGGTCGCCGGCCATGAAAGGCCGGCGACCGCCGTGCTCACTGGTCGTCGGCGAGGGCGGGCAGGGCCCGGCGGCGCAGCAGCACCCGGGCCGGGAGGACACCGGCGAGCAGGCCGAGCGCGGCGACACCGGCGGCCATGGTCGCGTACGTCGCCGGGTCGACGACCACCCGGAACACGCCGTCCTGCGCGACGCTGAACGCGCCGACGACGACCCCGGTGATGAGCGCCCCGAGGGCCAGCCCGGCGGTGACGACGATGAGCGCCTCGCGCGCCGCCAGCCGGTGCAGCTGCCCGGTGGTGGCGCCGGCGAGCCGGAGGTCGGCGAACTCGCGGCGCCGGCCGGTGGTGGCGATGGCGAACGTGTTGAGGATCGCGATCGCGGTGAACCCGAGCGTCACCACGACCATGAGCTCCCAGGCGCCCTGCTGCTCCTGCGCGTCGCCGGCGGCCTCGGTGGCGCTCGACGGGGTCACGACCACGCCCGGCACGGCGGCCCGGATCCGTTCGGCGGTGCCGGGGTCGTAGCGGACGCTGATGCCGCGCACCAGTCCGCGCGGGTCGTGGGCGGCGACGAGGGCGGCGGGCAGGACCGCGTCGCCGAACCCGCGGGACCGTTCGTAGACGCCGGTGAGCCGCAGCCGCACGCGATGACCGTCGGCGAGCCGGAGCTCGACGTCCTGCCCGACGGTCCAGCCATACAGGCCGGCCAGGTACCGGCTGGCCGCGAACGCGCCGTCGGAGAAGCCGCCGGCGGTGAACCCGAGGTCGAGCGCGGCCTGCGTCCCCGTGGTGAGCAGCCCCTGCGCGACGTGGTCCTCGGGCTTGCCGCCGGCCACGACCACGATCCGGGTCGGCACGGTCGCCGCCGCGCCGGTGACCCCCGGCACCGCCATGACGGCCTCCGCCGTGCCGAGGGCGAGCCCCTGCGGCGCGGTCACCTGGGCCGTCGCGGATGCGGTCCGGGCGGCCTGCTCGCCGGCCGTGATGCCGGTGAGCATCCGGCTGTTGAGCAGCATCGTGGCGTTGATCGCGAACATCAGCACGAGCGGCACGGCGACGGCCGCGACCCGGCGCGGTTCGGCCCTGGTGACCTGCGCCGCGAGCCGGCCGACCGGGCCGGCGCCGAGGAGCCGCGACACGACGGCCGTGAGGGGCCGCACCGCCAGGGGGCCGAGCGCGGCGACGGCGCACAGCAGCAGCGCGCTGGACACGAAGCTCATGCCCATCCCGAACGGCCCGCCGAGCGGCACGAACGTGAGCACGGCGACGGCGCCGCCGGCCGCGACGACGGCCGCGAGGACCCTGGTGAACCATCCGCCGGCGGGTGCCCCGGCGGTCTCGGTGAGCGCCTGGGTCGGTGCGATGCGGGCCGCGCGGCGCCCGGCGATGCGGGCCGCGACGGCGGTGACCAGCAGCCCGGCGGCCGCGGCGGCGATGAGGACGAGCGGGTTGATCTGGACGGTGAACTGCGGCGGGACGGCGCCGAGCCGGCGGAACCGGGCCGCGACGGCCTCGGCGGCGACGATGCCGAGCGGCGCGCCGGGGATCGCCGCGCACCCGGCCAGCAGCAGGCTCTCCAGGCTCAGCAGGCGGCGCAGCTGGCCCGGGGTGGCGCCGGCGGTCCGCAGCAGGGCGAGTTCCCGCAGCCGCTGCCGGACGCCGAGGGTCACGGTGCCGGTGAGCACGAACACGGCGGCGAACGCGGTGATGCCGATGAGGAACCCGAAGATCGAGATCGGGGCGATGTAGTCCGGCAGCGCGCCCGGCAGGTCGGCGCGGACCCGGTCATCGCCGGTCAGGACGGTGACCGCCCCGATGACGGTGCTCCCGCCGGTGACGGCTTGTCCGGTGACGGCTTGTCCAGCGACGGCCTGTTCGACGGCGGCGCGCAGATCGCCGGCGCCGGGCGCGGCGAGGATGCCGACAGCGGTCGGCCCGTCCAGCCCGGACAGCGCGGCGGCCTCGGCGTCGGCGACGAACAGCGCCCCCTGCGCGGGCAGCCCGTCGCGGCCGGCGGGTGCGGCGATCCCGGAGATCCGCAGGGTCCGCACGCCGGTGCGGCTGGTGACGGTGACCTCGGCGCCGGCGGTCAGCCCGGCCCGGGTGGCGAGGTCGGCGTCGAGGACCGCCTCCCCGGGTCCGGGTGGGTTGCCGTTGCGCATGGTGTACGGCGTGAGCCCGGCCGACGCCCAGCCGTGACCGACGACGGGGGCACCGTCGGCCCCGCGCAGCGCCCGGCCTTTCGCGGTGACCTCGACGGGGAACGCGAGGTCCGGCACCGCCGCGGCGACCCCGGGCAGTGCCGCGAGCCGGTCGGCCAGGCCGGCGGGCAGCGTGCCCGCCCCGGTGAGCCGCTCCGTCTTCACCTTCCGCTTGACCTTGTCCTTGTTCTTTTTCTTCTTGTGGGTGACCGTCTCGACGGTGACGGCGCGCTCGCCGGACACGACGACCGCCGCGGCGGCGAACCGGTCCGCCGGTGGTTTCGCGGTGAGGACCGACGCGAGCAGCAGCCCACCGCCGGACAGCAGGGCGACGGCGAGCACCGCGGCGAGGAACGTGCCCGCGTACGCGCCGCGGTGCCGGCGCAGCGTGCCGATGGCGAGGCGGATCATCGGGCGCTCACCGCCGTCATGCGCGCCGCGACCAGGTCCGCGGTGGGTGCGGCCAGTTCGCCCGCGACCTTGCCGTCGGCGAGGAAGACGACCCGGTCCGCCCACGCCGCGGCGGCCGGGTCGTGGGTCACCATGACGATCGTGGCGCCGAGCCCGTCGACCGCCTCCCGCAGCAGCTGCAGCACCTCCCGGCCGGTGGCGAGGTCCAGGGCGCCCGTCGGCTCGTCGGCGAAGATGACCTCGGGACGGCCGGCGAGGGCCCGGGCGAGGGCGACCCGCTGGCGCTGGCCGCCGGACAGCCGGGCGGGCCGGTCGTCTTCGCGGCCCGCGAGCCCGACCCTGCGGATGACGTCCTTCGCCCAGCCACGGTCTGGCCGTACCCCTGCCAACCGCTGTGGCAACAGCACGTTGTGCCATACGGAGAGCGAGTCCATCAGGTTGTAGCTCTGGAAGACGAAGCCGACCCGCCGGCGGCGGACCTGGGTCAACCGCGGCTCACGCAGCGCGCCGATCTCCTCGCCGGCGAGGACGACCCGTCCGGTGTCGGGCCGGTCCAGGCCCGCCGCGCAGTGCAGCAGGGTCGACTTGCCCGAGCCGGATGGTCCCATCACCGCGCAGAACGAGCCGGCGGTGAACGCCACCGACACCCCGTCCAGGGCGCGGGCGCCGCCGCCCGGGTAGGTCTTCGTCACGTCGAGCACCTCGACGACCGCGTTTCTCATGCCGTTCAGCCTGGTCGGGGCGGCCGGCGGGCAACACACGGCGGACCTTGCTCTTCAACGGTGGGGAAACCCCTACCAGCGATGTAACGCATTGACCGGCGTCATGGTCGGGGTGACACTGGCGGGACAGGGTGACAACGATGTCACCATCCGGCCGCCACCGGGAGTGTCCATGAAACGTGCCATCCCCCATCCGCCCCGCATCCTGCTCGCCGCCGCCGCACTCGTGCTGGCCGTGGCGGGCCTGAGCGCCCCGTCCTCCGCCGCCGTCCCATCCACCTCGCTGCCCGCCGACGACCCCGCCCGGGGCCTGCTCTACGGCGGCTTCAAGGCCGGCACCGGCCGCTGCGCCGGCCTCCTGGAGGTCAAGGCCGTCCCCGGCGCCTGCACCCACGGCCCCGACGCACCGTTCCCCGGCCTGGACGTGACGAAGTCCGTGCCGCCGCTGACCGGGCTCGCGGTCAACCCGCTCAGCGTCGTCTGCGACGGCGACGGCGTCAGCGGCAACCGGGTCCAGGTGCTGTACGTGCGCGGCTCCGGCAACGCCGACCGCTACAACCAGTACCTGGCGTCGATCCGCACCTGGTCCTCGCAGGTCGACGACATCTACAGCGCGTCCGCCGCGCAGACCGGCGGCACCCGGCACGTCCGGTTCGTCACCGACAGCGGCTGCAACATCGCGGTGTCGAACGTGGCGATCGCCAACAGCGCGCTGAGCGACTTCGGCAACTCCGTCAACGCGATCAAGGCACTCGGCTACAACCGCACCGACCGCAAGTACCTGATGTACGTGGACGCCACGGCGCTGTGCGGCGTCGCGTACGTGACGCTCGACGACCAGCCGGGCCAGAACAACGCCAACAACTCCGGCGCGTCCTTCAGCCGGGTCGACTCGGGCTGCTGGTCGGCGGGTCCCGCCGCGCACGAGCTGACCCACGCCATGGGTGCGGTGATGAGCTCGTCGCCGAACCACACGGCGTACGGGCACTGCACCGACGACTACGACATCATGTGTTACAACGACGGCCCGGGCACGGTGATCCGGATCGTCTGCACCGACCAGGCCCAGGACAACCGCCTGGACTGCAACAAGAACGACTACTTCAACACCAACCCGCCGGCCGGCTCCTACCTGGCCACCCACTGGAACACGGCCAACAACCGCTTCCTCATCAGCGGCGGGGGCGGCGGCACCGGCGGCCCGCTCACGTTGATCGGCGTGGGCAAGTGCGTCGACGTCAACGCGGCCGGCACCGCCAACGGGACCAAGGTCCAGGTCTGGTCGTGCAACGGCAGCACCGCGCAGCGGTGGACCCTGCCGGGTGACGGCACGGTCCGCGCGCTGGGCAAGTGCCTCGACGTCAGCGCCAGCGGCACCGCCAACGCCACCAAGGTCCAGCTGTGGGACTGCAACGGCACGGGCGCGCAGCAGTGGACGTACGTCGCCGCCAGCCAGGCGCTGCGCAACCCGCAGTCGGGCCGCTGCCTGGACGACCCCGCCGGCAGCACCACCGACGGCACCCAGCTGCAGATCTGGGACTGCAACGGCACCAACGCGCAGCGGGTGACGCTGCCGTAGCGCTCCGGCTTCTCCGGCTTCTCCGGCTTCTCCGGCTTCTCCGGCTTCGAGGACCCGCCGGGAATGTTTCCCCCCTCCCGGCGGGTCTGCAGTTGTACTGACGGACCGCTCCGGCCCCGCCATGAAAACCCTTATGAAAGCGCATTCCTGCAACTGTTGCAGTCTTGTCGCGGCTGCAAAGGTTTGCAAAGCTCGATGGATGAGCTCCCGCCGCACTCTCATCGCCGCCGCCGCGCTGTGCGCGGCCGCCGCCACGACCGGGCTGCCCGCGACCCCGGCCGCCGCCTGGCCGGGCCCCTCCGTGACCGTCGCCACCGACGGCTCGGGCGACTTCACCAGCGTCCAGGCCGCCGTGGACGCCGTGCCCCCGGGCAACCCGGGACCGTTCACGATCAAGCTCAAGCCGGGCGTCTACCGGGGCCAGGTGATCATCCCGGCGGACAAGCCGCACATCGTCATGCGAGGCCAGGGCGCCGACCCCGGCCAGGTCGTGATCACCGACAACCGCGCCAACGGCACCCCGAAGCCCGAGGGCGGCACCTGGGGCACCTCGGGCAGCGCCTCGGTCACCATCTCCGGCGACGACTTCTCCGCCCGCAACCTGACCTTCGCCAACGACTTCGACGAGGCCGCCCACCCGGAGATCACCTCGAAGCAGGCGGTCGCCGTGCTCACCCGCGCCGACCGGCTCGTCTTCGACAACGTGCGGTTCCTCGGCAACCAGGACACCCTGTACGTCAACAGCCCCGACGCCGCCACCGTCAGCCGCGTCTACTTCCGCAAGTGCTACGTCGAGGGCGACGTGGACTTCATCTTCGGCCGCGCCACCGCCGTCTTCGACCGCTGCGAGATCCGCTCACTCAACCGAGGGTCGGCCACCAACAACGGCTACGTGACCGCGGCGAGCACCTCGATCGCCAACCCGTTCGGCTTCCTCATCGTCGGCAGCAAGCTGACCAGCGACGCCCCCGCCGGCACCGTCTTCCTCGGCCGGCCCTGGCACCCGAGCAACGACCCGAACGCGATCGCGCAGACGGTGATCCGCGACTCGACGATCGGCGCCCACATCGGCGCGGCCCCGTGGACCGACTTCGGCACCTGGTCGTGGCGGGACGCCCGCTACGGCGAGTTCCACAACCGGGGCCCCGGCGCGGCGGTCACCACCGACCGGCCCCAGCTGACCACCGAGCAGGCCACCGGCGCCACCATCGACGCCTACCTGACCGGCTGGCACCCCCAACGTTGAGCGACACCGGCCGAACCATCCGACACGTCGGCCTGACCGGCTGACACCCACAACGTTGAACGACACCAGCCGAACAACCCCGCCACGTCAGGGCGGAAACCGCAGCACGGATGGCCCCCGGTGGCGGCGCTCCTCTTACCCGGACGGTACTCCAACCGACCTAATCAACATCCCGTCCCATCACCCACTGTAGTACCCCCTGGCTCTCCGCAGATGCCGTCGTTTCATTCCGTGCTGTCGCCGACACCGAGGGCGACCGTCAGCAGCAGCACCCACTTCGGGTCGCGGAGGCGGTCGCCGTACAGCTCGCGCAGCCGCGCGACCCGGTACCGCACCGTTTGCGGGTGGACGAACAGTTCGGCCGCCACCTCGTCGCGGCGGCCCTGGTGCAACAGCCAGCTGCGCAGGGTCTCCACGAGCTTGCCGACCGTGGAGACCCGCTCGGCGGCGAGCGGCGCCAAGGCCCGTTCGCGCAGGTCGGCCAGGGCCCGCGGGTCGGCCGAGACGACCAGCGCGACCAGGTGCTCCTCCGTGTCCAGGGAGCCGGCGCCGGGGAACAGCCGGGACACCCGCACGGCCCGGTCGAAGGAGTGCCGGGCCAGGGACCACGGCACCGGCGGGCCGGTGACCGCGTCGTGCCCGGCGAGCAGCCGCAGCAGGTGGCCGCGGGCCGGGCCGTGCGCGTCGGGCACGAGCAGCACCGACGTGTCCCGCAGGTGCTCCACCGTGGTCTGCAGGGTCCGGCGGTCGAGCAGGTCGACGACGGGGCGGGCGGCCCGGATGTCGCTGTCGGGCAGCAGGACGGCGGTCAGCGTCTGCGGCGGCGTCCAGTCGGCGGCCTCCGCGGCGGCCGCGGCCGCGGCGACGGTCTGGGCGGGCTCGCCCGCCAGGAGGCTCTGTGCGAGCCGGTCCAGCGCCCGGCGGCGGGCCCGGCCGGAGGTCGCGAGCTCGTCGAAGTGGCCGGTGACGCTCGCCGCGGACAGCTCGTCGATGTAGGCGAAGACCAGCTCGGCGAACCGGGCCACGGCCGGGGCGGCCATCCCGGCGGCGACGGTGACCGCGGCCAGTTCCCGCCAGGCGACCCGGGCACCGACCCGGTAGGCGGCGAGGAGCGCGTCGAGGCTGCGGCCGGAGCGGGCCTCGCCCCGGCCGAGCGCGTACGCACCTTCGAGGGACGCCGCGAGGGGTGAGGGGCCGGCCTTGCGCGACGCGAGGTTGAGGAAGCCGCCGAGGGCGCCGCGGACCGCCATTTCGATCTTGGTGCCCATCTCGCCGGTGAGGGCGCCGGCGTACGCTGGGACCTCGGCGACGATGGCGGCGACGGCGTGGCCGGCGACCTCCGGCAGGGCGTGGCGCAGCGACTCGGCGGCGCCGGCCGGGAGCCGGAAGGCATCCAGTGCGCTTGTTTTGTCTTCGACGAACAAGAACCACGCCTCGATTCACGCGTCCCGGTCATGATTTTATGCTCAGACCTCCATCATGCTGGACTCATGGCCGCTACCCAAGCCCTCCGCGCCGGTGCCTGGCGGGTCGTCGAGCTCCTGACGACGCCGCTGGTGCCGGCCGACTACCTCGACGTGGTCGCGCCGTTGCGCAACCGCGAGGTGCTGCGGGCCAAGGTCGTGGCGGTCCACCCGGAGACCGACCGGGCGGTCACCCTCACCCTGCGGCCGGGACGCGGCTGGCGGCGACACGAGCCCGGGCAGTACCTGCGGCTCGGCGTCGACGTCGACGGCGTCCGCCTGTGGCGGGCGTACTCGCTGACCAGCGCACCCCACCGGCCCGACGGGCTGCTCACGGTCACGGTCACCGCGGTCGACGGCGGCGCGGTCAGCCGGCACCTCCTGGCGAAGGCACGGCCTGGCATGCTCCTCGGCCTGGAGCGCGCCACGGGCGACTTCACCCTGCCCGCACAGGACCCGGGGAAGGTGCTGTTCGTGACGGCGGGCAGCGGCCTCACCCCGGTGATGGGCATCCTGCGGTCGCGAAGCCTCAGCGACGCGGTGCTCGTACACTCCGCACCCACCGAAAACGACGTCCTCTTCAGGGATGAACTGCGCGCCCTGGAACGCGACGGGGCACTGAAGGTGGTCGAACGGCACACCCGCACCGACGGCCGCCTCACCCCACAAGACCTGCAAACGCACGTCCCGGACCTCGCGGAGCGGCACACCTGGGCCTGCGGGCCCAACGCGATGCTCGACGAGCTCACCGAGCACTGGGCCGGCCTCGGCAAGGCCGGGCAGCTGCACGTCGAACGCTTCCGCCCGGCGATCGTCACCGGAGCCGCCGGCGACGGCGGCACCGTCACGTTCCTGCGCTCCGGCAAGGCCGTCGAGAGCACGGACGGCACGCCGCTGCTGGAGGCCGGGGAGGCCGCCGGCGTGCTCATGCCGTCCGGGTGCCGGATGGGCATCTGCTTCAGCTGCGTGCTCCCCCTGCGCGAGGGTGCCGTGCGCGACCTGCGCGACGGCCGCCTCACCACCGCCACCGAGGGCGACAACGTCCTGGTGCAGACGTGCATCTCCGCCGCGGCCGGCCCGTGCCGCCTCGAAATCTAAGAAGGGCCCAACAGAAAAGTGACCACACTCCAGCGCAAGCCTGTCAACCCGGTCGGCCATCTCACCGCCGGGGACATCGAGGCGATCGGCCGCGAGCTCGACGCCATCCGCGACGAGGTCATCAGCAGTCGCGGTGAACGCGACGCGGCCTACATCCGGCGGGTCATCAAGGTGCAGCGCTGGCTGGAGCTCGGCAGCCGGGGCGTGCTGCTGTTCTCGATCCTGCCGCCGGCGTGGCTGGTCGGGACCGCGGGCCTGTCGGTGGCGAAGATCCTCGAGAACATGGAGATCGGGCACAACGTCATGCACGGCCAGTGGGACTGGATGCGTGACCCGAAGATCCACTCGACGACGTGGGAGTGGGACAACGCCTCGCCGTCGGAGCAGTGGAAGCACTCGCACAACGAGCTGCACCACACGTACACCAACGTCATCGGGCGCGACAACGACCTCGGCTACGGCATCATGCGGGTCGACGAGGACCAGCGCTGGCACCCGATCCACCTGGGCCAGCCGCTGTGGAACTTCGTCAACGCGTGCTTCTTCGAATACGGCATCGCCGCCTACGACCTGGAACTCGGCAAGAACCTCGCGACGAAGAAGCGCCGGAAGAACCCGCAGTTCAAGGCAGGCGTCAAGCAGGTGCTGCGCAAGATCGGCCGCCAGGTGGCGAAGGACTACGTGCTGCACCCGCTGCTGTCGGGCCCGTCGTTCCTGCACACCATCGCGGCCAACGCGACCGCGAACCTGGTCCGCAACCTGTGGACGCACTCGGTCATCATGTGCGGGCACTTCCCGAAGGGCGTGGAGACGTTCGAGAGGACCTCGATCGAGGGTGAGACCCGCGGCGAGTGGTACCTGCGGCAGATGCTCGGCTCCGCCAACATCTCCGGCGGCCGGCTCATGCACATCATGACCGGCAACCTGTCGTACCAGATCGAGCACCATCTGTTCCCGGACCTGCCGAGCAACCGGTACCAGGAGATCGCGCCGAAGATCCAGGACCTCTTCCAGCGGTACGGGTTGAGCTACACCACCGGCCCGTTGCCCAAGCAGGTGGGCTCGGCATGGGCGAAGGTCTTCCGCCTCGCGCTGCCCAACCGCCGGACCGCGCTGCCGGCGGTGGCGCCGGAGCGCGAGCCGGTGGGCGTCGCGTAGTTAGGAAGACATCCTGTCGTCCGGCCGGCCCTTGCCGATCCGGCGCAGGTAGTGGTCGACGGCCGCCTTGTCGTAGCCCCGCCAGGCGGCCGAAGGGAAGCTGACGGCGTTCGCCGCGGCGAGTGCCTTGGCCCGCCGGGAAGGATCGCCGGACTCCAGTTCCGCCGTGTTGGTCGCGATGAAGGCGTCGACCCGCGCCCGGTCGTACCCACCGAACTTGACCGGAAATTCACTCATGTTCCCAGTCTCCTCCCCGCGGGCGCCCGGCGCCACGATACGGTGCCCCGATGACCCGGCGGTTCGAAGAGCTCGACTGGCAGCAGACCCCGATCGGCGAGGTCAGCCTCCGCCGTCGGCGGGATCCGTCCCTCGAGGTCGAGGTGTACGAGGTGAAGCTCGGCGACGAATACCTCATGTCCAGCCTCTTCACCGTCGCTGAGGTCGCCCTCGCGACGCTGGGACTGGCCGCGCTGCCCGGCGGTCCGCTCCAGGTCGTCGTCGGCGGGCTCGGCCTCGGCTACACCGCCCACGCCGCCCTCGAAGACCCGCGGGTCGAGTCGCTGCTGGTCGTCGACTACCTGGACGCGGTCATCGGCTGGCACCGGCGCGGCCTGCTGCCGCTGTCGAGCGCGCTGACGGACGACCCGCGCTGCCGGCTCGTGCACGGCGACTTCTTCGCCCTCACCGCCGGCGACGACGGCTACGACCCGGCCGCGCCGGGCCGCCGCTTCGACGCGGTGCTGCTCGACATCGACCACTCCCCCTCGCACCTGCTGCACCCCGGCAACGGCGGCTTCTACACCGTCGCCGGGCTGCGCCGCCTCGCCGGGCACCTGCGCCCCGGCGGGGTGTTCGGCCTGTGGTCCAACGACCCGCCGGACGACGCGTTCACCGCCACGCTCGGCGAGGTGTTCGCCGGTGCCCGCGCCGAGGTCGTCGCGTTCGACAATCCCCTGCAGCGCCGGCAGTCGACGAACACCGTCTACGTCGCGCACCTCAACTGACGGTGCAGGCCGTGCCGTTGAAGGTGAAGGCGGCCGGCCTGGCGTTGCCGCCGGTGTAGCCGGCCAGGAAGCCGAAGTTCACCGCGGCGCCGGTCGCGACGGTGCCGTTCCAGGCGGCGTTGGTGGCGCTCACCGCGGCGCCGGTCTGGGTGACCGTCGCTCCCCACGCCTGGTTGACGCGCTGGTCACCGGCGAACGTCCAGCGCAACGTCCAGCCGTTCACGGCGGCGCCGGTGTTGGTGACCGTGACGTCGCCGACGAACCCGCCGCCCCAGTCGTTGGTGGTGTACCGCACCGCGCACCCGGCCGGGCCACCCTGCGACGGTGACGCGGACGGCGACCCAGACGGCGACACGGAGCGCGACGCAGACGGCGACACGGACGGCGATCGGGACGGCGACACGGAGACGGACGCCGAGGCCGAGGCCGACGCGGACGACGACACCGGCGGGCCCTCGGTCTCGATCGTGACGTCGTCCAGGTACAGGTCGCCGGTCGTGTCCGTGGTCTCCAGGTACACCGACAGCGCCGTCGCGCCGGGCAGGAACAGGTAGTCGCCGCTGAGCCGGGTCCACGACGTGCCGATCGCCGTGTTGGCGCTGACGTTCTCGTAGCGGGTCGCGGTGCCGTTCTGCCGTTGCATGCTGAGCCGGGCGGTGCCCGTGCCGGACGCCGTGCGCGCCCAGGCGCTCACCGTGTAGAGCTTCCCCGGCGCCAGGAGGTCCAGCACGGGCCGGGTCGGGCCCTGCCACGTCGCGGTCCGCCCGGACGACAGCACGCTGCCGGTGCCGCCGTGCGCGACCGTCGTCACCTGCGTCGTGACCTCGCTGCCGCGGGAGCCCCAGCCGGCCAGCCCGCTCTCGAACGGGAACGACGCCACGCTCACCTGGCTCGGCACCGGCGGCGGCGCCGGGACGGTCGCGGTGCCGCCGAGCGCCTCGACCACTGCCGTGTACGCGGGCCTGGCCCGCCACTGCTCGTCGAACAGCAGGGCCGCGCCGTAGCCGGGGAAGAACGCGGGGATCCACGAGTCGACCTCGCCGACGCCCCACGTGGTCACGCCGGTGCAGCCGGCGACGGCGGCGCACGCCCCGACGACCGCCCGGTAGTCGGAGGCCTGCTGGGTCAGCTCGGCGGTGTCGGCGGGCAGCGGGATCCGCACGTCGAGCTCGGTGATCTCGACCTTCAGCCCGAGCGCGGTGAACCGTTCGATGTTCTGCCGCAGCGTCGACGGGACCTGCCCGACGATCAGGTGCGCCTGCAGGCCGACCCCGTCGATCGGGACGCCGGCCGCCTGCAGCCGCTGCACGAGGTTGTACAGGCCGGTGCTCTTGGCGTTGACGCCCTCGACGTTGTAGTCGTTGATGAACAGTTTCGCGGCCGGGTCGGCGGCGCGGGCGGCGGTGAGGGCGTCGGCGATGTAGGACTCGCCGAGCCGGGTGTACCAGACCGAGGAGCGCAGCGTCCCGTCCTCGTTGAACGGCTCGTTCACCACGTCCCACTGCGCGACGTCGCCGGCGAAGTGCCCGGCGACCCCGGTCACGTGGTCGATGAGCACCTGCCGTTGCGCGGCGGCGGTGCGGTCCGTGCTCACCCACGACGGCAGTTGGCTGTGCCACACGAGCGTGTGCCCGCGCAGCCGTTTGCCGGTCGCGGCGGCGTAGTCGGCGATGGCGTCGGCGGCGGCGAAGTCGAACTGGCCCTGCGTGGGCTCGGTGGCGTCCCACTTGCCCTCGTTGCCCATCGTCACCGAGTTGAACTGGGCGTCCGCGACCTGCCGCCACTGGCTCGACGCGAGGGTTCTGACCCCGGCCGCGGTGCCGATGTGGAAGCCGCGCGCAGTGGCGACCTGCGCGAGGGTCTGCCCCGCCGACGCGGCGAGCACGGGCAGCACGGCCGCGACCAGTGCGCCCGCGGCGGCGACGACCCCCACGGTCCGTGCGTGGCGGGTCCATGATCGATGGTTCATGCCGGTCGCTCCCAGGGGTCCGTCGGTACGGCGGCGCCCACGAGAGCACGTGCACCCGTCCCGGGACAACCCGCCGCCGCCCCGGGCCCAGCTCACCGCGCCGCAAGCAATGAAAGATGCACACCACCCGTGATCCGGAAGACCTCGCACACCCCTGAGTACACAAACCCTTCCGGATCACGAGACCCGGCAGCGCCGCGGCTGCTTCAGTGATCCGGAAGACCTTGGGTGCCGCGGGGTACGCAAGGTCTTCGGGATCATGAGGTTAGGTCGGTGAGGGTGGGTGGGTCGGCGCCGCGGCGGGCGCACGTGATGCCGGCGACCTGGGACGCGAAGGCGAGCATGGCGGTGAGGCCGGCGCCGTCGACGCCGGCCAGGCGGTCCCGGTTGGCGGCGCCGAGCAGGCCGGCGGCGCCGCAGGCGTGCAGCAGCCCGGCGGTGAACGCGTCCCCGGCGCCGACGGTGTCCACCACCCGCACCGGCATCGGCGGCACGGTCACCGCGACCCGGGCGGTGCCGCCCCAGGCACCGTCGGCGCCGAGGGTCACCACGACGAGCCGGGCGCCGAGCGCGAGCCAGGCCCGGCCGATCTCGTCGGGCCCGCGTCCCGGGTACAGCCAGGCGAGGTCCTCCTGGCTGACCTTCACGATGTCGCTGAGGGCGACGAGCCCCTCGACCCGCGCGACGGCGGCGACGGGGTCGCCCATCAGCGACGGCCGGCAGTTGGGGTCGTAGCTGACGGTCGCGGCGGCGGACCGCATCAGTGCGGCGACGTGCGCCGCGCCCGGCTCGAGGAACGTCGCGATCGAGCCCGTGTGCAGGCAGTCGACCGTTTCGTCCACAGTGGACGCCGCGGCCGGGAAGGACCGCCAGGTGATGTCGAACGTGTAGTCCGCCTGGCCGTCCGGGCGGAGCCTGGTGTGCGCGGTGCTCGTCGGGGTGGCGTCGAGCAGGGTGCCGGGCGCTGGTCGTACCCCATTGGAGGCGAGGAAATCGAGCACCAGCCGGCCGTGCGGGTCGGCGCCGAGCTGGGTGAGGAGGCGGACGTCGGCGCCGAGGCGGGCCAGGGCGACGGCGACGTTGGCCGGGCTCCCGCCGGGATACGCGAAAGGCCCGCCCGGTGGACCCTCGATCAGGTCCACCAGGGCCTCACCGACCACGGTGATCACGCACCGCCCCCATCCGAGGCAACGGTGCGGCCGGGCGTCTCTTCGAGGGTCGTGGCGCCGGTCATGATGGCCACCGCCTCCGACATGGTGTGCGACTGCGGGGTGATCAGCCCGCCGCGGCGGCCGAGGCGCTGGATGTGGATGCGGTCGGCGACCTCGAACACGTGCGGCATGTTGTGGCTGATCAGGATGACCGGCAACCCCCGGGCGCGGACCTCGCCGATCATCTTGAGCACCTGGTTGGACTCCCGGACGCCGAGCGCGGCGGTCGGCTCGTCCAGGACGATCACCTTGCTGCCGAACGCGGCGGCCCGCGCCACCGCGACCGCCTGGCGCTGGCCGCCGGACAGCGTCTCGACCGGCTGGGCCATGTTCTGCAGGGTGCCGATGCCGAGGTCGGCGAGGGCCTGGCCGGCGTCGCGGCGCATGCCCTTCTTGTCGAGCATCCGCAGGACCGAGCCGAGCGGCCCCGGCCGCCGCCGCTCCCGGCCGAGGTACAGGTTGCTGGCGATGTCGAGGGCCGGCGCGACCGCGAGGGTCTGGTACACGGTCTCGATCCCGGCCTCGCGGGCGTCCTGGGGGCGTTTGAACTGCACCGGCTGCCCGTCCAGGAGGATCTCGCCGGCGTCGGGGACGAGCGCGCCGGTGAGGCACTTGATGAGGGTCGACTTGCCGGCGCCGTTGTCGCCGATGATGGCGAGGACCTCACCGGGGAACAGGTCGATGTCGACGCCGTCGAGCCCGACGACCCGGCCGAACGTCTTCACCAGCCCCCGGGCGGACAGGATCGGTGTCATGCTCGTGGTCATCCGCGGACCCTCCGGATCCACTGGTCGACGGCCACGGCGAGCAGCACGAGCAGGCCGACGGCGAGGACGCGGTACTGGTCGTCGACGCCCGCCAGGGACAGGCCGCTGCGGAAGAAGCCGACGATGAGCGCGCCGAGCAGCGTGCCGAGGACCGCGCCCCGGCCGCCGAAGAGGCTGGTGCCGCCGATCACGACGGCGGTGATGCTCTCCAGGTTGGCGTCGGTGATCGCGTTGGGGCTGGCGGCGCCCGCCCGGCCGATGAGGATCCAGGCGGTGAGGCCGTAGATCGCGCCGGCGATGACGTACACGCTCACCAGGACCCGGTCGACCCGGATGCCGGCGAGCCGGGCGGCCTCCTTGTCGTCGCCGACGGCGTAGACGTGCCGGCCCCACGAGGTGTTGGCGAGGGCGAAGCCGACCACGACGTACAGGACGGCGACGAGCACCACACCGGCGGTGATGCGGAACCGGCCGACCGCGAACGTCTCCCCCGTCCAGTTGAGCAGCGCCGGCATGTCGACGGCCTGCACGCTCTGCCCCCGGGAGTAGAGCAGCCCGATGGCGGTGAAGACGCTGAGCGTGCCGAGCGTGACGATGAACGGCGGCAGCCCGATGCGGGTGACGAGGGTGCCGTTGAGCACGCCGGCGGCGACGCCGAGGGCGATCCCGACCAGCACCGCGAGGATCCCGGGCAGGCCGTTGCCCTCGGCGAGCTTGGCGGACAGCATCATCGCGAGGATCGTGATCGCGCCGACGGACAGGTCGATGCCGGCGGTCAGGATGACCAGCGTCTGCCCGACCGCGAGCGCGCCGATGACGGCGACCTGCTGCAGCACCAGCGACAGCGAGTTCGGCTGGGCGAAGCGCGGGTTGATCATCGAGAAGACCGCGAAGGAGATGACGAGCACGAGGAACGGGCTGATGGCGGGGTACGAGTGCAGCACGTGCTGGACGCGTTGCACCGGCGAGCGCCGGCGCAGCGCGAACTGTTCCGCGGCGGTGGTGGCTGTCACGACTTGCCCCAGCACCGGGTCGCACCCTCGGTGCTGTCGATGCTCTCCACGCCGGTGGCCGGCTTGTCGGTCACCAGGGTCACGCCGGTGTCGAAGAAGTCGAGGCCCGCGCTGGTCTTCGGCTTCTCGCCGCCGGTCGCGATCTGCTTGATGGCCTTGATGCCGAGCTCGGCCATCTTCAACGGGTACTGCTGGGAGGTGGCGTTGATGAGCCCGTCCTTGACCTGCTTGACGCCGTCGCAGCCGCCGTCGATCGAGACGACCAGGACGTCCTTGGTGCCGGCGGCCTTCAGTGCCTTCTGCGCACCGACCGCGGCCGGCTCGTTGATCGTGTAGACGACGTTGACCGACGGGTTCTTCGTCAGGCACCGCTCCATTGCGGTGCGGCCGCCGTCCTCGGCGCCGTTGGTCGGCTCGTTGCACACGATGCTGTAGGTGCCGCCGGAGTAGCTGCCGGTCTTCGCCTCGTCGCCGTTGCGCTTCTTGTCCTTGGCGTCGATCCCCATGCCGGTCAGGAAGCCCTGGTCCCGGTTGTAGTCGACGGACACGATCTTGTCGTTGAACAGGTCGAGCATGGCGATCGTGGCGGGCTTGCCGGCCAGCTGGGCGGCGGTCCACTTGCCGATGAGCTCACCGGCCTTGAAGTTGTCGGTGGCGAAGGTGATGTCGACGGTGTTCGCCGGGTCCGGCGGGGTGTCCAGGGCGATGACGTAGAGCCCGGCGTCGCGGGCCTTCTTGATCGCCGGGTTGACGCCCGGCCCGTTGGGGGTGATGAGGATGCCCTTGTCGCCGCGGGCGATGGCGTCCTCGATCGCCTGCACCTGACCCGCCTCGTCGCCGTCGGCCTTGCCGGCGGCGATGGTCAGCTTGACGCCCTCGGCCGTCGCGGCCTGCTTCGCGCCTTCCTGCATCGTGACGAAGAACGGGTTGGTCGAGTTCTTCGTGATCAGCGCGACCGACACCTGGTCGCTGCCGCTGTCGTCGCCGCATGCTGCGGTGAGCCCACCGGCCACCATCGCGACGGCGAGCAACCCCGCCGCCGTTCGGGTGCGTTCGATCATGTCAGCTCCTCAGACTCGTTTGACAACGATGTCAAGGAGTGTCAACCCGCCTCGTCATGATTGTCAATGTTGCCTAGGAAGTGCTCTCGGGTTCCGTGCGTGCATTCTTGACATCGTTGTCAAAACGGGCCGGTTCGGGGAGACTGGGCGGGCCTGGCGATAATGTGGATGCCGATCTTCGCGAGGGAGTGCCGTGGACCAGGTCGCCCGTGCCCGCCCGACCCTGCGCGACGTGGCGCAGCTGGCGGGGGTCAGCCCGAAGACCGTCTCCCGCGTCGTCAACGGCGAGCCCGGGGTCAGCCCGTCGAAGGCGGGCGCCGTCGAACGCGCGATCCGGCAGCTGGAGTACCGGCCCAACATCACCGCCAGCAGCCTGCGCCGCGCGGGCGGCCGCACCGCCGCCATCGCCGCCGTGCTCGAGGACGTGTCCAACCCGTTCTCCTCGGCCCTGTACCGCGCCCTCGAGGACGTCGCCCACGCCCGCGACGTGATGGTGTTCGCCGGCAGCGTCGAGGAGGACCCCGACCGGGAGCGCACCCTCGTCCGCGCGTTCGCGATGCGCCAGGCCGACGCGATGCTGATCGTGCCGGCCAGCGACAACCAGGCGTACCTGACCCGCGAGGTGGTCGGCGGCACCCCGCTCGTCTTCGTCGACCGCCCACCCGTCGGCCTGCACGCCGACGCGGTCCTCGTCGACAACGAGGCCGGCGCCGCCGCCGCCGTGCACCACCTCGTCGCCCACGGCCACCGCGACATCGCCTACCTCGGCGACCTGCGCACCATCGCCACCGCCCGGCGCCGCTTCCAGGGCTACAAGGAGGCCCTGAGCGACCACGGCATCCGCCCCGTGCACGTCGTGCACGACCTGCACACCTCGGAGGCGGCCTCGGCGGCGTTCGGCGCCCTGCTCGACGGGCCCTCCCCGCCGACGGCGTGCTTCAGCGCCCAGAACCTCATCACCATCGGCGCGATCCGCGCGCTGCGCTCGCGTGGGCTGCAGCACCGGGTCGCGATCGCCGGCTTCGACGACTTCCCGCTCGCCGACCTGCTGGAGCCGGCCGTCACCGTCGTCTCACAGGATCCGTACCGGATGGGCCGGGTCGCGGCGGACCTGCTCTTCCGCCGCCTCGACGGGGAGGACTGGGAGCCCACCACCCACCTGGTCGACACGCGGCTGATCGTCCGGGGCTCGGGCGAGATCGCCGGGCCGGGTGGGTTGCGGTCCGCGTAGGACTTCCCCATGATCCGGTGGAGTTTGGGCACCCCTGGGTACTCAGGCTCTACCGGATCATGGAAAAGCGCGCCGTGTGGCTGAATGTTGAAGGGCATGGCGACCGCAAAAGAAAGGTCCCGGGCAGCGCGATGGAAACGCTGCCCGGGACCCCCCAGGATGACACCTGCGGTCAGCGACCGCCGAAGAAGTTGTTGCCCTGCATGCCGCCCTGCTGGCCGAGACCGAAACGGCCGGCCAGGTTGGTGCCGGCGAGCGCGTCGTACGGCGGGACCAGCTCGGCCGGCTGCACCACGACGAAGCCCTCACCGGTGAACTGCATCTGCCAGCTCTCGCCGGTGTTGCCGCGCGGGCGCCAGACCGACGAGGACGTGACCGCCGCCTGCATGCTGACCTGCAGGCTCGAGGACCAGGCGATGACCGCGTCCGCGTCGGCGAAGTAGTAGTTGTTCGGGGTGACCCGCATGACCAGCGGCGCGCCGGTGGTGGTGACGGCGACCTTGCCGCGGCCGTTGAGGTCGATGTTGTAGCCGCCGGCGCCGGCGATCTGCACCTGCGAGTCGATGCGGACGATGTCCCAGCGCAGCGAGGTCTCGAAGGCGAGGACGTTGTTGCCGTCGACGGTGAGGCCGTCGCCGGTGAGGTCCAGCACGTGGATGTCCTGGGCCTGGTTGGCCAGGAACACCGTGCCGCTGCCGTGGACCTTCATCAGGTTCAGGCCCTCACCGGTGAAGTGCCGGGCGATGTGCGAGCCCCAGCCCTGATACTGCGAGTCGAAGTTGACGCCGCCCTGGTAGGCGACCATCGCGCCCTTGCGGGCGAAGAACTCGCGCATGCCGGTGGCCTGGCCGAGGGTGGCCTTCAGCATCTTGCCGTTCTGCAGCGCGAACCGCTCGGTGCTCTGCACTTCCTGGTTGGCCAGCAGTGAGCTCTGGTACATGTCGGCCTCCTCAGCCCCGGACCGCGAACGTGGGACGCGCGTCCTCGCTCGGCTGGACGATCACGAAACCCTGCCCGGAGAAGCCGAGCTGGAACGACTCGCCGGAGCCGCGGCCGATGAGGCTGCCGAAGCGGGCGGTGCGCTTGGGGCTGATGCTCAGCCCGTCGGTGAAGCCGACCAGCGCGTCGGTGTCCACATAGGTCGGTGCCTCGCGGGTGTCCAGGACCACGGGCGTGCCCTTGCTGGTCAGCGCGACCCAGCCGTTGCCGCGGATGACCACGTTGAACATGCCCATGCCGGACAGCATGCTGACGCCCTTGACCCGCTCGATGGTCCACTGGAGAGTGGAGTCGAAGGCGAGGATGTTCTTGCCGTTGACGGACAGGCCCTCGCCGGCGAGCTGCACGACGATGACCTCCTTGCCGTAGTCGGCGAGGTAGAGCTCGCCCTGGCCGGTCGCGGTCATCAGCGGCACGCCCTCGCCGGTCGCCCAGGACCGGGCCATCTGGCCGAGCTGCGGCGGGTTCGGGTTGAAGTCGATCAGGCCCTCGTAGGCGATCATCGAACCGGTGCGGGCCATCAGATCCTGACCCGGCCCCATGATGACCTTGGCGATCTTGCTGCCGTGAAGGCTCATCCGGTCCCGGACCTGCGTCTGGCCATAGTGTTGGAGCAGCGGACTCTGCACAGCGTCCCCTTTCAGACCTCGTAGGGCTGGACCACGACGAAGTGGCCCTGCATTCCCATGAACTGGAGCGCGACGGATTCGCCGCTGGCGCCGGCGTAGATCTGCCGGGACACCCTGACCTGCGTCGACACCGCGACCCGCATGCCCGCGGTCCAGGCGACCACGGCGTTCATGTCGCCGAACGTCGGGCCCTGGCACTGCAGCGTGACCGGCGTGCCCTTGGTCATGACGATCACGGTGCCCTGGCCCCGGACCTCCAGGTGGAACATGCCGCCGCCGGGGATGCCGGGACTCTCGATCCGCTTGACCTCGGTCTGCAGGCTCGCGTCGAAGGCCAGCACGTTGTTGGCGTTGATGCACAGCGCCTGGCCCTGCAGCTCGACGACGTGCAGGTCGCTGGCGTTCTCGGCGAGGAACACCTCGCCCTGGCCCTTCAGCGTCATGAGCTTCAGGCCCTGGCCGGTCATCGCGCCCTCGAACATCGCCTTCAGGCCGCCGGAGCCCTTGTACTCGAACTCGACGTTGCCCTGGTAGGCGACCATCGAGCCGCGGCGCGCGTGGGCGTCCGGGCCGAGGGTGACCTTGACCAGCTTGCTGTTCTGCTTGGTCCAGCGGCCGGTGGTCGGCGCCTCCCGGTACTTCTGGATGCTGTGCATGACGCCGGGCTGCACCCGCTCGGCCTGCGACGGCAGCAGCTCCCCCGGGTAACCGGGCTGCTGACCCGGCTGACCCTGCGGCGGGTAACCGGGCTGACCCTGCGGCGGGTAGCCAGGCTGCTGACCCGGCTGACCCTGCGGCGGGTAGCCAGGCTGGCCCTGAGGCGGGTAGCCGGGCTGCTGCTGCGGCGGGTACCCGGGCTGGCCCTGCGGCGCGAATCCGGGCTGGCCCTGCGGGGGGTACCCAGGCTGCTGCGGCGGGGGCGCGAACTGCTGCGGCGGGGGCGGCGGCGGCGCGAACTGCTGGGTGGGCGGCGGCGGGGGCGGCGCGAAACCCTGCTGGGGCGGCGGCCCGCCGGGCGGCGGCGCGAAGCCGGGTGCGGGACCGGCCGGCGCGGCGGCGGGCTCGTCGTCGACGTTGCCGCCGTAGGAGCGGATCAGGTCCGCGAGGCCACCGGCGAAGCCCTGGCCGACCGCGCCGAAGCGCCAGACGCCCTTGCGGTACAGGTCGCCGATGATGATCGCCCGTTCGGTGCCGAAGTCGGCGCCGGTGAAGGCGTAGCGCATGACCTCCTGGCCGCCGGCGACGATGCGCAGGTAGCCGGACTGCAGCTGGCTCGCGGTGCCGGACGTCTCGATCGCGGCGCAGAACGACAGCTTCGCGACCTTCTCCGGGACCGCGGTCAGGGTGGCCCGGAACGAGTCGGTGTCACCCGACTGCGGGCCGAGCTTCTGGATCGAGCCCTCGGGCGACTTCGGCTGGTTGAAGAAGATGAAGTAGTTGTCGTCCACGAGCTTGTCGTCGGCGTCCAGGCCGAAGCACGAGATGTCCCACGTGATCCCGGGAGCGTTCAACTGGATGCCTACATACAGATCATCTCCCGTGGTGAAGGACGAAATCGGGCTTTTCTGCCCCCGAGTGAATGTCTGAGACACGTGATCTCCTCGGCTACAACGACAGCGCGTCTGCGATCAACTTATAGCGGCACCGGACAAGTGGTGCCGGACAGTGCGGGATCATTGCCCGTTGGCCTGACGGGCGAGGCGGGCCAGGATCTCGTCGACGGCGGTGCTGCCCGTGGTCACGTCCGGCGTGAACGTCCAGGTCAGCCCCACCCATGGGTCGCCCATGTGGTCGCCGGACAGGACCGGCAGGCGCGCCATCGAGCGCCACACGGCCCCGACCATCGGACCGAGCGTCGAGGAGTCCTGCGGATCGGCGACCATCAGGACATGCACGCCGGCCTCGGGTCCCTCGTGCAGCAGGTACTGCAGCCGGTTGAAGGCGCTGTCGTCGAAACCGTACGGGAAGTCGTGCAGCACGAGCAGCCGCCGGCCGCCGTCGATGTCCTCGTAGGGCGAGCCCATCGCACCGGCCCGGATCGCCATCTGCACCAGGTCGACCCGCTCGACGAGCTGCTCCAGCATGTCGCCGAGCGCCTGCGGGGTCGCCGCGACCGGCACCGAGGTCATGCCGCCGGGCCCGCCGCCGAGGTCGTACGCCCGGGCGGCGGCGCCGCCTCCGGCGAGGTCCACGACGGAGACGTTGAGCTGGCCCGGCGGGTGCGCGGCGAGCAGCCGCACGACGACCGAGCGGGCCATGGCCTGCGCGGCGGCCTTGTCGGCGCCGGTCGTGTCGATCCACAGTGGCCGCATCAGCGGCAGCCGGAACAACAGCGGGATGCGCAGCTCCGGGCTCTCCGGGACGTGGACGTCACCGACCCGGATGCCGGCCGTCATCGTCGCCGGCAGGCGCCAGTCCCGCCACCGCGGGCTGTCCCAGCCGGCCATCGGCGCCGGCAGCGCGGCCGAGAGTTCCTTGAGCTCGGCGACGAGCTGGTCGGTGTCGCGGCGGCGGTCCGCCTCGGCGCGGCGCACGAGCTCGTCGTGCCGGCGGTCCGCCTCGGCGCGGGCCGTGGCCGTCTGCGGCGAGTTGCGCAGCCGCGGGTCGTTGAGCAGCTCGCCGACCTCGTTGTCGCGGCGCTGCTCGGCGTAGCCGATGGCGGAGCGCAGCGCGGACGTGGACCGGGCCGCGTCCTGGAAGATCGACCACACCTGCTGGTACTGGCGCTCCTCGAGCGGACCGCCGACCTCCGGCAGCGGCTGCTGCGGCTGCTGCGACGCGGCGGGGGCCGGCCCGCCGGTGCCCGGGAAGTGCGGCGACGGCGTGCCGGGGAAATGCGGCGAGGCGGTGACCGGCGCCGGGGCCGGCTCCTCCTGCTCGACCTCGACGCCGTGCGCCGCGATCAGCTGCGCGAGGCCACCGGAGTAGCCCTGGCCGATGGCGCGGACCTTCCAGGCGCCGGCCCGGCGGTACAGCTCCCAGGCGATGACGGCCCGTTCCTCGCTGAGGCCCTGCATGGTGAACGTCCCCACCTCGGCGCCGGTCGCCTCGACGAGCCGGGCGACCGGTGCGGGACCGGACCCGAACTTCGTCGTGCGGTCGTCGGGGCTGATCACCGCGATGACCCGGGCGACGTCGGCGGGGATCGCGGACAGGTCGATCTCGACCCGTTGCGCCCCGCCGGCGCCGCCGGTCAGCCACGTCAGCCCTGGCGCCGCCGGCTGGTTGTAGAAGACGAAGTCACCGTCGGACCGGACGCGTCCCGTCTCGGCGAGCAGCAACGCCGACAGGTCGACCGCGACGGCGGCGTCGACCATGATCCTGAGCTGCTGCGCCGCCAGGGGTGCGTTCTGCCCCTTGACGAAGACCAGCGTCATTAGCTTTTCCTCCTGATGCCGACGGACCTGGCTCCTGACTGCTGGGACTACAGGAAACGACCCAGCTGCGGGATCATCTCCAGCGGCTGCTTCGCGTTCTGCGGCTCGCCGATCGCCGTCATCTTCCAGCCGCCGCCGTCGCGGTGCAGCTTGGCCATGACCATGCCGGTGCTCGGCGTGCCGCCGGAGAGCGTATAGCGGGTCAGTTCCGCGCGGGTCGTCTCGTCCACCAGCCGACAGAACGCGGCCTCGATCTGCGCGAAGGTGTGCCCCTCGTACGAGGTCACCACGAAGATGATCGTGGTGACGTGGGCGGGCACCCGGTTGAGGTCCACGACGATCGACTCGTCGTCGCCGTCACCGGCACCGGTGCGGTTGTCGCCGGCGTGCTGGACGGAGCCGTCCTTGCTGCGCAGCTGGTTGAAGAACGCGATGTCGACCGGCTGGTGGTCGGCGAACAGGATCGCCGAGGCGTCCAGGTCGACCTCGGTCTCGCGGTTGCCGAACAGGCCCCGCTTCTTGATCGGGTCCCAGCCGAGGCCCATCCGGACCAGGCTGAGCGACGAGCCGTCCTGCTTGCGCAGCGAGACCCGCTGGCCCTTGCTGAGGTTGACCGGACCGCCGGGGCCGCCCACCGGGGCGTCCTGCGGCGGGGTGGCGGGCTGCGGCGGCGCGACCGGCGGCATCTGCTGGGTCGGCTGCCCGTACGCGGGCGGGCCGGTCGGGGGCGGCGGCTGCTGACCGTAGGCCGGCGCGGGCGTCGGCGGCTGGGCGTAGACGGGCGGGCCGGGCGGGGTCGGCGGCACCGGCGGGTAGCCCTGCGTCGGCGGGTTGTGCTGCGGGACCTGCTGCCCGTACGCCGGCGTCTCCTGCGGGGGCGCGACGTGCGTGGGCGCGGTCTGCGCGGGCATCGTGTAGACGGGCGGGGGCGGCGGGGTCACGGGCGGCGCGACCGGCGGGGCGGCCTGCGGCGCCGGGGTGGCGGCCGGGGCCGGGGAGTCGTCGACGGACACGCCGTGGTCGCGGATCAGGTCGGCGAGGCCACCCGCGTAGCCCTGGCCGACGGCCCGGACCTTCCACTCGGCGTTGCGCCGGTAGATCTCCAGCGCGATCACGATGCTTTCCTGGTCCAGCCCGCTCACCACGTACTGGATGAGCTCGGTGCCGGCCTGGTCGAGGACGCGGGCGACGGGCGGCGCGAACTGCCCGAACCGCTGCCCGGTGCCGTCGACGCTGACCACGACGCGGACCTTGTCGACGTCGGCCGGGATCCCGGCGGTGGAGACCGAGGCCTCCCACTTGCCGCCGCCGGTGTCGCGGACCGAGAGGCCGGGGCCGGACGGCTGGTTGTAGAAGACGAAGTCGGCGTCGGACCGCACCTTGCCGGCCGGCGTCACCAGCAGCGCGGACAGGTCGGTGGCAACGCCGACCTCCACGACGACGCGCACGTCGTTGGCGGGCAGTGCGGTGTTCTGGCCCTTCACCAGCACGGTGGCCATGCTCTGTTCTCCTCTTGTCAGATGTCCGTCAAGGCCGACCGTCGCCGGTCCGCGCCACGTTCCTAAGGCCGACCGTCGCCGGTCTGCGCCACATACCAGTCGACGATCTCGTCGCCGGCCGCCGCACCCGCGGCTGCCGTGGTCCGGCAGTGCGGTGAGGTGAAGCCGGTGAGGTGCAGCTCCCCGTGCGCCGGTCGGATCGCCGCGTGCGCCTCCCGGAGCATGTCGGCGTCGAGCAGGGAGTCCCCGCCGGCGACGACCCGGTCCGCGCCCAGCCGCTCGGCGGCATGCGCCACCGCGGCGGCCTTGTCCAGGCCGGTGGGCAGAAGATACAGCTTCCGGCCCTGAAGCGAGACCCGCCAGCCGTTGATCCGTCCCCACTCGGCGGCCTCGTCGGCGAACGCCTCCAGCCACGGCTCGCGCCGCACGACGGTCAGGTAGATGAAGAAGTCCTCGACCGAGCGGACCGCGTCGAAGCCGCGCTGGTCGCGCCAGCGCTGCGCCTCCTGCCACACGGTGTCGAAGGTCGCGCCGCCTTCGGCGAGGCGCCGCCGCACCTGCCGTTCCCAGCCGGCGTCGGACCCGCCGTCGACGAGGAGGCGGGCGCCGTTGCAGACGACCGCCGCGGCGGGCCGCTGCCCGGGCAGGCGCAGCCGTTGGTACTGCTCGACCGAGCGGGTCGTGGCGGGCACGACGACCCCGGCGTCCGCGAGGCCGGTCCACTGCCGGACCACCCGCGTCGTCATGTAGGCGTAGATCCGCTCGCCGTCGACGTCGACGGGCACCAGGTCCTCGTCCGCCGGCCGGACCGGGCCGTGCGACATCGCCTTCTCGGAGAAGATCACGGTCCCGTCGAGGTCGGTGGCAACGACGGTCGTCATTGCACGGCACCCCCCTTCGGCCGGATCAGGCCGACACAGGCATACGGCAGGTCGGCGATCTCGTCGACCGGCACGCCGGTGTCCTTGGCCAGCAGCAGGATGTGGCTGAGCTCGGCGCGGGCGTCGGGGCGGATCAGCACCCGCCACGGCGAGCGCCGCAGCAGCACCCTGGTCGTCTCGCCCACGCCGGGCTTGAGCAGGTTGATGTCGTCGAGGCCGTACTCCCCCGCGAGCCGGACCGCGATGTTCCAGCCGCTCCAGTCGGGGGTGCGGTCGGTGGCCGCGAGGACCGGCCAGTCGGCGGCGACCCGGGCGGCGACCGCCGGGAAACAGGCCTCGACCGTGTCCAGGAACAGCCCCGACACGTCGCCGGGGGAAAGCTCCCGGTAGAACTTCGCGCCGTGGAACTGGCCGGGGCCGATGTACCGGTCGTTGAGCACCGTGCGCGACACCAGGCCCGACACCGTCGAGTTGAGGCAGGCCGACGGGATGAGGAAGTCGTCGCGGGTGCCGAAGATCCCGGTGCAGCCGCCGGGGTCGGCGAGGACCGCCAGGGTCGGATCGAAGGGGGTCCCCGCGAGGGCCTCGGTCAGTTCGCGGCAGATCGCGCCCTTGCCGGTCCAGCCGTCGACGAACATGACCCGCGCCGGGTCGTGGTGGCGGGCCAGGTGCCGCATCGCCTCGCCGTCGATGCCGCGACCCCGGACAATCGACACAGCGTAATGCGGCAGCTGCAGGCCGTGCGCGAACTGCGCCCACCGGCGCATGAGGATCCCGACCGGCGTGCCGGCCCGCGCCAGGGAGACCAGCACCGGTGCCTCCCGGCTGGCCGACCTGGCTTCGAGCACCAGCTCGGTGACGACGCCGACGGCGTGCGCGACCCGCTCCGCCGACGCGGCGAGGGCCTCGTGGAACAGCTCGAGGTATTCCGGTGTCGGCTGATACTCGATCGGCAGGGACTCGGCGTAGTGGCCGGCCTTCGCCTGCATCATCGCCTCGCGCTCCGCCGCCGGCGCCTCCAGGGCGACGTGCGAGAGGTCGGTCAGCAGCCAGCTCACCTCGGCCGCGGCGTAGGAGGAAAACTCCGGGCCGTACAGCGGTGGTGGGGGTGCTGAGGGTGCTGCGGAGTTCACCGGCTTCCTTCCTGCGGATCCTGTTCCGGCCGGAGGTCCGGGACGACCACGACCGTGACACCTTCGCAGACTCCGCGCAGCGCCGCCACCAGCCCCCCGGCTCCCCACAGCGCGGGGGTGTCGCCGGCGCGGTCGACGACCAGCACGATCCGGTCGAAGCCTGGTCCGCTTCCGGGTGCGGCCACGTTGTACGCGAACCTGGGCTTGTCCGTGTCCACGCCGTCGTGCGCCGGGAACGTCAGCCTGGTGCGGATCGCGTAGCCGGGCGCGTCGACCGGCAGCACCGGCGAGCGGGTCGTGGAGGAGAATCGGACCGGGCCCGGCCGCAGCCCGGCCAGGGCACGGGCCAGCAGCAGCGGCGCGTACATCAGCTCCTCGCTGCCCAGGACCAGCACGCTCACGCCGCCCGGCAGCCCGCCGGCGACCGTCCCGGCGAGCCGGTCGGCGACCTCGAGGAGCTCCGGCCGGTGCGCGGCGGCGAACCCGTGCCGGCCACCCTCCGGCAGCCCCGCGGGCCAGTCCGCGTCGATCCTGGTCACCGGCGCAGATCCGGTGGTCCCGGTGGTCCCGGGTACGTCCAGCGACGCCACCAGGTCCCGGCTGCGCTCCAGGACGCCTTCCGGCAGTTCGACCTCCCCGGCGGCGAGGGACACCACGTCGATGCGGGCGCCCAGCTCCTCGCCGAGCGCCGCGAAGCCGGTCCGGTCGGCGGCGGTGCGCAGGTCGAGCAGCGCCGCGACGACGTACCGCTCGCGCGGCCGGACCGCGTGCAGCTCACGGATCGTGGCCTCGGCGGTGCGCCCGGTGGTCAGCTCGTCGTCGACGAGGATCAGCGGGCTGTCCCGGTCCAGCCAGGCCGGGTCGGCGGGCAGGAGCAGGTGCTCGGTGGCGTGGCTGTGCGCCTCGTCGAACCGGCCGAGCAGCGCCACGCCGGGCACGGAGCGCCGGGTGGAGTGCAGGTAGTCGGCGTCGGCGTAACTGTCGGCGACGACGTGCCCGAGGGAGGTGGCCGTCTCGGCGTACCCGACGACGAGGGGCGGCCCGGCGGGCAGCTTGACCTCCTGGAAGTCCAGGGTCTCCCAGTCGTCCTCGGGGACGTCGGCGCCGAGGACCGCGGCGGCCCGCAGGCCGAGCAGCCGGCCGGCGGCGTAGATGGTGCGCGGGTCGGCCGGCACGTGCTTGCCCAGGACCGGCGACACCACCAGGTGCGCGCGGCGCGGGTTGCGCCGGACCGCGAGCCCCGCCAGGTCGGCGACCCAGGGACCCCCGCCGGCGTCGACGAGGCGCACCCCGAGACGCTCGGTGACCCAGGTGCCCGGCCAGATCGGCATGCTCACGCGACCTGCTCCCTGCTGACGGAGGCGTCGAGGAAGTCCACGAACCCGAGGCCCTCCGCGGCCACCCCGAAGATCTCGGCGCGCACCAGGGTCCGCTCCGCCCAGGACAGGTGCGGCCGCACCTCGTTCATCTTGTTCATGTAGACGCTGCGCAGGACGCCGCCGCCCCCGTCGCCCGCGTAGTCCTCGCAGATCGCCTTGGCGTCGCAGTACTCCTCGTGGCTGACGACGCTGAGCGCGTGCACCGCCGCCGCGTGGCTGGGGTGGATGACGGTCTTGCCGACCATGCCGTTGGCCTTGTCCAGCACGATCTCGCGGATCAGGCCGTCGAGGGACTGGCGCACCAGCTTCGTGCGCAGCATGGGGTCGTGGTCCTCGAACGGCGTGACCCGCAGCTGGGGCTTGAGCACCCGCTCCCCGCCGGAGAAGTACTCCCACACCGGACCCGTCACCTCATACCCCTTACCGCCCCGTCGCAACACGTTGACGATGTCGGTCAGGATCCCGGCCACCACGTTGACGTCCCACGCGGTCAGCTCCGCTGTCCGGCGCAGGGCGTAGATGCTGCTCAGATCGGTCGCGCCGACCCTCACTGCCAGGACCCGGTCGCGGTTGCTGTCGAGCATGTCACGGACGGCGAGCAAGGTCGGCATCCGGGTCTCCGCGTACGCGATCTCCGGGGTCTCCAGCACCGGCATCACGTACAGTGGCAGCCCGCTGCCGTCGGCGATCTCCCGGACCGCCTTCAGCCCCGCCTGGCCGGACTCGTCGGGGCGGAACTTCGGCAGCACGAACCCGCTGAGGATCCGCAGGTCGTCGCCGAGCCGGTCAGCCAGCCGGTAGATCTGGTCGGGGTTGCGGACCCGCACGAAGACCAGCGGGCCGCCGGCCTCCATCCGCGCGAGCCGGCGCAGTTGATCGGCCAGGTTGAGCTCGGCCTCGTCGACCTCGCTGTCGCGGATCGAGTCCTCCAGGCAGCCGACCATGCTCATCACGCCCTCGGCGTGGCAGCGCACGATGTCCTCGGCCAGCCGCGGCCGCACGGCCGGCGAGTAGAGCGTCGCGCCGAGCGCCATCGCGAGGGTCTCGGCCGGACTGTCCTGGGAGAACTCCGTCGGCAGCCGATGGAACAGCGCGTCGACGGACATCCCGACCAGGTGGGAGAAGTAGCGCACTCGGTGTCCTTTCTTCTCTGACCCGGGCGGGGATGCGGTGTGCGGGAACACGGACTCCGCCAGTGTGCCCCGGTTCACCAGATAGACGGTGATCAACCTGGTTGAACATCGTGAGGCCGCGGTTGCGGCAGGTAGTTTCTGGGCGGGTACGGGACCGCGGGCCGTCCGTCCGGATGGATGGGCGACCCGCGGCGAGGATGCTCTGATCACAAAATACGAAGCGTTATCGCATAGTGTGATGAACAGCGTGTTTCAGACGTTCACCCCGAAGTCGCGGGCGATCCCGGCGAGGCCGGACGCGTAGCCCTGACCGACGGCGCGGAACTTCCACTCGCCGCCGTTGCGGTACAGCTCGCCGAACACCATGGCGGTCTCGGTCGACGCGTCCTCCGACAGGTCGTAGCGCGTGAGCTCCGCGCCGCTGGCCTGGTCCACGACCCGGATGTAGGCGTTGGACACCTGGCCGAAGGACTGGCTGCGGGTCTCGGCGTCGTAGATCGACACCAGGAAGGCAATCTTGGTCACGTCGGCGGCGGTGCCCGCCAGATCGACGTTGACCTGCTCGTCGTCGCCCTCGCCCTCGCCGGTCAGGTTGTCACCGAGGTGCTTGACCGTGCCGTCCGGCGACGTCAGGTTGTTGAAGAACACGAAGTGCTGGTCCGAGATGGCCTTGCCCGACTCGCCGCAGATGATCGCGCTCGCGTCCAGGTCGAACTCGGCCCCGGTCGTGGTCCGGACGTCCCAGCCCAGACCGACCGTGACGGCCGTCAGACCGGGCGCCTGCTTGGTCAGGCTGACGTTGCCGCCCTTGCTGAGGCTGACTCCCACGAACTCCTCCAACTCGCTCCGCGGGGATCTCCCGCTGCACAAATACGGTCCGGACGTTTCCAGCGGGCCGCCATGCACTGCGCCCACCGCGAAAAGGGTCGCAGATCAGCACAACCCCTGCCGACCACCGCCGCGGTTGCACCGGAAAATTCATGTGGAGTGTAGAGGCCGGTCCCAAGGTCTTGATCAAGGCTGGACCCGGTCCGGTTCTCCCCGGTCCCGGCATCGGCGACATCGTCGCAGGTCAGCGCCGGTCACACCGGCCGATGGCCGGGACTCGTGCGGGACCGCGGGCGTTTGCTCTGAATTCGCTGGGAACCAGGCCGGCGGCGGCCTGTCAGGATGCGGCCTGTCAGATGCGGGGCCGCTCAGGATGCGGCGGGGCCGCCAGGGCGGGTGTCGCCGGCGGCGTCGCGTGCCTCGCCGTCCGGCGGGGTGGTCCCGGGCCGCCAGCCGGCGTCGTTGAGGCGGCGCAGCCGGCGGACCCGCTCGGTCAGGTCCGCGGTGATCTCGTCGGGGCTGGTCCCCTCGTCCATCGCGGCCGACCGTGCGGTGCGCAGCTCCCGGTGCAGCAGCTCGGCGATCCGGTCAGCCGGCGGTTCCGTGGCAGGAGTGGCCATGCGCCTATGCTCCCAGACCCGCGCCCGGACGGTCGACCGTCGCCGGAAGCCGGCGCGCGGCGGCGTCAGGGCGGTCCGGTCTGGTGGGACTGCACATGACATCGACCTCCACGCTGTGGCCACGGGGCGTGGGCGCACGACCCGGAGGTATCTGACGGACGATGCCGCCGGGCCGGCGCGGCCCGCCCGTTCCCGAATGGGCCGCCGGCTCCATTCCACCTGCCGTCCCGGTACCGGATCGACGAAAGACTCAACCCGGAAAGTCGATCCACATCAGTACGATCGACCCGCAATTCGCCGGATAGTGCCGTGCTCTCCGGATTCGGCAATGCCAGACTGACGTGAGCGTTCAACAAGGCGATTCGACGCATCATCCGTGCCCGCGTCACGCAGCCGCTGCACGCAGCCGCAGAACATTGTCGAAAGGGAATCGTCATGCCTCGACGCAGTCCGACGGCGGCCGATGAGGTTCGCGGCCTGGCCAGGCTCGGGACGCTCGCGACGACCGTCGCCAACGCCGACGAACCGCAGCGGCTGCGGCTGACCGGCGGCGCCTATTCAGTGGTGTACCCGGTCGTCTACACCGGGCTGACCCAGGGGCTGGAGCGCCGCCGCGGCCACCCGGCCTGCGCCGTGTCCGTGCGGCACCTCGCCGACGACTGCCTGGACCGCTTCCACGACGACGTCGAGGCAGTCGTCCACGACGTCGTACGCCGGGCGACCGCCCCCATCGACAACCTCGACGCCTGGATCTGCGGCCTGATCAACTCCGCGACCGTCAACGGGCACCGCCGCCGGCGCGGCGAGATCGGCGCCCTGCAGCGGCCGCGCGCCCCGAAGTGGCTCGTCGACGGGCTCGGCGGCGACCGCTGGCTGGTCCACCTCGCCGTGCAGATGCTCAACTGGGTCGGCAACCCGGCGACCGCGGGCTCCCACGTGTGGCCGGTCGACAGCTGGACCGCGCTGCGCTGCCAGTTCACCGGCGACTGGGACCCGGCCGCAGACGTCGACGTCCGCCACGACATCGAGGCGGTCCTGCGGGTCATGCGAGCGAAGCGGGAGTGGTACGAGCGCTACGTCGAAGGTCCGCTCGGCCACAAGCACGTGCCGGTCCCCCGGTTCGCGCCGGAGCGCCCGGACACGTTCGGCCCCGCCCTGGACCTGGTCGACGTCGGCGAGCGCGACGACCTGTACATGCGGGAGCTGGCCCACCTGGCGATGACCGCGATGCGGACCCGGCTGCTCGCCGGGGAGGACCCGCGCACCGTGGTCACCGAGGTCATCAACGTCGCGTTCGGCGACGGCGCCGGGCTCACGCTGGACGGCACGCCGCACCTCAGCGACGCCGCCGGCGAGCACGTCGGGCGGCTCCTGCGCGACCAGGACCGGATCTCCCGGATCGTGGTCGCGGTCCTCGCCATCGTCGAGGACCGGTAGCCCCGCCGTCATCCCCGCTCTCCCCGCTCTCCCCGCGGCTGATCCGTCGCTCCGCGGCGGCCGATCCGTCGCTCCGCGGCGGCCGGTCCGTCGCTCCGCGGCGGCCGGTCCGTCAGAGAGCGCCGGACACGGTCCGGCCAGGATGGGAGCGGCGGCATGCACGACGACGAGCGGCCCACGGCGACGGGCACACCCCGGATCGAGACCCGCATCCACATCGCGCGGCCAGCCGCTGCGGCGCCGGTCGTGCGCACGTTCCTGCTGTACGAGCCGCCGGCACCGGCCGCCGGTGACCCGCCGCCGGCGTCGTTCGGGCACCTGGCCGCCGACGGCTCGTACGCGACCACGGTCGGCCGGCACACCGGCGGGGGCAGTCACGTCACCCACGGCATCGTCACCGCGGACCCGGCCGACTACGGGCCGCTGCGCCCGGCCCAGCTGTTCGGCGCCCCGTTCTGGGACTCGGCCGCCGGCGCCCCGGTGGCGCGTGATTCGCTGACGACCACGCTGACCCCGTCCCGGGTCCGGGAGTGCGTGCTCAGCCAACCCGGCGGCGGCGCGCTGCTGCTGGCGCTGGTGTCCGCCCTGGAACGCGCCGGGGCGCCGGACGGGCCTCTTGTAGTGCTCGTCGGCGCGGAGGTCCCGCGGATCGTCGAGTGGCTGGTCGCCGGGACGCTGCTGCTGCCCCGCCCGGCGGCCCTCGCCCTCGGCTTCAAGATCTTCGCCGGCGACCCCGCCACCGCGGGCGTGCCGGTCGTCGGCGTGCACCCGGACGACGCCGCCACCGTCACCGGCCCGGACGTGTTCGACCTGCGGACCGGCGCGTACCCCGACGCGCCTCCCTCCGCGCACGCCCTGCGGTGGGTCGGGCTGTTCCTCGAGCAGGACCCGGAAGCGGTCGTCGCGGCCCTCGACGTCGCCACCGCGTGCGGCCTGGCGGCGCCGGAGGCCGCCACCGCGCTCGGCCTCGCCGCCGTCCTGCACCGCGAACCGGACCTGCGGCACGCCGAGGCGGTCGCCGGGTGGCTGCGCAGCGGACCCGCGGACCTGCGCGACCGGTACGCCGCGCCCGTCGCCGCGACGTTCACCGGATCGGTCACGACGTGGCCGCTGCCGGTCCTGGAGCTGCTCGACGCGGCCGGCGGCGACGGCGCCGTCCCCGGGTCGGCGGCCGCGATCAGGCTGGCGCTCGTGCGCGGCGAGGCCGACTTCGCCGCGCTGCGCGCCGAGGTCCGCGACCGGCCGCTGCCCACCCTGCCCGCCGGCGAGTGGACGGCCGCGGACGCCGGCACGGCCAGGCGGATCGTGCTCGCCGCCCTCAACGCCGGGCCGGCGCCGGAGGGGTACGAGGCGCTGCTGCGGGTCGCGTCCCGTTTCGGCGTGGACGTCCAGCTGTCCGACCTCGCCGACCGGGGACGCGACCTCGTCGAGTTCTGGGCCGACCACCCGCGCGCCGGCTACGACCCGGACCGCTGGCCGTGCGGTGACCGGCTGGCGCAGGCCCTCGTCGACGAGCTGACCCGCCGGGTCAAGGCCGTCCCGGGGCGGCGCCGCGACGTCGGCGCCGGCTGGTGGCGGTGGCTGCTGCCCCGCATCGACTCCCTGGAGGCGCCGCTCGCCGAGGCGGTCCTGGCCGGCGCGGTCCTGCACGGCGAAGACCGGGCCGGTCTCGTCGAGCGGCACCTGACCGCGGTGGCCGGCGACCCCGACCGGTTCCTGTCGACCGCGGCGGCGCTGTGGGCGCTCGCCCTGCCGACCGCCGCCGAGCTGCGACTGGTCCGCAGCCTCGCGCCCGACGGGGTCGTGCTGCCGCCGGCGGTCCTGGACGGCCTGGTCGGGCGCCTCGTCGGCGACGCGCCGCTCATCGACGAGGACGTGGAGATCGGGCACCTGCTCGTCGACGCCCGGCTCGTGCCCCGGCACCGCCTGCTGTTCCAGCTGCTCGCCGACGACCGGGTGCTGCGCACCGTGGTGCAGCGGCTGACCGCCGGGCCGGCCGGTGGACCTGGCCCGACCGTCGCGCTGCTGCACGAGATCGAGGAGCTGCCGGCCCGCCTGGTGTGCCTGCACGCCGGTGGCGTGGTCGCGGCCCTGGCCCGCAGCGCCCCGCCCCGGGAGCTGATCGCGGTGCTGCGCCGGCACCCGGGCATCGTCGAGCACTGCGTCGCGCTGCTCAGTGAGCTGCTGCGCAAGGCGGGCGACGAGCGGCACGCGGCGGTCGCGTTCCACCTGATGCACGACGCCGGGAGCCCCGGCCTGCGGCCGGTGCTGACCGAGCCGGTGCTGCGGTGGGTGACCCGCGCGTCGGGCCGGCAGCTGCTGCGGGTCGGGAACCTCATCGCGGCGTTCGGCCCGGTGTGGTCCGCGTCGTGGGATGCCTACCTGGAGCACATCCGGTCACAGCGCCGGATGAACCGCCTCATCCACCCGTTCGGCGGCCGCTTCTCCTGAACCGGCGCCGCCACGGGTGCACCGCGCCGTCCGGGTCACGGGGTGCGCGGCGGGCGGCGAGGTTGGCGAGGGCGAGCACGGTCAGGAGCGTGACCGACAGCCAGAAGCCGGTGCCGGTGCCGACCACGTCGTCGACGGTCTTGCCGTCCGGCGGGCGGCTCTGCGCGAGCACGGCGGCCTTGAGCCGGTCGGTGACGGCGGCCTGCCCGGCGACGAGCGTGAGCGCGGCCAGGGCGGCAAGACCGGCGGTCACCGTCCGGCGGCGGCGGTCACTGCCGAGGCCGGCCACGGCGGCGATGGCGGCGAGCAGGAGCAGCGTGGCGGCGTACGCCGGCTGCGGGTCGAGCCGGTCCTCGCGCTGCTCCCCGGGCGGGCGGACCTGGTCGGCCGGCCCGACGTCCGGGGCGCCACCGGTCGCGAGGTCGAACCCCGTGTAGTCGGTCGCCCCACCGGTCTTCGCCCGGCCGTAGCCGCTGGGCAGCCCGCAGGACACGGTCGCGAACGGCAGCGCGAAGCACAGCAGCACCAGCAGCGCCGTCGCCGGGCTCCGCCACCGCCGCCGCAGCGGGGTGCGCGGGGCCGCGGGCGCCGATCCGCCCGCGGGCGGCGCGGCGGGCTCCGGGGCCGGCGGCACGGCCGTCGCGGCGTGCAGCGCGCCTTCGGCGACGACGGTCTCCGGGCGTTCGACGGTGGTGGGCGCGACCCCGAGCCGGGCGTGCAGGAGCCGGGCGAGCAACGGCAGGCGGCTGCCGCCACCGACCAGGAACACCGCGGCGAGCTCCCCGCCACCGGCGTTCACGGCGGCGTCCTGGGTGCCTGTGCTCGGGTCGCCGGAGCCCGGGACACCGGTGGTCAGGGCGGCGCTCGGGACACCGGTGGTCAGGGCGGCGCTCGGGGGTCCGGCGGTCAGGGCGGCGGCGGTCAGCGTTGCGGCGAGGTCGGCGACCGGAGCCAGCAGCGGCGCGGCGACGCTCTCGAGCTCCTCGCGGGTCAGGTGCGGATCGGAGGGGCAGCCCGGCACGTGCACCGGCGCCACGCTGAGCCGCGAGAGGCTCTCCTTGGCCGCCCTGACCTCCTGCCACAGCAGGAGCCGGTCCCGGCGGTCCGCGGCGGTGACCGGTGCGGCCAGCCGGTGCCACACGTCGGGGGCAGTCACGCCGACCAGGTCGCCGAGGACGCCGACCAGCGCGGCGTCCACGTCGAGCCCGCCGACGTCGAGGCCGCCCTGCGCCACGACCTGCCCGTCGCGGACCACGGCCAGATCGGCGGTGCCGGCCCCCAGGTCGACGACGAGCACCGCGCCGCCCGGCGGGACCGCGTGGCCGTGCACCCCGGTGAAGTACGCGGCGGCGGCGACCGGCTCGCTGACGAACTCGACCACGCCGAGCCCGGCCCGCGCGGCCGCCCCGGCAAGCACCTCGCGCCGCGGCGCTCCCCACCCGGCGGGAACGGTCAACACCACCGACCCCGGACCAGGCGCCGCAAACCCCGAACCAGGCGCTACGGACCTCGGACCCGGTGCCGCAAACTCCGAACCAGGCGTTACAGACCTCGGACCCGGCGCCGCAGCCCCCGGACCCGGCGCCACGGCGGCACCGCCGGCCACGTCGCCGTCCTCTGCGGCACGACCACCCGGGACGGCGACGCCACCGGAGCCCGCGACTCCACTCGCGGAACCGGCGGCACCACCACCGGAGGCGGTCAGGGCACCGCGACGGGCCACACCGGCGTGGTCGGCGACCGCGGTCAGCACGGCGGCGAGCGCGTCGGCGACGTCAACGGTGTACGCGCCGAGCAGCACCGTGCCGTCGTCGATCCGCCGCTTCGGGTTGGGTTCGAACGCCGCCGGGTCCGCCCGGGCGAGACGTTCCGCGTCGAGCCCGGCGACCAGGACCCCGCCGGTGCCGGCGTGAACCGCCGACGGCAACTGCTCCCGCCCGTCGAACAGCACCGGCCGCACCCGGCCGTCCGCGCCGCGCAGCACCGCGACCGTGTTCGAGGTGCCGAGGTCGATGGCGAGCCGGTCCACGACCGCAGCGTACGCCCCGCCCCGATCGACCGCCCCTGATGCGCCGCCCCAGCCGGGCTCAACGACCCGCCGGGCCGGCTACACCATGGCGGCCAGGTGGGCGGCGACCTCGTCGGGGTGGGGGCGGGCGGCCATGCCCGTGCGGAAGCGGCCGGCCGTCATCCGCAGGCCGTAGTCGGACAGCAGCCGGTGCAGCTGGTCGGCGGTGATCGCGGCGGCGGACATCGCCCAGCCGGCGCCGGAGCGCTCCACCACGCCGGCGTTGTGGCGGCGGTCGCCGGGGCCGGGGACGACGAGCTGGGGGACGCCGGCGGCGAGCGCGCCGAGGACGGTGCCAGCGCCGCCGTGGTGCACGACGGCGCCGACGGTCGGCAGCAGCGCGTCCAGCGGCACCCAACCGGCGGTGAACACGTTGCCGGGCAGGCGGGCCGGCAGGCCCCGCTCGGGCCGGACGAGCAGGATGTCGGCGTCCACGTCGCCGGCGACGGCCACGACGGCGCGCATCAGGCCGCCGCTGCCGGGGCCGTCGACGGTGCTGCGCGACACGGCGATCCGCGGCCGCCCCTCCCGCACGGGGAAGGGCGTGGCGGTCCCGCCGACCGTGACGGGCAGGTGCCGCATCGGCGTGCCGGTGCGCTCACCGACCAGCTCGGGCGGCGCGATCTGCACGGCGGTGACCGGCTCGGGCAGGGCCTCGACGCGGTGCCGGCGCAGCGCCGGGCCGGCCGTCACGGCCGCGAGGACGGCGCCGTCGAAGAGGTTGTTCTCGTGGCGGACGGCGGGGATGCCGCGCCGGGCGGCGGCCACCGCGCCGGCGACCGCGAGGGGCTCGTGGACCACGAGGTCGGGGCGGAACCGGTCGGTGACCGCCGCGACACCGTCGACGAGCCGCTCGTTGACGGCGCCGAACAGCAGTGCGACGCCGCGGGTTCCGGCCGCACCGGCAAGCTCCGCACGGGCGATCAACGGGTGGCGCAGCATCATCCGGCGGGCGATCCGGCCGAAGGAGAAGTCCGGCGCGACGTCGGTGACGGGGAGCTTCACCGCCCGCCCGGCGGTGAGCGCGTCGGCGGCGGTGGCCACGAGCACCTCGTGCCCGGCCCGCCGGAACGCCTCGGCGAGCGGGACGAGTGGAAGCACGTGGCCCAGCAGCGGCGCGGACACGAACAGCACACGCATGCGGTCGACCTTAGTCGATCTCCGTCAGCCGCTCCCGGTTGATGCGCAGGGCCTCCTCCAACTGGTCCTCGAGGCTGATGATGCGGCACGCGGCGTCGAGGGGGGTGCCGCGGTCACACAGTTCCCGGGCCCGGATCGCGAGCCGCAGCTGGTGCCTGGAATACCGCCGGTGCCCGCCGGGTGAGCGCAGCGGGGTGAACAGCTTGAGCTCACCGAGCCGGCGGAGAAAGTCGTGCGAGACGCCGATGATCGCGGCTGCCCGGCCCATGGTGTAGGCGGGGAAATCGTCGTCGTCCAAGGGGTGGTCTTCCTGTGCCACGTCACCTCCGCGTCGAGGGCCCCGGCGCTTGTGCGCCGGGGCCCAGGGTTTTGGGTCTAAACACCATCTACCAGCACAAGTGCCGGATTGTCATGTCCACATCGGGCGCCACGTTCAGCGCGGGACGTGGGGATCGCATCGACCAGACCGAAGACCACCTCTCGTTCGATGGACACTGCGGTGCTCGCTCGACCAGATGCAACGGCCGACAGCGGGCGATCCAACGGTGTGAGCCCTCCCCTTCCTCTCGCCGATTCCCTATCCGTGCTGAACGGAGTCGCAGCCAGTCGCGCGGCTCTGTCCCTTCGCCCTCGGAGGGGGCGGAATGCGTCAGCATGGTTTGCTGTCTCTCTTGACCTTTGAAACGCTACGCTGCTGAGCCACGAAAATCTAGCTTCGCCACACCAGATTTCCGGGGTTCACCCGCCTGGGTTCGCGAGCGGCGAAACCGCGCGGCCGAGAATCCGGCGGCGCAACGCCTACCGTCGGACCATGGCCACCGTCCGCGATGTCACCGTCCGGCTCGCCACCTGGCTGGACCGGCTCATGCCCGCCGGCGACCGGCGCGACTCTCTCGGCGCCGTGCTGGCCCGCTACGCCGCCGACGAACGGCCGGTCACCGCGGAGCTGTGCGCGGAGGTCGAACACGCCGCCTGGACGGTCTCCCGGCACGTGGCGCTGATCTTCGAGCCGGACGGCACCGCGCCGCCCGACGTCGAGGCCCGGCAGTGGCCGCCGCAGGACCCGGCGGCGGTGCAGGCCCGCGCGGGGTCGGTGTCGCAGGCGCGCCGCCTCGCGGACGGCACCGCCCTGATCCGGATCGACGGCCTGGACGAGGTGGGCCTGGCTCAGCCGTACGTCGACGCCGCGTTCACCCTCGCCCGCGGCGCCCGGCGGCTCGTGCTCGACCTGCGGGCCAACGGCGGTGGCGACCCGGCGACGGTCGCGCTGATCGCCGGCTGGCTCCTCGGCGACGAGGCGGTCCAGCTGTCCGAGGTCGTCGACCGGGAGCGGCGCCGGCAGTGGTGGACGCCCGACCGCCCGCCAGGCAGCGCGCTGCGGCAGGAGGCCTGCGTCCTGGTCAGCCGCGCCACGTTCTCCTCGGGCGAGGCCCTCGCCTATCACCTGCAGGCCCGCGAACGGGCCTACGTGGTGGGCGAGGTGACGCCGGGCGCGGCCGACCACGTGCTGCCGATCCGCCTCGCACCGACCGTCCTGGCACACGTGCCCCGGGCGCACGTCGTGGACGCCGTCACCGGGAAGAACTGGGAGGGCACCGGCGTGGTCCCCGACCTCCGGGTCGCGGCCGGGGACGCCCTCGAGGCGGCGCTCACTGCCATGGACAAGTGAGCGCCGTCCAAAAGCCGTCCCAAAGCCGTCAAAACGTCAGCCCGCGGCCCGGTACGCCTCACCGGCCGGCGTCGGTGTCGTGCCGTCCTTGTACAGCCCGTACGGCAGGGAGTCGCCGACGGCAGGCAGCGAGAACCACGCGTACCGCTCCACCCAGGCCGTCGACTGCATCGACGCCGTGGTCGCCGTGATGAACGCGGTGATCTGCGCGGTCGTCGGATACTTCGGCGTGCCGGTGAAGTTCATCAGGCCGTACTCGGTGACCCAGATCGGCAGGTTGTACCGGTCGTGCACGGCCTTGAGGTACCCGGCGAACTGCCCGGCCGCGGCGGCGCTGAAGTCGGAGCCGTACCAATGCAGCGTGATGAAGTCGACCCGCCGCTGCTGCTGCCGCGCCCCGGTCATGAACCGGTCGAGCCAGCCGCCGGGGGTGTTGCCGCCGTAGGCGACGGCCGGGCTGCCGAGGCGCATGCCGGTCGCCTCCAGTCGCGGCCACAGCGAGAGGGCCTGCTCGACGGTCATGTTGGCCTGCCCGGCGAGGTCGGGCTCGTTGAAGCCGAGCAGCACCGTGCCCTCGCTCTTCGCCTTGGCCAGGGTCGCGTCGGTGACCGAGGCGGCGCCCCAGATCATCGGCACGAACTCCGCGGCGGCGGGCATGCTGTCGTTGCTGGGCGACCAGTTGTAGTACCAACCGGCGCCGACGTTCGTGACGGCGGCGGACAGCCCCGGGAACGACCAGGTGCTGACGCCCTTCTTCTTCGCCCCGGCGGGCGGTGGCGAAGCGGGCGAGGAGGACGGCGACGCGGACGGTCCACCGGCGGGCAGTTTCCAGGCCTGGTTGGCGCCGCCGGTGCAGGCCCAGATCTGCAGCCGGGTGCCGTTGGCGGAGCTGTTGCCGCTCGCGTCGAGGCACTTGCCGGAGCCCGGGTTGACCAGCCGGCCGGCGCTCGCCGTCCACCGTTGCGCGCCGGTGCCGTTGCAGGCGTAGAGCTGGACCTTCGCCCCGTCGGCGGTGGACCCGCCGGTCACGTCCAGGCACTTGCCCAGCGCGCGGACGCTGCCGTCGGACTCGACCGTCCACTGCTGTGCGTTGGTGTTGTTGCAGGTGTACAGCTGGACCGCGGTCCCGTTGGCGGAGTTGGCGCCGGCCACGTCGACGCACTTGCCGCCGAGGCCGGTGATCGGGCCGGCGGTCGCGGCCATGGCGTTGGTGAGGCCGAGGACACCCAGCGCGGCGACGACGGCGGTCGTCACGATGATCGCGAGGGTGCGGCGGCGCGGGCGCCGGCGGGCGGTCGGGTGGGGCGTCATGCGCTCAAGCTCGCCGATGCGCCGCACGGCCGCAACCTCACGGCGGTGACTTCATCAAAGTCTAAGACAAACTTGAGAGAGCGCTCTCCGGACCGAGGGTGCCGCCGCGGAGCGGCACCCTCGACCGCGACGATCAGCGCCGCGGCACCTGCACCTGCGGCAGGCGGGTCTGCACGAGCGGCGGGCCGGCCGCCGCCAGGTCGCCCTGCACGGTGCGCAGCGCCTTCTTCGGCTGATACGCGGCGTCCCACAGGCAGCCCGAGCCCTCCGGCGGGTTCTTGAACCAGTTCGGGATCCACGAGTACTTGTCGGTGAAGCCCCACACCGTGAACGACAGGCAGCGCCGGTTCAGCAGGCACGCCTGCAGCAGCACGTGGTAGTTGTAGGCCGCCGCCTGGTCCCTGGCGTTGAGGTCGGCACCGTTCGCGGCCACGGCGGGGTCGTCGGCGTTCTTCGTGAGGCTGCGCGCGTCGACCTCGGTGAGCGCGACCGCGAGGCCCAGGTCGGTGAAGCGGCGCAGCGCGTCGGCCACCGCGAAGACGTCGTAGTTGCCGTACTGCGTGCTCAGGTGCCCCTGGCTGCCGACGCCGTCGACCGGCACCCCCTCCGCCCGCAGCCGCTTGACCAGGTCGTAGACGAACTGGGTCTTGTCGCCGGGGCCGCCGTCGCCGAACGCCTCGATGTTGTAGTCGTTGTAGAACAGCAGCGCCTTCGGGTCGGCGGCCCGGGCGGTGCGGAACGCGTCGGCGAGGTACCCGGGGCCGAGCAGGTCGGCGAACCGCTGCTTGAACGACCCGGCGTCGCCACCGAGGTGGATCGCACCGGGCGTTTCCCACGGGTCGCTGACCGCCTCGTTGACCACGTCCCACTGCCAGATCCGGCCCCGGAAGTGCGTGACCACGTCGGTGATGTGCCGCTTCAGCAACGCCCGCAGCTGCGGGCCGTCGATCGAGCCGTCGGTGATGCCGGCGGTGAGCCAGCCCGGCAGCTGGCTGTGCCAGCTCAGCACGTGGCCGCGCACCAGCTGCCGGTTGCGCACGGCGGCGTCGATCAGCGCGTCGGCCGGGGCCCAGTTGTACGTGCCGCGGGTCGGCTCGAGGCTCTCCCACTTCATCGCGTTCTCGGCGGTGACGGTCGAGAACTGCGCGTCGACCATCGTCTTGTAGGTCGGGTCGGCGGCGTACGCGGCGGCGTCGACCGCGGTGCCGATGTACAGCCCGTGCCGCGCGGCGAGGGACCGCAGGGTCTGCTCCTGCGGCTTCGGCGGCCGGGCGTCGTGCGCCGACGCCGCGACAGTGCTCAGCGCGCCGACCGCCACGACGGCCAGGACACTCGCGTTGATCAGTCTCCGGAAGCGCATCCGGGCTCCGTTTCGTCAGGGGTACGGGCGGGCGCTCTGTTGATAACCGCCGATCCCTGACGCGGGAACGAATTTCGGAAGCTTTCGAAAGGCATTGACAGCTATGTCACGGTGACCGTGCTCTGCTCGATCAGCGCGATGAGGTCGGTCCAGTCCTCGACCACCTGCGCCTGGTCGATTCGGGCGAGCTTGCGTTGCGCGGCGCGGCCGGCGGTGGCCTCGCCGAGGTGCCGGCGCAGGATGTCGTCGACCTGGTCGATCGTGGAGTGCTCGCCGAGCAGGTCCTCGGCGTCCAGCTCCAGGTACACGGTGAGCTGGGCGCACAGGTCGCGGCAGCGGCACACGAAGCTCGGCAGCCACCGCTGCGGCGGCCCGCTGAGGTGCTCGACCAGCAGCTCCAGGTCGAAGCGCAGCTCGTCGGCGCCGTCGGTGCGCACCTGCCACGGCGGTGTGGCGATGAGCCGGTCGGAGCCGTCCCGGGCCGCGTACCGGGCGAGCGCGGCCGTGTCGTCGAAGACGAGCAGCCGGCCGTCGGTGTCGGCGGCGAACACGTGCTCGAACGCGTCCCCGCCGTAGAGCTTCCCGCGCAGCGTGACGCCCTGCCGCTCCGGGGTGACGAGCTCGATCAGCTCGACGTCGAGCAGCACGGTGCCGTCCGAGCCGGGCGGTGCCGTCCAGACCGGACCGTCCGGCCGCGGCACCTGCCACGCCTGCTGCCCCTGCCAGTGCGCCGGCGGCGCCCACTGCTGCGGCGGCGGCCATCCGGCGGGCTGATGCGGTGGGAGGAACTGCTGCTGTGGTGGGACGGGCTGCTGCTGTGGTGGGACGGGCTGGTGCTGCCATCCGGGCTGCTGCCATCCGGGCGGCTGCCACGCCGGTGGCGGCGGCGCTCCCGGCGGAACCGGCGGCATGGGCTGCTGCTGCGCGGGCCACTGCGGCAAGGGCGGCTGCTGCGGCGGCGCGGACCACTGCCCCACCGGCGGCTGCCCCACCGGCGGCTGCTGGGCCGGATGCCAGACCGGCACCGGACCGGCCGGCTGCGGCGGGGTGAACGGCGCGGGCGGGAACTGCTGCGCGGCCGGGGAGAGCGGCACCGGCGAGAACGGCACGGCGCCGGACGTCCCGCCGCCGGAGATGGGCGCGGGGCCCGCCCAGCCGATCGGGCGCTGCCCGTCCGGCGGCGGACCGGCGGGCACGACACCGGTCACCATGGGGTCGATGCTGCCGGCGGCCACCACCAGCTCCGGCTGGTCGATGATCGTCGGCGGGATGCCGAGGGCCCGGTGCAGCATCGTCGCCACGAGCGGCATCCGGGTGGCCCCGCCCACGAGGACGACGGCGCCGAGTGGTCGCAGCGGCACCGGGCACTCGGCCAGGGTCGCGGCGACCGCGGCCACCGTGCGCTGGATGAGCGGCGCCGCGAGCGCCTCGAGGTCCTCCCGGGTGAGGATCTGGTCGGTGTCCAGCAGCGGCAGGTACAGCAGCGCCGAGCTCGCCCGGGACAGCATCTCCTTGGCGTTGCGCACGTCGTCCCACAGCTGCCGGCGGGCGGCCCGGTCGGCGACGGTGGCCGGGTTGTCCAGCCGCGCCCACAGCTCGGGCGCCCCGGACCGGCGGCGCAGCAGGTCCACGATCGCGGCGTCGACGTCCTGCCCGCCGGTCTCGTCCAGCCCGGCGCTGCACAGCACCTCCATCCGCCCGGCACCGGAGCCCGTGGCGGTGTCCGGGGCGTGCCGCACGACGGCGACGTCGAAGGTGCCGGCGCCCAGGTCGTACACCAGGAGATCGGCGAACCCGGGACCGTGCCGGCGCAGGTGGAACGCCGCGGCCGCGACCGGCTCGGGGACCAGCCGCACCGCCCCGTCCAGTCCGGCGCCGGCCGCGGCCCGCAGCAGCGTGGCCCGCCGCCCAGGACCCCACGCCGCCGGGTGGCAGATGGTGGCGCCGGTGATCGCCTGACCGCCGATGCGCCGCGCCTCGGTGACGACCCGGTGCAGCAGCGCGCCGAGCAGTGCCTCGACGCTCACCTCCATGCCGAGCAGCACGGACCCGTCGTCGATGCGGCGTTTCGGGTTGCCTTCGAAGCGTTCCGGCCGGGCGCGGGCGGCGTGCACGGCGTCGCGGCCGACGAGCAGGGTGCCGTCGTCGCCGGCGTAGACCGCCGACGGCAGCAGCGGCGCGCCGTCGAAGAGGACCGGCTCGGGCGGGCTCCCGTCGCGGCGCAGGAACGCCACGGTGCTGGACGTGCCGAGGTCGACGCCGAGCTCCACCGCTGCCCCGCCTCTCCCGGTCCGTCCGCCTATCGAAGTCGGGCCGTCCGGCCCTGTCAACCACTCCGTGATCCGGAAGACCTTGCGCACCCAGGGGTACCCGAGGTCTTCCGGATCACGGGAACTGGCCGGCGCGCTGGAGCAGGTCCGCGCGGCTGAGAGGGTCGACCCGGGTGCTGGGCACGGTGCAGGCGTGCGCCCCGGCAACCGCGCCGAACCGGGCGCAGGTGGGCGCGGCAGCGCCGGTCAGGAAGCCGAACAGGAAGCCGGAGACGAACGCGTCGCCGGCGCCGTTGGAGTCCACCGCGGGCGCGGGCAGCGCCGCGACGGGCACGGGCAGCACGTCCGGCGCGTCCCGGGTGAGCAGGTACGCGCCCTCGGCGCCGGCGGTGGCCACGGCGACGCGGGGGCGGCCCATCGCCAGGACCCGCCGCAGGGTCGCCGGCACGTCGGGCAGCGCCGCCGCGGACATGAACACCACGTCGGCGCCGCGGGCGAACTGCTCGTGGTAGGCGTTGACCCCGTCCCAGTCGTGCAGGTCGGTCGACACGGTCACCGGCAGGCCCGCGAGCACGTCGAGGGCGTGCTGGCACGGGTGGGTGATCGAGACGTGCACGTGCCGGGCCGGGCCGGCGAGGTCGCGCAGCAGCCGCTCCGGGAACAGGGTGGACTCGTCCTGGCGGCTGCCGTCGTACAGCGACAGCCGCCGGCCGAGCGGGTCGACGAGGTTCACCGCCCGCTTGGTGCCGGCGGGCGTCGGCACCGCGGTGAACGCGACCCCGTGCCGCTCGTGCAGGTCCCGGACGAGCTGCCCCTCCGGGTCGTCGCCGAGCACGTCGAGGTGGGAGGTGCGCAACCCGAGCGCGTGCAGGCCGAGGGCGACACCGTCGCCGGTCTGCCCGGCCCGGGTCAGGATCGCCGGCACCAGGTAGCTGTCGGCCGGTGGCAGGGGCAGGACCGGCACGGACACGACGGTGTCGACACCCGCACCGCCGAGCACCAGGACGTCGATCATGCGCTCGACAGTACAAGTTCCGCTTGACCTTGCCGCTGCGGCAACGTTTCTACTGGACCCATGCGGATCGGTGAGCTCGCCGCGCTGGTCGGGGTGTCCACCCGCACCGTGCGCCACTACCACCACCTGGGCCTGCTGCCCGAGCCGGCCAGGCGCGTCAACGGCTACCGGGAGTACCGGCTGCGCGACGCCGTCGCGCTCGCCCGGGTGCGCCGGCTCGCCGAGCTCGGCCTGTCCCTCGACGAGATCCGTGACGTGCTCGCCGACGACCAGGGCCGCGAGCTGCGGGAGGTGCTGGAGGACCTCGACGCGGACCTCGCCCGGCAGCAGGCGGCCATCGCCGCCCGGCGGGAGCGGCTCGCGGGGCTGCTCGCCGGCCCGGACCTGCACCCGGACTCGACGGTGTCCCCGGACCTCGCCGCGGTGCTGCGGGACCTGCCCACCGGCGACTCGCCGTTCGGCGCGCTGGACCGGGAGCTGCTCACGCTCGTCGACACCGGCGCCGACGGCGCGGCCCGGGCCGGCTTCGCGGAGCTGCTCCGGCCGCTGACCGAGCCGGCCGCCGTCGCCCGCGGGCGGGCGCTGTACGCCCGGCTCGACGACCTCGCCGACGCCGAGCCCGCCGACCCCCGGGTCGCCGGGCTCGCCGAGGACCTCGCGGCGCACCTGCCCGAGGGCATGGCGGCGGCGATGACCGGCGCCGGCAACGAGCACTGGATCGACACGATGGCCGGGGAGATGTCCGCCGCGCAGGCCGAGGTGTTCCGGCGGCTCGTCGACGTGCTGCGGGAGCGGTCGTGATGCTGCGAGCCGCCCGCGCCGCGCTGTTCGCCGCCGTCCCCGCCGAGTTGCTGCTCGTGGTGCTGCTGGTGGCGGGGGCGCCGCTGCCGCGCCCGTTGCTCGCGGCCGTCGAGGCGCTCGTGCTCGCGGTGTTCGCGCTGGAGGCGGTGACGCTGCTGCGGCTGTTCCGCGCCGGGCGCCGCCACGGCCTCGACCGGCGCGCCGCGGCCCGCGCCGCCTACGAGCACCTCGTGCCCGTCCAGGTCCGGCGGATCATGGGCTTCGACGCGAAGGGCATGGTGAGCCTGGCGCTGTGGCTCGCCCGCCGCCGCCACGGGGTCCCGCCGGGTGCCGTGCCGGTGCCGTACTTCGGCGCGCAGGCCCCGGCTCTGGTCGTCTTCCTGGGCGCGATGGTGGTCGAACTGATCGTGATCGAGATCGTGCTGCGGTCCGTCGGGGCACCGGTCGCCGTGCGCGCGGTGCTGATCGTGCTCGACGCGTACTCGATCCTCCTCGCCCTCGCGATCATCGCGGCCTGCGTCACCCGGCCGCACGTGGTGTCCGCGGCCGAGGTGCGCATCCGCTCGGGCGCCTTCTTCGACCTGCGGATCCCGCGGGAGCGGGTCGCGGCGGTGCGCCGGATCCGGGGGTACACCGAGAAGGGCACGATCCGCGTCGACGGTGACACGCTCACGGTCGCGGTGTCCTCGCAGGCGAACCTCCTGCTGGAGCTGACCGGACCGGTCACCGCCGTCCGCCCGCTGGGCGCCATCTGCGAGGTCCGCACGGTGCGCTGCTTCGCCGACGACCCGGCCGCGGCCCTCGAGGCACTGACCCGGACGTCCGTGCCGGCGGCGGGACCTGGCGGCCCCGCCGCCGGCGGCGGGCCGGACACGCAGTGACGGTGGCCGCTACGATGAGCGTCGCTGCGTCGACCCGCGGCGCCCCACCTGGATCCTGATTCGCCGGGAGGCTCCCCAGTGCCGACAAGCGACCTCGACCACCCGCAGCAGGACCCGCGGCTGGACATCACCACCGTGTCCCCGGCCCGCCGGTGGAACTACTGGCTCGGCGGCAAGGACCACTTCCAGGTCGACCGGGACTCCGGCGACCGCATCGCGGGCGCGTATCCCGCGATCCGGACCGCCGCGCAGGAGGGCCGCGCCTTCCACAACCGCACGATCCGGTATCTCACCCGCGAGGCCGGCATCCGGCAGTTCCTCGACATCGGCACCGGCCTGCCGGCGCCGGACAACACGCACGAGGTCGCGCAGGCGATCACCCCGCAGGCCAGGGTGGTGTACGTCGACAACGACCCGATGGTCCTCGCGCACGCCCGGGCGCTCATGATCGGCTCCCCGGAGGGCGTCACCAACTACGTCGACGCCGACCTCAACGACCCGTCGAGCATCCTCGGCGCGCCGGAGCTGGCCGCGACGCTCGACCTGCGCGAGCCGGTGGGCATCCTGCTCTACGCGGTGCTGCACTTCATCAAGGACGACGAGCGGGCCCGCGAGATCGTCGCCGACCTCCTCGCCGCCGTGCCCGCCGGCAGCTACCTGGTGGCCACGAACGGCACGAAGGACTTCGTCCCGCCGCACGTGGGCGCCATGTACGACGAGATGCTGGCGAAGGGCCTGGTCGACGCGTGGCCCCGGGACGGGGCGACGTTCACCCGCTTCTTCGACGGCCTCGAGCTCGTCGACCCGGGCGTCGTGCCGATCAGCGAGTGGCGCCCGTCCGCCGCCGAGCACCCCGCGCCGAACGAGGTCTCCATGTACGGCGCGGTCGGCCGCAAGTAGCGTCACCCGGCCGCGGGTTTGCGGATCACCGCCTCCAGGTAGTCCATCCGCAGCACGAGGGTGCCGTCGCCGGCCACGTTGTGCCGCTCCGCGATCTCGACCATCTCCGCCCGCAGCTCGGCCGCGTGCCGGTCGTCCAGGGCGGCGAGGGTACGGGTGACCGGCCCGTAGAACGTGGCGAAGAACGCTGCCTGGTGCGCCGCCGACGGGTACCGCCACAGGAACTCGCGCCGGGGTGCGGTGATGCCGACGGCCGGGCCGAACAGCTCGCGCAGCCGCGCCTCGTCGCCCCACTGCGCGGGCGGCCGCAGCCCGGCCGGCGGCGGCACCTGCCGGCCGATGGCCCGGAACAGCTCCGCGACGTAGCTGTCCGGGGTCCAGTTGACCATGCCGATCCGGCCGCCGGGACGGCAGACCCGCAGCAGCTCGGCGGCCGTGCGTTCCTGGTCGGGGGCGAACATGGCGCCGCAGGTGGACAGGACCGCGTCGAACGACGCGTCCGGGAACGGCAGGGCCTCCGCGTCGCCCTCCTGGAACGTCGCCTCGAGCCCCTCGGCCTCGGCCCGCCGCCGGGCGCGGTCCAGCAGCGCCGGGACGTAGTCGACGCCGACGACCTGGCAGAACCGGCGGGCGGCGGCGAGGCTCGCGTTGCCGTTGCCGCAGGCGACGTCGAGCACCTGTTCGCCGGCGCGCAGGTCGACGGCCTCGCAGAGCAGTTCGGCGGTGAGCAGCAGCCGCGTGCCGACGGCCGCGTAGTCCCCGGCGGCCCAGGCGGCCTGCTGGCGCTGTTTGACGGTGACGGTGTCCATGTGCCCTTCCCTTCCTCGCGCGGTCCGTGGGTGGACCGGTCAGCGAAAGGTAGGCCGGGGGCCGGGGCGCCGGGATCGGGATCGCTGCCTAGTTGTGGGCCTCGGACTGCCCATCTTTGGATTCGCCGCCGGGCCCGACGCCGAGCCTGCGGGCCGCCGAGACGGCCTGGTGGCGGGACCCGGCGCCGAGCTTCGCCAGCAGCGCCGACACGTGATGCCCGACGGTCCGCACCGACAGCGACAGCCGCGCGGCGATCTCGGCGTCGGTGAGCTCCTCGGCGAGCAGGCCGAGGACTTCGACCTGCCGGGCGGTGAGCCCGGCCGGGTTCGCGGCGGTGGCGCGGATCGGCCCGCGCGGGATCCTCGGGTTGCCGCCGGCCCGCAGCCGGCGCCGGACCCGCTGGGCCGCCTGCCGGGCGCCGAGCCCGTCCAGCAGCGCCAGCGCGGCCAGCCCGGCCCCGTCGCCGCCGGCCAGGGCCAGGGCCTCCTGATACGGGCAGCCCAGCGCCCGCCACGCCGCGGCGGCGCCCCGCCAGTCGCCGGTCAGCAGCAGCCGGTACGGCTCGGCCACCACGTCCGGCACGCTCGGCAGCGCACCGGCCTGCCACAGCCAGAACGCCAGCTCCCCGGCGAACCACGGGTGCCCGGCCCGCACGGCGAGCTCGTACTGACCGGCGGCCTCACCGGCGATCTCGCCGTCGGCGCCGCGCAGCCAGGCGTGCTCGGCCCGGGCCGCCGCGACCTGCGCGGTCCACTGCAGTTCGACGGTGGCGTAGCCGCGCTCGGCCGCCTCCCGCAACGTCGCGGTCGCGGCCGGGTCACCGCGGCGGGCCTGCAGCAGCCCGAGCGGCACCAGGGCGTCGACGAACCTGGCCCCACCGGCGACCCGCTCCGCCAGGGCCTCCCGGGCGTCGCGCTCCGCCCCGGTCCAGTCGCCCTGCTCGAGCCGGACCCGGGCGCGGTGGCCGAGGATGTGCTGGACGTACCCGGCGAGCTCGTGCGCCCGCACGAACACCAGCGCCCGGTCCAGGTCGGCGCGGGCGTGCCGGTAGTCGCGCATCTCCGCGCTGATCGTGCCGAGGTTGCACAACGCCCGGGCGGCGTCGTCCTCGAGCCCGGCGGCGACGGCGAACGCCTCCTCGAGGTCGGCGCGGCCGCCGGGGTCCCCGCCGAGGATCCGGGCCGAGCCGATGTTGGTCAGGGCGTGGCTCAGCGTCTGCCGGTCCTCGAGGCGCCGGGCGAGGTCGATCGCCCGCCCGGCCCAGCCGGCGGCGTCGTCGAGCCGGTTGGCGAGCATGTCGAGCTGCGCCTGGTTGCTGTACGCCATCGCCAGCCCGCGCCCGGCCGGCCCGGCCTCCAGGACGGTGACCGCCCGGGCCGCGGCGGCCTCCGCTTCGGGCCGGTTGCCGTCCCACCAGTACAGCCGGGACAGCCGGCGCAGACCGTCGCCGAGCTGTTCGAGGTCCCCGGCGGCCTCCCGCAGCGCGAGGGCCTCCCGGCCGGCGGTGACCGCCTCGGCGGACAGGCCCGAGAGGTAGCACTCGGCGGAGTACCCCTCGAGCAGTTCGGCCCGGTCCGGGATGCCGCCGGCGAGCGGCAGCACGGCCCGGTAGTGCTCGACGGCCTCGCGGTGGGCGGCGACCGCGGCCGCCTGCCGGGCCGCCTCGGGCGCGTACCGCAGCACGGCGGCGGTGTCGCCGGCCTCCCGCGCGTGGTGGACGAGGCGGGCCACGTCGACGCCCCGGTGCGTTCCGGCTCGGTGCAGGCCGCCCGCGCCGCCGGTTCCGGCGCCGGCCAGGATCCGCAGGATCCGGCGGTTGAGGTCGCGGCGGGCCATGGCGGACAGCGAGTCCTCGACGGCGCGGCGCAGCAGTTCGTGCCGGAACCGGACGGTGTCCTCCCCCGCGACCAGCAGCCCCGCCGCCAGCGCCGCCTCGACCGCCGCCGGCGGTGCCCCGTCGAGGAGCCACAGCTCCGTGCTCGTCGGCACGACCGCGACGAGCCGCACCACGTCGCGCGCGTCCGGCGCCAGCCCCGCGTAGCGGGCCAGGGCCAGGTCGCGGACCGTCAGCGGCACCCCGCCAGGGTCCCCGGCAGAGTCTGCGGCGAGGACCTCGGTGACCAGCAGCGGGTTCCCGCCGGTCAGCGCCCGCAGCCCGGCGGCGGGACGGCCCGCCCGCCGCGCCAGCTCCGCCACCGCCCCTTCCGACAGCGGCTCCACCTGGACCCGGCGCACCGCCGGCGCCGGCAGCAGCCCGATGACCGTCCTCAGTGGATGGTCGACGGGCAGTTCGTCGTCGCGGTAGGTGACGACGAGCAGCGCCTTCGTCTGCGCGATCCGCCGCCCGAGGAACACCAGCAGGTCCAGGGTCGCCTCGTCGGCCCAGTGGGCGTCCTCGACGACGACGACCGGCGGCCGGTCGCTGCGCTCCAGCTCGTCCAGCAGTGCCGCGAACAGCTGCTCACGCGGGCCGCCGGCGGCGAGCAGCCCGGCGAGGGTGCCGCCGGTGCGCCGCCCGACGTCGTGCAGCGGCCCCAGTGCCCGTGGGGTGAGCAGCGGGTCGCAGGCGCCGAACAGGAACCGGGCCCGGGTGGCGTGCCGTTCGCTGAACCGCCGCACGAGCGCCGACTTGCCGATGCCCGCCTCGCCCGCCACGAGCACCACGCGGCCCGCCGTCGCCGCCGCGGCGAGCGCGCCGGCGAGGTCGTCGAGCAGTGGATCACGTTCGAGCAGGTCCGTCACAGCGCGACGGTACCGCTGGTTCCCCGCTGACGGGTCTCCGTGATCCGGAAGACCTTGGGTGGTCAGGACTACACAAGGTCTTCCGGATCATGAGAAGCCGTGCAGGTGCTCCGCGACGGCGGCGGCGTAGACGCCCGGTGGCAGGGTCAGCGGGGCCGGGACCGGCACGGCCGGTGGCAGGGCTGCCGTCGCTGCGGCGAACGTGCCGCGGTGCGCCGGCGACGCGTGCCCGTCGGGGGTGAGCCAGAACCGGCCGGCGGCCACGTCGTAGCCGGCGAGACCGGCGGCGCTCAGCCGGTCGACGGCGCCGGTGAACTCCGGCTCGGTGGGGATCGCGTGGTTGAGGTAGTCGGCGGTGCCGATGACGCCGCGCAGCGTGGCGCCGGTCGTCGCGTCCCGGCCGGCGATCGACCGCAGCAGCCACACGTCCGACGTGGTCCACCCGGTGTCCATCCGTCGCAGCGTAGTGCCGTACCCCCTCGGGGCCGAAAATCGGGTGATGCGGCGCGGCCCGGACCCCGGCGGTCGGTGCCCGGGACCACGCTGGGCACATGCACCGCGTCACCAAGCTTCTGCTGCTCCTGTCCGTCGCCCCGCTGGTGGTCACGGCCGGCGGGTGCTCCCGGTCGGCCGGCAGCGTGGCACCCGCCCCGTCGCCCCGGGTGACGTCCGCGACCGGCACGTTCGCCGCGTACGCTCCCGGCGCGACCGCCGTCACCTACGACCAGGGGCTGGTCCCCGCGGGCGCGGTCGCCACGGTGAGCATCACCCAGACGTCCGCGGACAGCCGGGTCTGGTTCACCGTCGCCGGGCTGCTGCCGAACCGCGGCTATGGCGTCCACCTGCACATGAACCCGTGCGGCGCGACCGGCGCGGACGCGGGGCCGCACTACGAGCACCACCGCCCGCCGGTCCCGCCGTCCGCGCCGTCCCAGCCCGTGCCGACGCCCGCCGCCGCGCCGGCCTCCTCATCGGCGTCCGGGAAGGCGTCCGCTTCGGCGCCGCCGCCGCCGTCACCGGCGAACCCGTCCTACGTCAACCCGCAGAACGAGGTCTGGCTGGACATCACCACCCGTGCCGACGGGCGGGGGTCCGCGGTCGCCACCCACCCGTGGACGTTCGACCAGCCGCCGCGGTCGCTGGTGATCCACGCGACGCCGACGAAGACCGGACCGGCCGACGCCGGTGACGCCGGCGCCCGGGTCGCCTGCCTGACCCTGCCGGCGTGACCGCACCGGAACCCACGGCGGTCGAGGAGGACACGCTCGAGGACGACGCGGCCGAGGACGATGCGGCCGAGGACGATGCGGCCGAGGACGATGCGGCCCGGGCGCTCGAGGAGGAGGTGCCCGACCGCCTGGACGTGCCGCTGCCGACCGGTGCGCGCGTCCTGGTCTGCGGCGACCTGCACCTCGGCTCCCGCCCCACGGCCGCGTCCGCGCGCCTGGAACGCGACCTGGTCGACCGCCTCGCCCGGTGGGACGGGCCCGGCGCGGTCGTGCTCAACGGCGACGTCGTCGAGCTGTGGGGCGAGCCTGGCGGCACCGTCGAGGCCGCCCTCGACGCCCACCCGGACCTGACCCGGGCCCTGCGGGAGTTCGCCGCGGCACCCGGCCGGCACGTCGTCGTGGTCGTCGGCAACCACGACGCGCCGATCGCCTGGGACCGCGTATCCGCGGACACCTTCGCCCGCCGGATCGGCGCCCGGTGCGCGCTGTCGGTGGACCTGGACTTCGGCCTGCACCCGGACGCCCCCGCCGGCCGCCGGATCGTGCGGTGCGAGCACGGCCACGCGTTCGACCCGGCCAACGCGCTGCACGACCCGCGCAACCCCCTGGACTCGCCGCTGGGGCAGCACATCGTGCAGGAGGTGCTGCCGGAGGTGCGCCGCAGCCCCCTGCTGGCCGACCTGGCCGCCATCGCCGACCCGAACGCCGTCGGCCAGTTCGTCGCGTCCCGGCTCGTGTACCGGCGCCTCGGCGTGCACGCCTGGTGGCTGCTGCTGCCGCTGCTCGTCGCGGCGCTGCTGCGGCTGCCGGAGCTGGTCCACCTGCTGTCGGAGCACGCCGGGTTGCGCCGGCTGCCGCAGTGGACGGCCGTCGCCGGGATCGGGCTGCTCGTCGAGGCGGCGCTGCTGCTGGCCCTGGCCGTGCTGACGTCGCGCCTGGTGTACGCCGCGATGGCCGGCAGCCGGCTCGGCCCCCGGGGCATGCACCTCAACGGTCCGCCGCGGGCCGTCGCCGCGGCACTGTGCGCCGACGGGCTCGCCGGGCTGATCACCGGGCACACGCACCAGCCGGAGCTGGCGGCGGTGCCCGGCGGCTTCTACGCCAACAGCGGTTGCGGGGGGCGGTGCGTGGAGGCGCGGCCGGCCCGGTGGTTCCTGCCGCCGGTGTTCGCCGCGGTGCTGCGCCGCTCCTGGGTGGAGCTCGACGTCGACCGGGACGTCAGAGACGTCAGGGTGCGGCTCGTCGTCGCCGAGTCCCCGGCCGGCGGGACGACCCGCCTGGAGCGGCTCGCCGCCCGCCGCCGGCCCGCCGCCGCGCCGGACACCCCGGAGGTGGTGGCGACGATCCCCGGGGAGGCCGGGTGGCCGCTGCCGCAGGACGGGCTGCGGCAACGGGTCCGGGACGAGCGGGTCCGCCGGATCGCCGCGTGGGCGGTCGCCGCGGTGGCGGTCCTGAGCCTGCTGTCGGCGCTGACGACCCCGCTGCGGGGGCGGCTCGCCGCGCTGCTGGAGGCGCTGCCGGTGGAGGTGCCGCAGGCGGCCGCGGCGACGGTGGTGTTCGTGGGCACGGCGCTGCTGCTGCTCGCATGGGGGCTGCGCCGGGGGCGCCGCCTCGCCTGGACGCTCACGGTGCTGCTGCTGGCCGCGACCGCGGTCCTGCACGTGCTGAAGGGCATCGACGTGGAGGAGGCGGTCCTCGCCGCCGCCGTCGCCGGTTGGCTGCTGTGGCACCGGTCCGCGTTCCCGACCCGGCCCGACAGCCGGCAGGTCCGGCTCGCCGCGGTGACGCTGCTCGGCGGCGGGCTGCTGGTCGCCGCGGTGTCGGCGGTCCTGGTGCTCGTCGCCGGGGAGCGCGGCGTCGCCGGGGAGACCGCCCGCGCGGTCGCCGGGCGGCTCATCGGTGACCGGGTGACCCCGCTGCCGTCGACGATGCCGCTGCTGGCACCGGCGCTGTACGCGGCCGGGCTCAGCCTGCTGCTGCTCATCGGCTGGCTGCTGGTCCGCCCGCGGCTGCACCGCCCGCCGAGCCCCGCGGAGCACGCCGCCGACCTCGAGCGGGCCCGCCGGATCGTGGCGGAGCACGGCGGGGACACCCTGGCCTACTTCGCGCTGCGCGAGGACAAGTCGTGGTTCTTCACCGGTGACTGCGTCGTCGCCTACGCGGTCCGCGACGGCGTGTGCCTGGTCTCGCCCGACCCGATCGGCCCGGCCGAGCAGTGGGCGCCGGCGTGGGCGGAGTTCACCGCGTTCGCCGACCGGCACGGCTGGCCGATCAGCGTCGTCGGCGCCGCCGCCGGCTGGCTGCCGATCTACCGGGCGGCCGGACTGCGGCCGGTGTACCTCGGCGACGAGGCGATCGTCGACTGCGGCACGTTCACCCTCGACGGGCGGGCGATGAAGGGGCTGCGTGGCGCCTGGAACCGGGTCGGCCGCGCCGGCTACACGGTGCGCTTCTACGACCCGGCGGCGCTGCCCGACGACCTCGCCGGGCAGCTGCGGGAGCTGATGACGCAGAGCCGCCACGGCGACGTCGAACGCGGCTTCTCGATGACGCTGTCGCGGCTGTTCGACCCGCGCGACACCGGGCTGCTGCTCGCCGTCGCGCACGGGCCGGACGGGCGCCCCGGCGGCTTCTGCCACTGGACCCCGGCGGCGGACATCGCCGGCTGGTCCCTGGACGTGATGCGCCGCGGCACCGCCGAGGACCTGCCGAACGGGCTCACCGACTTCATCATCGTCGAGACGATCCAGCAGCTGCGCGAGTGGGGCTCGTGGGGGCTCGGGCTCAACTTCGCCGTGATGCGCGGGGTCCTGGCCGGGGAGCGCGGGGAGGGGCGGCTCAGCGACCTGCAACGCAAGCTGCTGCACCGGTTCTCCGACAGCATGCAGATCGAGTCGTTGTGGCGGTACAACGAGAAGTACCGGCCGATCTGGCGCCCGCGGTACATCGTGCTCAGCGGCAGCGAGCTCGCCCCGGTGCAGGGGCTCGCGGTCGCCGGCGCCGAGGGCGTGACCGAACTGCCGGTGATCGGCCGGCTGCTCGGGCACACCGAGCCGTGAGCTTCTCGCCGGCCGTCGCGCTCACCCTCGCCGTCTGCGCGGCGGTCGGCTACGGGATCTCCTCGGTGCTGCAGGCCGCCGGCGCCCGCCGCTCCCCCGGGGTGCTGCACACGTTGCGCCAGCCCGCGTACGTCGGCGGCGTCGGCCTCGACCTGCTCGCGTGGGCGCTGTCCCTGGCCGCGTTGCGGACGCTGCCGGTGTATCAGGTGCAGGCGGTCCTCGCCGGGTCCCTGGCCGTCACCGCCGTCACCGCGCGGCTCGCCCTCGACGTGCGGCTGCGCGCGGTGGACGGCGCCGCCGTGGCGGTCACCGTCGTCGCGCTGGTGGCCCTGGCCGCCGCGTCCGGCTCGCAGGACCCGGGGCCGCCCCCGGCCGCGATCCGGCTCGGCCTGGCCGTGGCCGCGGTGCCGGTCGCCGTCGCCGGGTGGGTCGCGGCCCGGTGGGCGTCCCCGAACGTCACCGGCGCCGTCGCCGGGCTGGCGTTCGGCGGTGGCGCCCTGTGCGCCAGCGCCGTCACCTGGCCGCGCGACCCGTGGCAGGTGGCCACCGAACCCCTCGTGTGGGCCCTGGTGGCGTTCGGCGTGACGGGGATGCTGCTCTACGCGCACGCCCTCGAACACGGCCAGGTGGGTCCGGTGACGGCGCTGCTGTGGATCGTCGAGGTCGTGGTGCCGTCGGTGGTCGGGGTCGCGCTGCTCGGCGACGGCGTGCGACCCGGCTGGGGCGCGGTCGCGGTGATCGCGGTCGCCGCGACCGTCGGCGCCGCGACCGTCCTCGCCCACGCCCCGGCGAACGCCGCCACCGCCGGGTGACCGGCTACTTCGCCCGGGCCCGCACGTGCGCGGCCAGGTCGGCGGCGACCGCGGCCCAGTCGGTGTGCAGCACGGACTGGGCCGCCTTCTCCGGTGGGTCGCCATCGCGGACCACGGCGGCGAAGAAGTCGAGCATCGCCGCCTCGCCGAACCGCTGCGCGAGGCGGGACACGGTGAGCAGCGCGATGCCGTACCGGGCCTGCCAGACGTCGTCGGAGGAGCCTTCCGGGATCGGGCCGAGCGTCACCGAGCCGTCCCAGCGGCCTGCTTCACGTACCGCCGCACGTACGGCAGCCGTCCCTTCGTGTACGAGCCGTCCCGGTCGGCGGCGTAGTCCGCGAGCCCCTCCACCAGCCACCAGTCCTGTTGCGCCCGGGACCGCCGGCCGAGGCTCACCACGTGCGTGAACTCGTGCGCGAACAGCTGCTTCTGCCCGTAGCTGCCGCGGTCCACCCGGGACACGACCTCACCGCCGCGGGCGAACGCGTCGGCGGCGTCGTCGTCGTGGCCGTTGAACCAGCCGGTCCACTCGGCCGGGCCGGCCAGGTACACGATGTAGTGCGCAGGCGGCGTCCCCCACTTCGAGAACCGGTCCGCGATGTCGGCGCCCTGGTCGGCGGCGGCGAGCGTCGAGGCGAGCTTGCCCGCGTACTTCGCCGGGGCCGCCACGACGACCCGCCGGCCGGTGGCGAACCGCAGCTCCGTCGCGTCCCACGGCGCGGTGGACGGTTTCGCCGCGGTCAGCACGGCCCGGCCCGCGCGGACCGTCCAGGTGGACTCCACGAAGATCTGCTGGGTGCGGCAGTCGGCGGCGCCGAAGCAGTACGCGGACTCCACCAGCATGCTCCACTGGCCTTCCGCCTGCGCCGCCGGCACGTCGGCGACCCTCGACGAGAACAGTGCCAGCCCGAGCGTCCGCAGCGCCGTGAACCTGGTCCGGTACCAGCCGTGCAACGCCGGGTCGACGGGCGCGAGGTAGCCGTCGAGGTCGCCGGCGAGCAGGGCCCGGTCCTGCGTGGCGAGGGTGGTGTCGATGGTCTCGCGGGTCGTCGGCGTCCGGGACGGCGTCGGTGACGGCGACGGGCTCGCCGATGCCGGCGCTGACGTCGCGGCGACCGGCGACTGCCCGCCGGAGGCGTTGGCGGCGACGAGCACCGCCGCCGCGACCGCACCGGCGAGGAGCGCGGCGACCGCGGCGCGGACCACCCGGCCACCCCGCCGGCGGGGTGGTGGTGGTGGCGGCGGCGG